>NZ_BAAGPM010000009.1:0-1431 GCF_054784135.1 Kribbella swartbergensis
GCTCAGCCTTGTTTGGGGGATCCGATGAGACGCTTTGTTGAAGGCGTGGATCGCAGCCAGACCACCCTGTTTCCTGAGAGCCTGGACGACTTGGTTGATGAGAACAACCCGGTGCGTGTCATCGATGCTTTCGTCGACGCGCTCGATCTGAGGGCGCTTGGCTTTGACGGTGTCGTGCCGGAAGCAACCGGACGCCCGTCCTACCATCCTGCGGTTCTGCTCAAGCTGTACATCTACGGCTATCTCAACCGGGTACAGTCGAGCCGCAGACTGGAGCGTGAGGCCAGTCGCAATGTCGAGCTGATGTGGCTCACCGGTCGCCTGGCTCCCGATCACAAGACCATTGCCAATTTCCGCAAGAACAGCGGGCGGGCCATCCGCCAGGTCTGCGCCCAGTTCGTTATTCTCTGTCGGCAGATGGGTCTGCTGAACACCGCCAGCGTGGCCATCGACGGCTCCAAGTTCAAGGCCGTCAACAACCGCGATAAGAACTTCACGCGGGCGAAGGTCGAGCGCCGCCGGGCGCAGATTGAGGAGAGCGTTGGGCGTTATCTCCGGCAACTCGACACGGCAGATCGGCAGGAGCCCTCAGACGCACTGGCTGCCAGGACCACCCGGCTGAAGGAGAAGATCGCCCGGCTCGAGCAGGAGATGCAGCGCCTGGCCGAGCTGGAGGCGCAGATGCTGGCCTCGCCCGACCAGCAGATCTCGCTCACCGATCCGGATGCCCGCTCGATGGCGACCAGCGGGCGCGGCTCCGGGGTGGTGGGCTACAACGTGCAGGTGGCAGTCGAGACCGAGCACCACCTCATCGTGGCGCATGAGGTGACCAACGATGGCTGTGATCGGGCTCAACTTGCTGCCATGAGCAAGGACGCCAAGGCTGTTCTGGAGGTGGACCAGCTCGACGCTGTCGCTGACCGGGGTTACTGGGACAGTGAGGAGATCCTGGCCTGCGACCAGGCGGGAGTGACCGTCACCTTGCCCAAGCCCATGACGTCCGGCTCGAAAGCGGATGGCCGCTTTGGCAAGCAGGACTTCGTCTACCTGCCCGAGGAGGACGCCTACCGCTGCCCGGCGGGCGAGAAGCTGCGGTACTACTACAGCAATGTCGAGCGGGGACTGACGCTGCGGCGCTACTGGACCATGGCTTGCCAGGGCTGCTCGCTCAAGAGCCGCTGCACCACCGCTCCACAGCGGCGGATCACGCGCTGGGAGCACGAGGAGGTGCTGGAGGCGGTGCAGCGCAGGCTCGATCTGAATCCAGGGGCGATGCGCCAGAGGCGGGAGGTGGTCGAGCACCCGTTCGGCACGATCAAGATGCGCATGGGCGCCACCCACTTCCTGCTGAAGACCTTGCCGAAGGTGGCCAGCGAGATGGCCCTGCACGTGCTGGCCTACAATCTCACCCGGGTGCTGAACATCCTGGGG
>NZ_BAAGPM010000010.1:0-55950 GCF_054784135.1 Kribbella swartbergensis
GGGAGGTCGTGGGAGAGTAGGACGCCGCCGGACATTCACACTGTTAAGGGCCACCCCCACGGGGGTGGCCCTTAACAATTCCCCCACCACAACCACCCAACCAACTCATCCCTCCGCAGGGTCGCCGGCCAACCGCGGCGCCCAGGGCTTGCTGGGCCCGGGTGTCGCCGGCGACCGCGAGTGAGACCTGCCCCATTCCCCGGTTCCCCCGGCCCGCTTGGCGTGAGCGTCGTCGTTCGCCAACCGGTCGGACTGTGTCGGCAGGTGCCCGGCAGGGCCGGCTAGAGGAAACCGCCGACGGCCGGCTCGGACGGAGTGGGTTGGGCTTATGCCCACGCCCCCAGGCTCGTGTGGCCTCGTGATGCGCGATGGGTCGGCTGCGGGCCGGGCTGCGGGCTTCGTGGTGCGATGGTTGTGGAGCGTAGGGGAATCTGGTTGTAGGGCGATTGTCTGTCGTCTACTGCGGGCCGCAGTTCTGTTCACCAACTGCTGCCGTCCACCCGGACGGAGTCTTCCAGCGCAACGTCGCCAGGGGCGGCTGGTGGGCTGGCGCTACGTGCCGGGCCGAACGGGCTGAGTCGTGGGCTTATGCCCACGCCCTCGGCCGGGTGGTGGCCTCGTGATGCGCGGTAGCTCGGCGGCGGGGCTTTGTGGTGCGGTGGTTGTGGAGCGTAGGGCCATTTGGTTCGGGGGCGGTCGTGCGTCGCGTGCTGCGGCCGATCGTGCTGTTCACCAGCTGCTGCCGTCCATCCGGCTGGGACCTTCCGGCGCCACGTCATTTCGGGGCGGCTGCTGGGCCGGGGGCACGTGCCGGCTGGCATGGGAGGGTGTTGGGCTTATGCCGACGATCTGGCCACGGTGGTCTCGTGATGGGCGGTGGTTCGGCTGCCTGGGCTCGGGGTGCGCGACTGGGGATGTGCGGCGGAGGTGCTGACGGTGGTCTTGGCGCCTTGGGCTGGTGCGTGGGGCTCTGTGAGCGGTGCGGCTGGTGTCCGCTCCCCTGATCTGTGCGCGGTAGAGGTGGCCGCTGTGGTGTTTCTTGCGGGGTGATGCGTGGGTGAAGGGTCAGCGGGGTTGGAAGGTGCGGCGGTAGGTTTGGGGGGAGAGGGTTAGGCGGCGGGTGAAGTGTTGGCGGAGGTTGATGGCGGTGCCGAAGCCGCAGTGGGTGGCTATTTCTTCGATCGAGAGTGCAGTGGTTTCCAGGAGTTCCTGAGCGTGGCGTACTCGTTGGGTGAGTAGCCATTGCAGCGGGGTCATGCCGGTTTGTTCGCGGAAGCGCCGGTTGAGGGTGCGTGCGCTGACGGCGGCGTGACGTGCGATGTCGGCAAGTGTCAGCGGCTCACCGATGCGGTCGCGCATCCAGCGCATCGTCGGCTCGAGCGAACCGCTGTCAGCGGTGGGTTCCCGATGGACGATGAACTGAGCCTGGCCGCCGTCGCGCTGCGGCGGGATCACGACATGGCGTGCGACGTCGGCGGCGACCGCCGCGCCGAAGTCGTTCCGCACCATGTGGATGCACAGGTCGAACCCGGTCGCCCCCCCGGCTGATGTGAGAACCGCGCCTTCGTCGACGAACAACACATTGGCGTCGACCTCAACCTGAGGGAACCGTCGAGCCAGCTCGCCGGCTGACGTCCAGTGCGTCGTCGCTCGCCGCCCGTCGAGCAGCCCCGCTGCGGCCAGCATGAAGGCGCCGCTGCAGATCGATGCGATCCGCGCGCCGCGGTCGTGCGCCTGCCGAAGTACGTCGACGACGTCGGCCGGCTCGGTTTCCCTGCGTGCACCTGGCACGATCACTGTGTCCGCGGACAGCGCATCAGCCAGGTCGTACGGCGCCGCGAGCCGGAACATCTCCACGCCGCCGTGGCCGGTCACGACCACCTCAGGACGCTCGCCGCACACGATCACCTCGTACAGTGGCGCGCCGAACAGCGTGCCGTCCTCTTTGTCCTGTGAATGTGCGAGACCGAACACCTGCTCGGGGATCGCCAGATCAAGGCTGTTCACGCGATCGGCGACGACGACTGCGACACGATGCATGGCGACAATCTATCGGAGATGGGCATTGTTGCCACTGTCGATCGGTGCCGCACCTGACGACGATGATTTGCGTGCTCATCCTCATTCAAGTCGTCGTCAGCCTCATCGCGGTCGGCCTGTTGGCTCTGCTCGGCTGGCTGGCCGACAAACTGTCGCGCCCACTGGTCCCGCGTCCCGAGCGAAGCGTCGTACCCAACGAATCCCGGCGGACGCCACATCCGGTGCGCGAGGAGAGCACAGCGCCAACGCCGGTCAGCAAGCCGGTGCAGGCGCCGGTGTTATCTGGCGCGAAGGGCTGTTCGTATGGCGTATGCGGCGGCGCCGGCGGCTAATAGCACGCCTAGGAGTTGGAGGCCGGGGGAGTCGTCAGACTCGCCGTAGACGATGGCTGCGTGGCGGTGAGCGGTGTGGGCTTATGGGTCCTTCGTAGGGGTTCGGGTATGCGGCGTGGGGCGATGGTGCTGATCGGGGGGTTGCCGGGAGCGGGCAAGACGACTTTGGCTCGGCGCCTGGAGGCGGAGCGGTCGGGGATTCGGTTCACGCCAGACGAGTGGATGGAGCCGCTGTTCGGGGTGGGCGACGACGGTGGCCGGCGGTGGATTCTCGAGTCGCAGTTGCTCTGGGGCGTCGCTGCGCGAGCGCTATCCCTTGGTGTGGACGTGATCCTGGATTACGGGTGCTGGTCGGAGACCGAGCGGGATCTGTTCCGGAACCGGGCTCACGAGCTCGGTGCGGGCGCGGAGATCGTCGTACTGAATCCACCGCTGGAAGTGTTGTGGGAGCGGCTGGCGGCTCGGAATGCGGCGTTGTCCGAGGGGACGTTCCACATCAGCCGGGAGGAGTTGGAGCAGTTCAACTCCACGTACCAGGTGCCCGATGCGGCCGAGTTGGCGCGATGGGATCGCCAGGTCGTCGAGACCGACGTACCGAAGGATTAAGCCTCGGGGGCGATGCCGACGAGTGCGGCGGCGGCGCAAATGTGGACCGGGGTGAGGTCGGCCGGGGCGACTGGGGCTTGGAGGAGCGTGCCGCGTTCGAACGGGGTCAGTGCGATATCGATGCCGTGGGCACCGGCTACGAGACTGCGGACGTACGTCAGCCAGCCCATCATCGGGATCCCGCGCCGGAAGACGCCGGCCGCGGCGGCGAGTTCGGTGTCGGCGATGCTCGCCCACTCGGGTTCCCAGATCGTCACGATCGCGCGGAGGACCTGGGCGAAGCGGTCGGGCTGGGTCAGGGCGTCCTCGTCGCTCCAGTGCAGAGTGAGCTGGTCGGAGACGGTGGTGAGCGTGCCGCCCATCGACAGGTCGAAGAGCCAGGGGAGCTCACCCGTGCTTTGCAGGTGCAGGCGGGTGGTGCTCGAGCCGTTCGCGAGGACCTTGGTGGTCGCCTCGACCATCTCCTGGAGCGGTGTCGAGCCGTCCGCCTCGAGGACGTGGTAGCCCCAGCGCTCGTCCTGAGTCCAGACGTGTACGTCGGGGAACGCGACGGCGACTGCGGTCAGGGTACGGCCGACGCGGAGGGCTCGATGCTCGACCGACTCGTCACGATGAGTCCACTGGGCGCGGAGCAGCCAGGATGCCATTCACGCCCTCCGATCACGTGGCGGCCGGACCTGCCCGGCAGACGGTACGCCGGTCGTCAGGTGGTTGACCAGTGTTCCGCCTACTCGGCGTGAGCAGCCCGCGCGGCACTCCGGATGTTCCACCCGACCAGTGTGAAGCACTCCTGGGTCGATGCGCGGCACCGGGGTCCGGTTTTGGCAAATACACGACCGAAGTCACCACCTGGGCGGGCGCCCAGGGCGCCGGTAAGCACCGCGGCGTGGTGGTCGACGGTGTCTGGGTCAGGAGTACCGCCAGTATGTGGCGTGCTGGGGTGGTCAGGGATGTTGCCGCAGGCGTCCTCAGGGGTGTGCGGGCTGGGGTGGGGTTGTTGACGGGTCGGGGGCGACCCGTCGGGTGGGTTACGCGGCGGGGCGGGTTTGGGTGGGGCGGCGGCGGAGGTGGGGGTGGAGGATGGCTGGTGGGTTGTAGGCCATGTCGAGTCGGCCGACGTCGGTGCCGGGTGGGACGATCTCGTCGATCCGGTCGAGGGTTTCGTCGGTGAGGGTGACGTCGAGCCCGGCCAGGAGGTCGTCGAGGTGATCCATGGTCCGCGGGCCGATGATGGCGGACGTGACGCCGGGGTGGGCGATCGCGAAGGCCATCGCCAGGTGGGTCAGCGGCATGCCGACTTCCTTGGCAAGTTCGACGAGTTGCTCGACGGCGTCCAGGCGGCGTTCGTCGCGCAGGTGCCGGAAGCCGAACTGGGATCGGTGCGTGGTGTTCTGCTCGTCCTTTCGGTACCGGCCGGTGAGCAGTCCGCCGGCAAGCGGGCTCCAGACCAGCGCGCCCATCCCGAACTCCTCGACCACCGGCAGAACCTCGCGCTCGATGCCGCGGTTGAGGATCGAGTACGGCGGTTGCTCGGTGCGGAAGCGGATCAGGCCGCGCCGCTCGGCGATCCAGTGGGACCGGACGATGTCCGAGGCAGGCAGAGACGACGTACCGATGGCTCGGACCTTGCCGGCACGGACCAGGTCGGTGAGCGCCGAGAGCGTCTCCTCGAGATCGGTGTCGGGATCGGGCTGATGGATCTGGAACAGGTCGACGTAGTCGGTGTCGAGACGCCGCAGTGAGTTTTCCAAGGCGGTGATCAGCCAGCGGCGTGAGGCGCCGGAGCGGTTAGGCACGGCCGGAGTCGCGCCGGTCGGGTCGTAATCGACCGGGAATCGAGCCTTGGTGGCGAGCACCACGTCGTCCCGGCGGCCCTTGAGCGCCTTGCCGACAATCTCCTCCGACTCGCCGCGTGAGTACATGTCGGCGGTGTCGACGAAGTTGATGCCCGCGTCCAGCGCCTTGTGGATGATCCGGATCGAGTCGTCGTGGTCCGGGTTGCCGACGGCGCCGAACATCATCGCGCCGAGTGCATAAGGGCTGACCTTGATACCGGTCCGGCCAAGCGTGCGGTACCGCATAGGGATTCTCCTTGAGACTGTGGATGAGGTCGTCAAGCGTCAGTCTGCTCGGCTCCAGTCGGACTCTGAATAGTTGTCAGTTCGCGTTTCTTGCGCGAGAGTACGGAGGTGACCACTGATCAGCTGTCCGAGGTGTTCGACCTCGTCGAGGTTCGCGGGCTCATGTCGGGCGGTTTCGCGGTGCGCGGCCGCTGGGTGGCACGTACGACCCTCGGCGAGCCGCTGAAGTTCATCGCGATGGTGTCCGGCCGGGCGCGGTTGACCACCGACGGCATCGACGCGCCGATCGACCTGGAACCAGGCGACGTCGCCATCCTGAACAACCGGTCGTGGCTGGAACTCGAAGGCGGCACCGGCGACGGACCGCGCCGTGACGTCGTGCCTGAGGCGGGCTTTCCGTTCAGCGGCCTCGTCGGTGTCAACAGCGAGGTCGACGACGTCGTGCTCGGCGGCCGGATCGACCTCAACCCGGCCGGCCAAGCTCTCCTGCTGCAGGCACTCCCACCGGTCGGACACGTCCGCGGAGCGGCTGCCACGGCGGCCAACTTGCGCGGAAGTCTGCACCGGCTGTTCGACGAGGTGAGTGCCAACCGACTGGGTTCGGCGTTCGCGATCCGGCAGCACAGCCAGTTGGTGCTGCTCGAGGTACTGCGTGCCTACATCGACCAGGCCGAATTGCCGCCGGGCTGGCTACGGCTCCTGACCGACGAACGGTTGCGCCCGGCGCTCCGCCTCATGCACGCCGAGCCGGGCAAGTCGTGGGGACTTGAGGAACTCGCGCGCGCCGCAGTGATGTCTCGGACGTCGTTCGCCGAACGGTTCCGGACCGTGGCCGGCGTACCGCCGCTGACCTATCTCAACCGCTGGCGGATGCTTCTAGCCCAGCGCGCGCTGCGGGACGGCGATGTCAGCGTCGGGTCGCTCGCGTCCGACCTGGGCTACGCATCGGAGAGCGCCTTCAGCACCGCCTTCAAACGCGAGGTTGGCGAGTCCCCACTCCGCTACCGGCACCGCGTACGCAGCGACCTGTCCGACCACAACATCGCCCCCGTGGAGGCAGTAAGCGGACTCTAAGGCGTCAGCGTTGGGGCGGCGAGATCCAACGTGGGCGTCGGGCCTCGGTAGGACTCCAGCCAGGTGCGGAGGAGTTCCACTCGGGCGGCGTACTCCTCGTTGCCCTTGACCACCGGTGCCTGGTTGTACGGCATGGTGTCGGAGCTGCGGCGAAGTTTGACGTAGAGCCGCGACGACGCGAGGGCGTAGCGCTCCATGTCGTCCTGGAGGGCGCCGATCACCGTGATGTTGCGGTCGCGGCCGATCTGCTCGAACAGCGCGACAGCCTCGCGCCGGTGCTGGGAACCCAGGTTCCGGCCCAGTTCGTCGAGGATGAGCAGCAGTGGCCGGTCGGAGCCACCGGCGAGTGCGGCCGCGCACACCAGCTTGACCGCCTTCTCGTCCATTTGGGCGGTGTTGCCCTTCACGTTGAACGCGGAGAACGGGCCGCCCTCGGAACGGCGCCACTTGGGCGTGACCGTCCAGCGCCACGGTTTGTCGGGTTCGGCCGGCGGGTCGGGTTCGGGGAACTCGAGTTTCGCGCCGTACCCGCCGTACTGCTGGTCGAGCCGGTCGAACTCCTGCGACACCAGGCGGAGCCGCGCTTTGATGCCGTCGGCAAGGGATGCGCGGTGGGCGCGGGCGGTGCTCTCGGCCTCGGCGAGTCCTTCGCGGGCTCGTTCGAGGGCCGCGTTGCGTTCGGCGCGCTGGCTGGCGATCTGCTGTTGCTGCAGGCTGTCGAACGTCTCGTGCTGCGCGAGGTGGCTGCTCAACGTCCGGTGCAGCGCCGGCACCAGGCCGACACGGGCGCCCAGTGTGCCGTTCGTCCAGCCGTCCGGGCCGTTGAGGATCTCCCAGAGCTCGGTCGGGATCTCCTCGCGGGAGCGGGCGTTCGGGAAGCAGCGCCGGATGACGTCGTCGAGTTGCGTACAGGCCTGGTGGTTCCAGTCGGCCGTCGTACGGCGCTGGCCGTCGTCGGGGAGGCTGAGGATGAACTCCTCCGCCTCGGCCGGAGTCGACCCCCACGCCGTGGCCCGGGAAGTCAGGTCGAGTGACGTCTGCTCCTCGAGCAGTGCGAGCCGGCGGGCGGTCAGATCGTCGAGGATCCGCTCGTGGTCCCGGCGGGTCGCCTCGAGGTTCTTGAGCCGTTCGTCGCGGACGAGTTGCTGGCCGGCGGCGGCCTCGGCCGATTCCTTCGCCGCCTGGAGTTTCGGCGCGAGCGAGTCGCGGTCCGATTCGTGCCGGTCGATCGTCTCGCGCAGCGCGAGGATCTGCTCCTGCACCGATTCGGCGTCGGCGAGTGCGCGGGCGGCCGCGGTACGGCGTTCCGCCTGCTCGACCCGGGCTCGGGCCTGCTCGAGCGCCGCGGATGCGACCGCACGCGCCTCCACTGCCGCGTCCAACCGGCGGCGAGCGGCCTGGATCCGCGCGGTCCGGCCGGTCAACGGCTCGTCGAACTGCCCGACCGCGACGACACCGGCGACGTCGTCGATGTTCTCCTTGGTCGCGCGCTCACCGATCGCCGCGAAGAACCCGTCCAGGCGGAATCGCTGGTCGGCCGACTTCGGCCCTCGCCTGCTTGCCGTGCGAGCGGTGTCGGGCCGATTCGCCAGCACCAGCAGGAATCCGGCGTACCCCGCGTCGGCCAACGCGGCCGATGCGACGGCAGCGTCGCCGAAGTCGATGACGACAGCTTCCCGGTACGGCGCGAGCCGCGGCTCCCACTCGGCACGCTCCGACTCCGGCAACTCGGTGATGTCGGTCAGCGCACCGCACTCGATGCCGGCCGTCTCCAGCACCTGTTGCTGCGGCGCGGACACGGTCTGACCGCTCTCGGCCTCCCGCAGCTCGGCGGTCGCGACGTCGACCGCGGACCGTGCGGCATGGTCGCGGCCGATGTGCTCCTCGAGGACGGCGCGGGCCTCGTCCTGCTCCCGGGCGGCCGCGGCGAGATCCCGGCCGTCCGCCGAACGTCCCGCCTCCAGCAGACGCCGGTGCTCCTGGCCGAGCCGCTCGAGCTGCTCGCGAATCGAACGCTGCGCAAGGTCGAGCTCACGGTCCCGCGCGTCCAGCTTGTCCCGCTCCTGCCGGGTCAGCTGGACGTCCCGGAGCAGGCCCTCCTCGTTGCCAAAGGCATCGATCTCGGCGTCGATCGCCTCCCGCCGGGCCTCCTGCTCCACGACCCGCTCGTCGAGTATGGCGAGCTCCTGCAGGATCTCGGCGTTCCGCGCGTCGCCGTCGATCAGGTGCCGGGCGCACCGCGCCCGCCAGGACTCCTTCGCCGCAGCCAGAGCCTCACGGGCCGCCGCGCGTTGCTGGATGCCGGCCTCGACGGCGGCCATCTCCTGCTCCCACCGCTGCAGATCGGCCGTCGCCTGCTTGGTCGCCTCGCGCTGGGTGTGCTCGGCCGACCGGTGCGCCTGCTCCTGCTCGAGCTCGCGATCGAGACCGGTCAGCGTCGCGATCGCGTTGAAGATCCGCGCCGGGCCGAGTTCGTTCAGCGGCTCGGCGAGCAGGTTCGCGGTCGGGCTCGACCGGACCGAGGTCGACAGGAACGAGACGCATCGCACCCGGCCGCCGTACAGGACGGTGGACAGTTTGTTGGCGTGGAAGTCGGTGCGGCCGTTCGAATGCGGCAGCGCCGCCCACAGCGCATCGGCACCGGCGGCCCGCTCGGCCTCGGTCGCGCCGTACGGGACGTGCAGGCCGTTCGTCCAGCGCAGGTCGATGTACGACGCCTTGCGGTTGATCCGGATCCACACGGTGATCGCGGCCGCCTCGATCTCGGCGAGGTCGGTCAGATCGGGGTCGGAGAACACGCCGACGATGTACCCGCGGTCGACGTTGGACCAGTTGCCTTCCTGGCCGGCCGCCTCCGCGGTGAACAGCAGCTCGGCTGCACCCGGCGCACCGCTGGTCAGGCGCCACTGCTCGTCGGCGTGCAGCAGGCTGAGCGCGGCGATCCATGACGACTTGCCGGCGCCGTTCGAGTCGGTCGGGCCCTGGCCGGCGACCGTGACGAGGCCTTGGCTGACCATCGGGATCGGGTGCGTGGACAGGCGTGACAGGTCGACGACCTGTACGCCGAGCAGCACCTTTGATCCGAGAATGTCGAACGGGCCGTCCTCCACCGTAGTGCTCATCGACAGCCTCGCTTCGCTCCGGGCGCGGCTGAGAGTCGGCTGAGGTCCTCGCTCCGCTCGCTCATGCGTTTCCTTCCCCGGGGTCGTTCGTCGTACGGCGCTCTGCCGCCTGCTCGGTCGATGTCGTACTGCTGGTGCTGTCCGCCTTGTCCCAGGTGCCGTTGCGGGCACGGATCGCTTCCGCGATCGGGCTGGCGGGGGCAGCGGCCAGGATGAGCTGGTCCTGGAGACGCCTTCGTGCGGCAGGCGTGAGTCGCTGAAGCTGCGGGCCCGGGAGGTAACTGGGGCCGCCCGAGTGATCGCCGGACAGTTGGATCAAGCCGGCCGCTCGCAGTCGCTGGAGGGCAAGGCGCCGTTCCTCGCCGCTGATCTTCGTGGTCCGGAGCTCGTCGACGGTGGTCGGGCGAGCCGACTGCCAGCTGTCACCGGTCAGGATCCCTTCACTGCGAGGGATTGCGACCGAGTGGATCAGCACGAGCACAAGGACAGCGCGGTCGACGACCGACAACGGCTGCCAGCCCTGCGCGGTCAGGGTCGCTGCGATGTCGTCGGCATAGCCCGCGGTCCAATGCGTGCCGTCGACATGCACGAGAGTCCGACCGATCAGCTTGAGCATCTTCTGGACATGTCGGCGAAGCGTCACGTCGCGCAGCCCGGCCAACTGCACCTCGGCCACTGGGTGCGCCGCGTACTGCACCGCGCTGAAGGCAGCCAGCACCTCGTCTCGCGCCCGATCGCCCAGATCCTGCAGCAGCGGATCGAACAGCACGTGTTGCTCAGTCATCCGCCACCTCCGCAGGCAGCGGGTCCGTTTCAGGCTCCGGAGCTGGAGCGCTGGTCAAGACCGCCGGCGGCGGCTCGGGAAGATGGCGGCAGAGGTCTCGGAGCGTGGCGAGGTCGGCGGCGCTCCACGTGATGACGCGTGGGCCGAGGCGGACTTCGCCGGCCTTCTCGTTCCACAGCAGCCAGTGGGTGGCGTGCAGCCGGCGAAGACTTCCGATGATGAGGGTCAGGTCGCTCGACTGTTCGGGTCGCCCGCGCATCCCGGCGTACACCGACCTGACCTGTGCGAGCGTGCCGACCGATCCGGGCCATGCCGGCCCGCTCCGGTCGGTCCAGCAGCAGGCGACGCAGATCGACAGGACGCGCGCCGTCTCGTTCGGCTGCTCGACTGCAACCGGGGGAGTGCCCAGCTCCTCCAGCACGGCGTGACCGGCGCCGGAAGGCAACGTCGGCACCAGCCAGACAGTGGAGCCGTCCGGTGAAGCGGCCCGCGTGAGGCCCGCCACGGCAGGCGTGTCCGGCGGGACCTCCAGTGGCCCGGCCGATTGCACCTTCGCCCACCACAACGCGTTGTGCAGCCGACGCTCGACGGCCTCCGACGATGACGGCGTGCTCATCGCGTCACCCGCCTGAACACACCCTCGGTCGCCCACGGCGTCCCGGCGCCGGGGTCGATCCGCATCCCGTCCGACCACACCAGCTCGTAATCGAGCTCGTCATGCAAATGCGCTGCCGTCAACTCGGCCAGCACGCGGCGGGCCGTGATCCAGTCCCCGGCGTCGTCGACCACCTCGACGATGTTCACCGCGTCGCGGCCGGCGAGCACTCGCTCGGCCTCGGCCCGCAAGTCCTCGCGGTCCGTCGCGGCCGCGGACTCCGGCGCGACCGCGTCCTCTGTGGGTCGCGGCGGCGCCATCCGGGCGGTCCCGCTCCGGCGGCCGGTCTCGACCGCCTCCACCATGGTCTGGGGCGAGAATTCCGGTGCGGCGGCGTCGAACAACAGCCCGTCCAGGACACTGGCGAGCACCTCAGGCTCACTGCTTCGCGTGAACGTCAGCCAGGTCTCGATCGGGAGCAGTCCGAGCGCGCGCGTCGTACCGGCTCGTTCCACCAGGCGGCCGGCGGCGAGCTGCACCGCGTCGGCGTACGCGGCCAACGCCATGCGGAGCGACGTACAGGCGCGGTGCAGCGAGGGCCAGCGCTCCAGCACGATCCGGTGGACCTTCTCCGCCTGCTCGATCAGCCGCTCGTTACCCCAGGCGAGCTGCGCGTTCTCCCGCAGTTGTGCCGTCGTGCTGGTGGAGACCAGGATCGCGAGCTCGTTGCCTAGCAGGCGGAACACCTTGGTCAGCCGCTCGATCGAGGCGAGGCCGTCGTCCTCGGTCGCGCCCGGGTCGCTCACACTGTGCGCCTCGAGAGTCAGCAGCTGGTGCAACTCCGCCTGACCGCCCTGCACCGACATCCGGCGCAGGAACATCAACATGACGTACGGCGCGAACGCGGCCCGGTGACGCAGTTCGTTCGGGCGGTCGACCAGCTTGGTGATGGCGCCGTACTGCCGGAGCACCTCGAAGCGGCGGACGATCACGTCGTGGGGGTACGCCCGGCACGCCAGCGTGGCCTGCTCGACGGTGAGCCCGTCGGAGCCCGCCTCGGCGAACGCGTCGAGGATGGCCTGGTCGACGTCGAGCAGCTCCGGGTCGACGATCATGGCGCCGGCCTCGCGGGCGAGCACAGCGAAGACCTGGCGGTAGACGCGCAGTACGGCCGCCTCGGCCTCGGCGTCCAGCAACGTCGCGTCCATCGCACTCCTCCCGTGTGGTACGGCGGCCCCCGCGAGCGACCGGCAACCAGAGAAGGGACTCTAACCATCCGCACCGACAGACCAAAACCCGCCTGCCGCCAGCCTGTGGACAACCACGAGGCACCCCGTAGACCGGGCCGGCCGAAAATCGGGTGACGGCTGGATGGGGCGTACTTACGATCCGAAGTGTGAAGAGAATCCTTGGCTGACGCGGTCCAGGAAGACCGCGGCCAGTTACGGCGCCTTCGGGCGTTCGCCACGCCGGTGCGGGCCCATCACAGGGCCCCCGGCGCGCTTGCTGATTCTCTCCATCCGGAGCTTGCACATGACCGTGCAGAATGCGCGTCCCATCGGCGCGCACCACCCGTCTGTCCGCGACCTGCTCACCGTCCGCAAGGACGGCGCACCCGGTCGGATCATGATCGAGGGCAGGTGGGAACACGACCGCCTGCTCGCCACCAAGACCCCGATCGACACCTTCTTCTGGTGCCCCGAGGCGAGTACGACGTACGCCGCCGAGCGGATCGCCGAACGTGCCACCGAGGTCTACCGCATCTCGGAGAAGCTGCTGTCCCGGCTGGCTCGCAAGACCCGGTCGGACGGCCTGATCTCCGTCGTACGACTGCCGGTCTGGCAACCGCACACCTTCCGCTTCACCAACTCGTCGCTCGTGCTGGTCGCCGACGGAGTCGAGTACGCCGGCAACCTGGGCACCCTGATCCGTACGGTCGACGCGGCCAACGCCGACTGCCTCGTCCTGACGAGCAGGCGAGCACGGCCGAGTCACCCGGCCGTGTACTCCGCCAGCCGCGGAACGGTCCTGACCACGCCTGTCCTGGAGTTCGACGAGGTCTCACAAGCCGCCAGGTGGTTACGCGGTCACGGCTTCCGCGTGCACCTCGCCGATCCGGCGGCGACCGGTAGCTACCGTTGCCGTGCGTACGACGGCCCCACCGCTTTCGTCGTCGGCTCGGAGGGCAGTGGGCTGTCGAAGGCATGGCACGAGCAGGGGTGTGAGGCGGTGTCGATCCCGATGCTCGGGCAGGCGGACTCGCTCAACGTCGCACTGTCGGCCGGCATCCTGCTGTTCGAGGCGCGGGCTCGCAAAGACGGGTGGTGAGCGGCCAGGCAGAATGGCCGTCGCCACCGAAGTCAAAGGAGTCAGACGTGCCGTTCGAGCCCGGTGAGGTCGTCGCCCCCGGAGATCCGCGCATCGTGCTGGAGGGCCAGTGGGGTCACCAGCCAGGGCTGGCGGTGACCGTCAACTCCGGCTCGCGCATCTCGTTCTCGTTCGCGGGGGAGCGGCTGCAACTGCTCTTCGACACGACCGGCCTCACCGTCGCGCCACACCTGTGGATCACCGTCGACGACGGTGAGCCGGCCTTGCACCTGATCGAGAACCCGGTGATCGAACTGTCCGCACCGGACGGGCGCCACCAGGTCCAGATCGTGGTGAAGGACGTCAACGAACACGTCAACCGGTGGAATCCGCCGTTTGAGTGCGCTGTCGTGTTCGCCGGACTCGTGCTGGACGTGAACAGCCGGCTGCGGCTCAGCGGTCGGCCGGGCGGTCCGCGGCTCGAGTTCTACGGGGACTCGATCACGCAGGGCGTGCTGGCGCTCAGCACCCATCCGGAGTCCGAGGGAGCCGACGGTAGGGCGTCGTACGCCTATCTGACCGCGCGGGCCTTCGGCGCCACGTCGTACCAGGTCGGCTTCGGGCGGCAGGGCGTCCTCCGGCCGGGGAACGGCGAGGTGCCGCCGGGGATCGAGTCGTTCGGCTGGAACTTCGCCGGGTCGCCGGCCGAACGGGTGGAGCCGTCCGACGTGGTCGTGATCAACCTCGGGGTGAACGACGAGACGCTGAAACCCGAGCAGTACGCCGACTACGTGAAGCGGGTGCGGACGGCGTACCCGGGGACGACGATCGTGTCGGTGACCCCGTTCAGCGGTAAGCACGCCGACGTGATCACGGCGGCGGTCACGTCGCTCGACGACCCCGACCTCGTCCTCGTCGACTCCACCGGCTGGATCACCGAGGCCGACACCACCGACGGCGTCCACCCCTCGGTCTCCGGCCACGCGAAGATCGCCGACCACCTCGTCACCGCCCTCGAAGCCCACACCTCCCTCCGCCGCCGCTCCTGAGCACCTTGCCGGGACCGGGGTCCCTCGTCACGATGACTGGTATGGCGGAGAACAAGTTCACGAGCGTGGACGAATACATCGCGTCGTTCCCGGCCGACGTCCAGGAGGTCCTGGAGGAAGTACGGCGTACCGTCCACGCCGTGATCCCGGATGCGGGCGAGAAGATCAGCTACCAGATGCCGACCATCACCCTGGACGGCAAGCCACTGCTCTACTTCAGCGCCTGGAAGGACCACATCTCCATCTACCCGATCCCACCCGTCGACGATGCCCTCGCCGCCGACATCGCGCCGTACCGCTCCGGCAAGGGCACCCTGAAATTCCCCCTCACCAAACCCATCCCATACAACCTCATCACCCACCTGACCCAAGCCTTCCTCACCGCCCGCATCACGTGACTCAGCGCCCGTAGGCCGGCTCGATCGCCCGGGCGAGCATGACCACGGGACCTGGGGACGTGTTCGGATCGGGGGCCACGAGGATCGTGACGAAGGTCTGCTTCCTCGTGCGGAACGTCAGATATCCATTGCTCCC
Source organism: Kribbella swartbergensis (assembly GCF_054784135.1). Classification (NCBI taxonomy): domain Bacteria; kingdom Bacillati; phylum Actinomycetota; class Actinomycetes; order Propionibacteriales; family Kribbellaceae; genus Kribbella; species Kribbella swartbergensis. The sequence continues at coordinate 14,525 of NZ_BAAGPM010000010.1, forward strand.
TTGCCAACCCTCGGCACCCACGGTCACGCGATGCGCGTGGAATGCGTCCTTCGTGTGGATGAAATCCGAGGAGGCATCGGAGCCGAGGCCCCGGAGCGGATGTGGACAGCCCGGGTGGCCGAACCCCATTGACAGAACAGGTAGCCGTCGACGACGGCGTCTCGCCGTACGACCGCCTTCGTGCCGAGAATGTGCTCGGCCGCCGCGGTGCCGCGCGCGCACTCGGGTAGCTCGATGACCGCCGGGGCCGTTGGGATCCCGTCGGGCAGCGTGGTGATCGTGCGCGCAACGGCTTTCAGCTCCTCCAGTCCGTGTCCGCCCCACATGGCGGCGACTCTGATCAGCCGGTCGCCGGTCCGGAAGGTGATCCACGGGGCGGCCGCGGCCGGGTCGATCGCCCAGGAGTCCGGCCCGAGTCCGCCGTCGACGACTTTGGCGACGGAGTACGTCGCGACCTGGCGTTCGTCCTGCTTCCGGGCCTCGGCGGCCTGGGCGGTGCTCATCGGGAGGACGGACACCGAGATCCGGATGCCGTGGGTCAGATCTGCGGAATCGATCAAGGTGCAGCGGTCAGCCGGTGGCGTGACGAGGTTGGGCTTGAAATTCTCGAGCTTCCAATCGCCGGTCAGGGTCGGGCGTACACGTTCACAGAGGTTGCCTGTTGGCTGGGGGTTGGTTGTGGTCTGCTGGGTGGGGGAATCACACGCGGTCAAGCACAGCAGGACGAGTGCGCAGGCGATGGTGACAGCTCGGCGCATGTGTGGACCCTCCCCAGGAACGTACGTCGGCCGAAGCCTAGGGCCTCTCCCATCGGACGAGAAATCGCTCTAGTCCGTCAGTAGGTCCCGTGGATCGGGGGAGGGTGGGCGGGTGAGGGTCCAGTCGTTGAAGTGTTGGTCGAAGCGGTACCAGAGGCCGTCGGGGCCTAGGCGTAGTTGGGTGCGGCCTGCGGTGATGCGGTTGGCTTCGGCGGTGCCGCCCAGGGCGGCCAGGCCTTCGGCGAGGGCTTCCGGGTCGATGTCGGTGGGTTCGTCTATGGTGGCAAAGAGGCCGCCGGGGCCGGCTTGGCGCCAGGCCGCGGCCCAGCTGGTGAGTTGGCGTGCGGAGACGCCTGCCCGGTGAGCGAGGTCGGCCAGCTCGGGAGTGCCCAGGAGAAGCGAGGCGCGGCGGGCGAGGTCCTGGTCGAAGGTGAGGTGTATGCCGGCGTCGCCGTCTCCGGACGCCAACTCCCAGGCACGGTGGGCGGCGTCGGTGGCCAGGGCCACGAGGTCGCGTACGTCGACGCCGGAGGAACGTGGTGGGGCCAGCGCTTGGACGGCTGCCGGTATCCCAGGTGAACCCATCGGTCGAGGCGGCACAGGCAACGCAGCAGGACGTGCCTCAGCGGAATGGAAGGCCTCTTTGGCGACAACGCCCGGCGGCGGCGGTTGAGGCACAGACGCACTCGTTGTGGCGCGGCGTGATCGCAGCGCAGACAGCAGTTCGTCGCGCCGCCGCCCTCGAAGGAGCAGGAGCGCAAACGGGTCGTCGTCCAGGGCGTCCGCAACCAGGTAGCACACGGCGGCCGAGTGTTTGCACGGTACGGCGAAGTCCGGGCAACTGCAGTTCGTCAGCACCTCGCCGGCGCCCGGCAGCAACTCCAAACCGGCGGCGTGGACATCGTCGACCACCTCAGGTGGAAGCTCGCCGTCAAGCAGCGCAGCCACTCGGCCGATCTGAGACGACATCACGTTGAGGACAGCGTCCCACTCGGCGGCCGTGAAGGCGCGGATCCGAACCGTCACCTGGTACGGCGTGACACGACTGCCTTGCACCACGGCCTCGACCGCGCCAGGTGAGACCGTCAGCTCGAGGACACTCCCGCGACGTGCATACGACCGACCGCGCGACAGCCGGCCCGGATCCAGCCGAGCCCGGTGTTCCAGCGCCTCAAGCCACGCCCGACCCCACCACGTCGCCCCGAACGGCCGCCGGCTGCCAGGCCCCTTCGCCGCAGGCAGTCCGGCGTCTTCACCCTTCTGCCGCCACCCCTGCCACGGCACCCGCTCATTCATCGTCCTCACCTCCGCCGACAGGAGCGGATTTGCCAACAGCAGAGGGGTTGTAGGCGCTCGCGGAGCCCAACTTCACCGGGCCACTCGACAGCTCGACGAGCTCGGTCAGCTCGGCGTCGGACAGCTCGCTGAGCCAGGCCTCACCCGAACCGACGACCGCGTCGGCCAGGTCGCGTTTGGCCGCGATGACGGTGGAGATGCGGTCTTCGAGCGTGTTCTCGGTGACCAGGCGATGCACTTGGACCGGTCGGTCCTGGCCGATCCGGTAGGCGCGGTCGGTCGCCTGGTCCTCGACGGCAGGGTTCCACCAGCGGTCGTAGTGCACCACGTGGGTCGCCCGGGTGAGCGTCAGCCCGACACCGCCCGCCTTCAAGGACAACAGGAACACCTGCGCCTCGCCGGCCTGGAACTGCCCGACCAGTTCTTCTCGCTTCCGCACGCCGATCCCGCCGTGCAGGAACAACGTCTTGATCCGCCGCGCCGCCAGATGCGCCTCGATCAGCCGGCACATTTCGACGTACTGGCTGAAGATCAGCACCGACTCGCCCTCGGCCAGGATCACGTCGAGCAGTTCGTCGAGCGCGGCCAGTTTGCCCGATCGGCGCTCCAGCGGACCCGGCTCGTGCAGGAACTGCGCCGGATGGTTGCACACCTGCTTCAACTGGGTGAGCAGACTGAGCACCAGCCCACGCCGCGCGATCCCTTCGGCCGATTCGATCTTGGCCAGCGTCTCCTTGGCCACGGCCTGGTAGAGCGTGGCCTGCTCCACGGTCAGCGGTACGACGACGTCGTGCTCGGTCTTCTGCGGCAACTCCGGCGCGATCCCCGGATCGCTCTTCCGCCGGCGCAGCAGGAACGGCCGCGTCACCCGGGCCAGCCTGGCCGTCGCCTCCTCGTCGTGATACCGCTCGACCGGTACGGCGACATCGTGCCGGAAGCGGTCCAGTGTCCCCAGTAACCCCGGCGCCGCCCAGTCCAGGATCGACCACAGCTCGGACAGCCGGTTCTCCACCGGGGTCCCGGTCAGCGCGATCCTGGTTGCCGACGGCAACGTCCTCAGCGCGCGAGCCGTCCGGGACAACGGGTTCTTCGCGTGCTGGGCCTCGTCCGCGACCGCGAGGCCCCAGAACACCTCCCCCAACACCTGATGGTCCTGCCGCACCACGCCGTACGTCGTCAGCACCACCTCGTCCGGAGCCAGATCGCTCAGCGTCCGCCCGGCACCGTGATACCGCCTGGTCGGCACGTCGGGCGCGAACCGGTCGAACTCACGCTCCCACGTCCCGAGCAGTGTCGACGGGCAGACCACCAGTGTCGGACCGCGCCCCCGCAACTGAAGGTGCAGCGCGATGACCTGGATCGTCTTGCCCAACCCCATGTCGTCCGCGAGGCACCCACCCAGGCCAAGCTCGGCAAGCTGCGCCATCCACGCGACGCCTCGCCGCTGATACTCCCGCAACGTCGCGTGCAATCCGGCCGGCTCGGCGTACGGCGCGGGCTCCTCGACTGCTCGTAGCCGTGCCAGCATCGACGCCAGTGATCCGTTCGCGTCGAAGGCGACCAGTTCGCCGTCGACCTCGATGGTCCCGGTCAGCGCCGCACCGAGCGCCTCCGCGCCGGTCAGCTTCCGGGTGCCGCCTCGCCGGAGCTTGCGGACCACCTCGTGGTCGACCCGCACCCACCGCCCGCGCATCCGGATCATCGGCCGCTTCGCCTCCGCGAGCGCCGCCACCTCCTGCTCGGTCAGCTCCTGTCCGTCCAGCGTCGGCCGCCAGCGGAACGCCACCAGTTCGTTGAGATTGAAGTCCGGTCCGGTGACCGCTCCCGGCGTCGGTGTCGCAACCGTCCCCCGCACGGCCAACTCGCCCGCGAACAACTCCGCCGGCCAGAGCACCTCGATCCCGGCGCCCTCCAACGCCGTACTGCCCTCGGCCAGCTCCTCCAGTGCCGCGTCGTCGACCGCGACCTCGGATGGAGCCGCATCACGTAACGCGGCACCCAGCGGCGGCCACACGCGAGCCCCACGCCGCAAGGCCAGCAGCAGGTCGGTCTCGGCCCGCTCGCCCAGCGCGGCAAGGACGGCGGCGGGTGCGCTCCACACATCCTGGACGTCCACCAACAGACTCGGATCGACACCGCTGCGCAGCTGCAGCACCGCTCGGAACTCGTCGTCCTCCTCGGGCGGCTCGATTCGCAAGACCAACCGTGCACCGGCCTGCTCGCTCTGCGCGGTCTCCTCCAGCCACGCAGTCGGCCCGGTCACCTCGATCGGATCCGCCGCCGCGAACGGCGCCGCACCCGCCCGCACGGCCACAGCCGCCGCCGGTGTCCGGACCAGCGTGTCCGCGATCGCATCCCAGAACGCCCGCACCAGCTGCTCCGGATCGACCAGCCGCACCGGCCGCGTCCCCTCGATCGGCAACGCATACGCGTACGGCGGCATGGCGGAACCGAGGTTCTTCAACCAGCCGCGGTCCAGCGGATCCAAGGGCGCCACCCGCCAGGCGCCGTACCCCTCAGGGCTGCGGTCCGGCACCAACCGTCCGCGCCCGATCAGTCCCAGCCCGGCCAGAGCCGCGGTCCGCCAAGCCTCCCAACTGGGCGAACCGGCATCCTCGTTTTCCAGTCGGTCAAGGACCTCCGGGACGGTCAGCAACCGTGCCGGCGTCGTGGTCCGCCGCACCTGCGAACCCTTGGGCAGCACCAGTTCCACCGTCCCGTCGGCGACCTCGCCCGCTCCCGTGAGGTCGCCGTACAGCGCCAGCCGGCCCGCGCGCGGCGGGTCGGCCGGGACGAAGACGGCGTCGAACATGCCCTGCACAGTACGCCGGACCGCCGACAGATTCCCGTCGTCACCGAGCGCCTGTGGACAACCGGCCGACTTGACCTCAACCATAGTTGAGGATGCAGGCTCGCATCACCGTGAAAGGAGCAGTGATGCGAGCAGCAGTTGTCACCCAGTTCGGCGACGCCGGGGTGATCAAGACCCAGGACTGGCCCGACCCCACGCCAGGTGCCGGTGAGGTCCTGGTCGAGGTCGCGGTCGCCGATGTCATCTTCGTCGAGACAGCCATTCGCCAGGGCCTTCACAGCGAGTTCTTCGACGTGAAACCGCCGTACGTCCCCGGTGGTTCACTCGCGGGCACAGTCCGTGCCGTCGGCCCGGGTGTATCGCCCGACTGGGTCGGCAAGACCGTCGTTGGCCGCGCACCCGGCTTCGGTGCGTACGCCGAACTGGCCCGTGCGGACGCCGCCGGTCTTGTCGAAGTCCCACCCGAACTCAACCTCGAGACCGCGATCGCCGTCTTCAGCGACGGTCTCACCGCTCTCATGCTCGAAGAACTCGCGCCACCGATGCAGGACAAGGACGTGCTCGTCACCGCCTCCGCGGGCGGAATGGGTCTCCTCCTGATCCAGCTTGCCCACAAGGCAGGAGCACACGTCGTCGCAGCCGCGCGCGGACAGGCGAAACTCGACCTCAGCAAGGCCCAGGGTGCCGATGTGGTGATCGACTACTCCAAGCCCGGCTGGGAGAAGTCGGTGCTCGAGGCAACCGGCGACCGCGGCGCCGACATCGTCTTCGAGGGCGCCGGCGGTGAGCTCGGCGCGACCGCGTTCACCGTCGTCAAGGACGGCGGCTGGTTCTCCGCACACGGCGCCCCGAGCGGCGACTTCGCGGCGTACGACGCCGACGAGGCCGAACGACGCGGGATCACGGTGAAGGGGATCCACGACCTCAGGGCCGGCACCACCGGTACGACGGTCACAGGCGCCGATGTGATCGCCCGAGCCGTCGCCGGGGATCTCAGGCCGGTGGTCGACCGCGTCTACGACCTCGACCACGTGGCCGACGCCCACATCGCGCTCGAGCAGCGCACGCTGCTCGGCAAGGCACTGATCAGAGTGCGTTAGTCGCCGACCGGCTGGTCTGTTTGCTCGGTGACGGCAGGCGGGTTCGGGCGGGCCGCGACGATCCGGTTCCGCCCGTCCCGCTTGGCGCTGAGCAGCGCGTTGTCGGCTGCGAGCACCAGTTGGTCCATGGTGTCCGCGACGTCCGGGTACACCGCCGCGCCGAACGACGCCGGTACGCCGGTGATCACCGCAGTGGATGCGCTGGCCGTCTCCACCGACACACTGAGCGTGCTGAGCCGGTCCCGGATCCGCTCGGCCACTTCCAGCACCTCGCCCTCGGAGGCACCCGGCAGCAGCACGGCCAGCTCGTCCCCACCGACCCGAGCGACCAGATCGCCCTGGCGGACCTCCGCACGCACGCTCTCGCCGACCGCACGCAGCGCCTGATCCCCAGCGGGGTGGCCGTAGGTGTCGTTGATCTCCTTGAACTTGTCCAGGTCCAGCATCAGCAGACCCACCGAACTGCGCAGGGTCTCCGCACGAGCCAGCTCAGCAGGCACGGCGCTGGCCCAGTAGGCCGGAGTCGCCAGACCGGTCTTCACGTCGGTCCCAGCGGCCCGCTGGAACTGCGGCAGCAGCAGGTCGCGGTGCAACGCCAGCACCGTCACCATCAGGATCGGCACCACCCAGGGGTACGACGCCTGCAGTGCGGCGACCGCTACACCCAGGCCGAGGCCGGCCACGACCACCAGCTGGTCGGCGAGGTCTCCGAGGGCGCCACGAGCGGTGGCGTCGGGGGAGGAGAGCAGGATCGCGCCGATCACCAGCGCGAAGTTCACCAGCCACCAGGTCGCCGCAGCACCAACCACGACCAACAGGCTCCACGGCCCGGTCGGCACGCGTGGCTCAGTCATCAGCCCACCACCGCGCAGCACTGCGGCCGCGGCAGCGCTGGCCAGGATGAACGTGCTCGCCGAGAACACTTTGCGGTGCGCAATGGTCCGCCCGTAGACCCGGATCCAGGAGTACCCGTACGACAGCACGACCAGCGCGACCACCAGGCTCAGCGGGAGCAACAGCAGGCCGGCGAAGACCCAGAGGCTCTTCAGGTTGGTGTACGGGGAAGTGTTTGCCGCCATCTCGCGTCGCCGCTCGATTCCGCGGGCAGACTCCAGGTGAAGCACCGAGGCGGCCGCCAGCACCGCGAAGGCGACCCACTCGGTCGGCCTGACGCCGGTTCGGGCGCCGGAGACCGTCGAGGCCAGAGCCAAGGCGGTGATGATGACTGCGACAGCGTCGACGCCGAGCACATAGCTCAGCGCAGGACGCGGCAACGACCAGAGCTTCCATTGGCGGGGTGGCACCCAATTGCTCCGACCGATCAGAATCATGGTGGCCTCACACGGTTAGACCTGAGCGGTTATTCCGTAATAGTAACTGCCCGTTCACGTGAGGTCATCCCCAGCCCCACATAAATCCATCCGACGGATGGCGAAGGAAGGATCCAGCACCATGTCGAAGATCAGCACCGGCAACGAGTGGTTCAACGGCGGCAACGAGTGGTTCACCGGCTCCGGGAACGAGTGGTTCCACGGTGGGAACGAGTGGTTCCGCGGCGGCAACGAGTGGTTCACGCAGAGTGGCAACGAGTGGCTGCGCCGGCTCGGCCGTTCCGGTAACGAGTGGTTCACGAACGGTAACGAGTGGTGATCTGACGGATATTGCCGAAATTTCTTAACCGACATTTTACGGAGCCTCGTCCGGAGATATTCCCTGAATCTCCGGACGCTCGCCCCGGCCACTATTTCTCCGGGGAGCCGGTCCCGGCCCGGCGGGCCCGTGTCCAGGCGGTGCCCGCCGCCAGGGCCGCCACCGCGCCCACGGTCCCCATGATGCCCAGTGCGACCGACGGCGACGACTGGTCGGCGATCAGTCCGGCGAGGAGGATGCCGATGCCCTGGCTGCTCTTCAGCGCCGTGCTGGCGACTCCGAACGCCTGGCCCCGCTGTGCGTCCGGCACGGCCTGAACGAAGGCTGCGCTGGTCGGCAGGTGGTACGCCGACGCCAGTCCGGAGACAGCCCACAGAGCCACTGTGGGCAGCAGCCCTGGCGTGAGGAAGCAGGCGATCAGGGGTGCGCAGGCGAGGACTGCAAGCGGTCCCAGCAGCCGCATCCGCCGCTCGGGCGGCCAGAGCGTGATCAACCACATGCCGGCGACAGCACCTGCGGGACTCGCGGCCAGCAGCAGTCCGGCCGCTTTCGGTCCGCCACCGATCTCGTGCGCGTAGGGGACCGCCAGGCCTTCAACCGTCACGTAGAACCCTGCGATGGTCGCCAACACGACCAGTGCGCGCAGTTTCGGCGTACGTGTGACCAGTGAGATCCCGGCGGTCAGGTCCTTGAAGTAGCTGCCGGGTGGCTCATTGGTGTCACGGGCCGGCGCGGGACGCCGCCGTACGCCGACGGCTATGAGTGCCGCGGACAGCAGGAAGGTGACGGAGTCCAGCAACAGGCCGCCTGACGTACCGACGGCCACCACGATGACCCCACCGGTGCCGAAGCCGAGCACCTGGCTGAACTGCACGACCATGTCGTTCGCAGCCTTGCCGAGCACGTAGTGGTCGCCTGGCAGTACGACGGGGAGCGTGGCGGCCCGTGCCGCGTTGAACGGCGAGCCGAAGGCCTGCAGCGCGAGCAGAAGCAGGATGACGACCAGCAGCGGCAGGGCCTGAAGCGCCATGGCTGCAACGAGAACAGCGCGCGCCAGGTCGGTGATGATCATCACGGTACGGCGCGGGTAGCGGTCGGCGAACCCGGCGAGCAGCGGCCCGAACAGCAGGTCGGGCACATAGGTCAGGGCGTAGGTGAGCGCTGTCAGCCCGGCAGAGCTGGTGCGGTCGAAGACCAGCACCGACAACGCCACGCGGGCCAGCTGGTCGCCCGCGACGGACAGCACGCCGGCCAGGAACAGCGCCCTGAACTCGGCGTGCCCGAACACGTCCCGCCAGCGGGCACGCTCGATCACCCCACCCTCCATACCCCAGACCCTAACCACTATCCGTGGTCCGACACCTCCCGGCTGTAACTGAAAGGGTTTCCCTGCACCGGGAACCGGCTGGTTCAAGGGTTTGATGGCGGCGCATCAGTGCCAGATCGGGAACCCGGTGGTTGTCGATTTGGATGAACGTTCTACTCTGGAGATCTCTGGTACCGGGGTCTGGGCGGGGCGGCCCCGACCCTGGTGCCGGAGCTTTTCTCTGTCTGGGGCCGGCCACCGCAAAATGCCTGGCCGGGGCGGTGGGGCGGGCGCGGCAAAGTGTCGGTGGCCCCCGGTAGCGTTCTCGGTGCCAGGGGCGGCTCCTGGACGTGCTTCCTTCTCCTTCACCAGGCCATGTAGCGCGTTCGCTCTCCGCCCCTGGCGCCTTCATCCGTGAAGTCACGGGAGACCGCTGGGGAGGAGCCGCGATGCCGGATCAGCACGCGCAGGCCGCCGTACTGCTGCGCCGCCTGCGGATGGTGGATCCGGCCACGCTCGCACCGCCGGTCCGGCGTTCGGCCTGGCAGTGGCTGCGTCGGCCGCTCACCATCCAGTCGGGTCTGTCAGCGCTGCAGGCCGACCTGATCCAGCGAGGCTTCCTGCTGTCCGTCGGGCTGTACCGGCACTGCTCCGGTCTGTCGGCGCCCGCTCTCGCCGGTTCGGCCGTGCCCTGCTCGACCTGCTCGACGCGGAGTCCGGCCATGACCAGCGGCATGTCCCGTTGTTCCGTGGTTTCCCGGAGAGCGTGCCGGGCGACACCGAGGCGTTTTACGTCAACCGGGTCTTCGCGCGACTGCTGCAGGAGCCGGAGCAGCCGTGTGTGCTGTGCGGCGACACGAAGTCGGTCCACGCTGTCTCGCCCTGCGCGCACCTGGTCTGCCGGACGTGTTGGGACGGCTCGGATTTCAGTGCCTGCCCCCTGTGCCTGCGCCGGATCGATCCCGACGACCCGTTCCTGAAGCCGTCGTTCGACGAGGTGCAGCCTGCACACGTGCGCTCGGACCGCCTGCGGCTGCTGACCATGGCCTCGGCCGACGCGGTGCAGTCCACGGTCAATGCACTGCTGGTACGACGCTCGCCCCTGTCGGCCGCGGATCGTGCCGACCTACAGGTGCTGCTGGCCGAAGCGGACCCGTCCTGGCTGCCGGACGAGATCCCGGTCCGGGAGACCCGGGCGCTGGTTCTTGCCCACTTCCTCGCCGACCATCCCGAGCTGATCGACCGGGCCGGTACGGCGACCGACGTACTGCGTCTCCTCTACGCCTTGATGGATGCGGACCCCGGCCTGCGGACGCCGCCGGTCCGTCGACGGTCATTGCCGCGGGCAACTCGGCGGCTGGTGCTGGGGCGGCTCGACCGGTTGCCGGCCGAGACGTTGATCGAGGACATGCTGCGGCACGAGCGGGCCTGGAAGCGGATCGCGGAGAACCTGCACCCGCTCGAGTTCGCGACGCGCTATCCCCGCGCCGCGCTGGCGTTCGCGGTCGTACGACGTACCGATCTCGATCTGAGCACCGCGGCCGGACGTGCGGTCGCGGGCGAGGCCGCTCAGCACCCGTTTGTCCGGGTGGACGGCGGCCGGCTGACGACTCGCACGTTCGCGTCCCGGCTCGAGGACGCGTTCCTGTCCAGGCCGGGTCATGCGCTTGATCTGTTGCGGCAGCGGCCGGGCGAGTTGGTGCGGCGACTGGTTCAGCTGGCGCGAGCCCTGCCGTCGGATCAGCACGGTGCGCTCGTGGACGCGCTGACGACGGCGGTCTCGGAGGTCTCGCCGGTCGTGCTCACCGCGGCGCTCGGTCAGGTGCGTACGCCGCCCGGCGAGTTGCGGCTGTTCTTTCCGCGCGGTGGGACGGCGCGGATCTGGACGACGGTCGACGACCGGGAGCCGTTGCCGGCCGAGCTGGCGACCGCGTTGTCGGGCGTACTGGTCGGCGAGATGTTGCGCCGGGCAACGGGTCTGCCGCGGTTGCGGCGGGTGTTCCTGGACGAGGAGCTGACCCGGCTGGCGGCTCCCGGTTCGGAGCGGGGCGCGTCGTCGACGCTGCTGCGGATGACCCGGGGGAGTGCCGTGCCGATCCCGCAGGACGAGTTGCTGCGGTTGTTCCTGCACTGGGTCGAGCCGGCCGGGCGGCGGGTGGATCTCGATCTGTCGGTCGCGGTGTTCGACGAGGAGTGGGGTTTCGTCGGGTTGTGCGACTACACGCGGCTGCGGTTCGACCAGGATGCGTTGGTGCACTCGGGCGATCTGACCTCGGCCCCGGGTCCGCAGGGGTCGACCGAGTTCGTGGACCTGGATCTGCGGGCGGTGCGGCGCGTCGGTGGCCGGTACGTGCTGCCGGTGGTGTTCAGCTACAACAACGTCCCGTTCGACGAGCTCGAACGCGGTTTCGCCGGGGTGATGCGGCAACCGACCGGGCTCTTCGACCCGGCCGCCGTCGAGGAGCGGTTCGACCTCGCCGGGCCGGCGAAGATCCTGCTCCCGTTCGGAGTGGATCTGCTGACGAAGGAGCTGCGCTGGTACGACGTCAACCTCAGCGCAGCCGGGTACGGACACAACATCGCCAAGTACGGCGGTCATCTGGCGCTGATGGCGGCGACGCTGGAGGAGGTGCACGGCGCCGGGGATCGGGTGAGCCTGTGGGAGGTCTGCTGCTGGCACGCTGCCGCCCGCACCGACGAGGTCGCGGTCCGGTGCGCCGACGGTTCCGTGGTCGGCTACCTGCGTCAGACCGGTGAGGATCTCTCGGCTTTCGCTCGCCGGGTCACCGCGCGGCTGGAGCCGGACCGGGTGTGGGACCAGGAGGCCGCCGAGCAGTCCGACTTCGCCGCCCTACTCACCGGGGACATCACGCCACGCCCCGGCGCGCAGGTGTACGCGCTTCATCCGCAGTTGCTCGACCCCGCCACGCACACGCTCGTCGACGCGCCGCACTTGCTGAGCGCGCTGGCTCCTGACTCGCGTGCGCACACGCCGGCGGCGCTCCCGAGCTGAGATTCGGCGGCCGGTCCGGCCGGCTGAGAGGAGTTTGACAATTCTGTGACGCTGCGCGCCTGGGTCCTTTGGCTGGCTCCGCCGCAGGAGTACAACGGAAGTGACTGCGAAGGGAGCCACGAATGACGTACAACGTGGTGGTGCTCATCGAGCGTGAGATGAGCGAGGGCGACGCGCGCCGCGTTGCCGCCCTGCACGCAAGGTATGAGGAACCGGTCGAGTACCACCTGCTCGTCTCCAGCCATCCGGAGACGGATTTCGGTGGGCCGATGGCGTTGCTGGGTTCGAGCTTCGCGGACGTGGCCGGTGTGACCAGGCCGCGCCCGCCGCCGGGAACCACGCAGGTGGGAGATTCGGGGCGACCCTCACCTCGTCCGGTCCGTCCGCCGGCCGGAGCAATACGACGGGGACGCTCGCCGACCCGGATGTCGACCTGGCCTCGGTGATCGAGCACAGTTCCCGCCGGCTCCGCCTCGCCAGCGGATTCCCGGTGCACGTCTCCATCACCCACGGCGAAGTGCTGCTGGGCCTGCAGACCCTGGTCAAGCGGACCAGCAGTCACGAGGTCGTTGTCGTCGCCTGGTCGGAGACGGCCGCGCGATTCCTGTGTTCCGACTGGACCACCAAGGCCCGCAAGGCGCTGAAGGTCCCGCGGGTCCGGATCGTCGAGCACGACACCTGAGCCGGTCGGCACCCCATCCCGCTAGCCGGCGGTGATCGGCTGGTGGGGGAGGCGGACCGAGAGCGTGGTCTCGCCCGGCCGGGAGTTGATGGTGATCGTCCCGCCGTGGTGTTCGGCGACGATGCGCTGTGCGATGTCCAGCCCCAGGCCGGTGCCCTTGCCGACGTCCTTCGTCGTGTAGAACGGCTCGAACGCGCGGGCCACCACCTGCGGCGGCATCCCCGGCCCGGAGTCGGTGAACTCGACCACGACCCGGTCACCGTCGGTCCGGGTGGTGATCCGCAACGTGCCCACACCCGCCATCGCGTCGACCGCGTTGTCGATCAGGTTCGTCCACACCTGGTTGAGCTCACCGGCGTACGCGTCGATCCGGGGGACGTCGGCGCCGTAGGACCGGATCACCTCGATCCCGTCGCGGAGTTTGTGACCGAGCATCACCAGCGTGCTCTCGATGCCTTCGGTCACGTCGATGGTCTGGATCGAGCCGCGGTCCATCTGCGAGTACGACCGGACCGCGGCGACGAGTTCGGAGATCCGCCGGGTCGACTCCTTCACCTCGCCGAGCAGCGTCGAAGCGGCGAGTGTGCTCGCCACCCACTCGAGTCCCGGCTCCAGAGCATCGCCAAGGACCTCGGCCGCCCGCGAGCACCACTCGACGGTCGCGCCGGCCGCGGCCAGCGGCGGCGCGATCAGCCAGTCCTGTTCGACGCCGTGCCGATCCAGCCACTCCGAGATGGTGTTCTCGGCGTCGGCGAGGTCGACCGGGTCCGGCGCCGCCGTGCCCGCGCTCAACTCGACCCGCAACGCGTCCAAGGCGGTGAACTGAGCGGCCGAGATCTCGCCCTCCGCGAGCCGGCCCAGTGCGGACAGCAACGACGCACAGGTCGTGTCGAGCGAGCTGACCGCGCGTGCGGCCGCCGCGGCAGGGTTGTTGATCTCGTGCGCCAGCCCGGCGGACAGCGTTCCCAGCGTGATGAGCGCGTCGCGTTGCCGCGCGGTCGACTCGATCGCCCGGGCGGTCCCGTACACGCCCTTGATGAGGTGCCCGCCGAGCGGGAACCAGTCGTCGACGCGGTCCCGCAGTACGCCGGCCGGCACCCGTAGTACCCGTCCTTCGGCGATCCCGCGCCCGGTGGCCAGATAGACGCCGTGCTCGTCCCAGGCCCGGAACCCGCCGGCCCATCGGCCGGGCACGTCCATCTTGCCCATCACGGTGTCCTCGCGCCCGATCTGGCGGTGCAGCGCGATGGCGCCGTCGACGAGCACCCACCAGAAGTCCGCCGGCTCACCCTCGTGGAAGAGGGCGACACCCGGCTCGATCGGGACCTCGGTGCTGTCCACGATCAACTCATCCAGTTGTTCGTCGGTCAGGCCGGCGAAGAGCGGGATCGCGTGCAGCTCGTCGGTGTTCATCAGACGGTCGCAAGGTAGCGGTGGACGAGGTAGACCGACATCGCGCCTTCTCCGACGGCGGACGCGACGCGTTTCATCGAGTCGAACCGGACGTCGCCGGCCGCGAACACGCCCGGCAGGCTCGTCTCCAGCGCCAACGGCGGTCGCGGCAGCGGCCAGCGATCCATCGCGACCAGCTCCGGGCCGGTGACGACGAAGCCCTTGTCGTCACGGGTGACGGACTGCCCGAGCCAGTCTGTCCGCGGCGACGCACCGACGAAGACGAACAGCCAACTCGCCGCCACCTCCTCGACCCGGCCCGAGGACCGGTCGATCAGGGTCAGCGACTCGAGATGACCGTCGCCGCCGCACCCGGCCACCTCGGTCCGGCAGCGCACCTCGATGTTCTTCGCGCTGAAGATCTTGTCGATCAAGTACTTCGACATGGACGTCGTCAACGTCTCACCGCGCACCAGGAGCACGACCCGCTTCGCGTAGCGCGCGAGGTTCAGCACCGCCTGTCCGGCCGAGTTCGCGGCACCGACGACGTACACCTCGTCGTCCCGGCACTGACTCGCCTCGCTGGCTGTGGCGCCGTAGTACACCCCGCGGCCGGTGAGGTCGGCGAGCCCGTCGACCTCCAGGCTGCGGTACGAGACCCCGGTCGCGACGATCACCGAACGCGCCTCGATCTCTCCGGAGCCTTCCAGGAGTACGGCGTGCACCGGTCCCCGGGACTCGAGTCCGACGACGCTGCGGGCCAGCACCATCTCGGCGCCGAAGCGGGAGGCCTGGGCCACCGCACGAGCGGCGAGGTCCGAGCCGGTCAGTCCCCGCGGGAACCCGAGATAGTTCTCGATCGCCGCACTCAGACCGGCCTGGCCCCCGGGTGCCTCACGCTCGACGATGACCGTGCTCAGCCCTTCGGAGGCCGCGTAGACGGCTGCGGCCAGTCCGGCCGGTCCACCTCCGACGATGCAGACGTCGTACAGCGGCTGCTCGGCTCGTGTTCGCAGACCGAGTGCCGAGGCCAGGTCGATCGTGGACGGCGCGCGGAGCGTGTCGCCGTCGGGGACGAGGACCAGCGGCAGGTCGTTGTCCGCGGCATCGGCGAGGTCGCGCAGCCGTTGACCCTCGGCGTCGCGCTCGACGTCGTACCAGCGGTACGGCACGTGGTTGCGGGCCAGGAACGTCTTGATCTCGTGGCTGCGGTCGGACCAGCGGATCCCGACCACGCGGACGTCGGAGGTGTGCTCGGGGTTGGCCTGCCGCCAGTCGCCGAGCAGGTCGTCGATCACCGGGAACAGTTCGTCCTCCGGCGGGTCCCACGGCTTGAGCAGGTAGTAGTCCAGGCCGATGTCGTTGATCGCCTTGATCGCGACGTCGGTGTCGGCGTACGCGGTGAGCAGCAGGTACTTCGCGGTCGGTGCCTGCTCGCGAGCCTGCTCGAGCAGTTCGATGCCGGTCATGCCCGGCATCCGCTGGTCGGTGGCGATCAGCGCGATCGGCTGGTTACGCAAGGCGAGTTTGGTCAGTGCGGCCAGGGCCTGCGCCCCCGAGATCGCCTTCACGACCAGGTAGTCGTCGCCGTACCGACGGCGCAGGTCACGGGCGATGGCCGCCGAGACCATCGGGTCGTCGTCGACGGTGAGAATCGCTGGTTTGGTCACGCGGTGCCCCCCACTGCAGTGAACCGGTCCAGTCAGCATGTCACGAGATTCCCTGATACGGCAGGGACAGTCGCCGGCTGATCGTCTCGGAGTCAGTCCTCGATCAGGGCGCGCAGCGTCTCCCGCTCCGGCTCGGGCAGGTAGCCGGCGTAGTAGTCGTACATGTTCTGCCGGGCGATCCGGGCGGCCGCGTGACCGTCGCCGGCCCGGATCGCGTCGACCACCTCGGCGTGGTGCTGGAGCGACTCGAGCATCAGGGCGCGGCTGTTCTCGGCGTGCGCGATCTTGTCCGAGATCAGGCTGAGGACGACGCCGCGGACGACCTCGTTGCAGGTCTGGATCAGCGAGTTGCGGCTGATCTGCGCGATCAGTTCGTGGAACGCCACGTCCGCCTCGCTGAACGCCTCGAAGTCGACATCGATCGCGGCCCGCATCGCGACCAGCGTCTCCTCCATCGCGGCGAGGTGCTCCGGCGTGCGGAGCCGGGACGCGACCTGGATCGCGGCGCCGTCCATGATCATCCGGAAGCCGATCAGTTCGCTCAGCGTCAACTCGTCCACCCGCGCCAGCCGGACCATCTGCTTGCGCAGCGCGGCCTGGGAGAACGGCAGGATCTCCGGCCCGTTCGGATCGCCTGGCCTCGACCGGACGACGCCGTTGCTCTCCAGCACCCGCAGCGCTTCCCGCACCGTCGACCGGCTCACCTCGAACTGGGCGACCAGTTCCCGCTCGCTCGGCAGCCGCTGGCCGGGGGTGAGCTCACCCCGCGCGAGCGCGTCCTCGACCTGCTCCACGATCCGCTGGTACGCACGGACGGTCTGCACCGGCTGGAACCGTGGACCCTTGGTCATTCCGAAGCACCCCCATCGCTTGACAGACCCCTGGGTAGCGACAAACCTAGTGGCCCACTGACACCTAGTCCACTGGTCGGACCAGTCACAGCTCTACGGCGAAGTCGCCGGACCGGCGTGGCCCCGTTCAGCGGACTCCCCACAGATCGCCAGAATGCGGCGAGGACACTGCGGCAGCACTGGAGGAGTTCGCGTGAAGTCTTCGTTCGCCAAGATCACCCGGCCGGTCACCGGGTCGATCACCGGACGCGTCCGGGCGGCCGCGCTCGTCGCTTCCGCGGCACTCCTGGTCCTGACCGCCTGCTCGGCCGGATCGACGACGTCGCCCGGCAGCTCACCGGGCGGCAACCAGTCGCTGTCGATCGGCCTGGTCGCCGAGCCGGCCAGCCTCGACTTCACCACCACCGACGGCGCCGCGATCCCGCAGGCGCTGCTCGGCAACGTGTACGAGACCCTGGTCAAGCAGGACGACTCCGGCAAGATCGTGCCGGCGCTGGCGAAGTCGTGGACGGTCTCGCCGGACCGCAAGACCTACACCTTCGACCTGGTCGACAACGCGAAGTTCAGCAACGACAAGCCGTTCACCGCGGCGGACGCGGTGTTCAGCATCAATCGGGTGAAGACTGCCTGGACGACCTCGCTCAAGTCGGCGATGGACGTCGTCCAGGAGCCGAAGGCGCTGTCGCCGACGCAGTTGCAGGTGACGCTCACCAAGCCGAGCAACGGCTGGCTGTTCCGGATGACGACCCGGATCGGGGCGATGTTCTCCGAGACCGGCGTGAGCGCGCTGGCGACGGCGCCGGTCGGCACCGGACCGTTCACGTTCTCGAAGTGGAACCGCGGCGACTCGATCGTGCTGGCGCGCAACGACGGCTACTGGGGTCCGAAGCCGTTCTTCCACGAGATCACGCTGAAGTACTTCAAGGACCCGACCGCGCTGAACAACGCGCTGCTCACCGGGACCATCAACGTGATCGGCACCGTGCAGGCGCCGGAGGCGCTCAGCCAGTTCACGACCAACGACAAGTACCAGGTGATCGAGGGAACCACGAACGGCGAGGTCCTGCTCTCGTTCAACAACGCCAAGCCGATCTTCGCCGACATCCGGACCCGGCAGGCGATTCGGCACGCGATCGACCACAAGGCCTTGCTGGACACGTGTTTCGCCGGTCGCGGCAAACTGATCGGCAGCATGGTCCCGCCGACCGACCCCTGGTACGAGGACCTGACCGGCGTCGCGCCGTACGACCAGGCCAAGGCGAAGTCGTTGCTGCAGGCGTCCGGTGCCGCGGGCAAGACGTTGCGGCTGCGGCTGCCGACGTTGCCGTACGCGACCTCGTGCGGTCAGGTGGTGAAGAGCCAGCTCGAGCAGGCCGGACTGAAGATCGCGATCGACCAGCAGGAGTTCCCGGCGGCGTGGCTGACCAACGTGTTCAAGAACGCCGACTACGACATGTCGATCATCGCGCACGTCGAGCCGCGCGACCTGGGTGCGGTGTTCAACGCGAAGTACTACACCCGGTACGACGATCCGACCCTGCAGCAGTACCTGGCCGCGGCCGACGCCGGCGACGAGGCGGCGCAGGTCGACAACATGAAGAAGGCGGCGCGGCGGATCTCGGAGCAGGCCGCGGGTGACTGGCTGTTCCTGCTGCCGAACCTGATGGTCGCGGACAAGAACCTGACCGGGCTGCCGCAGAACGCGATCACCGAGAACTTCGACCTGACCCGCCTGGCCCGTTCCTGAGGACTGCCGATGATCCTCCGCCTGATCGAGCGCACCGCCGTGCTCTTGGTCAGCCTTGCCGTCAGTTCGGTGCTGGTCTTCGCGTTCATGGCCGTGCTGCCGGGCGACCCGGCCCGGGTAGCCCTCGGCGTCAACGCCTCGGACGAGGCGGTCACGGAGCTGCGCCGGCAGTTCGGCCTCGACCGGCCGTTGCCGACGCAGTACTTCGACTGGCTCGGCGGACTGCTCCGCGGTGACTTCGGTACGTCGTACGTGTCGAAGGCCGACATCGGACCGCAGATCGTCGACCGGTTCCAGGTGACCCTGTGGCTGGTGATGGCCGGAATGCTCATCGCGCTGGTGGTCGCGGCGCCGGCCGGGACCGTGATGGCCGCGCGGCACCGCAAGATCTCCGGGCTGGCCCTGTCCGCGCTGTCCCAGCTCGGGGTCGCCGTTCCGGCGTTCCTCGCGGGCATCCTGCTGATCATGGTGTTCGCCGTGAAGCTCGGCTGGCTGCCGGCGAACGGGTGGACACCGCCCGCTCAGGACCCTGGCATGTTCGTCAGACAACTGATCCTGCCCGCGCTGTCACTCGGTCTGGTCCAGGGTGCGGTCCTGACCCGCTACGTCCGCAGCGCGGTGCTCGACGTACTGCGTGAGGACTATCTCCGGACCGCGCGGGCCAAGGGCCTGAGGCCGTTCCCGGCGTTGTGGCGGCACGGGATCCGCAACGCGGCGGTCCCGGTCGTGACGGTGCTCGGTCTGCAGCTCACGACGCTGCTGATCGGCGCGGTCGTCGTGGAGCGCGTCTTCGTCATTCCCGGTCTCGGCAGCCTGCTGCTGGACGGTGTGTCGAACCGCGATCTCCTCCTGGTGCAGGACGTGGTGATGGTGCTGGTGGTCGCCGTACTCGTGGTGAACTTCCTGGTCGACCTCCTGTACGTCGCTCTCGATCCGCGGCTGAGGGTGGGGTCGCGATGAGGCGGCTGAACCCGAGTCTGATCGCAGGCGGCCTGATCGTCGGGCTGATCGTGCTGATGGCGCTCGTCTCGTTCGTCTGGACGCCGTACGACGCCACCCTCGTCGACCCGGCGGTCCGGTTGGCCCGGCCGTCGTGGGAGCACTGGTTCGGGACCGACAAGTTCGGCCGGGACATGCTCAGCCAGATCATGGTCGGCTCGCGGACCACGTTGTTCATCGGTGTGGTCGCGGTCGGGGTGGCGGCGGTGATCGGCGTACCGCTGGGGATCCTGGCGGCGATGACCCGGCGGTGGCCGAGCGAGATCATCATGCGCACCAACGACCTGCTGCTCGCGTTCCCGGCGTTGCTGCTGGCGATCATGTTCGGTGCCGTGTTCGGGGCCAGCACGCTGACGGCGATGATCGCGATCGGCATCGCGTCGGTGCCGAACTTCGCGCGGGTGATCCGGAGCGGGGCGATGCAGGTGATGCGGACCGAGTACGTGCTGGCGGCCCGGGCGGCCGGGCGGCAGCCGTTCCCGATCGCGGTCCGGCACGTGCTGCCGAACGTGACCAGCCTGATCACCGTGCAGGCGTCGGTGTCGTTCGCGATCGCGGTGCTGGCCGAGGCGGCGTTGTCGTTCCTCGGGTACGGGACGCCGCCGCCGACTCCGTCCTGGGGACGCATGCTGCAGGAGAGCCAGGAGTTCCTGTTCAGCGCGCCGCGGCTGGCGATCTTCCCCGGGGTCGCGATCGCGATCGCCGTCCTGGGGTTCAACCTGCTCGGCGACGGGCTCCGCGACCGGTTCGACCCGAAGCTGGAGGACCGCCGGTGAGCGATGTACTGACAGTTCGCGGGCTGACCGTCACCGTGCGGGACAAGACGCTGGTCTCGGACGTCGACCTGACCGTGGGGCCGGGGGAGCGGGTCGGGCTGATCGGCGAGTCCGGATCCGGGAAGTCGCTGACCGCGCTGAGCGTGCTCGGTCTGCTGCCCGAGGACGTGACCGCGGCCGGATCGGTCCGGGTGACCGGTGTCGGCCACGACTTGATCGGGGCGGGCGAACGACGGATGTCGCGGGTCCGCGGCCGGCAGCTGGCGATGGTGTTCCAGGAGCCGATGACCGCGCTCAACCCGACGATGCGGATCGGGGACCAGGTCGCGGAAGCCATGCTCATCCACCGGACGGTGTCCGGTCGCGGTGCCGCCCGGAACGCGGCGGTCGAGTTGCTGGAACGGGTTCAGCTGCCGAGAGACACCATGCGCGCGTACCCGCACCAGCTGTCCGGTGGCCAACGGCAACGAGTCGTCCTTGCCCTCGCCCTGGCCAACGATCCAGCGCTGCTGATCTGCGACGAACCGACGACCGCGCTGGACGTCACTGTGCAGGCGCTCGTCCTCGACCTCATCGTCAAAGGCGTGGTCGCGCGGGAGTCCGCTCTGCTGTTCATCACCCACGACCTCGCCGTCGTCGCGACCGTCTGCGAGCGGGTCTTGGTCATGTACGGCGGCCGCGTCGTCGAGTCCGGCCCGGTCGGTGAGGTGTTCACCCGGCCTCGCCACCGGTACACCGAGGGCCTGCTCGCAGCCTCGGACCTGGAGACGGTGGATCGCCGGCTGACCACGATCCCGGGCAATGTGCCGCCGGCTGGTCAGTTCCCGTCCGGCTGCGTCTTCCGGACCCGCTGCCGCTACGCCACCGACGTCTGCGCCACGACCCCGGCCTGGACCGGGTCGGAGGCGACCGGCTTCGCCTGCCATCACCCTGCGGAGGTCGTGCATGCCTGACCGCGAGCCGAACCCGCCTGCCATCCAGGTGATCGACGTCGTCCGCAACTACACCCGTCCGCGTACGTCGCTCCTGCACGCAGCACCAATGGTGCACGCGCTGCGCGGGGTGAACCTCGAGGTCAAGCAGGGCGAACGCTTCGGCATCGTCGGCGAATCCGGCTGCGGCAAGTCGACCCTGCTCCGGATCATCGCCGCCCTCGATCACGCGACGTCCGGCCGGGTGATCGTCGAGGGCACCGACATCACCCGGCTCCCGGAGCGGCGGCTGCGGTTCCTCCGCGAGAGCCTGCAACTCGTCTTCCAGGATCCGATGAGCTCGCTCGACCCGCGGATGCGGGTCCGCGACATCATCGCCGAACCCCTGGTCGTCCAAGGTCACCCGGCCTCCGGTCAGCGCGTCCGCGAACTCCTGGAAGCCGTCGGGCTGTCCGCCGACGCCGGCGACCGGTACCCGCACCAGTTCTCCGGCGGTCAGCGCCAGCGCATCTCCATCGCCCGCGCTCTAGCCCCACGGCCACGCATCCTGATCGCGGACGAGCCGGTCAGCGCGCTCGACGTCTCGGTCCGCGCGCAGGTGCTCAACCTCATCTCCGACCTCGTCGACGAACTCGACCTCACGCTGGTCTTCGTGTCCCACGACCTGTCCGTGGTCAAGCACGTCTGCGACCGCGTCGCCGTGATGAACGCCGGTCAGATCGTCGAGACCGGCTTCACCGGAGACGTGTATGCCGCCCCGCAGCATCCGTACACACGCCGCCTGGTCTCTGCCGTTCCCACGTTGCACAAAGCGTTGTCCGGAGCAACCACCACCGACCTTCTCGCTGCGAAGGGAGAACCCGGATGAAGTACCCAGCCGGCCTGCCGATCGGAGAGACGTGGGTCGAGGTTCCGTCCGCCGAACCGGTGATCTTCCCGTACGACGGTTCGACGGTGGCGGACGCGCCGGTCGGTTCTGTGGAGTTGGCAGGGCAGGCACTCGACCAGGCCCTCGCCGTACGCGAGGTGGTTGGCCGGCTTCCGTCGTACGTCCGGCGGAAGGCCTTGCAGAGCTTGCATGCGACGGTCGCGGCCGAGCGGGACGCCTTTGTCGACCTGCTCGTGCTGGAGACCGGGAAGCCGCTGGTCGATTGCCGGGTGGAGGTCGATCGGACCCTGTTGACGCTGGAGACGTCGGCCGAGGAGGTCGCCCGGCTGCACGGCGAGACGGTGCCGTTGGATCTGCTGCCGAGTGGTGACGGCCTGCGCGGGTTCTGGGTACGCAAACCGATCGGGGTGGTCGTCGGGATCACCGGGTTCAACTATCCGTTGCTGCTGGCATCGCACAAGATCGCTCCGGCCCTGGCCGCCGGCTGCCCGGTCATCGTGAAGCCGGCGCCGCAGACTCCATTGGCGACGCTCTGGCTCGTCCATCTGATGCGAGAGGCGCTGGTCGAGGCCGGTGCTCCGGCGGCCGCCGTACAACTCGTGACCGGGGGAGCGGACGTCGGCGCGACGCTCACCACGGACCGCCGGATCGGAGCGGTCTCCTTCACCGGCTCCGCTGCGGTCGGGCACCGGATCGCCCGCGACGCCGCGCCGACGAAGGTCCTGCTCGAACTCGGCTCGAACTCCGCGCTCGTCGTCGCCGACGACGCCGATCTCGACGCGGCCGCCGACGCGATCATTCGCGGCGGGTACTACGCATCCGGCCAGGCCTGTATCTCGGTCCAACGAGTGATCGCGCTGGCGTCCGTCCATGCCGCGTTGCTGGACAAGCTGACCGAGCGGCTGCCGTCGGTGGTCGTCGGCGATCCCCGCTCACCGGAGACCCGGGTGTCCGCCCTCATCGATGCGAAGTCGACCGCTCGGGTCCGGGCCTGGGTCGACGAGTCTCTGGCGTCCGGTGCCAAGCTGGTCTATGCGGGCGACGACGAGGTGCTCGGGCCGACCGTGTTGACGGACGTCGCCTCCGGGCAGTTGGCGTGGGACGAGGAGATCTTCGGGCCGGTCATCGCGGTCAGGTCGGTGCCGGACCTCGACACCGCGTTCGCGACGGTCAATGCGTCCCGGTACGGCCTGCACGCCAGTGTCTTCACCTCCTCGCTCGAGACCGCGTTCACGGCGATCGACCGGCTCGACGTCGGCGGGGTGGTGGTCAACGAGGTGCCGGGGTTCCGGTCCGACGTGATGCCGTACGGCGGGGTGAAGGACTCCGGGATCGGCCGGGAAGGACCACGCTTCGCGATCGAGGAACTGACCACGACCCGGATGGCCATCATCCGCCCGAGGCCCTGAGGTGACCGCGGCCATGACGGACTACACCAACCTCTTCCGCCTCGACGGCAAACACGCCCTCGTTATCGGCGCCGGCAGCGGCATCGGCCGGGAAAGCGCTCTGGCGCTGGCCGCTCACGGCGCCCGGGTGACCTGCGCCGACCGTGATCTGGCCGCGGCCGACGAGACCGCGGCTCGTGGTGACCACCTCGCGTCGTACGCGCTCGACGTACTGGACGATGCGGCGATCACCCGGGCCGCGGATGAGCTCGGGGTGGTGGACGTGCTGGTGTTCACCGCGGCGACGAATGTGCGGAAGCGGATCGTCGACTACACCGGTGAGGAGTTCGACCGGGTGGTGTCGTTGAATCTGCGGGCGTCGTTCCAGCTGATCCGTGGCTTCGGGCAGCGGATGGCCGAGCGGGGGAGTGGGAGC
Organism: Kribbella swartbergensis; assembly: GCF_054784135.1. NCBI lineage: Bacteria > Bacillati > Actinomycetota > Actinomycetes > Propionibacteriales > Kribbellaceae > Kribbella > Kribbella swartbergensis. Next base: position 38,222 of record NZ_BAAGPM010000010.1, read on the forward strand.
ATCATCGGGTTCAGCTCGATCCGCGGTACGACGGTGGAGCCCGGCCAGTCGGTGTACGCGGCGACCAAGGCCGGTCTGGTCCAGCTGCTCCGGACCGCGGCGGCCGAGTTGGGTCCGAGCGGCGTACGCGCGAACGCGATCGCGCCCGGCGTCGTCGAGACCCCGCTCACCGCCCAGATCAAGGCGAACCAGGCCTGGTACGACGCCTATGCGGCCAAGGGCGCGCTCGGCCGCTGGGCCCGCCCGGACGAACTCGCCGGCGCGGTCGTCTACCTCGCCTCCGACGCCGCCAGCTTCGTCACCGGCAGTGTGCTCGCGGTCGACGGCGGCTGGACCGCGGTCGACGGCCGCTTCGACCCGCCCAACTGAGGGAGTCCTGCATGAACGAGCGCAGCGAGTTCATCATCAAGCACAGCACCGTACGTGCCTCATGCGCGCCCGGAGCGAAGCGAGGACGCGTATGAGCTCCGCCGACCTGACCGCGACCGAGTTGTTGTCGAAGTACCGCGACGGTTCGCTCTCACCCGTCGACGTGATCGAGGACGTGCTCGCCCGGGTCGAGGAGTTGGAGCCGAAGATCTGCGCGACGTACGCGCTCGACCCGGACGGCGCCCGCGCGGCCGCCCGCGCGTCGGAACGGCGCTGGCGCGACGGCTCGGCCCGCCCGCTGGACGGCGTACCGGTGACGGTCAAGGAGAACATCGCGACCCGCGGCACTCCGGTGCCCCAAGGGACGGCGGCGACCGAGTTGATCCCGGCGACCGAGGACGCCCCGGCCGCGGCCCGGCTGCGGGAGGCCGGTGCGGTGATCTTCTCCAAGACGACGATGCCCGAGTACGGCATGCTCTCGTCAGGCGTGTCGACGTTCCATCCGCTGACCCGCAACCCGTGGGATCTGTCGAAGACCGCGGGCGGTTCGAGCGCGGGCGCCGCGGCGGCGGCCGCGGCGGGGTACGGCCCGTTGCACATCGGCACCGACATCGGCGGATCGATCCGGCTGCCGGCCGGCTGGTGCGGCGTGGTCGGCCTCAAACCCACCCATGGGCGAGTGGCGGTCGGGAACCCGTACCCGGGCCGCGCGATCGGCCCACTGGCTCGTACGGCGGCGGACGCGGCGCTCGCGTTGACGGTGATGTCCGGGTACGACCCGCTCGACCACACGTCCCTTCCGGGCGTGGAGGAGGTCTACCGGGACGACGTGCCGATCGACGGACTCCGCGTCGGGTTGCTGCTGGACGCCGGCGTCGGGCTGCCGGTCGATCCTGAAGTGCGGACAGCGGTCTCGACGGCGGCCGCCGTACTCGAGAAGGCCGGCGCTCTGGTCGAGCCGATCGCTCCGATCATCACCCGCGACATGCTCGACGGGCTGGACCGCTTCTGGCGGGTGCGGTCGGCCGTCGACATCGCCGCATTGCCCGAGGACCGGCGAGCAAAGGTGCTTCCCGAGATCCGGGCGTGGGTGTCGACGGCGCGTGACCTGTCCGGATTCGAGGTCTTCAAGGGGTACAGCCAGATGGGTGCGATGGCCGCAGCCGTCGTCCAGGTGTTCAGGTCGTACGACGTCATCTTGTCGCCGGTTGCACCGATCACGGCGTTCCCGGCCGAGCTGGCCTATCCGACCGACGATCCGTCGAAGCCGTTCGAGCACATCGCGTTCACGGTCCCGTACAACATGTCGGCACATCCGGCGACCACGGTCAACGTCGGCTGGTCGGCGTCCGGTCTCCCGATCGGCGCGCAACTCGCCGTACCGCATCACCAGGACCTCAGAGCGCTCGCGCTGGCGGCGTACCTGGACAGCCGGCAGGCCGAGCGGAGAGACTGGCCGACGGGATGAGGCATCGGTCTGATGGACGGCTACGACGAGGTGACGCCCCGCGCTGACCCAGGGCAGCGCCGGTTGATCTCGCACTGCTACCGGATGCTCGGCTCCATCACCGAGGCCCAGGAGGTCGCCGCGCGGAGCGACAGCCTGGCCGGTGCGACCGTGGCGTGTCTGTCCCGGCCCGACTTCCGCCCGCTCCCGACCGACTTCCGCCCGCTCCCCACCGACGTGGCCGCCCCGAGCGACGACCCCGAAGGCAAGCTCCACCAACGGCTGGAAGTGCTCTGGCTCGAACCGATCCCCGACGACCTCGCCGACGACCGGCCGATCGGACTCGACTACATCGCCGGGCTCCAACGTCTGCCGGCGCCCGAGCGGGCCGCCGTGATCCTGCGCGATCTCGAAGGATGGTCCGCGGACCGGATCACCGACCTCGTCGGGCCCGTCTCTCACGTCCACCTCAGCCCGCCGCCGCTCGCGCCGCCCGATCCGGCCCTTCTCGCCCGCTACCAGCAGGCGTTCGAGCAGTACGACGTAGCGGCGATCACCGGGTTCTTCACCGACGACACGATCTGGGAGATGCCGCCGTTCACCTCATGGTTCCGCGGCGCCCGCAACATCGGCCGGCTCATCTCCACCCACTGCCCGGCCAAAGGACCCGGCGACCAGCTCCTCGTTCCCCTGAAAGCCAACGGCCAACCCGCGTTCGCCGTCTACATGCGAGACCCGGCCGACAACCTCCACCGAGCCTTCCAGCTTCAGGTCCTCACCCTCACCGCCACCGGCATCATCCACGCCGTAGCCTTCTTCGACCTCACCCTCTTCGAAACCTTCAACCTCCCCGACCTCCTCACCACCCTCCCCAAGAATCCCTACGAGCCCCAACCCACCGTCCACATGACTCGGGCCGGCAAACACCACCAGTGAGTCTCAGTAGTCGCCGTAGACCTGGACCTTGGTGCCGATGGGGGTTTCTCGGAAGATCTGGGTGATTTCCGGGCGGGTGACGCGGATGCAGCTGTGGCTGGCGGGGTAAGGCTTGACGAGGGAGTTGACGCGGGAACCGTGCAGGGCGATGCCGGGGCGGTCGCGGAGGAAGTAGATGGAGTCGTACATGTAGGCCTCGGGGTACAGGCTGCTCTCGTGCGCGCCGGCCCACTTGCGCCAGACCTTCCCGGTGCGGTTCGGGGTTTCGTAGCCGGGGGAACCGGTCGAGACCCAGACGATCCGCTTATAGGTCTTGCCGACGATCTGGTACGCCACCTGGCAGGTCTTGTTGACGTAGATCCCGGGCTCGCGCGTCGGCGTCGGGCGCTTGGTTGCGTTCAGCACCGAGTACGCGTCGGCCAGGGTCAGGCCCTTGCGGCTCACCGGCATCCCGTGCGTCTCACGCCACGCACACAGCGCCTGCTTGGCGCGCGCGGTGATGTCACCGTCGACGTCGCCGACCGGGTAGCCGAGCTTGTCCAGTTGCCGTTCGACGCGCAGCGCGTAGTACTGCGGCTTCTGCTTCACCTTCGGCTTCGGCTTCGCCGTGGGGGTCGGAGTCGGCGTCGCGCTCGGCGTCGCGCTCGGGGTGGCCGACGGGGGCGGCGTGCTGGCCGGCGTACCCGACGAGGTAGGGGTTTCCGACGGGCTCGACTGACTGGCGGCCACGTCGGAACAGCCGACGAGTACGAACGACAGAACGACCGCACCGGCAACGAGACCACGTCGACGAGACACGATTTCCCCTCTCCCTCGGCATTGTCGGAGTCGCAGAACCACGATGCTCGGGCCTGCAACGAAACGCCGAGACTAATGCTCCGAGGGTTCCCCAGACGTGCCGTTGCCCGTGCCCGTCACCGAACCGTTGTCGACCACGGGTCCCGGGTCGTCCCGCAACCTGCTGTACAAGTACCCATCCCGGTACTTCCCAGCACGGAACTCCGCGGCCCGGATCACCCCTTCGAGCCGGAAACCCGCCTTTTCCAACGATTTCTGCTCGGCCAGGTTCTCCGGATGCGTTGCGGCCTGGATCCGTTGCACCGGCGTGTGTTCGAACAGGTAGTCGGCGAGCATCGCCTGCGCACGCCATCCGATCCCGCGCCCGCGGTACTGCGGCAGCAGCGCGATCCCGATCTCCCAGTACGTCGTGACCTTGTCGTACGAACCGGACGACCACATCACGAATCCCACCGGATCGTCACCGGAGACGACCATCAGCCGACCACCGTCCGGCCCGAGGAACCCGTCCTCGGCGAACCGCCGTGCCGGCGCCTGTGCGTCGCGGAACCCACCCCAGTCCAGCCCGATCAAGCCCGGCTCGACCGCGAACCGCCGGAACATCCACAGATCGCCTTCACCCACGGGCCGCAGTTCGACGCGCACGTCAGCGGCCGGACGACCCGCGTCGTCGCCAGGGGCGACCATCACCGGCCTCCGGGTGGATTACTCGCTCCCACCGGATCGTTTCGCCCGGCTCGTTGGATCGCCTCGATGATGGCCGCGACGGCGGCCGGCCCGTCGACGGTCAGCGCGAGCCGGACGGTGCCCGCGTCGTCGGGGACGAACGTGCTCGTCCCTTCGTCGTCGCCGACGGAGATCTCGACCTTCCCCGGGTCGGAGAAGGTGAACAATTCGGGCCGGGTGAGGGTGAGCACCGCGACCGGATCGTGCGGCACGTTCCATTCCCGCTGCCAGAACTGCCACCACTGCTGGATGTCCGCCCGCAGAGCCGCACCGAGTGCTCCCGCGGCCCCGATCGACTCCAGCCCCGACTGGTCGACGCCGACCTGCTGTGTCACATCGAGTCCGGTCACCGTGGTCGGAATGCCGGCCGACAGGACGGTCCGGGCGGCAACAGCGTCACTCTTGAAGTTGTGCTCCGCCTTGCCGGCGGGTGGGAACATCCCGCCCATGATCCACAGGTGACGGATCCACGTCGCCACCCGCGGCTCCCGTCCGAGCGCCTCCGCGATATTGGTCAGCGGCCCCACGGCCACGACGTCGATCTCGCCTGGGTTCGCCTTCAGAGTGGCGATCAGGTGCTCGACGGCGGGCCGCTCCGCGACGGTCTCCCGCTCCAGGCCTTCGTGCAGCGTGCCCTCATGACCTGGCCACCAGACCTCGCGACGGGACAGTGGGGTCGTTTGCCCTGCGTGTACGGCGATGTCGCGGCCCGCGAGTACGCCGTACCGGCGCGCGATCCGGGCACGCAGGAGCGTGTCGCCGTACACCGTGGTCACCGAGTGCAGGCGGAGCTCCGGCGTACCCATGATCTGGGCGAGCGCCATGGCGTCGTCGACGTCCGACCCGATATCGGTGTCGAAGACGAGCGTCCGGGTCTGCCGACTGTGGCTCATCGGAGCAGTCTGGTCGGTTACAGCCCGAGGTCGCGGAGGAACTCCGGCTTGTACGCCTGGATCACCACGTAGCGGGGATCCGGCACCTCCACGTCGGCGTTCTTCGCCGCGTCGCTCGCGGCGTCGCGCTCACCGACCGGCGCACTCGGGTCCGTCCACTCCTGCTCCGCCTGGTTCCACCGGGTGATGGTGTAGTCGGCCTGCAGGTTGTCGTCGGCAACGAGCTCCTTGACCGTCCGCTCCGCCTCCTGGGCGTCCTCGAGTGTGTAAGTGTAGAGCAGCATCCGGTTCCCGTCGCGGGTCACCGTCACCCGGCTCCCGAGCCGCTTGCGCGCGTCGTCGTCCAGATCCAGCGCCCGCAGCCGCTCCCAGAACGTCAGCCCGTGCTCGTCACTGCCGAGCTCGACCTCTACCCGAAACTCATCCGCCATGCCCTCACCCTACCGATCATCGGGCCGTCACTCCTGGTCAGGGCTGAGACAGGAAAATCGATTCCTGGTGATCGACTAGAGTTCTTAGTCATGGAGCTGAGGCATCTGGAGCACTTCGTCGCGGTCGCCGAGCAGAAGCACTTCACCCGTGCTGCCGAGGCGATGTCGATCTCGCAGTCGGGCCTGTCCGCGTCGATCCGCGCGCTCGAGCGGGAGCTGCGGGCGCCGCTGTTCGTCCGCAACACCCGCAGCGTCGAGCTCACCGAGGCGGGACGGGCTCTTCTGTGCGAGGGACGTCGTGCCCTCGCCGCCGCTGAAGCCGCCAAGGACGCCGTCGCCGCGGTCCAGGGGCTGCTGCGCGGTCACCTGACGGTCGGGCTCGAGCAGTGCCTGGGGGTGGTCGACGTACCGGCGTTGCTCGCCAAGTTCCGCTCTGCCTATCCGGGGGTGGAGATCGAGGTGCGCCAGGGCGGCTCCACGCCGATGCTCGACGAACTCGCCTCCGGCCGCCTTGACGTCGCGTTCGTCGCCACCGCCGGCGACCCGGTCGACGGCCTCGACCTGCGTCCGCTGTCCAAGGAGTCGATGGTTCTCGTCTGTGCTCCCGACCATCGGCTGGCGTCCGCGTCCGCGGTGTCGTTGGCCGATCTGGTGGGGGAGTCGTTCGTCGACTTCGATCCCACCTGGGGCGCCCGGGCGATCTCGGACCGTGCCTTCGCCGCCGCCGGCGTCGCTCACCCGGTCACCATCGAGGTGAACGACGTACACACGCTCCTGGCCCTCGTCGCCCACAACCTCGGCGTCTCCCTGGTCCCCGAACGCATCGCCGCCAAGCGCGGCGACCACGTCACCGTCCCGCTGGTCCCGGGAGCCGCCTCCGACTGGCAGGTCTCGGTAGCCGTCCCCACCAGCCCCGCCGCCTCCCTGGCCGCCGACGCCCTGATCGGCATGCTCCCGACGACGGCGGTCCACAGCTAGTCCTCAGGCGTACTGCAGATTCGCGACGCTGATTCGGTCGTCGCGGACGGTGAAGTCGTAGTGCGCCCGCCAACCGTCCGATCCGGCGGGCGCCCAGTGCACCAGCAGCTTTTGCCCGTCCGGCCGTTGTTCGACGACCTCGATCACCCGCAGCGTGCCGCCGATGACCTCGTTGTCGGCCCAGGTACGGATCGAGTCGTGGCCGGCGATCGTCCGCGAGACGTCGACGATCCGCCCGTCGGCGTGGAACGCCTTCACCAGCCCGTCCAGATCGCGCCGGGCGACGGCATCGACGTACGCCTGCGCAGCCGGCAGCACCCCGACCGGCGACGTCGTGCCAGTCGTTGGACCTGAGGTCGTGAGCGTCCGCCCGCTGACAGTTGGACTGTCGGCCATCGGCCCGCCCGTGCTCGGCGTGGTCTGCCCGCAAGCGGCGACGAGCAGCATCGCCGACGATCCGATGAGGACCTTCACCGCGCGTCCTGGAGTAGCGTCTCGCCGACGGTTTCGATCCCGGCGAGCACGGCGTCGATCCGCGCCAACGTGTCCGGATGCAGGGTGATTTCGGCCGCCGCCAGGTTCTCCACGATGTGCGCCGGCGTACGACTCCCCGGAATCGGCACCACCGCGGGATCCTGATGCAGCAACCACGCCAGCGCGAGCTGGCTCCGGGTGATCCCGAGGTCCGCCGCCAGCGCCTGCAGAGCGGCGTACGACGCGTTGTTCGCCTCGAGGTTCTTGAATCTCGGCGCGTTGTTCCGGAAGTCGTCGGCTGCGAGCCGCTGCACCGTCCCGGTGAGGAAGCCGGCCCCGAGAGGACTCCACGGTACGACGCCGACGCCGAGCTCGCGCGCCACCTCGAGCAGTTGCGGATCGACCGGCCGCCACATCGACCACTCGGTCTGTACGGCGGCGATCGGATGAACCGCGTAGGCCCTGCGCAGCTCCTCCGGCGTCACGTTGGACACGCCGAGATGCCGAACCTTGCCCTCAGCAACGAGCTTCGCCATCGCGCCGACCGAGTCCTCGATCGGCACCTGTGGGTCGGGGAAGTGGAGGTAGTACAGGTCGATCACGTCGGTGCCGAGGTTGCGCAGGCTGTTCTCGGCGTACCCCTTGACGTATTGCGGCTCGGCGTTCACAAGCAGTTCCTCGAACGCGAACCCGACCTTCACCGGGTGCGGTTCGGCGGCGTCGGGCAACTTCAGCCCGAACTTGGTCGCCACCGTGACCTCGTCGCGCCGGCCGCGGATCGCCCGTCCGACCAACCGCTCGTTGTGGCCGTCGTCGCCGTACGCGTCACTGGTGTCGATGAACGTCCCGCCGGCGTCGATCGCCGTCCGGATCGCGGCGACGCCACGGTCGTCGTCGATCTCGCCGTACGTGCCGGGGGAGAGCACCATCGCGCCGAATCCGATGGCGGGTACTTCGAGTTCGCCGAGAGTGCGAGTGTTTGTCATGGGTCCAGCTTTGGGCCGGGGCCGGCGCGTCGTCCAAGACCTGTTGGTATAACCGTTGGTTATGGACGCCCATCTGCGGGAACTGCGGTACTTCGTCGCCACGGCCGAGGAACTGACCGTCACCGCCGCGGCCGCTCGTCTGTTCGTCTCACAGCCCGCTTTGTCCAAGCAACTGCGAGCCCTCGAACGCCGCCTTGGGTTCGACCTGTTCGTCAGGCAGCCCCGCGGCCTCGCGCTCACGTCGCAAGGCAGCGCGCTGCTCCCCGTCGCGCAGTCGATGCTCGAGGCCTGGGACCGCGGGTACGCCGAGGCACGGGCGCTGAGCCACCCGCGGCAACTCGTCGTCGGCATGCAGACCGCCGTCGGCCGTGATCTTCAACGGCCTGCTGTCCAGCGCTTCCGCGATCGCGCACCCGGCTGGACGGTGTCCTTGAGGTTGGTCGGCTGGGACGACCCGACCGCCGGTCTCGCCGATGGCACCAGCGACGTGGCCTTCGTCTGGCTCCCCATCTCGGCAGACGACATCGCGACCCGAATCCTGATCCGGGAACCGCGGTGGGTGGCCTTGCCTGAAGGACACGCGTTGGCCGAGCGCGCCGAGATCCCCTTCCCGTTGCTGCTCGACGAACCCTTCGTAGCCCTCCCAGCCGCGGCCGGCGCATTGCGCGACTTCTGGCTGGCCCTCGACGCCCGGCCGGCTCCGCCGGTCATCGCAGCCGAAGCCACCGCCGCCGACGAGGTCCTCGAACTCGTCAACGCCGGCGTAGGCATCGCCCTCATCGCCGAGGGCAACGCCCGCCTCTACAAACGCCCCGGCCTGACCTTCCGCCCCGTGGCAGGCCTCCCACCCGCCGAACTGGCCCTCGCCTGGCGCCAATCCGACCCTCGCGAAGCAGTCCACCTCTTCGTCGACTCGGTTGAGTAAGCAGACAACTCACGACATCGACGGCGGCGGTCGATACGGTAAGACGGTGGCACACGGCGCAGGCCGGCGAGGTGGACAGTTGCTCGGCTGGCTCAGGTTCGAACTCGCCGGAGGACGCATCGGCATCCGCGACCGGGTACGTCGGCTCCTTCACCGGGATCAGGGAGCCGGGTCTGCCGCCGACCGGCACATCCCGGCCTACGACCCTCGGCTTCCCCGCGGCAAGTCGACGTACGGCGCGGACGACTGAGCAGCGCTCGACCATGTGCACTGATTGCCGGCCCCGGCTGTCGCGGGCTTGCTGGGGCGGCCTACCAGGTCGGTAGGCCGCTTATGTCTGACCTACCAGGCGTAGTCCTCGGGCGCAGTCTTGTACCCGGGGAAGATCTCGTCGAGCCGCGCGAGCGCCTTCTCGTCGAGCTTGATGTCCACCGCGCGTACGGCGGACTCCAACTGCTCCATCGTCCGCGGCCCCACGATAGGCCCGGTCACCGCCGGCTGGTGCAGCAACCAGGCCAGCGCCAGCTCGCCAGGCTCATGCCCGAGCTCGTCCGCGAACGCCTCGTACTGCTCGATCTGCGGTCGCAACTTCTCGAGCGTCTCCTTCGCCCGGCCCTCCAGCCGCCGTACGCCCTGGTTCTCCTTGCGGATCACCCCGCCGAGCAGTCCACCCTGCAACGGCGACCACGGGATCACGCCCAGCCCGTACTCCTGAGCCGCCGGCAGCACCTCCCGCTCCACATCGCGCACCAGCAGGTTGTAGATCGACTGCTCACTCACCAGACCGATGTAGTTCCGCTTCTCCGCGGCCGCCTGCGCCTGAGCAATATGCCACCCGGCGAAGTTGCTGGACCCGGCGTACAGGATCTTCCCCTGCTGTACGGCGACCTCGATCGCCTGCCAGATCTCGTCCCACGGAGTCGCCCGGTCGATGTGGTGGAACTGGTACAGATCAACGTAGTCCGTCTGCAGCCGCTTCAGGCTCGCGTCGAGCGAGCGGCGGATGTTGAGCGCCGACAACTTGCTCGTATTCGGCCACTCCACCCCCATGTCGCCGTACACCTTGGTCGCCAACACCGTCTTCTCCCGGTTCCCCGGATCCTTGGCGAACCACTCCCCGATGATCTCCTCGGTCCGCCCCGGATAGACCGCCCGCCCATACCCATTCGCGGTATCAAAGAAGTTGATCCCAGCCTCATGCGCCCGATCCATGATCCGGTGAGCATCCCCCACCTCGGTATGAGGCCCAAAGTTCATCGTCCCAAGCACGATCCGACTAACCGACAACCCAGTACGCCCGAGATAAGTGAAGTCCATACCCCCACCATCCCCCGCCCCCGCCCACACTTCCAACAGGAAAATCCACTCAGTTCGATCAGCCGTGCTTCTGAGTCGGCGCTGACTGACCGGTCTGCAGTTGGCTGGAGCGTTCGGATCATCCAGCGTGGCTCAGGCGACCACGGATGCCGTCTGGAACATCTCGGTGGGCATCGGGTGGTCGAGTTGCCAGGTGATGGCGATGGGGCGATCACCGGTGTGAGATGTGTACGTAGCCGGGCCCAGAAAGAGGTAAGGGGATGTTCCCAAATCGGTGAGCTTGTGTTGGCGGGCGAAGATCAGGACATTGGAATTCAACTCTCGGTGGTTGAGATAGCGCTGGCCGGTCGGGGAGTCAACGGAGGTGTTGCTCTGCGACTCCCAGTGGAAGAGCGTGGGGCTGATCGCGTAGTCCCGATACATCGTCGTGGGGGAGTAGTCCGCCTCTGACTTCGTCAACGTCACGAGGAAGGCGTCGGTCTGGTTCTCTTGTGAGTACAGCACGCCGGACTGGAAGGTGCTGGGGCGGCGTTGCAGGTTGGCGTAATTGAGCGCCGCGAGGATCTCCTCGCGGCTGTAGCGCGCATGTACTCGGAGCGGCAGATCGCGAAGTCGTCCGGACAGGTGAACGGTCCGGTGGCGGGCATGGTCCATGGCGAACTCGATGACCTCGAGGAGTTCGTCTCGCAGCGCAGGCTCGTGCTGGAGAGCCTTGAAACCGTCCGCGTACGAGTCGAAGCCGCCGCCATCTGGCCAGAGAGAGAAGAAGAGCATGCGGGCGAAGGATTGTTCAGCCGGCATCAGGTCGTCGTACGTCGGGGCGTTGTCGTGAAGCAGACGGCGGTAGGTGAGGACTCGTTCAGGATCGTCGACGTGAGCGAGCGCACGTACGCGGCGCAGGAGACCAGGTTCTTGGCTTGAACCCACGCGTGTGTGGAGCCCAGCCTCTCGGCGCAATGCAGTCCAGCTGCGGCCGGTACGCAGTACGTCGCTGATCTCGACGCCGGATTCGCGAAGGAAGGTCGGCAGGTCCTGGTCCCCATGTGTCTTGAGCTCATTGACCATGTCACGCCAGCGGCCGGCCACCTGGGTTCGGAGGTTGGACAGCACCACTTCCTGGGCGACCTTGTCTAAAACGATCTGGCAGCCGGCTGGGAGGAATGGGAAGCCCTGCTCCACCTGGCGTTCAAGGCCCTTGCGGGTGTCGCCAGTGAGTGCCCGGAAGCGCTTGTCGAAACGGAATTCCTTGCGCTGATGACCGACGAAGTCGAGGGCGGTGAGGACCGGCTTACCAGCCGCCTGGCGTAGACCGCGGCCGAGTTGCTGAAGGAAAACCGTTGGGCTCTCGGTGGGGCGGAGGAACAGGACGGTGTCGATCTCCGGAAGATCGAGTCCCTCGTTGAACAAGTCGGCGGCGAACAACGCGTTGACTTGGCGATTCTTAAGGTCGCGCAGCGCCTGCTCGCGATGGGCGGGTTGGGTTGTGCCTGAGACGGCGCGTGCCGGTATCCCTGCCTGGTTGAACACATTGGCCATGTATTGGGCATGCGCGACCGAGACGCAGAAGCCGAGCGCTCTCATCGCCCGCACATCTGTGAGCTTGTCTTGTACTTCGCGCAGCACGATGGCAGCGCGGTTCTCGTTACCCGTGTACAGCTGTTCGAGTTGCTGCTCGTCGTACCGACCTCGTCGCCACACCAGGTCGGTGAGGTGGGTGCCGTCGGCAATTCCAAAGTAGTGAAATGGGCAGAGAAGGTCCGCTGATAGTGCATCCCACAGACGAAGTTCTACGGCAGTGCGGCCGCCGAAGTAGCTTTGAAGATCGAAGCCGTCGGTGCGCTCTGGGGTCGCTGTGAGGCCCAGCAGTTCCCGAGGTTGAAGGTGATTGAGCAGACGGCGATAGGTGGGTGCGGCGGCATGATGAAACTCGTCGACGACAACGACATCGAAGGCGTCTGGCCGCATCGTCGTCACGTCGTACGCCGTGAGTGCCTGGACCGACGCGAAGACGTGCCGCCATTGCTCGGGACGTTCACCTGAATGGTAGGCCTCGCCGAACGTCGCGTCGGCCAGGACTTCGCGGTAGGTGCGGAGCGACTGCTGCAGAATCTCCTTACGATGCGCAATGAAGAGAAGCGAAGGCGCCGGCTCGCCCCGCTGAGCAGCGGCATCACGGAGACGTCGATAGTCGAGCGCGGCGATCACTGTCTTGCCAGTGCCAGTGGCGGCCACTACCAGATTGCGATGCCGGTCATGGACCTCGCGCTCGACTTCGATTTCCTCGAGCATCTCGGCTTGATACGGCCGAGGCCGGACCTCCAGGCCCGCAAGCGAGATCGTGACTCGATCTGATGTCGTCCGGTTGCCTAGGGTTGCCAACGCCTCGTCGAGTCGGTCCCGATCGCGCTGGGGGTCATAGATCTCGAACGTCGAGTCGTTCCAATACGTATCAAAGGTGGCGCCGAACTTATTCAGCAGGTGGGGCGTTGCGATCCTCGACAGACGAACGTTCCACTCGATTCCGTCCAGCATCGCCGCCCTGGAAAGGTTGGACGAGCCGACGTACGCGGTGTCGAATCCAGTCCTGCGACGGAAGAGCCAGGCCTTCGCGTGAAGTCGAGTGCGCAGGACGTCGTACTGGATTTTGACCTGGGCTCCGAAGTCGTTGACGAGCCGGTCGAGAGCTGGCCGATCCGTGGCGCCCATATAGGTGGTCGTAATGACGCGGAAGGGTGCGTTGCGGAGCCGGAGCCGCTGAAGCTCGGGCTCAAGGAGGCGGAGGCCGTACCACTTCACAAATGCGCAAATCAGATCCACCTCGTCCGAGGTGTCGATCTCGGCGCGAAGCTCAGGCCCAAGCGACGGCTCTCCGTGTGAATTCGTCAGCAGCGCGGCGTCGGACAGCGGAGTACTCGGCCGAGCGTCGCTGTACGTCGTTTCCCCCGGCCGGGCCGGCGGATGCACGGAGTGCAGTTGCCGGGGTTGGCCGTCGGGCAAGGAGTCGTCGTGCGCAGCAAGGCGCTGAAGCAGATCGTTGACCAGTGCAACTCGCGCAGTCTGATCACGTGTGCTCCCGAGAGTCCGCAGTACGGCGTCCCGCACATGCCGAGCCAGCACCTCCGGCTGATCGGCCTCATCAACGCTTTGAAGAACCGCAACCTGCCCATCCGCCCGACCAATCGCCTCAAGCAGCCCATTGGTCACCAACGCGTCGTAAATCCCAGATTCCATCAACCCATCACCCCTCCGAGAGGAGCTTGCCATGCGCCACCGACAAGGCGCTGGGTTTGCTCATTGGCGGCTGGTTGAGACGGCATCACCGTTGACGAGTTGGTGGAGGGCGTCTCGGGTTTCGGGGTCGGGGGAGTAGATGATGGTGCCGACCATGCCGCGCGTCAGCAGGACTTTGTAGGTGTTGCGGACGAGGCTGTCGAAGGTGGCGTCGTCGGTGATCTTGCGATTGCGGAAGGCGGGGTCCTTGTTGGCGTCGCGGACCGTCCTGAAGTGGCCATTGCGCCAGACGAAGTCTGGGCCGAGGATCACCCCACTCCAGTCATATTCGAAGCCTTGGGCGGTATAGACACAGCCGACCTGCCCGAAGCCGTTGGGGTCGGTGGCCCACAGGGCTGCGGGTGGGGCATCGCCGACTCTCCGGTCACCCTTCAGGTTCCAGGGACGTGCCCAGGAGCCAATCTGAACGTCAGGAACGAGGGTCTTGTCGGGCCGAGGATCGCTCCACGGCCAGCAATAGCCGGCGGCGATCCGTGCCCCGTAACCTTCCGCGGCCTTGTTTCGAAGCGTTGCTTCCATCGCTTCCGGTGTGTCGGCCACCTGAACTTGGAACGCTGGATCACCCGGCCATGGGATCGGTCCACCCTCAGCGAGGCCGAGGACGCGCACGACCCATTGGACGTACTCCTCACTGCCGCCACATCGGAACTGTGCATCGAGTTCGATGAGGTGTACCGGTAGTCCCAGATCCGCGGCGTAACTCTTGATCTCGGCTACTGTCCCGAGCTCACCTGGTTTCACGACCTGGTTCTCGTCGAGCAGGAACACGGGAACGCGCGCCGCTGCGATCAACTCGTCGACCTGACGGCGGCCGGTGCGGAACTCGGCCCTGGTGTAGCGGTCGACGGAGGTCTCACGGATGCGGTGTGCTTCATCCAGGATCAGGACGTCGAGCTCGTTGGGCTCGGCGTCCATGAACTGGTTGAAGTACTTGAACATCCGCTGAACACGGTTCTGACGTGCACCCGCGACCTTGCGAAGGGTCTGGGTGAAGGAGCGCGAACCAGTCGCGTGAAGAACACTTCGACCTCGGCGTGCGAGTTCGCCTAGTAGCGACAGGGCGATGACGCTCTTGCCGCTGCCAGGACCGCCCGTCACGATGACGACGGATTTGCGGTCTGCGCTTCGAGCGCGCTCGACTTCATGCAGGACCATGGAGTGTGCGAACTTCTGTTCGGCCAAGAGAACGAACTGCTCCCGCCGTTGGACCTCCTCGGCCGCTACGGCGAGCAGCTGCTTCGATGGCGCCACCGCCGAGGTGATCAGCTGGTCGGCGTACGGTGCACCGGGGGCCCTCGGATCGAGCCTGTCCTGGAGGAATTCGATGAACTCCCCGCGGCGTGCGCCCGTGAACAACCTTCCTCGCGCGTCCTGCGGATAGTCGTAAAGGTCGCGAACCTCGGCCTCGGACACAGCGTTGTGCAGGTAGGCAGCGCCGGCTAGTGCATCGGTTTGGCCTTCGAGGAACTTCGAGAAGTCCGCGAGATAGTCGCAGTAGCCGCGGACTTGTGCCACCGGATGAAGCCTTGGCGCGTTCGGGTAGCCGTCGATCAGGACAAGTTCACGGTCGTCCTCCCACGCGGTCGCACGACTCCACTGCTTGAGTTCGACGACGACGTACGACGGTCCGCCAGTGCGCGGATTGCGACCGGCCAAAACGACGTCGGCGCGCTTCGACGTGAGTGGCAGGTGGTGCTCGACGAGCACTTCGACGTTGTTCAGCCCCGCCTGCTCCAGATCATGGGCCAGGATCGGCAGGCTGCGCTCCCATGACCTAAGCTCGGCCGGCGCAGCCCGCCGGCCGGTGTGGTAGAGCATCTGCTCAGCGATCCTCCGGGCGAACGCGTCCTCGAGCGTCAGTTTGACGAAGCCGGCACCGGATTGACGGAACAGCGTCACGGGCGAAATCCCCCAGGCAGCACGAAACAAGGTCGTGCGGGTGGGGGCATGTCCTGTGAACTCTGAGTTCGGCGGAAGCCCGTCGGGCCGCGCCACAGACTCTATCCAGTGAGCGGTATCCGGGGGATTCGTGGCATGCTCGCGGCGTGTCTGATCTGATCGAGTTGCGCGACAGGATGCGGGTGTTCACCGAGGAGCGGGACTGGGCCAAGTTTCATGACCCGAAGTCGCTGATACTCGCCCTCGTCGGAGAAGTCGGTGAGCTCGCAGAGCTGTTCCAGTGGCTGCCCGCCGACGGGGCTGTCGCACATGTTCGTGACGAGCCGCTGCGCAGTCGTGTCAGTGACGAACTTGCCGACGTACTGATCTATCTTGTCCGGCTGGCCGACGTACTGGAGATTGACCTCCGCGATGCAGCGCGGCGCAAGCTCCATGGATCCGCGGCGCGCTTTCCGGCAGATGAGGTGCGCGGACGGGCGCCGAAGAAGACGTGACAATCTGGCAAGTCGACACGCCGCGATGCCGATCGACCGGGCGGCCTGAAAGGTAGTGCACAAGGGCATCGGCGGCTTACTGGATGCGGGCGCGACAACATCCTCGATCGTGCTCTTCCGCCGATCCAGACGCCGACCGCTGGCGACAACGCCCAAGAGGCGGCTGAAGCGTGTGGTGAGCCGCTCTAAGGCCAGTCGTGCCTCAACAGACCATTCGGAACACTCGCCGCCAAAGACGAGGACGTGCTGATGCCTATTCCTGAGCAGGCAACCTTGGAGACCATCGGTTCGGCCAGTGAGGGCCGTACCAGATGGATGGACGAAGGCGATTGTGCAGGTGTCGGCGGGCGCAGCGACGATGGAGACCCAGCTTTCGATTGAGAGGCTGGATGGCTCGGTGGAGGTTGGCGCGAGCATCGATGCCGAGGCACAGATGGCCTGCGACGATCTGCGTGACGAGATGTACGAAGACGGAAGGGCGCGTGGTACAACGCGGTGTTCAGCGTGACGCCAGGTGCCTGCCTCGAGGCTGAGTTCGACTACGACACACCGCCATTCGACGGCGGCGGAACGCCAGACCTACTCGAGGACGACCAGCGCGCTTACCCACGAGACGCGGCACACCTTCCCGCCTGGCACCCCGCGGCCGGCAGTTCCACGGGCTAGTCATTCTTGGTGGCAGCGACCAGGCCGTATGACGCCACGGACGAGGCTGACGCTCTCAGTCTGATGAACGATGACCGGATCGTGGATCAGCCCCTCGAATCTGCGGCGATGTTGGCACGCTCTCGTCGCGCTTGATCGGCATGCGTCTTGATGGGCCTGCGAACTTCTCGACGTTCAGGTTGACTCACCTGGGGTGGTGACGGCTCCGGTGAATGACGCCGACACCTCGTTGGAGGTCGAATGCAGCGTACTCTCGCGGCTTGATCCACCACTCAACCCTCTCTGGTCGGCCGTCCACTGCAGTGCGGCGACGGTTGTCGCAGCTCCGGAAGCTGGCCAGGGGTCCTCTGACGGTTAGGTGGTCGCGAGTCTCGGCCGGACCGGCCGTTGCGCGCGGATTTGCGGAAGAGGATCTTCCGCTATTGGTGGGACGATGGCGGGATGTTGGAGACGTCGGGGCGGTTGTTGCGGTTGTTGGGGTTGTTGCAGGGGCGGCGGGATTGGGCGGGGGCGGAGTTGGCGGAGAGGTTGGGGGTTTCTACGCGGACTTTGCGGACTGATGTGGAGCGGCTGCGGGCGCTGGGGTATCCGGTGGAGGCGCGGCCTGGGGTGGCGGGTGGGTATCGGTTGGGGGCGGGTGGGGAGTTGCCGCCGTTGTTGCTGGATGACGAGGAGGCCGTCGCCGTTGCGGTGGGGTTGCGGTCGGCGGCTGCGGGTGGGATTGCGGGGATCGAGGAGACGTCGGTTCGGGCGTTGGTGAAGTTGGAGCAGGTGCTGCCTTCGCGGTTGCGGCATCGGGTACGGGCGTTGGCGGGGGCGACGGTTGCGGTCGGTGGAGGTGGGCCGCGGGTTGATCCCGAGGTGTTGACGGCTATTGCGGCCGCGATTCGGGATCGGGAGGGGTTGCGGTTCGAGTACGCCGGCGGGGCGGGCGGCGGTGTTTGGGGGAGTCCGGCGGAAGGTATGGATCAGCCCACGCCGGACAGGCCACGGGATGGTGGCCGGGCGGGTGCGGGCGGAAGGGCCGGGACCGCGCAGGGTGGGCTCGGGGATGGTGGTCGGGAGGGGTCGAGCGGGGAAGGTCGGCCTGCGGTGGACG
>NZ_BAAGPM010000011.1:0-671 GCF_054784135.1 Kribbella swartbergensis
AACATCGGCGTGCAACTCCCGCCGACGCGCGAGTGATAGCCGTCCTCAGCGCGCCACGACCTCACCTTGAGCAGGCTCGGCCGGCCCATCTCGATGCCCTGTGTGAGGGTGAAGGCAGCCTTGTCGCCACCATCGAGCGAGAGCAGCAACGCACCAAGCGTCGCGCTGGCGCTGCCTGTGGCCGGGTCTTCCCAGGTGCCCGCGAGCGGTGCAAACATTCGGGCTCGGATCGTGTCACCGTCACGCGCGTAGAGGAACAGTGACAAGCGTCCGGCGAGCTCGCCATGCAGCCGCACGAGCTTTCGAAAAGCGGCGAGATCAGGCGTCGCTCTGGCAAGAGCTTCCGGCCTGACCTGCGTCAGCACGAACTTGACGCCGACCGAGGCGTGCACCGGCTTGTGGGCTCCTGTCACGAGATCGGTGACGGAAAGTCCGGCACAGGCGGCAATCTCGTCGATCGGCAACTCCATACCGAGGGACAAGGGCTGCGGCGCTGCGATAACCGCCCCTGTCACCGTTCCGGCCGCATCGCGCTCCACGGTGATCTCGACGAGGCCAGCCTTCTGCTCGAACCGCAGCACGCCGTCGCGGTCGCGGCCATGGCGCGCTAGTACATAAGCCGTGCCGACATTGGGGTGGCCGGCAAAGGGCATCTCGGCCGTGCGATGGAA
>NZ_BAAGPM010000012.1:0-704 GCF_054784135.1 Kribbella swartbergensis
ACAGCCGTTGCACCCCGCCCGTTGCGCAGGTAGTCGATGAAGATCCGGCCTGTCCTGGAGCGCTTGGCCATCGTATTCGTGTAGAGGGCGGGACTCTCCTTCGTCATGTCCCCCGCTACACCGGCTGCGAACTTCTTCGCCTCGTCCCAGGACGCCTTGGGCCGAATCGGCACGACGACGTGCAGGCCTTTGCCTCCAGAGGTTTTGACGAAGCTCTCCATGCCGATCCCCTGCAGGTGATCACGCACGTCGAGTGCGCCTTGCACGACGGCGTCCCAGCTGACGCCCTCACCTGGATCCAGGTCGAAGACCAGGCGATCAGGTTTCTCCGGGTTCTTCAGAGTAGAGCCCCATGGGTGGATCTCGAGAACGCCTGCTTGCACTAAGGCGAGAAGGCCAACCAGGTCCTGGATGGCGACAGCCTCGTCCTCTCCGACGCGGACCCGCTGGATGAGATCCTCATCAAGGCCCGCCCAGGCGTGCTTCTGGAAAAAGCACTCCTTCTGCGACCCGCCCGGGCAACGCAGGAGCGACAGCGGCCGGTTCACGATGTGAGGCAGAATCCGGTCGGCGATCTCCGTATAGAACTCGGCGAGCCCGAGCTTGGTGACCCCCTCATCCTCCCACAAAACGCGGTCGGGGTGCGTGAGATGGGCCTTCTCAAGGATCGTAGCACCCGGACTTGTGTCGCGAGAGCCCTGCAC
>NZ_BAAGPM010000013.1:0-104442 GCF_054784135.1 Kribbella swartbergensis
CGCCACTGCCAACCCTCCCTCACCACAGCGCACCTCGATCACACCGCCGCTACCCCGCACCAAACGCGCACGCCGACCACCGCGCCGCACAGCCCCCCACGGCACCAGACCCCACCGCACCCCTGAACACCCTCCCGCGCACACCGACTGCATTTCCCAAACACCCTCCCGCGCCACACCACAGCGCACCCCCCGGAACACCCTCCCGCGCACCGAGCGCACCTCCCAGACCCCTCCCGCACCACACCACACCACAGCGCAACTCCCGAACGGACCCGCCGCTGCACCTCGACCAGAGCGCACCGACCATCCCGTCGCTGCCGTCCGCACCAAACACGCACCCCGACCACACCGCCGCACAGCGCCAGACACGCCGCACCCCTGAACACCCTCCCGCGCACACCAGAGCGCACCCCAAAACACCCTCCTGCGCCACACCAAAGCTCACCCGGAACACACCCGCCACTGCACCCCCGACCAGAGCGCACCGATCATCCCGTCGCTGCCCCCGCACCAAACACGCACCCCGACCACACCGCGCACAGCGCCCCCCACGGCACCCCGACCCCACCGCACCCCCGAGCACCCTTCCGCGCCAACCGAGCGCTCTTCCCAAACACCCCGCCGCTGGACCACCGGCACCAGACCGCCTCCGCATCCGCCCCGCACCAAGCGCCCGCCAACCCCGCGCCAACCCTGCGGCGAGCTCGGCGCCACGCCTTTCGAGAGCCGGCCCTCAAGCCCGCATTCATGCTCGCGTGACCACCTCGCGAGCCGAGCGGCTGACGAGTCAGCATTCATTGCACTCGATCGAACATCTGTTCTAATGTTTTCCTCGTTCGCGGTTCTCCAACCCCGGATCGTCCGGACGACCGAACCTCCCACCTTCGATGTGGACGGCCGCCGGGCACCGCCGCCCGGGTTGTGAGGGCCCGGGCAGTGGAGATCCGCACGCCGAACAGGTACAGCTAGCGAGGACGAGGTGATGCTCAACGAAGGGACAGCGCTGAATGCTGCTCGAACACCGCGGCCGACGACCGGTCGTGCCGGAATCCGCGTATGTCGCACCATCGGCAGTGCTCTGCGGCGCCGTCGTACTGTCCGAGGGCAGCCGCGTGCTGCACGGTGCCGTCCTGACCGCGGAGAACGGCGAGGTCCGTCTCGGTGAGAACAGTGTGGTGATGGAGAACGCCCTGGTACGCGGCCGGGCCGACCATCCCGCCCTGATCGGCGACGCGGTTCTGGTAGGTCCCCATGCACACGTCAACGGCGCCACGGTCGAGGACGAGGTCTTCATCGCCACGGGCGCCGCGTTGTTCCCCGGTTCGGTCGCCGGCAGGGGCGCGGAACTCCGGATCAACAGCGTGCTGCACGTGAACTCGCGCCTGGAACCCGGCGCCGTCCTCCCGATCGGGTGGATCGCGGTCGGCGACCCGGCCCAGCTCTTCTCGCCCGACCGGCACGAGGAGCTCTGGCAGATCCAGCGCGACCTGGACTTCCCCGGCACCGTGTACGGCGTCCCCCGCAGCACCCCCATGCGCGACATCATGTCCCGCCAATCCACCTTCTACGGCACCCACCACCAAGACCGCCTCCTACCGGACCCCGAGTAGTCAGCCACTCCGTCCCTCACGCCAAGCCGACCAGCAGCCGCACCCGAGCGTTCGAAGAGCGAGCTACTCGCACGCCCGTGCTGCGAATCGTGAGTCTGGTGCTGATCGGATTCGCATGGGGCTGGTCGTGTCGCGCGCGCTGACCTCGGCCCCTCGGTTGTAGGAGCCAACTGCCTGCCGCCGCGTGAAGCCAACTGCTTCAAACACCCGTCCGGCGGGTGCGAAGCCGGTTGGTGCGCTCGCAAAGTCCACCACCGCGGTACGCAGTTCGGGGATGCCGGGGCCGGCATGTAGTACACATGACCTTTGTCCAGCGCCTGCCGCGCGGCGGCCGCGCCATAGGGCCCGGCTGTCGTCGGCGTCCTAGCCAGCTGGCTGTCGCAGCGCGCGGCCAGCTGGGTGGAACGCCGCCAACTGCTTGTCGGCGTGCGCCAGTCACAGTCACCTGCCTGCCGCAGTACGCCGTCACCTGCGTGCCGCAGTACGCCGTCCCGTGCGTGCCGCAGTTTGCCGTCAGGTGCGGGTGGAGTTTCCGACAGGTGCGTGCCGCAGTTCGCCGTCACGTGCGCAGTTCGCCGTCATGTGCGGGTGCAGTTTGCGACAGGTGCGCGTGCAGTTGGCTGTCGGGTGCGTGTGCAGTTTGTTGTCAGGTGGTGGTGAGGGCGTGTAGTTCGAAGCGGCGGATTTGGGATGGGGTGGTGCCTGCGCAGGTCAGGCGGGCGTTGACGGTGTCGAGGTGGACGGACAGTTCGACGGTTACGGTTGCCGGCGCCTCGGCACCGCTCCGGGCGGACAGCGCGATTTGCCAGTGATTGTTGGGGAGTTGGTGGATCGAGCTGGGGACGAGGGCATCGACGGCCAGAGAGTGGCCGGCTGCGCGGGCGTAGTGCTGGGCGGCTTGGATAGCTGGGGCGAACGCACCTGATCCGCGGAGGAGGTCGGGCACGATGAGGCCCTCGTCGTAGTGCTTGGCGAGTTCGACGGCGCGGGATGCTGAGACGTGCCCGTAGAACAGCGCGTGCGGCAGTACGACGACGTTCGCCGCGAACCGGTCACCGCCGATGTGGCTGCACTCCCACGTGCGACCGGGGTAGGCAGCAGCCAGCGCGGCCGCCACTGGTCGCCCACGCACGGCACAGCACGCGTCGTGCCGCCCGTGCGTGCACACCAAGTAGATCGGCTCGTGGCTGACCTCGCCCGGCTCCTTCCCGGCGAGCACTTCCAGCGCGTGCTCGTCCGAGCGCAGTACACCCCACCGCATCGACTCACGCCCCGGTCGACTGTCCACCAACCCCCACCGCCGCGGCACCGACCGATCAATCCGCCCATACCGCCGAATCAACACAGGCCGATACCCCAACTCCCGACACAACCGCGCAACCTCAGCCCCCAACTCCACCCCCAAACCCCCGCTCGCCCCAACCGACAAGGACTCCGCAGAAGAGGCCGCAACCGGGGAGGACTCGTCCGGGGAGAGCTGACCCCGGGACGCTCCACCCTGGGACGGCTCACGCCGAGACAACCCACTCTGGGACGGCTCACTCCGGGACATCCCACCCTGCGACGGCTCACCCCGGGACGGCTCGACCATGCGGGACTCGAACCGCGAAGGCTCGTCCGGGAACGGTTCGCCCGGAGACGGCTCGCCCACGGCGGACTCAAACCGGGAGAGCTCGGCCGGGGACGTCTGGGATGCCCCACCCTGGGTCGGCTCACCACCGGACGGCTCGGGCATGCGGGACTCAAACTGGGAGGGCTCGTCCGGTGACGGCTCACGCCTGTCCAGCTCACCCAGGGAGCGCTCGGGTGGGGAGGGGCGGAGGGCTGTTAGGGCGTTGCGGGGCCAGGGGGTTCGGGACTCTATGAGGAGCCAGCGTTCGGCGGGTGGGGCTGTGGCGACGAGGGAGTCGCCGCGACGGTCGGCCAGCGCGGCACAACCCGCCTCCGGTCGATACCTCTCAGTCATAACCCGCCCGCCTCACGCCACCACACCATGCTCACACCTTTGTCTTCGCACCACGCTGACCGCAGCACACCACACCGAACCCGCCGCAGACCACAGCCGACCTACGCCACACCACCGCAGCCCACAGGCCAACCACCACAGCCGTTTCACGCCACCGCAACTCACCTTCCACCCACAGCCGCTTCACCACCGCAGCCGCCTCACACCACGCAGCCCACCCACCACACCGTTCACGCCACCGCAACTCACCTTTCACGCACAGCCGCTTCATCACTACAGCCGCCTCACACCACGCAGCCCACAGGCCACCACCACAGCCACTTCACCGCAACTCACCTGCCACCCACAGCCCCTTCACCTCTGCAGCCGCCTCGCACCACCACAACCCACCTTCCACCCACCACAGCCGCTCGTGCCGACCTCACCCGCGGCTGGTCCTGTGCGCGACGGTGACTGCAGCGCGCGGCCGGCTGTCGTGGTCGACCGGCGGCCGTGGGGGTATCGCGGGTGCAGCGGCCACGCTCGGGACCTGCCGCCACGGATACTCCACTCCTGCAGACGGGCTCGGGGGACGGGCTGATGGCGTGGCGGGTGGGGGTGTCACGTGGAGGTTGCTGCCTGGGGGCACCGGCTACGTGGTTGTCGTGACTAGGACGGCTTCGGTGAGGAGGCGGCGTACTAGGACTAGTTGGTCTTGGTCGTCGAGGCCCGGTAAGTCGCCTACCTTGTGGTCTGTGCCGGAGCAGAGGGCCTGGACAGCGTCGGCTGTGGTTGCCGGGAAGGTGATCGTGCGGTCCGGCAACTGGAGGACGACGGGATCCCCGGGTACGACGCGACACCGGAGGCCGGCGCGGAGGCGTACCGTCGTACCGACCGCCAACGATGCGATCGATGCGGCATGAGCCAGCGGGGCCAACGGTGCTGGACGACTGCTCGACCAAGTACGACGCCGCAGTCGCGCGGCCAACTCGTCGGGGGTCGCCGACAGGATCTGCTTGACGAAGAGCTCAGCCACCTCCGGCAAGACCTCAGCAACCTGGGCAGGGTCGCCGGCATCGAAGCCAAGCGGCAACGCAGCACGCAACGCGGCCTGGTCCGCAGCAAGCGCGGCAAGCTCCTGCACTAGCAGATACCGCGTCAGGGTGTGCAGCCCGACAGTCAGGTGCGCACTGACTCCACCCAGCGCCTTCGCCGAGTGCAGGAACCCCCGCGGCACGTACAGCGCGTCTCCCGGCCGCAGTACGTCGTCAATCACAGGAGCCTTGTCACGCGCGGCAGCTGCCACAGCCTGCGAGTGGTCAGTCCACGGTTGGTTGCGCAGCGGATCCACGTGTACTGGCTCGTGCACGGTCCAGTGTTTCTCACCCGCCACCTGCAGCACGAACACGTCATGTACGTCGTAATGCGCAGAGAACCCCTGTGACTCAGGCGGAGTGATGTACGCGTTGATCTGCACCGGGTGACCCGCGTCCACCGTCAACTGCGTGGCGAAGTCGACGAGAGCCGGCCAGGTGCGGTGGAGAGCCTGCAACACGACGGTGTGCCCGCTGGCGAAGAGGGCTGCCACCTTGTCGTCGCGCACCTGGTCCGCGATCTCCGCGCCTACACCGCCGGAGCCGGTGAACTGCGCGTCGCCGACGACCGCTCCGTTCTTCGCGATCCGCAGGAACGGCGTTCGCAGGCCGCGACGGGACAGCAACTCGTCCGCGGCCTCGAGGCTGAACAGGTCGTCGTACGGCGCCGGCAGATCCGGACCGTGCGACAGCAGAGCCCGCGCGCCCCAGTAGGAGCGCGCGAACTCATCCAGATCACCTGCGACACAACGCCGGAGAGCCGGGCGCTCGTCCGGCAGCGGCCCGGCCTCCCGCACCGCACTCACCAACTTCCGGAGCCCCCGCTGGTCCCACGGTCGGCACCTCCGTCGGCACCGCCGTCGCTGACGCCTGGCGAGGCGCCACCGTCAGCAGTTCCTTCCGAACCACCCCCGGCACCGCTATCGGCACCTCCGTCGGCGCCGCCGTCGCTGACACCAGGCGAGGCACCACCGTCCGCGAGACCCTCGCCACCACCGCTAGCAAGACCTTCCTCCAAGCCGGCCCCACCATCGGCACCGCCGTCCGTGCCACCCGGCACGGCACCGCCATCCGCAAGCCCTTCACCCGAGCCAGCTCCAGCACCACCGTCGGCCCCACCATCGGCACCGCCGTCCGTGCCACCCGGCACGGCACCACCATCCGCAAGCCCTTCACCCGAGCCAGCTCCAGCACCACCGTCAGCGCCACCATCGGCACCGCCGTCCGTGCCACCCGGCACGGCACCACCGTCCGCAAGCCCTTCACCCGAGCCGGCCCCGGCACCACCGTCCGCGCCACCGTCGGTCGCGCCCTGGGTGGCTCCGCCATCCCCCGGTCCCTCGGCGCCGTACCCGCCGGCCGTCGTGTCGTTGCCCTGACCCGAGGCGCCGCCGTCGGCACCGCCGTCCGTCGCACCCGCGGTCGCGCCACCGTCCGCCAGACCCTCTTCACCTTCGGACGAGGTCGTCATGTCGTCGTCGTTGAGACTCATGTTCGCTGCTCCCTTCGCACCGTGGAACCGCGGGTGCCGGGATCGAGCAGGCACCCTGCGACCATCCTGTGCGCAAATGGCAGTCCGACTAAACCCCTCGAGGGTTACAGCGACCATTCGGTTGGACGGCGGCCGTCACCCGGCCGGAATCAGATCCCGCCAGACCTTCACGAACGCTTCGGTGATCTCCGCCGGACGTACGGCGATCCGCAGCCAGTCCGGCCCGAGTCCCGGAAAGGTGTCCCCCCGGCGGACCGCGTATCCACGCTCACGCAAGGCATTCCGCAGTACGTCGGCCCCCTCGATCCGCACCAGCACGAACGGCCCCCGCGGCACGCCGTACGTCGTGACACCAGTCAAGGCGTCCAGCAGATACGCCCGCTGCCGCTCGAGCTCGACAGCGGCCCGAGCAGCCTCGGCGAGCGCCTGCCCGTTGCTGCAGGCAATGGCCGCGGCCAGCGCAGGAGTGGACACCGGCCAGTGCGGCTGGACCGCCGCCAACTGCTCGACGAGTCCCGGCGCCGCGAGCACATAACCGATCCGCAGCCCAGCGAGGCCCCAGGTCTTGGTCAGGCTCCGGATCACGATCAGCCCGGGGATCGGCGCGCCCGCCAGAGATTCCGGCTCACCCGGCACGGCGTCCATGAAGGCCTCGTCGACGACCAGGATCCGGCCCGGCCGGGCCAGTTCGCGAAGGTCGTCGGCACGGTGGAGCACGGACGTCGGGTTGGTCGGATTGCCGACAACAACGAGGTCGGCGTCGGCCGGTACGGCGCCCGGATCGAGGACGAAGCCGTCCTCGGGCCGCAGGATCACCCGGTCCACCAGATGACCGGCCGACCGCAGCGCGGCCTCGGGCTCGGTGAACTGCGGATGCACCACAACCGCGTGCCGCGGCCGGAAGGCCCGCGCGATCAGCACGAACGCCTCGGCTGCACCGGCGGTCAGCAACACCCGATCCGGCGTCACCCGATGCCGCCCCGCGACTGCCGTCAACGCGGCATCCTGCCGTGGGTACGCCGCGAGGTCGGTCAAACTGGCCGTGATCTCGTCGACCAGCCAGCCGGGTGGAGTGCCGATCCTGACGTTGACCGCGAGGTCGACCAGCCCACCCCCGACCTCGAGATCGCCGTGATGCTCCAGATCAAACCCGTCGGCCACCCCAGGAGGCTAACCGCTCCGGGCCCGCCGAAGGTGTGTGAGTCCGCGCACTATCGAGGAGTCACGGTGTAGCGGCGGTTCTGCAGCGACGGGTTCCGAAGGCGTACGTCGGCCAACCGGTCCGCCGACAGATCCGCAAAAGCGTGCCCGTCCGCCTCGCCGACGGAGGCGATCGTGACGCCTTGAGGGTCGATGACCTGGCTCAGTCCGCAGTACTTCTTCCCGTTCTGGGCGGCAGCCACGACGTAGCAGGTGTTCTCCACCGCGCGAGCGGTCAGCAACGTCGTCCAGTGGTGTTCCTTCAGCGGACCACGGACCCAGGCCGCCGGTACGACGAGGGCCTCGGCACCCGCGTCGACGAGGGCGCGAGACAGCTCCGGGAAGCGCAGGTCGTAGCAGGTCATCAGCCCGAGCGAGAACTCTCCGACCTTGACGACCACCGGCGCCACATCTCCCGCGGTCAGCTGATCGGACTCCTTGTAGCCGAACGCGTCGTACAGATGGATCTTCCGATAGGCACCCAGCAGCGAGCCGTCCGCGCCGACCGCCAGCAACGTGTTGTACGGCCGGTGCTGGTCGCAGCTGAGCTCGAACATCCCCGCCACGATCGCCACCCCGTGGTCCACCGCGCACTTGCGCAGCGTGCTCACGAACTCCCCGTCCAGCGCCTCCGCGGCCTCCGCCACCGACCCGCCCTCGACCGCGAAGTCGGCCATGATCGCTTCCGGCAGTACGACGAGGTCGGGCCGCTCATGGGCCGCATCGGCGACGACCCGCGTCACCAACTCCCGGTTGGCGGCCTTGTCGTAGCTGCTGGCGGCCTGCACCACGGCGATCTTCATTACTCCATGGTGCCCGAAACAGGTTGCTGCCGGTGGTCCGAGCCGGGAAGACTGCCGTCGTGGAGTACGACGCGCTGGTCCTCGCCGGGGGTGGGTCGACCCGGTTCGGCGGAGCTGACAAGGCGATGCTGGTGCTCGACGGCGTCACGCTGCTGGACCGCGTCCTGACGGCAACGGCAGACGCCACGTCGACAGTGGTCGTGGGTCCGGTGCGTACGACGTGCCGCCCGGTCGACTGGACTGTTGAGGATCCGCCGTCCGGAGGCCCGGTCGCAGGCATCGCGGCCGGCTTGGCCCACGGCACAGCACCCGTGGTCGTGGTGCTCAGCTGCGACCTCCCCTGGCTCGAGAGGGACGACATCGCCCATCTGGTCAACGGCCTCGGCGACCACGACGGCCACGGTCTGCGCGACACCGGCGGCCGCGAACAACACCTCGCCGCGGCCTACCGCCGTACGGCGCTCGCCGAAGCCATCAAGCAGGTCGGCGATCCCCGGGACAAACCGGTACGGCGCACACTCGCCGGTCTCGACATGAGCTGGTCCGCACCGACCCGGGCCGGCCGCGACGTCGACACCTGGTCCGACCTCGACGACTGATCCGTGGACATCGCCGCGATCGTCGCCAAGGCCTGCCCCGGCAGCGAAATCGAAGACGTCGTACGCCGTACCGGCGGCCAGTTGAGCACAGTCTTCGAAGTACGGCGAACAGCCGCCGAGCCGCTGATCGTCAAGATCTACGAACCCGAGTGGGCCTGGAAACAAGCCAAGGAGATCCACGTCTACGGCCTGCTGTTGACGGAGCTCGGCAACGCGGTCCCGCACGTGATCGACACCGGTGACCGTTTCACCGTGCTCTCCAAGCTGGACGGCGTACCACTGTCCGAGACCGATCCGCCCGACTGGCGAGCGACGTACGAACAACTCGGGCAACTCCTCGCCCGCGTCCATAGCATCGGGCAACCGGCGTACGGTTACCTCACCGACGATATCCTCGACCCGCTGCCGGACAACGCGCAGTACATGCGTCGTCAATTCGCCAAGAAACTCAGGGAGTTCGCCGACCTCGGAGGCGACTCCGAGCTCCACGAGGCTATTCACCGGTACGTCGAGACGCATGCCGTGCTCTTCGAGGCCAACCGGGCACCGGTCCTGTGTCACAACGACTTCCATGAGGGCAACGTGCTGGTGGATCCGGCTACCTGGCGCGTCACCGGCTTCATCGACGTCGAGAACGCGATCGCCGCCGACCCGCTGATGGACCTCGCCAAGACGGAGTCCTACTCCATCCGCGGGAACGCCGACAAACTCGACGGTCTGCGGGCCGGGTACGGCGAACTGCCGCCGGACTGGCGTGAACGGACCACCGTCTACCGGCTCTACCATTCGCTCGAACTATGGGACTGGTTCGCTTCGATAGGCAACGCGGTTCACCTCGACAGCATCGCCCGGGACATGGCCGAGACCGTCGGCAGGTAGCGGGTACGGTGTGCAGCATGCGAGCTGTCGTGTGTGAGGGTGCCGGCGGGATCGACGTTCTGGCGATCGGTGAGGTCGAGGATCCGAAACCGGCCGTCGACGAGGTCGTCATCGACGTGGTCGCCGCGGGCGTGAACCGGGCCGACCTCCTGCAGCGGCAGGGGCACTACCCACCGCCGCCCGGCGCGCCGGGAACGATCGGGCTCGAGGTCTCCGGCACGATCTCCGCCGTCGGCGACGAGGTCGAGGGCTGGTCCGTCGGCGACGAGTGCTGTGCGCTGCTCGCCGGTGGCGGGTACGCCGAGAAGGTCGCCGTACCCGCGCCGCAGGTGATGCCCGTTCCGGACGGTCTCGACCTGATCAGTGCGGCCGCCCTGCCCGAGGTGGTCGCGACCGTGTGGTCGAACGTGTTCATGACCGCACACCTCAAGGAGGGCGAGACGCTGCTCGTCCACGGCGGCGCGTCGGGGATCGGCACGATGGCGATCCAGCTCGGCGTCGCACACGGCGCGCGCGTGCTGTGCACGGTCGGCAACACGGACAAGATGGAGTTCTGCACCCGGCTCGGCGCGGATGTCGCGATCAACTACAAGGAAGCCGAGTGGGCCTCGGTGGTGAAGGAGGCCACCGGCCAGGCGGGCGCCGACGTCATCCTCGACATCATCGGCGCGAAGTACCTGACGGACAACGTGAAGTCGCTCGCGTACGACGGTCGCCTGGTGGTCATCGGGCTCCAGGGCGGCGTCAAGGGCGAGCTCGACCTCGGCCGGCTGATGAGCCGACGCGGCTCGATCACCGGCGCCGGCCTGCGCGCCCGCTCGGTGGCGGACAAGGGCCGCATCCTCACCGAGGTCGTCGGCCACGTCTGGCCGCTGGTCGCGGAGAAGAAGGTGCGCCCGATCGTGCACACCACCTTCCCCCTCGACCAGGTCGCCCTTGCCCACGAGACCCTCGAGCAGTCCACCCAGATCGGCAAGGTCCTCCTCACCACCTGACACTCCGCCGCGATCCAGCCCATCCGGCGCGTTCATCGGGTGCCTGACTGCTCGGTCGCCGGCCAATCCCCGACGTCGCCGCCCACGTCTCAGGGGTCAACCCCTCAGCCGATGGGTTGCGCACCCAGTATCCGGCTCCGCAACGCCCCATCGCAGGGGTTGACCCCTGAGATGGGGGTGGGTGGGCCGCCGCTCACGTCGCCGGGATGTTGGCGGCCAACCACTCCGGGTCCGGCTCGACCAGTTGGATGACGTCCAGCCAGGTCCCCTCGGGATCGCGGACGAAGAAGTGCCGCTGCCCGAACGGCTCGGTGACCACCTCGGTCTCGAGCTTCACGCCCGCTTCGGTCAGCGACTCCGCGACCTTGTCCGCGTCCGGGACGACGAAGCCGAACACGTTCGTGCTCTCGGTGAGTTTGCTGACCGCGGCGGGCACGGTCTCGTGCCCACGCCGGCAGACCGCGATCTCCCAGTCGGCCCCGCCGCGCCGCAGCGTCAGGAACCAGCCGAGGTCGAGCGTGAGCTCCAGATCGAGGTGCTGCTGATAGAAGGCGGCGACCTCCGCCGGCCGGTCGGTGACCACGGTGGCGCCGAATGATGCCGGTTGCATACGCTCTCCTGACTACTACAGCTGTCGTTGTTGTGCACGACAGTTGTAGTGGATGTCTGCTAGCCTTGTCAACATGCCGAGGAACCCAGAACGCCGTACCCAACTCGCCGACGCCGGCCTCGCCGTGCTCGCCGAAGCCGGCGCCCGCGGCCTGACCCACCGAGCCGTCGACGCCGCGGCCGGACTCCCGGCCGGTACGGCGTCCAACTACTTCCGCACCCGCGACGCGCTGCTCGGCGCGCTCGGCGAGCGCATCTTCGAGCGGCTCGCCCCGGACGAAGCCGTGCTCGAACCGCTGTCGAAGCGGGAGCCGGGCGTCGACCTGATGATCGACTACGTCCACTACATCGTCGAGCGACTCCTGGACCGACCGGAGCTTTCCCTTGCCCTCCTGGAACTCCGGCTCGAAGCGGCCCGCCGGCCCGGCCTGCACGAGATCCTGTCCCGCACGCTCAGGCAGGGCTTCGACGCCGATGTCGCCTTCAACTCCAACGCCGGTCTGCCCGGCGGCGCCGAGGAGATCCGCCTCCTCCACTTCGCCGTCGACGGCCTCGTCCTCGACCAACTGACTCCAGGCACCGGCCGCCCGTACGACGTGCGGGCCACCACCGAACGCCTGGTCCGCCGCCTGGTCCGGGAAGACCGGTAAAGGTTGCCGACAGCAACAAGCTGGGACGGCTGACCCGCCACGATCCGGGCACGCTCGGGATAGGCGACCGGGTACGGCGGGGTGCTGGTGACTCGCCACTGGCCGCAGGCGCACCGTTGATAGACGACCAGGCCTTCACTGACCTGGTGGGAGGACGCCACGGTCCAACGGTGGCGGTGGGCTTCAAGTCTGGCTGTCATGTGCTCATCGTGATGTAATGCCATTATGCATCTCAACCCTTACGGCGCCGACGCGGTGCTCTTGGCCGTCAACCTGGTCACACGACCGGCCGGGACCCCGGAGGAGCTGGCTCAGCGGTGCGAGGAGAGCGGAGTCGAGAGCCGGTTGGTGCGTGAGCGTCGTGTCACGGCCGCGGACCTGGCCGCCGTACGGGTCGCGCTGGACGAGTGGCTCGAGGTGGTCGACGCGAAGGACGAGCAAACCCGCGTCGACCTGATCAACGCGATGCTGGCGAAGTACACCGAGCATCCGAGGCTGACCAACCACGCGGGAGACGGCTGGCACATGCACTACCGCCCGGACAACGTCTCGGTCGGACGGCTGGTCGCAACGCTGATCAGCACGGGTACGGCGTTGCACCTGGCCGGCCGCGGCATCACCCGGCTCGGCCGGTGTGCGACGGAGGGTTGCGACAACGTGTACGCCGACCTGTCTCGAACCGGCCGGCAGCGTTACTGCAGTCCCGCCTGCGCCAACCGGGACGCCGTACGACGCCACCGCGCTCGCTCCTCGTAGTCGCGCCCAGCCGCCACTCGGTTCTGCGCGAGCGCCGCCTAGGATGGGCAGATGACCGAGAGCAGCAGCGAGGGCCAGGAAGTTCCGATGGCCGGGGCGCGGACCGAGGACGGCAAGGTGCTGATCGTCGGGCCGGACGGCATGGCCGTCGAGGGGCCGCCGCGCTCCGACAACGACCAGGACGAGCAGGACGAGCCGCGGTCGGTGACCGAGCTCGTCGAGCAGCCGGCCAAGGTGATGCGGGTCGCGAACATGATCCGGCAGCTCCTCGAGGAGGTGAAGTCGGCTCCGCTCGACGAAGCCTCCCGGCAGCGGCTGAAGTCGATCCACGAGGTCTCCATCAAGGAGCTCGAGAGCGGGCTCGCGCCGGAGCTGGTCGAGGAGCTGGAGCGGCTCAGCCTCGACTTCACCGACGACAGCGTTCCCACCGAGGCGGAGCTGCGGATCGCGCAGGCCCAGCTGGTGGGCTGGCTGGAGGGTCTGTTCCACGGCATCCAGACGGCGTTGTTCGCCCAGCAGATGGCAGCGCGCCAGCAGTTGGAGCAGATGCGGCGCGCTTTGCCGGGCGGACAGCAGGTCCGGGGCGAGGAATCCCCCGGCTTCCCGGGCGCACCCCAGGCGAACAACACCGACGGTCCCGGCAGCGGCGGGATGTACCTGTAACTCTCAGTTCACCGGCGGAACAACCTCTCGAGGACGGCGGCGACGCCGTCCTCGTCGTTCGACGGACAGACCTCGTCGACGATCGCCAGCACCTCGGCATGCGCGTTGGCCACCCCGTACGACGTACCGGCCCAGGCGAGCATCGGCAGATCGTTGATCGAGTCACCGAAGGCGATCGCCTCGCTCGCCGAAATCCCTTGGCCGACGGCGAAATCGGCCAGCATCGCCGCCTTCGACACACCGCTGGCGGAGATTTCGACCAGACTGGTCCCGCCGCTGTGGCTGGCGGTGACCCGGCCGGCGACCACCGGGTTGATCCGGGCCAGCAACTCGTCGGAATGCCAGCTCGGATGCCGGACGAGCAGCTTCGCGGCCGGCTCGGACAGCAGCACCTCGATGCCGGCGACCAAGGCGTCCTCGGGTCTCGGCCAGCGGTTCAGGTAGTGCGGCTCCTGTCCGTAACGGTCCGATCGCTCGATCGCGAACTCCACGTCGGGAATCTCGGCCCGGATCGCCTGGGCCACCTCGAGTGCGACGGCCGGCTCGATCAACCGGGTCCGGATCGGCTGCCGCCGGACGACGTCGTACAAAATGGCGCCGTTGGCAACGATCGCGACACCGTGTTCGCCGACCAGGTCGTCCAGATCGTGCAGCCAGCGAGGTGGACGTGCGGTGACCATCACGAAAACACTTCCGGCACGCTGCGCCGCGAGCACCGCCGCACGTGTGCGTTCGGAGATGGTCCCGTCGCTGTGCACCAGGGTTCCGTCCAGATCGGTGGCGATCAGACGCGGTCGGCGGGGATCTTCGGAGGCTGTCACCGCACCACCGTATCCGGGACGTGAGGATTGCTCATTACCCCTCCCGGCACTGTCGGCGCAAGCGATCGGACAGCCGATTTGAGACGTTTCTGACTTATCTGATTGAGGCTTGAACAACGTCACCAGACCGTTACGGCAGGATGCTGCAAAGGCAGCAAGTTCCCCTGCTCAGCGCGGTTTACGCATGATTTCATGCGGTGGTCTGGAGGGGAACCGGGGGCGATTCAGCCGCGTCGTAAGCCTGTTCTGGATCAGCGCGACTGGAGCAACCCACCGCCCTGGAAGCACAAACAAACGTCGAAGAACTGTTGTGGAGTTGGCTGCAACCAAAACCACGGCAGCGGCGTCAACAGTTATGGATCGATGCGTCCCGTGGGGGACGACACGGTGGGTCGGCAACATTCGCCGATTCATCAGCTAGTGGATCCGCGTGGCCGAACGTCGTTCACCGTTCGTTCATTCGGGTCCGAATACTTGGGGAGCCACATGACCGTCAACAGCGCCAATCTAGCGGGATCAGGGGGCAGCAGTTCCCGAGCCGCTGTCGACACATCTTCCACCATGGAAGGGGCAATGACCGGCTGTATCGCCCGGTCGGACATTTTCCAGCACCGGCTGATGGAAGAGCCACCGCCCGCATCCGCCACCCGGCGGACCCGTGAGCGGTACGAACAACTCGTGCGCGAGGCGAAGGCTCTGTGCGCCGCGTGCCCGCTGTTCACCGACTGCCTGTACAGCGCGGTCGCCGAACACGACGTCAGCGGTTTCGTCGCCGGAACCACTGCCGCACAACGGCGTTCGATGCGCAACCTGCTCGACATCGAGGTGCAGGCCGACGACTTCGACCAGCTCGCCGGGGCCCGTGGGACCCGCCGGCCGGTCAGTCACGAAGAGGTGCTGCGGCTGCGCACGCAGTACCCGAACGACAGCCTGGAATCGCTGGCCATGCGGCTCGGTTGCTCGCTGTCGACGGTGAAGCGTCACCTGCGCCGGGCGCGCCGCGGGCAGAGCCCGGCCGCCAAGACCCCGCGACCGCGGCCCGCGGTCAGCGCTGTCCTCGACGCCTTCGACACGGTCGTCGACCAGCAATGCCGGACCGGCGGCAGCCGGGTGGCCTGATCCGATACTCGGCCCGCCAGCGGACTATCGGAATCCGACAGCGAAGGCCCGGAACTTCTGCTTCCGCAGGGGTTCCGGGCCTTTCGGTTGCCTGGAGCAAATGGAGCTGTCAAGCCTTTCGATCCTGATCGAAAGGTCCTCCTGCCTGGCGACGGTCCGGTCAGAACCAGCGGTTGAGGACGTCGGCGACGCCGTCGTCCTGCACCGACTTGGTCACCTCGTCGGCGGCCGCCTTGACCTCGTCCGGCGCCGACTCCATCGCGATCCCGAGACCGGCGTACGTCAGCATCTCGATGTCGTTGCGTCCGTCCCCGATCGCGACCAGCCCGGACGGATCCAGGTCGTACTGCGCGAGCGCGACCTTCAGCCCGGTCGACTTGTCCACGCCCTCGGGCGCGATGTCCAGCCACGCGGTCCAGCCGACGAAGTAGCTGACGCCGTGCAGGCCGAGGCGTTCCGCCAGCTGGACGAAGTCCGCCTCCGACTGCTCCGGGTCCCGGATGATCAACCGGGTCACGGGTTCCGGCGCCAGCTCGTCGTCGCTGACCACCCGGATCCGTGCGTCGTACCCGAGATCGCCGTCCGGGAACGGCGCGGTGACCAGATAGCTGCCGTCGTGCTCCTCGACCGCCATCCGGGCGTTCGGTGCGTGTCTGCGCACCGACTCGATCACCGTCGTCGGGTCGAAGGTCCGCTCGTCCACCAGCTCACCGGACGGGAACCGCATCGTCCGCGCACCGTTGCTGCAGACAACCAGTTCACCGGCGGCCAGGCCGAGCAGCTCGGCCACCGGCCTGGTGGTCTGCCAGCCCCGGCCGGTGGCCAGGATCACCGGCACCTCGGCGGCGGCACGCCGTACCGCGTCGATCACTGCGGGCGACAGCTGCTCGTCGTGGTCGAGGAGGGTGCCGTCGATGTCCAGGGCAACGGCCGTCGGCCGTTGACCGTCCCTCATCTGCCAACCGGTTCGAGGACCTCGCGACCGCCGACGTACGGACGCAGTGCGGCCGGCACCCGGACCGAACCGTCGGCCAGCTGGTGCGTCTCCAGGATGGCGACGATCCAGCGGGTGGTGGCCAGCGTCCCGTTCAGCGTCGCGACCGGCTGCGTCCTGCCGTCGGCGTCCCGGTGCCGGATGTTCAGCCGGCGAGCCTGGAAGTCGATGCAGTTCGACGTCGAGGTCAGCTCGCGGTACCGGCCCTGCGTCGGCACCCACGCCTCGCAGTCGAACTTCCGGTACGCCGAGATGCCGAGGTCACCGGTCGCGGTGTCGATCACCCGGTAGCACAGCTCCATCTTGTCGAGCATCTCCTTCTCCCAGTTCAGCAGCCGCAGATGCTCCTCGGCCGCCTCCTCGAGGGTGCAGTAGGAGAACATCTCGACCTTGTCGAACTGGTGGACGCGGATGATGCCGCGGGTGTCCTTCCCGTGCGAGCCGGCCTCCTTGCGGTAGCACGACGACCAGCCGGCGTACCGGATCGGGCCGTTGGACAGGTCGAGGATCTCGTCCATGTGGTAGCCGGCCAGCGACACCTCCGACGTACCGACCAGGTAGAGGTCCGGGTCGGCCAGCCGGTAGACGTCGTCGTGGGCGGACAGGTAGCCGGTGCCACCCATCACCTCGGGCTTGACCAGGGTCGGCGTGATCATCGGCACGAACCCGGCCTCGACCGCCTGCTGGATCGCCAGCTGCAGCATGCCGAGCTGGAGCAGCATGCCGGCGCCCTTGAGGAAGTAGAACCGCGAGCCGGAGATCTTCGCACCGCGTTCCATGTCGATCGCGCCGAGCAACTCACCCAGCTCCAGGTGGTCACGCGGCTCGAAGCCCTCGGCGGCGAAGTCGCGGGGCTTGCCGATCTCCTCGACCACGACGTAGTCGTCCTCGCCGCCGACCGGCGCCTCGTCGGACACCAGGTTCGGCAGCGCGCGGGCCAGCTCGTCGAAGCGGCGCTCGGCCTCGTTCGCGGCAGCCTCGTTCGCCTTCACCTCGGCGGCCAGCGTCTTGGTCCGCTCCAGCAGCGCGGCCCGCTCGTCGCCCTTGGCCTGGGCGACCTGCTTGCCGAGCGACTTCTGCTCGGCGCGCAGCGCCTCGAACGCGGAGATGGACGATCGACGCTCACTGTCGGCCACCAGAATCCGGTCGACCAGGTCCGTACTCTCGCCGCGCTTGGCCAGGGCCGCACGCACGACATCGGGGTTCTCACGGAGCAGTTTTGCGTCAATCACACGACGAGGGTATCGGGGCGTGTCAGAACCGGCGAAGTCTATTCGGGATGATGGGCTTGCGGTAGGCGACTACTAGGGGGAACCGAGCGGGCCATGAACCACCATCCACCCAGTCCGGTAGGCCGTGCGCTCACGGTCGTGCTGGGTGCGCTGCCCTTCACCGTGGTCACCTTGCTCGTCTTCAACCAGTGGCCGCCGCTCGAGCGCTGGGATCGGACCCTCGCCGCCCGGGCCGCCGCGTACGGCTCTGTCCGCAACGACTTCGTCGACTTCTGGCAGGTGGTCGGTGCGGTGACCCAGCCCTGGGTGCTGCGCACGGTGATGGTGGTCGTCGCGGTGTACCTCTGGCAGCGGCGCGCCCGGGTGCTGACCATTTGGCTCCTGGTGACCGCAGGCGCTGAGCTCGGTCTGGTGCAAGCGGCGAAGCACATCTTCGACCGGCCACGACCCGACGGGATGCTCGCCACGGCCGACAGCTGGGCGTACGTGTCCGGTCACGCCACCGCGGCGTTCGTGATGGCCGGCGCGCTGGGCGTGGTGCTGCCGTCCGTCCGGGGCTGGCGCCGACGGTTTCGCCTGCTGGTCGCGCTGCCCACCATCGCCGTCGTCTGGCTCACGTCGGTCGACCGGATCGCGCTGAACGTCCACTACGTGTCCGACGTGCTCGGTGGCTGGGCGCTCGGCCTGGCCATCCT
This sequence comes from Kribbella swartbergensis, assembly GCF_054784135.1. Lineage (NCBI taxonomy): Bacteria > Bacillati > Actinomycetota > Actinomycetes > Propionibacteriales > Kribbellaceae > Kribbella > Kribbella swartbergensis. Next base: position 18,160 of record NZ_BAAGPM010000013.1, read on the forward strand.
GACCGCCACCTCGATCGGCTTCGGCCTGCGACCAGGACTGCGCCGACGACGTCGCCGTACCCCTGCGGCCGACGACGGTACGACGACTCCGCCACGGGCCGCCGTGATCGTCAACCCGATCAAGGTCGGCGACGGGGTGGCGTTCCGGCGGAAGGTGACGCGGGCGCTGGCGCTGCGCGGGTTCGATGACCCGCTCTGGCTGGAGACCCGCGAGGACGACGCCGGGAACGCGATGGCCAAGCGGGCCATCGAGAATGAGTCGGACCTGGTGCTGGTGGCAGGCGGCGACGGCACGGTGCGGGTCGTCTGCGCGGCGCTCGCGCACACCGCGATCCCGGTCGGGGTCATCCCGGCCGGCACCGGCAACCTGCTGGCCCGCAACCTGCACATCCCGCTCGACCTGGACGACGCGCTGGAACGGGTCCTGGAGGGCCGCAACCGGCGGATCGACCTGGTCAAGGTGCACGGCGACGAACTCGACACCGACCGGTTCGCGGTGATGGCCGGGCTCGGGCTGGACGCCGCGATCATCTCCGACGCGCCGCCGCACCTGAAGCGTCAGATCGGCTGGACGGCGTACCTGGTGTCGGCGGCGAAGAACATCAACCACCCGTCGGTCCGGGTCCAGCTCACCCTCGACGACGATCTCACGATCGAACGCCGGGTCCGGACCGTCGTGGTCGGCAACGTCGGCATGCTGCAGGCGAACATCCCGCTGCTCCCGGACGCCCGGCCGGACGACGGCCTGCTCGACGTGGTGGTGATCGCGCCGCGGCGGGTGACCCAGTGGCCGATCGTCGTCTGGCGGCTGCTCACCCGGACGAACCGCCACGACATGTACCTGGAACGCTTCACCGGTCGGAAGGTGGAGATCACCGCGGCGGTCGACGTACAGCGGCAACTGGACGGGGACCCGATCGGGCCGGGGCGCTCGCTGACGGCGGAGATCGAGGCCGGCGCACTGGTCGCCCGCGTTCCCAAGCGCCGCTGAGGTCTCTTGGCGGGCGCTGCGGGCCGGCTTCCGCGACTGCCGGTCGCTCAGCTTTTGACAGTCGGCTACAGCGGCTCAGCTTCGACAGTCGGCTTCAGCGGCCCAGCTTCGACAGTCGGCTTCAGCGGCTCTGCTTCAACGGTCGGCTTCAGCGGTTCAGCTTTCGGCGGTGGGGCCGCCGGCTTCCTTGCGGAGGGTGTCGATCGCCTCTTCCTCCTCGGGCGACAACTTCGACTCGCTCGCGAACCCCCGGATCTCCTTGGCGTACGTCCGCGCGTCGGCCCGGCTGTTGATCGATGTCAGCACGACCCCGTCACCGTTGTCGTCCAGCAGCGCCAACGACCAGGACAACTTTCCCCCGGTGTCACCGAACGCGTCGTACCGAACGACGGCCAGGTGCTGCAGCGTCTCGCGCAACTCCCCGCGGGTGACCTCGATCTCCCTGCCGAGCTTTCGCAGTTCGGCCCGTACCGTGCCCGGCTTGGCCTCCGGCTGCGGCTGCGGCTCGGGTTCCGGGGGCGGCGCCGCGGATGCCTTGGCCGCCTTGGCCGCGCCGGCCTGCGCGCGCAGCGCCTGAATGGCGAACACCAGGGCGAGGACCGCCACGAACAGAGCGGCGATCCCGAATGCACCGGCTAACGTCGAAGACACGACGGAAGCCTAGAGCATCTCCCGTCATACCTGAGTATTCAGCTGATTGCGGAGCGTGCTCGGGCGGACCACACGACGTACTGGTGTCCGCCGCCACGTAGATTCACGACGTGACACATTTGCCTGACCCAGGTCCCCAGCCGGGCGTCCACGACCTCGGTTACGCCCGCCTCGACACCGATCGGCTGGAGCGCACCGGCGACGCCGAGGTGGTGTACGGCGCCGGCAAGACGCCCGCCCAGGTGGTGGAGTTGCTGCGCACTCTGCACGCCACCCACCCGTCCCACGCCGTACTGGCCACTCGCCTGACCGTGGAGGCGCAGGAGGCCGTAGCCGCCGCCCTGCCGACCGCAGTGATCGATCCGGTCGGGCGTACGGCGGTCCTCGGTGAGCCGCCCGTACTGCGGGGGACCGTCGCAGTCGTGGCGGCCGGTACGTCGGACGCCCCAGTGGCAGCCGAGGCAGCGACAACTGCTCGTGTCTTCGGCGCCGGGGTCGAGGTGATCAACGACGTGGGCGTCGCGGGGCTCCACCGGATCATGGGTGTCCGCGATCGACTGGACGCGGCGGACTGCCTGATCGTCGTCGCTGGGATGGAGGGCGCGCTGCCGAGCGTGGTCGGCGGACTGGTCGGCGTACCGCTCGTCGCCGTACCCACGTCCGTCGGGTACGGCGCTTCGTTCGGCGGGATCGCGGCGCTGCTCGGGATGCTCAACTCGTGCGCACCGGGTGTGACCGTGGTGAACATCGACAACGGCTTCGGGGCCGGGGTGTTCGCGGCCCGCGTGGCACGGCGCTCGGCACCGCGGGACACCAAGGAGAACCCGTGAGGATCGCCTGGATCGACTGCTCCGCCGGCGCCTCCGGCGACATGCTCCTGGGCGCCCTCCTCGACGCCGGCGCCGACCTCACCACAGTCAACGCCGCCGTAGCCGCAGTAGACCCCTCCCTCTCGGTAACCGTCGCCCCCACCACCCGCCACCAAATAGCCGCCACCAAAGCCACCGTCCGCGTCCAAGGCCAACCCCACCCCGAAAACTCCCCAGACGCCGGACACGGACATGGCCATGGGCACGGCGCGGAGCCATCTCATGGGCACGGCCACGGCCACGAACCTGCTGCCGAGCATGGGCATGGGTCTACTCGGGCTTGGGCTCAGGTGCGGGAGTTGCTGGAGGGGGCTGAGCTAGACGAGGCGGTTCGGAGTCGGGCTTTGGACGCGTTTGCTCGGCTGGCTCGGGCGGAGGCTGCCGCGCATGGGGTCGAGCCGGATGCGGTGCACTTCCACGAGGTCGGCGCGCTGGACGCGATCGCGGACATCGTCGGCGTCGCGGCGGCCTCGGTCTCGCTCGGACTGGACCGGGTCGTGGTGTCGACGATCGCGCTCGGGGGCGGCCGCCAGGTGCGCGGTCAGCACGGCGGCATCCCGGTGCCCGGTCCCGCCGTACTCCATCTGCTCTCCGAGGCCGGCGCCCCGGTCGTCGGCGGCACAGCGCCGTACGAGATGACGACCCCGACCGGCGCCGCGCTGCTCGCGACGCTGGCCGACGAGTTCGGCATGATCCCGCCGATGCGGATCACCCGGACCGGCGTCGGCGCCGGCGGCCGCGACCCGGTCGAGGTGCCGAACGTCGTCCGCGTCGTCGTCGGCGAGACCACCGACCGCCCGGCGACCGAACTCGTCTACGAGACCAACATCGACGACCTCGACCCACGCCTCTGGCCGCAGATCCTCGCCCGCCTGCTCGAAGCCGGCGCGGCCGACGCCTGGCTCACCCCGATCCTGATGAAGAAGGGCCGGCCCGCCCACACCCTCTCGGTCCTGGTCAGCAGCGTGAACGCCGACGCGGTCCGCCGCGTGATCCTCACCGAGACCACGGCGATCGGCCTGCGCGAGTTCCCGATCACCAAGCACGCCGCGGACCGCGAGTTCACCACCGTTGAGGTCGACGGCCAGCGCATCAGCGTCAAGATCGCCCGGTACGACGGTCAGGTCGTCAACGTGCAACCGGAGTACGACGACGTCGTGGCGGCCGCCGCCGAACTCAAACAACCGGTCAAAACCGTCCTCGCCCGAGCCATCGCCGCCGCGGAACCCCTCTGGCATTGACCACCAACCCGCCCCGAGCTCAACGCTGGATGTAACGCCGGGGTGTCTGCCGCGATAGAAGGGGAGGTGCGGTCGGTCCGCCCGTTCTGATTCTGGGGGGCTCCCTTGCGCACCGCTCTGCGTTTTGCTGCGCCGATGGTTCTGTCGGCTCTTCTCCTGACTGCGGCAGTACCGGCCGTGGCGTCGAGTGAACAGGCCGAGGCGGTTCCCTCGGCGCCGGTCGGGGTTCGGGTGAAGGGAACGTTCACCGGGGTCGACGTCGCCTGGAGTCTTCCCACTGACGAAGGCACCGCCGACGGCGTGACCGGCTTCGTCGTACGGCGATCCGCGAACGGAGCCGAGACCACCTACAGCGTGCCGCGGACCACCCTCAACTGGCACGACACCGAGCGGCTCTCCGGTGCGACGTACGCCGTTGCCGCGGTCAACGCGGACGGCGAAGGGCCGGCCAGCACGCCGACGTCCCCGGGTACGACAACCGACGCCGTCACGGTCGCTCACACCGTGACGGAGAACGGCGTCAGCCGTACCTTCCTCGGTCAGATCGTGCCCCAGGGCGCGACCAAGATCATCCCGCTCGACACCTCGGGTCCGACCCAGCAGGTCGACAAGGCCATCGCGGCCTCCCCGGACGGGCGCCGGGTCGTCTTCTCCCAAGGACAGTCGAGCCTCTGGACGGTCTCGGCGGTCGTCCCGCACGCGCAAGCGGTGAAGATCCTGGACGGGTCCAGCGGACTCGCCGCGAAGTCCTGGTCCCCGGACGGCACCCGGATCGCCTTCCAACGGGCAGAGAACGGCACCCCCTGCGTCGAGATCATCGCCGCGACCGGCGGCGTGCCGGTCCGGGTCGGCTGCAACCTGGCCTCGCCGTCGTGGCTGCCCGACAACCAGACGCTGATCGTCAAGGACCAGCTGACCGGCAAGCTGCAACGCGTCCAGGCGCGGGCGGGCGGAGCGGTCCTGACCACGTACGCCGGTACTGAGTTGTCGCAGCATCCGGTCGCGTCACCGAACGGTCTCTGGATCGCCTACTTCAAGAACACCTCGGTGAACGTGATCCCGGTCGCCGGCGGCACTCCCGTACCGGCGTACCCGTTCGGCACCAGTGGGGAGTCGATCAGCTGGGCGAGTCGCAGTCTGCTGCTCGTCACCCGCCGTACCGAGACCGGAAGCACCCTCCAGCAGGTGCCGGTGAATGACGGACGACCGTACGTGAACGCCCAGCTCTTCGATCCGCCGGCCGGGGAACTGGTCGAGTCGGCCGTCTGGCAGGGCCCCAACCTGACGATCCCGCCGACCGCGCCGGTCGTGGGACCGAACCTGTCTGTGCCGTTCGACACGACCGGACTGGTTTCGCCGTACCTCACCTGCGAGTTCGACGGCGTGAAGACCGCGCCGTGCCCGCCGTCGCCCTTCCAGAAAGCCGGCGTCGCGGCCGGTACCCACGTACTGCGGATCTGGGGCGTCGAACCCGGGGGTCGCGGTACCGAAGCCGTCCGCTGGCTGACCGTCGACAACACTGTTCCGACCGCTCGGCTCACCGGCCCGACCTTCGACGTGACCAAGGCCGCCACGGCGACAGTCACCTACTCCGGGTCGGACGACAGCGGCATCGGCTCGTACGACGTCCGGTGGCGGATCGCATCAACCGCGGGCAACTTCGGCGCCTACGCTCCGGTCAAGTCCGGTACGACGGCGACCTCCGTGCTGATCAACGTCGCGGCGGGCTACGAGTACTGCGTGTCGGTCCGGGCACGTGACCTGGCCGGCAACGTGTCGGGATGGACCGCCGACAAGTGCTTCTCCCGCCCGTCGGACGACCGTTTGATGGGCGCGTCCAAGGGTTGGGTCCGGGCCAGCCATCGGGCCTACTACCTCGGAACCGCGACCGTCACCACCGCCAAGAGCATCTCTGTCTCACGGAGCGTGCAGGCCAAGCGGCTGTTCCTGATCGCGACGAAGTGCGCCACCTGCGGCAGCCTGAACGTCTACTACAACGGCAAGTACGTCGGCGTCGTGAACCTGTACAAGGCCACAACCGAGTACCAGGCCGTCGTACCGCTTCCGCTGCCGGCGACCTTCCTCACCGGGTCAGTCCTCCTGACCACACGGGTAGCCGGCAAGGTCTACCAGATCGACGGGCTCGCCGTACGGCGCACCTGACGCGTGCCCCGACCAGTTCTTCACCCGGCGACACTAGTGTGCTTCGGCCTTCTCCGGCACAGCTTTCTGTCGGCGGCGCGGCCAGTCGTATGGCCACCACTGTGCGCCGCTGCGCCGGGCCCAGACGATGAGTCCGATCAGCACGGCCAGCTCGATGGCCGGGCAGATGGTGTCCCGCAGGCGAGCGCTGAACCACTCCAGCGAGTCCGACAGACTCGCCGCCACCTGGCGTGCGTTCGGATCTCGTCCCGGGACATAGGCGATCGCGAGCATCGTCGTCCGGACGACCATCAGCCCGTCCACCTTCGACGCCGCGACGGCCGCCAGCGCGACCCAGGCGATCAGGTCGTACCAGGGCAGCGAGTACATCGCGGTCAGGATCCACGCGATCGCGTAGATCGCGGTGTACCGGATCGCGGCCGGGGTCGGGTCGTCCGGATGCGTCTGCGGGACCAGCGACTTCGGGAACACCTGGGACAGCAGGATCGCGACGACCACGAGCCCGAGCCAGGCGAGGATCGCCAGGAACGTCCGGACCAGCGGCCCAGGCAGGAACAGGTCGAAGAAGCTCAGCAGGACCTTGTGCGGCGTACCGGTGGAGATGAACGACGTCTGCGACCGCGCCTGCTGGAACGCCTGCAACCCGACGACGGCGTACAGGCTGCCCATCGCCAGCGCGCCGCCCCCGCAGAAGATCGCGGCCTTGCGCCGGTCCGCCCGTAGGGCCCACAGCATCGCGACACCGACCAGACCGATCGACAGCTTCGTGCAGCCCGCGACGCCGATCATGATGCCCGCCCAGAACACGTGCCGCCGGAACAGCCACAGCGCGATCACCGCGAACATCACCGCGATCGCGTCGTTGTGCGCGCCGGCCAGGACTGTCCACAGGATCAGCGGGTTCGCCAGGCCGAGCATCACCACGCGGCGGCGGTTCGGCAGGTTCGGCCCCACCAGTTTGAGCAGCAGCAACCCGGTGACGACCAGGCTGATCGCGACCGACAACTGCAGCATCCACACGGTCAGCTGCATCGAGTCGCCGCCGATCAGCGACGAGATCCACTGGATCCAGGTCGCGATCGGTCCGTACACGCTCTTCGCGCCCTGCCACGGGCGTTCCGTCGCCGCGATGACCGGGTCGTACCCGAGCCGGATCGTGTCCGCCGGCGCGGTCGTGTACGGGTCGCCGCCGAGTGACATGATCCGGCCGTACGCCGCGTAGATCAGAACGTCACCGGACGCCATCGGCGGGACCAGCGTGATGGCCGCCGTCGTACCGATGCCTAGGGCAATCAATCGCTCGACCCGCGGGGCCCAGCCGTGTTTGAGTGCCCTGGTCGCGAGGAAGACGCCGTACCCGCCGAGCACGATGCCGACGTAGACCATGGTCGTGACGAGCCAGTCGTTCGGCTTGGCGTCGAACCAGTACGACGGCAGCCACGGGTGCCGGTTCGTCAGGGTCAGCACGACCACGGACGGGCCGAGCAGGCCGGCTCCCACGATGAGCGCCGTACAGGTCAGGTAGAGCGCGACAGCACGGCGGCCGTACCGCTCCGCCAGCCGTGGGTCTGTCGCCTCGGTGCTGGTGTCGCCGGGATTGCTGGTGCTCATTGCGACGACTTCCGCGGGAACAGACTGCGCAGCGACGGGCCGCTGCCGGCGGGCAGGGCGCTCCGCGCGGCCAGGGCACGACGGACATGCAGGTACTGACGGCCGCGGTGCAGTTGACCGCGCAGGTCCGTGCCGGTGGGCCGGTGCCTGACGTCGATCGGCACCTCGATAATGCGGAACCCTTTGCGACCGAGGTCGATGGTCAGCGCGGTCTCGACCCCGAAACCGGCGGCGAGCGGTACGGCGGCGTCGAACGCGGCCCGGGTCAGGCAGCGCTGACCGGACAGCGGCTGCTCCGGCGCCCACCCCGTCGCTTCCTCGATCCCGGCCCGCGCGAGCCGTACGACGAAACCGTGGCCGCCGGCCTTGGAACCGTCGGGCCGCAACTGCGCCGGCAGGGTGCCGATCGTCATGTCCGCCTTGCCGGTCTGCACCGGCTCGATCAGCGGCGCGGCCGCGGTCGCGGAGTCGGTGAGGTCGGCGTCGAGGAAGAGCAGGTGCCGCGCACGTGCGCCGTCCCGCTCCGCGACCGCCGCCGCGCCGGTCTCCATCGCCGCTGCCTTCCCCCGGTTCCGCTCGTGCCGGACGACGACCGCCCCGGCGCGCTCGGCGGCTTCCGCCGTACCGTCCGCCGAGCCGTCGTCCACGACCACGACCAGGTCCACTCCGATGATCTTGTGCACCGCGTCGACCGTGGCCGCAATCCGCTGCGCCTCGTCCTTCGCCGGGATCACACAGGCGACGGCTCGCTCGAAGGGCTCGGAAGGCAGGTCATGACCGGACACAGCACCGCAGCCTAGTTCCTCCGCAGCCGATCGACCTCGTCAGTTCCGATCCGCTGTGGATATCTCCTTCTTTCGAACGACCTGTGGAAAACCTCGAGGCCCTCCGCCCGGATCGCGGCATCTTCTCTGCCGACAGCCGATCAGCCCAGCGGAGGACCTCATGCCCACTTCACAACCACACACAGTCATCGCGAGCGCGGGCCCCGTGTGGTCGCTCGCCGGCTCAGGAGCGGACGCGGTCGTAGAGCAGGCAGAGGGCGCCGGACTCCGTCGGCGTCGAGTCGACGAGCGACCACGAGGACGACGGCAGACCGTCCTCGAAGAGCCGCGCGCCGCCTCCGACGAGTTCCGGGGCGAGCGTGATGCTCAACCGGTCGATCTCGTCCGCGGCGAGCAGTGCCTTGATCACGCTGACGCTGGCCAGGACGACGATGTCGCCGCCGTCCTCGCCGCGCAGCTGCTTGACCACGTCGGCGGGTTCGGCGTCCACGATCCGGCTGTTCTGCCAGGTCGCCTCGGTCAGCGTCGACGAGAAGACGACCTTCTCGGTCTCGGTCATCCACCTCGACGCCGCCCGGTCCTGCGGGGCCGCGTTCTCGTCGTCGGCCACCGCCGGCCAGAAGCCGGCGAACCCTTCGTAGTTCTTCCGCCCGAGCAGGATGGTGGTCGCCGGCTCGGTCACGCGCATCATGTGATTCCGGGACGTCTCGGTGATCGCGTGCGGCACGATCCATCCCATGTCGAAGTCCCCACCGACGCCGTTCACCCGGCCGTCCAGCGAGAGCGTGATGTTGGCGGTCACCGTGCGAGTCATCTCAGTACCTCCGGTCCCGGACACCCCTTCGGCGTCCTCACACCCGAAATCCTGTCGCCGCGGCCTGTGCCGAACATCTGCCACCTGGCCGATATCCCTGCGTCCCTGGCCGACGCTGACCGCCGCCACTGGCCGGTCTGTTCCCGCCGTGCACCGGCAGGAATTGGAGATCGAGGGATATTGTCGGACAATCAGACAGATCGTCGTGGTGATCGGCGCAACGGGCGCCGCTGCCGTAGCGTGGTTGGGACGACCGGAGAAGGGACAGGCGGATGACCGAGGCTGCTCAGGGAGTCGACACGGCGTACGGCGTCGACAGCGAGGTCGGACCGCTGCGGACGGTGATGCTGCACCGGCCGGGCAACGAGCTCCGCCGGCTCACCCCGCGGAACAACGACAAGCTCCTGTTCGACGGCATCCCGTGGGTCGGCCGGGCGCAGGAGGAGCACGACGCGTTCGCCCAGGCACTGCGAGACCGCGGCGTGGAGGTGCTGTACCTCGGCGAGCTGCTGACCGAGGCGCTGACCGACCCGGAAGCACGTTCGGTCGCCGTCACCGGCGCGACCGAGGACCTCCGGCTCGGCGACACCCTGCGGGCTTACCTCCGCGCGTCCCTGGGCGACCTCGATCCGTCGCAACTGGCCGAGGCTTTGATGGCCGGCGTACGGAACGACGAGGTGCGCGCCGGCGGCCTGGTCACGTCGCTCCTGGCGCACGAGGACTTCCTGATCGACCCCCTGCCGAACCTGCTGTTCACCCGCGACTCGAGCGTCTGGATCCAGGACTCCGTCGCGGTCACGTCTCTCGCGATGCCGGCCCGGGCGCGCGAGACCCAGCTGACCGACCTGATCTACACGTTCCACCCCCGGTTCCGGGGCGCGGACAAGGTGTACGGCCACCAGCTCGAACACGTCGAAGGCGGTGACGTCCTCGCGCTCGGCCCCGGCGTCCTGGCCGTCGGCGTCGGCGAGCGGACGACACCGGCCGGGGTCGAGCGACTGGCCCGGCGGGTGTTCGCGAAGGGACTGGCGCACACCGTGCTCGCCGTACCGATCGCACAGCAGCGCGCGACGATGCACCTCGACACCGTGTGCACGATGGTCGACGTCGACGCCGTCCTGATGTATCCGAACATGGCCGAGGAGATGCGCGCGCACGCGGTCACCACCGACGGGGACGAGTTGCACGTCGCGGAGCCCGAGCCGTTCCTGGTCGCGGCGGCGAAGGCGCTCGGTATCGACACTCTCCGCCGGATCGACACCGGTCTGGACCCCGTCACGGCCGAACGCGAACAGTGGGACGACGGCAACAACACCCTGGCGCTCGCGCCACGCGTGTGCATCGCCTACGAGCGCACGGTGGAGACGAACACGCGACTGGAGGAGTCCGGGATCGAGGTCATCCGCATCTCCGGTTCCGAGCTCGGCTCCGGCCGTGGCGGGCCCCGCTGCATGTCCTGCCCGGTCCTCCGGGCCCCGCTCGCGATGGCCTGACCTGCGTGAAGACCGGGTTGACCGGCCAAGTGAGCCCAGCGACACGCGCAGTGAAATCGGGGCTTGTGGCGGACCACCATCCTGAGTACTCTTCATGCCTAGGCCCAGGCCCTGTTGCTCCCCCGTCAGCAGGACTTGGGCCGTCCACTTTTCTCCCCGGTAGCAGGCACAAGCCTCCCGGCCTTTGCTCCAGGCCCCCATCGGCCTAGACCAAAACGGTTGCCCACCGCATCCAACCCGCTGACGGTTCGCACAGCCGGTCGGCGCCCGTCGACGGGTCAGCAAACACCCCGGTCACGGGAGTGTGACCGGGGTTGCTTGTCCGGGATCGGCGGGAGTCAGCGGATGGTGAGTTGGCGGCTGGACAGGCCGGCGCGGGCGGCGCGTTCTTCGGTGGTGAGGGGCGCCTCGGTGGCCAGCGCCTTCTCGAGAGCGACGGCGAACTCGGCCGCCGGCTTCTCCAGGTCGGCAGCTTCGGTCTCGGCGGGGAGCTCCCACACGGGCGCGAGTACGCCGAGTGCGCGGAAGGAGCCGATCAGCCGGCTGCCCTCGATCAGCGCGGACGAGCCGGCCGCATGCAGACGCGCCAGTGCGTCCAGCAGGGTGTCCTCGCTGTGCGGCATCACCCAGCGCAGGTAGCGGCGGTCACCGATCTGCGTCCAGTACGCCGCCTCGACGGACTCCAGGCGTACGGTCGGCGCCGCGGCCGCGTTCGCCCGCTCGAGGCCCGCGGCGACCTCACCGGTCGGGTCGTCGACACTCTCGCTGACCCAGAAGTCGAACCCTTCGTGCACCTTCACCTCGATCGGCTTCGACGTGTCGATCAGGTCCTGCAGCCGCGGCCCCTCCTTCAGCAGGTCGCCCAGCTGGATCGGGTTGCCCGGTTCGGTGTTCAGCGCCGCGGTGATCGCGTGCCCCAGGTCGCGGCTCGGATCGCCTGACGACGCGTGCGTCTGCATGCCGATCCAGATCGTCTCGTCGTCGCGGACCAGACCAGGCATCGCCATCGGCAGCAGGGTGACGAGGTTGACCACCTTGCCCGCGTTCTCGCCGGTCAGCACGACCTCCGCCGTACCCGCCGGAACGATCTCCCGGAACGCGATCAGGTCGCACTCCGACGGCAACCCCTCGAACGGCCGCACCACGAACGCGTCAGCCGCCTGTGCCCGCTCCCGCCCGTGGCACTGCTTGAACCGCTTACCCGATCCGCAGGGACAGGGCTCCCGCGGTCCGACATCAACCAGGTCGGCCGGATCCAGCGTGACGGTCGTCGTGTTCTTCGCGCGCTGCCGCGACTTCTTTCCCATACGCGCAGTCTTGCAGCCGTCCACCCCAGACGGCCAACCCGCCGACCTGACCGGAGGAAACGCCGCCGCGGAGGTTCGTCCGTGGGAGCCGAAGGTCAGCTCGGGATGACCGCGTGGACCGTGCGGTGGCGAGGGGCGGTGCGGACGTCCCAGGCGGAGGTGAGTACGTCGACGATGGCGAGACCGCGGCCACCGATGGATTCGGGGTGGGCGTCGTTGATCCGTTGCGGTTCGGTGTCGCCGCACCCGTCGGTCACCTCGACGTGGATGCCGGCCTTGTCGATCCACCAGGCCGCACGGACCTCGCCGGCCGGGAGCGGGGGTGCGTACCGGATCGCGTTCGAGAGCAGTTCGGAAAGGACGAGCTGGGCGTCGTCACAGGCGTGTTCGGCGACCCGGAAGCGCTTGAGGTAGGCGGCCAGACGGCGTCGGGCGTCCGCCACCGCGGACACTTCGTGCGGCAGTACGACGTCCACGACGCTCACGTCGGCGGGCAGGGTCGCTGAGGACAAGCAGGGTCTCCTCGATCATCGGAACAGCCATATGCACTTCTGCCCACGATCCACCCCGGGAAAACACCACCGGGTATTCCGTTACACACCGGCGCCGAAGATCACAGGTTTACCCAAGAAACCGAGACGAAAACGACAGAATTGAACGTTGCGATAACACGACGCATTCACATCACTACGTATCCAAACCTCTCGGCCACTCACCCTGAGTGACCCACGTCATACGCTCCGCGCCAGGCTCGTACAGTCCCGGTAGGAGCACGATGTGGGTGGGGAGGTCTATGGGTTGGGGCGGTGGCGGCGGGGTGGCCGCTTTGGCGGGAACGTGTAGGAGGGCAGGGGTGGAGCTGCCGGTTCCGCGACGATTTTGAGGGCGGCTTCGGGGCGGTCGCTGATGATGGCGTCGACGCCGATGTCGCGGCAGTGGCGGATGTCGGCGTCGGAGTTCACGGTCCAGACGTGCACCTGGTGACCGTGTTTGTGCGCGCGGTCGACGTACTCCGGATGGGCGCTGACGATCTCCAGGCTCGGGCCGGCGTGCGAGACCCCGGTCGGCAGGGAGCCGTCGCGGAAGCGGAGCGGGACACGGTCCATCAGCAGGACGGTTCGCAGGCCGGGCGCCATCGTGCGCATCCGGCGGAGCGACAGCCAGGAGAAGCTCATCACCCGGGCCGGGGACTCGGTGCCGATCTTCGGGTGCGCCCAGCCGTAGCGGTCGAGGGCCTCGATCAGGCGGCGTTCGACCAGACCGGCGTACCGGGTCGGATGCTTGGTCTCGATCGCGAGCTCGAGCGGGCGGCCGGCGTCGCGCACCGTTGACAGCAGCTCGTCCAGGGTGAGGACCTTGCGCATGTCGGGGCTCGGGAGTTCGGCCTCCTCGTCGAGCTCCGACCACGGGTTCTTCCAGGAACCCCAGTCGAACGACTCGAGCTCCCCCAGGCTCATCGTGGACAGCACGCCGCGGCCGTTGGAGGTGCGGTCGATCCGGCGGTCGTGGACGCAGACCAGATGTCCGTCGGAGGTGAGCCGAACGTCGCACTCCAGTCCGTCGGCTCCTGCGTCGACCGCCCGGCGGTACGCCGCCAGCGTGTGTTCCGGACTGACCTCACTCGCGCCACGATGGGCCACCACGCTCGGGCGTTTCCCCATGAGGACAACTCAATCACGCACCCAACTCCCCCCGTCACCCAGCCACGCCCATCCCCAGAAAACGATTACTCACCACGTCTTGGATCACCCCGATCACACGAAGCGCAGGCAGGATGCGGTCAGCCTAGAGAGCCGTTGAGTGGCACGCTGAGCTAGCGGGACGGACTGGTGGTCCCGGGCCTGCGCTCGGGCCCGGGGTGGGGGTTACGCCGTGGCTTTGGTGGGGTTGGGGAGAGGTGGCTGGCGTCGGGGGTGCGGGACTGGAGCGGGGTGGGTGGGGAGAGCCGGGTGCCCCGCCACCTGGTGGGGCACCCGGGGTGGGGGTTACGCCGTGGCTTTGGTGGGGGTTGGGGAGGGGTGGCGGGCTGGGGGGCGGGGGAGGTTGTAGTGGTCGCGGAGGGTGGTGCCGGTGTAGTCGGTGCGGAACAGGCCTCGGTGCTGCAGGATCGGGACCACGTGGTCGACGAAGGCGGTCAGGCCCGACGGCAGGACCGCGGGCATGATGTTGAAGCCATCGGCCGCGCCGGCGTCGAACCAGTCCTGGATCGCGTCCGCGACCTGTTCCGGCGTACCGCTGAAGGTCCGGTGCCCGCGACCACCGCCCAGCCGGCCGATCAGCTCGCGGACGGTGAGTTTCTCCCGTCGCGCCAGCGTCACGATGAGCGTGTAGCGGCTCTTCGCACCCTCGATCTCGTCCTCGTCCGGGAGGTCGGCCGGCAGCTGCTGGTCGAACGGCAGGTCCTCCGGCGCCACCCGCAGCGTCCGAGCCAACTGGAGCCGCGCGTACTCGGGCCGGATCAACGAGTCCAACTCACGCTCGAGCCCCACCGCCTCCTCGACCGTCCCGCCGATCACCGGCACGATCCCCGGCAGGATCTTGAGCGTCGACGGATCGCGCCCCAACGCGGCTGCCCGGGCCTTCAGGTCGCGGTAGAACGCCTGCGCATCCTCCAGCGTCTGCTGGGCTGTGAACACGGCTTCGGCGTACCGAGCCGCCAGACCCTTCCCGTCTTCCGAGGAGCCGGCCTGCACGATCAGCGGGTGACCTTGCGGCGACCGCGGCAGATTGAGCGGACCACGGACCTGGAAGTGTCGGCCGACGTGATCGATCGGCACAACCCGGTCGTTCACCGCCCATACACCGGACGCCTTGTCGGCGATCGCTGCGTCGTCCTGCCAGGAGTCCCACAGCTTGTATGCGACCTCGAGGAACTCCGCGGCCCGGTCGTACCGCTCGGCGTGGGCCGGCTGGTCGGCCAGGTTGAAGTTCTTCGCCGCCTCCGGACCGGCTGTGGTAACCACGTTCCAGCCCGCACGACCGCCACTCACGTGGTCGATGCTGGCGAACCGCCGGGCCAGGTTGAACGGCTCGTTGTACGTCGTCGACGCGGTCGCGATCAGCCCGATCCGGGATGTCACGGCCGCCAGCGCGGTCAGCAGCACGGTCGGCTCCAACGACCCGGCCGGGCGACGGCCGACGTCTCCGAACAGCACCGGCGAGTCGGCGAAGAAGATCGAGTCGAGCTTCCCCCGCTCCGCGATGCGCGCCAGCTCCTGAAAGTGCGCGACCGACGTGTTGGCGAACGGGTCGCTTTCCGGCAGCCGCCACGACGCCTCGTGGTGACCGGTGCTCATCAGGAACGCGTTCAGGTGCAACTGCCTGCTCACAACGAAACCCCCAATGCATCGAGAAGCCGCGACCGTACGGCGGCGAAACCTGGATCGGCCGGACTGCGCGGTGTGCTCAACGTGATCGACTCCGACGCGACGATCCGGCCCTGGTCGAGCACGATCACCCGGTCGGCCAGCACGATCGCCTCGTCCACGTCATGTGTCACCAGCAGTACGGCGGGTTGGTGCGCGGCGCACAGGTTGCGCAGCAACACATGCATCTTCAGCCGGGTCAGCGCGTCCAGCGCCCCGAACGGCTCGTCCGCGAGCAGCAGCTCCGGCTCGCGCACCAGCGACCGCGCCAACGCGACTCGCTGCTGCTCACCACCGGACAGCTCGTTCGGCCACGCCGTCTCACGTCCGGCCAGCCCGACCTCCTCGAGACTCTGCCGGCCGCGCGCGTCGGCACCGCCCAGTCCGAGGACGACGTTGTCCAGCACCTTTGCCCAAGGCAACAACCTCGAGTCCTGGAAAACGACGGAAACGTTGGAGGGTACGACGAGTTCCCCAGACCCGTCGACGCCCGAGTCCAGCCCGGCCAACGCCCGCAGCAGCGTGCTCTTGCCGGACCCGCTCTTCCCGAGCAGCGCCACGAACTCACCCGGCGCGATGTCCAGATCCACCCCGTCCAGCACGGCGCGATCGTCGTACCGCCGTACCAGGTCCCGGACCTGGACGGCGGCTGTTAGGAGTCCAGGGTGCGGCGCCATGAGAGGGCCTTTCTTTGGATCAGGCGGACGGCGGCGTCGGAGAGGAGGCCCAGTACGCCGTACAGGACCAGGCCGACGATGATGATGTCGGTCTGTCCGTAGGTCCGGGCCAGCTCCATCATGTAGCCGATACCGCTGGTGGAGTTGATCTGTTCGACGACGACCAGCGACAGCCAGGCGCCGGTGACGGCGAACCGCAGGCCGAGCAGGAATCCGGGCAGCGCACCCGGCAGGACCACCCGGCGGATGAAGTCCCACTGCGACAGCCCGACGGTCTGGGCGAGTTCGACGTACCGCGCGTCGATGGTGCGCAGGCCGTTGTGGGTGTGGATGTAGATCGGCACGAACACGCCGAGCAGGATGGTGACGATCTTCATCGACTCGCCGATGCCGAGCCACAGGATCAGCAGCGGCAGCAGGGCGAGCGACGGGATCGCGCGCTTGATCTGGATCGGCCCGTCCAGGACCGCCTCGCCGAGCCTGGACAGCCCGGAGATCAGCGCGAGGACGACGCCCAGCACGATGCCGAGGCCGAGACCGACGACGGCGCGCTGGGTGGACGTCCACAGGTTCGACTGCAGCCGGCCGTCGGCGATCAGGTCGCCGGCGGTGGTGACGACGGTCCAGGGCGCCGACAGCACCCGCTCGTCGAGCCAGCCGGTGGCCGACCCGATGCTCCAGATCACCAGCAGCAGGACCGGTCCGAGGATGGCGCCGAACCTGATCGGCTTCCCCGGTCCGAGCCGCCGGCGGCGTACGACGGGTGTCTCGGCGACCTGCTGGGTGCGCAGGCCGGGCAGGGTGGTTGCGCTCATTTCGCGGCTCCCTTGATGGCGTCGGCGGCGACCGCCTGGAAGCGCAGGTCGTAGAGGTCCTTCGCCTGGATCACCGGGTTGCCGGTCTCCTTGGCGAGCAGCTCGATCGTCTCCTGCTGACGCTGGATCGCGTCGCTCCAGTCGGGGCTGATGTCGGGGTGGCCGGCGTTCTCTACCAGCCATTGGCCGTCGGCCTCGGTCAGCCCCTGGTCCTTCACGTAGTACCCCGCGATCCACTCGCGAGGGTGCTTGTCGATCCACTCCTGGGCGACGCCCCAGGCGGCGACGTACGCACGGATCGCGGCGGCCTTGCCGGAGTCCTCGAGGGACTCGGTCGCCACGTAGAGGTGGCCGGCGTCGTCGCGCAGACCGTGGTCGATGGTGGTGGCGCCGTCCTTGCCGTACTTGGCCAGGTACCGCTTGATCTGCACACCGCCGATCGGTGCGACCTCGACCTGCTTGCCGGCCAGCGCCTGCGAGTAGACGTCACCGGTGCTGGGCAGCTCGACCAGCTTGACGTCCTCCTTGGTCAGCCCGGCCTTCTTCAGCACCTTGAGGACCAGCGCGCCCTGCGCCTGACCCGGGCTGTACGCGATCTTCTTGCCCCGGAGGTCTTCCAGGGTCTTGACCGTCGTACCCGGAGCGATGCCGAGCTTGTAGATCGGGTGGTTCAACGGGTCCTGCCGGAACTTGGAGGCAACGATCTTCACGTGCAGCCCGGTCCAGGTCGCGTGGATCGGCGGGATCTCCGCGACCGAGCCGACGTCGAGCGCCTTCGCCCGGAACGCCTCGGTGGTCTGCGGTCCGCCGCTGAGGTTGGCGAACTGGACGAACTTCGACACCTTGTCGAGCTGGCCGGACAGCTCCAGCGCCTTCTGTGTGGTCGGGTCGCCGACGACGATCTTCACGCCGTCCGGGACGGTGGTCGGCAGCGGGGCGTCGAGGGCGAGCTTCGCGGCGCCGCTGCCTCCGGCCTGGGCGTCGCCGCCGCAGCCGGCCACCACGGCGACGGTGGCGAGTGCTGCGGCGATTACGGCGTACGTGCGGTTCCTAGACATGTTGTGCCTTCGAGTTGGGAGTGGCGGTGGCGTAGCGGCCGTCGTGGTACAGCAACGGCTCGTGCTCGCGTCGTTCGGAGTGGGTGGTGAGGCGGGCGACGACGAGGTAGTGGTCGCCGACGGCGAAGCGGTGCTCGACCTGGGCGCGCAGGAAGCTGGGCGCCTCGTCGAGGACCGGCTCACCGGTGTGCAGCCGGGACCAGCGGGTCGGCTCGGCGAACCGGTCGATGCCACTGGTCGCGAACCGGCCGGCGATGGCCTGCTGGTCGGCGGACAGGAAGTTGATCACCAGGCTGCGGGCCTGGCTGACGGTCGGCCAGCTGGAGGCGCTGGTGGCGATCGCGAACGAGACCAGCGGCGGCAGCAGGCTGACCGAGACCAGTGAGGTGGCGGTGAACCCGGCCGGACCGCGGCCGGCGTCCGCCGTGATCACCACGACACCGGCGGCGTGGCGACGGAAGACGGACCGGTAGACGTCGGCGTCGACGGTCCGCTCCTCCAGGCGGTCGGGTACGACGGACAGAGCGGGACGATGCAATGCGGGAACGGACATGTCTCTCCCTCGGAATCGGGGCAGGGACGACCGGCGGCGGGCAGCAGGAAGCACCACGACCGGGCGGGGTGTGGGAGGCGTTCAGACAGGCCTCGTACGGCGGATGTCCGCCGGAGCAACGCGTGCAGGGGTCAGCGACAGGTGGCGCTCGCCGTCCGCAGGAGATCGATGACGCGACGGCGGGTGAGCAAGGTCGTCGTCATGTCAGCCATCTTCGCACTAAAGTCTACTGAGTAACTGCACAATCTCGGGATCCGGACCAGGCACCCTCACATCGGCCCGCGGGTATGCGTTCTACTGGCGTGATGGTTCAGCAGAAGGTCTCGCTACCACCGTTCCAGGCGCTCGTCGACGCGCACTGGAAGGACGTGGCGCGGCTGGCGCGGGCGCTCGCCGGACCGGTGGACGGTGACGACGTCGCCCAGCGCGCCTGGGAGAAAGCCTTCGCCGCCTACCCCGAGCTCACCTCGGCGAAGAACCTCCGCAGTTGGCTGCTGACCATCACGGCCCGATGCGCCACCGACCTGCACCGGTCCCGTCGGCCGCAGAGCCCGCTCGACGAAGCGCCACCGATGGCCGTCGACGGCCCGGACGCCGCCGACTGGCCCGATCCCGACCTCTGGCAAGCCGTCAACGCACTACCGGAACGCCAGCGCTTCGCCATCACGCTCAAGTACGTCGGCGACCTGGACCACCACGGCGTGGCCGCCGCCCTGGACACCACGCCTGCCGCGTCGCGGCGCCTCGTCAGCGACGCGCTCGCGACCTTGCGCATCAAACTCGGAGTGAACGATGACTGACCTCGAGAGCCGGCTGGCCCGGCTCACCGCACCAGACCTCAAACCACCGGTCCTACCGGACGCCGATGTCGCCTACACCCTGCACGACACCCCGATCGGCACGATGCTGCTCGCGGTCGCCGACGGCCGTGTCGTGGCCAGCTCCTTCGGCGACGAGGAGACCATCACCAACCGCCTCGCCAAGGCTGTCTCCCCGCGCGTACTACGGCAGCCTCGCGCACTGGACGACGTACGACGGCAACTGGACGAGTACCTGGCCGGCCTCCGGCACGAGTTCGACCTGCAGGTGGATCTCGCCCTGGCGACGCCGTTCCAGCGACTCGTGCTGGAGGATCTGCCCCGGCACACCAGCTACGGCGCGACGACGACGTACGGCGCGGTGGCGAACGAGATCGACAAACCGAAGGCGGCCCGCGCGGTCGGTACGGCGCTGGGCGCCAACCCGGTCTGTGTCGTGGTCCCGTGCCACCGGGTGATCGGCTCGAACGGCGCGCTCACCGGATACGCCGGCGGTTTGGACGCAAAGCGATTTCTGCTGAATCTCGAAGCAAAAAACTGACTTTTCACGCGGCGCGCAGAAAGCATTTACACTCGACGGACACAGGAGCAGATCCCCAGTGTGGAGTGGGGATCTGCTTCTTGTTTTTCCTTCCTTGTAAGGAAGATGGCGTCAGTCGGCGGCCGGTTGGCGAATCTCCAGGAGGAGCCGGCGGCGGCCGCCCCAGTCGCGCTTGTAGACCTTGTAGTTCTCGATTCCGGCCGCCGCGCAGAGCCGGCCGTAGCTGATCTCGTCGTGGATGAAGTGCACGCTGCTGGAGCCGAAGTGCTCGGTGGTGACGATCCGGTGCTCCGGTCCCTGCCGCATCCCGTTCGCGATCTCGGCCGCGGTGGCCGGACCCCAGACCGGGCCCTCGATGATCGCGACACCGCCCGGCTTCAGCACCCGGGAGATCTCGCAGATGGTGGACAACTGCTCGTCCTCGGCGAACAACTCGTGGAACGCCGTCCACAGGCAGATCACCGCGTCGAACGAGTCCCACTTGTACGGCAGGTCCGTCATCGAGCCGATCGCCCAGTCGATCGACAACCCCTCCTCGGACGCCTTCGCCTTGCCGGCCTCGACCAGGTTCGGCGAGATGTCCAGCGCCCGCACCACCTTCCCCGCCCGGCGCAGCGGCAGCGCGATCCGCCCGTATCCGCAGCACAGGTCGAGCACCGACTCGCGGCCCTCCAGCAGTTCCTCGACGGCCTCGACGATCGCCGCGTCCCGCTCCGGCGTGGTGCGCGCCGCCAGTCCGTCCGCCCCGAGTTCCGCGTATTCGGCCCGGCTGCGCAGTGCGGAGTTCAGCATTGCGCAAGTATCCCGGTAGGTCCGGGTCAGTTGTCCAGCGGTCGGCGACCGATCCGGCCGAGCAGTACGGCGGCCAGCATCGAGACCACGATCGACGTGTACGTCGCGCCGAGCCAGGTCGGCACCGGCTGCCCGGCGAAGAGCCACTGCTGTACGTCGGTCCAGAACGGCGACCAGCCGGAGACGGTGCCGGGGTTGACCAACTGGTACGCGACGAAGCCGATCAGCCAGGCGAGGGCAGGCTGCCAGCGGAACCGCGCCGTACCGGACACGTCCCAGTTCATCTTGCTGACCACGAAGAAGTCGGCGATCGCGACCGCGAACAGCGGGACGAAGACCGATCCGATCAGGTAGAGGAACTGCGTGTAGTTGCCGAGGTCAACCATCAGCGCGAGGCCGGTGGCGACCACGCCGATCGCGATCGAGATCCACCGCCGGTCGACGTGGCCGATCAGGTTGTGCGCGGCCATCGTGGTCGAGTACACGTTCGCGTACGCCTCGTCGACCTCGTCCACCAGCAGGACGAGCAACGCGATCGCACCGGCCGGCAACGTGACCAGCGCGGTGATCACGTCCGCGCTGTTGGTCCCCAGCGTCGCCACGGCGAACACGCCGAGGGCGTAGTACACGATCGCCGCGATCCCGTAGCCGAGCGACGAGCCGGCGAAGGCGGCCTTGTTGGTCCGCGAATGACGGGTGTAGTCCGCGGCCAACGGCGCGAACGACACGACACCGGCGGCGGCAAGATCGACAGCGGGCCAGAAGCCGAAGACACCGTCCTGCGGCAGGTCCTGCACCGGCTTGCTGAGCACCTGCACGAACAGGTAGACCGACGCGATCAGCACCAGCCAGACCATGAACTTCCGCAGCAGTCTCACACTGCCGAGCGGCCGGACCGCCATCACCGTCGCGAGTACGCCGGCCAGGACGACGAACAGCCAGCGCCACCGCTCACTCGTCACCGCGACCGCGGCCTGCGAGATGACGATGATCTCCATCGTCGCCCAGCCGACGTTCTGCGCGATGTTCAGCACGGTCGGCGCCATCGAGCCGCGGCGGCCGAACAGCCCGCGCAGACTCGCCATCGCCGGTGCTCCGGTGTGCGAACCGAACACGGCCGCACCACCGAGCACGAGCGCGCCCATCCCGCAGCCGACCACGACCGCGAGCAGTCCTTGCGCCAGCGAGCCCGTGTACGCCGCGACCAGCGCACCGGTCACCGGGCCGAACAGCGAGATGCCGAGGTTCCCCCAGAGGGTGAACTGGTCGAAGAAGCCGAGCGTGCGCGGAGCGTCCGTGGTGAGGACGAGCGGCGCCTCGGTGCGGACGGCAGGACGAACAGCAGTACTGGTCATGGGTGACCACTCCCTACGCCGGCATTACCCGGTCAGGTTCAGGCGGTCGGCGACCCGGCGTCGCCCTCTCAGCCCGCGCATGGTGCGAGCTCCCGCAGGTGTTGTTAGCGCGTCAACGATACCGCGTCAGTCGCCGCGGGCGGCGGCTGCCCGCTGGATGAGAGCGGCCAGTTCGGGGCCGTTGGTCAGGACCGGCATGTGAGAGCCGGTTGCGAGCGTCCGCGCCTCGCCCTGGGTGAGGGCGGCCAGCCGCTCCACCCAGTCGGCCGGGCACAGCTGGTCGTGCCGACAGCGGACGATCACCACCGGCGCCTGCACCCGGGTGATGATCGCGGCCAGATCGTGGCGTCTGGCTGCTTCCGCTGCCCGGGCGATCGAGCGGAGCGTCGTCCGCGCGTACTGCGGGGCCAGCGCCGGGATCAGCCGCGGGGATTCCGGGATCGCCGAGCCGAGCCAGCGGGCCGCGAGCTGCGGCCAGGTCACCGAACCCGCATCCCCGGGCGGCGCCACGAGAATCAGGGTATGGACGAGTTCGGGGTAGGCGACCGCCGTCTCCACGACGATCTGGGCGCCGGACGAGTGCCCGACCAGGACCGACCGCTCCCGGATCTTGTCCGCCACCGCCGTACCCAAGGCTTGCGGTCGCAGGTCGTCGCCCGGTCCGGCCGGTTCGCCGTACCCGGGGAGGGTGATGATCCGGTACGGCGTGGTGAGGTGCTCGACTGTGGGCGCGTACGACTTGACCCCGAGGCCGAGTCCCGGGACCAGGACGATCGGAATGCTCACTCCCAGGGCGCTCGGGCCGGTGGAGCCTGGACGACCGGGTTCGACACGTCCGGCTTCAGCTCGCGGTAGCCGAGGAGGAAACCGGCGGCGAGGATCAGCAGGCCGATACCGCCCCAGCCGTACGCCGTCGGCAGGCGGTGGAGCGTGTCGTCGATCGCGCCCATGCCGGTCGACAGGACCATCACCGCCCAGATCACGATCGGGATCAGCGACGTTCCGACGAGGAGCAGGCCGCCCAGCTCGACCGGGTCCAGCTCGCGCCCGACCTTGCGGCGGGCGATCAGGTCGCGCGCCCACATCGCGATCGCGGCCGAACCGAGCACGAGCAGCAGCAACTGGCCGATCGTGTCGATGACATCCGTGCGCAACGGGTGGTTGAGCGGCGAGCCGGGAGCCTGGGAGATCTCGCGCAGAGCGACCCGTTGGACCGTGAGGACGAGCAGGCCGTAGACGCCCGCGACGATCGTCGCCAGGAGTACGACGCGGGCGGCGCGCGGGTCACGGGGTGCGACCGGTTGCTCGCGCCCGTACTGCGGTAGCTCGTGCTGCTGCGGGTGCGCGGGGGTGCCGTACGGGTTGCCGGGGCGGTAGTTGGGCGGCTGGGTGTACGCACCGGGTGCCGCCTGGGGCGGATCGCCGTACTGGCCCGGTGGGGTGTTGTAGGGCTGGGGCTGTGCGTATTCACCCGGCTGCGGCTGGCCGTACGGCGGGGCGTTGTACGTCTGGCCGCCGTACGGAGCGGGCGGTGCGTAGTGATGCTCCTCCGCCGGCTGTTCCGGTGGCTCGCCTCGGCCGTACGTCGGGAAATCCTGTGAGGACATCGCTGCTCCCTCCCCTCGGCCTCAGCTTCTCACGACCGAGGGTTTCGCTCAGGTCGCCTTGATCGTCGGCCAGGCGTTCGGGAGGCAGCCGGCCAGTCCCTTGGTCTGCTGCATCATCACCGGCGCCGGCGTCTTCGCCTTGTCGCAGGTGGAGTGGCCGTGGCCGAGCGCGTGCCCGACCTCGTGGTTGACCAGGTAGTTGCGGTAGAGGGCGACGTTCCCCTGGTACGCCGGGACCGCGAACATCCACCGCTTCGCGTTCAGCACGACCCGGTCCTCGACCCGGCAGGAGACCTCACCGCCGGTGTCGAGCGGCAGACACAGCTTGTCGGTCAGCGTCGGCGTGGCCAGGATGATGCGCAGGTCGGCGTCCACCTTGTCGGTGCGCTCGAAGTTCACCGGGTGGATCGCCTGCCAGCCGCGCGGGTCGGTCAGCGTCCGGTGGATGATCGCCGCGACCGCGGCACCGTTGACCGACAGGCCCTGCTCGATCTCGACCCGGTAGGTCAGCTTGTCGCGGACACCGGTCGCCTTGTCGAACCCGGGGACGACTGCGAGCTTGCCGGACGAGACCGAGTAGTTCGGCTTCGAGCCCTTCGGCGCCCGCGTCAACGTCGGTGCCGGGCGCAACGGAGTGGTGAACTTCTGCGTCGGCGTCGCCACCGGCGCCGGTGTCGGCGTACTGACCGACGGCTCCTCGGTCGCCGACGCGTTCACCCCGGCGATCACCTCGGACGCCAGGCTGCGCCGGTTCGTCGCGTCCGGATGCGCGACCATCACCGTCCCCAGCAGCGCCAGCGCCGTGACCGAGAACCACTGCGCTCTGTACGACTTCTTCCGGCTGTGCCGCCCACCCCGGCCCCGCTTCACGCGGGCAGCACCACGCCCACGCGCGTCCCCGCGCTGGCCAGTCCGCCCGGTGGTCATGTCGATTCACCTTACCCACCCCCACCTCCGTCCCGAAAGTGCAGTCGTTGAACAGCTTCGCCGGGTGACAGAGCTGCGCACCATTACTCAGAATTCTTCGTGGCTCCGCTTCACTCCGATGAGTGATCTCAGATCCGGCGCGACCAACCAGATCTTCGAGCCCGCTTGGACCTCGAAGATCCCATCGTCGCGCTGGCCAATGATCGCCGAAGCGAACTGCGCGACCTCGTCCCGGATTGCTCTGTCGAGATCGTCATCGGTGCTCGCCTGCATCGATGCGAGCTTCGCGTACGACCTACGGACGCGAGCTGTCAAGAAGATCTCATCCGGACACAATGCCGTGCGAAACTCGCCCAGCTCGACGGGCGGACCTGGCTCTGGCGCCTCGGCCCGACCGGGGCCCCGCCGTGGCCCCGCGATCCGGGACTGGACACCTGCCTTGACCTGGGCCCAGGTCCGTTCGCGGTGCACCGTCGAATACGCGACGACGGTGCCGCGATCAGGGGAGAGGACCACTGCGTACCCACCGCGCGCCAGCCTCAGATATCCTTCCGGCGACGCACGTCTCGATGATTTGAGCAGGAAGTCCTCAAGCATCGAGCGTAGCTGCGCGTCGGCCTCCAGGTGCCCGCCACCATGATGGAACCGGAAGTTTTCGATAGCACGATCCGAGACGTGGACAGCCGCGACGTCCTCGACCGTGATGTCACCCACATCGGAATCGCCAGAGGTCCTCAGGTGCGAAGGTGTCCCTTCGGGGGCACCCTCCACCTCCGGGGCAGACGACGGATCCGGGCGGACGAAGCCAGCGCAGTCCGGCTCGCGACACCAGCCGTCCGCGTAATTCGTCGCGTTCTGGCAACGGGTTCCATCCGAGCGAAAGCGTCTGCATATCTGCACACCCACATCATCGCGTGAGGCGGTTATGGGTGCCGACGGCCGGGCGTGGCTACGGTGGTCCCGCGGATGCGGGTCAGCGGGGTATTCGAATACGCGCGACGTAGGGGTGCGCAGGCGGGCGATAAGCCCGCCACCACCGGCGGCAGCCGGGGGGCGGGTGGGAGCGGGCGTAGCGGCGGCGACGAAGGAGCCGCTGCGTAGCACGCGTGGGGCTTCAATCCCGGTACGCGTGATGACAGTACTTTCGCCCACCCACCCGTCCCCGATGGTCGCCCACGGGCGATAAGCCCGCCACCGCCGGCGGCAGCCGGCAAGGAATGCACCGGCGACAGCCGGGGGGCGGGCGGGAGCGGGCGTAGCGGCGGCGACGAAGGAGCCCGCGTGGGATCAAACCTCAGTGCGCGTGTTGGCAGTTCTTCCACTCACCACGCTTGCCCGGTATCCGCCCCGGTGGGCGATAAGCCCGCCACCGCCGGCGGCAGCCGGCAAGGAATGCACCGGCGACAGCCGGGGGGCGGGTGGGAGCGGGCGAAGCGGCGGCGACGAAGGAGCCGCTGCGTAGCACGCGTGGGATCGAACCTCAGTACGCGTGGGTCGACTAGCTCACGCGGTGCGGGTCCGGAGGAACTTGCCGAAGTGGGGGACGGTGAAGGCTACGGTGCCGCGTTCGGCGGAGAAGACGAGGCCTTTCTTGATCAGGCCGTCGCGGGCGGGGGAGAGGGACTGGGGTTTGCGGCCGAGGGTGTTGGCGACCTCGGCGGTGGGGACCGCGCCGTCGCCGACGCCGACGCCGAGTTCGGCCATCGCGCGCATGTATTCACGTTCGGCGGGCGTCGCGCGCTCGTACCGGGAACCGAAGAAGCCGACGGTGAGTTCGGCGGAGGCTTCCGGGGCCGCGACGGCGACGTCCTTGACGGTGATCGGGGAGGTCGGGGCGTGGTCCCAGGTGGCGTGGGCGAAGGCCTGGACGAAGTACGGGTAGCCGTCGGTCTGTGCGTACAGCTCGTCGAGGGCCTCGTCGTCGTACCGGACTCCCTCGCTCTCGGCCGGGATCATCAGCGCGCGGTCGCACGCGTCCCGGGCGAGGCGGTCGACGCGGATGTAGCGGAAGAGCCGCTCGGAGTACGACTTGCTGGCGGACAGTACGGCGGGCAGATGCGGCAGGCCGGCCCCGACGACGACCAGGGGTGCGCTCTGCTGGGAGATCTCGTGGCAGGCGGCGCACAGCGCGGACAGGTCGTCGGCGCTGATGTCCTGCATCTCGTCGATGAACAGCCCGACCCCGACGGACAGGTCGCCGGCCAGGTCGGCCGCGTCGGTGAACAGCTCGATCAGGTCCATCTCCAGGTCACCGGAGTCGGCCCGGCCTTTCGCCGCGGCCACGTCGACCGGGGGGTGCCAGCGGATGCCCTTGCGGTCGTTCGCCGCGGTCCGCAGTGCGAAGGCCTTCAGTACGGCGCTGAACTGGTCGACCCGGTCGTCGTCGCGGTGCCGGTGGCCGAGTTCGCGCATCGCGGTGTGCATCGCCTGCGCGATCGGCAACCGGATGCTCTGGTCCGGCCGGGCCTCGATCTTCCCGGTGCCCCAGGCGCGCTTGATGGCCTGGCTCCGCAGGGTGTTCAGCAACACCGTTTTACCCACCCCGCGGAGTCCGCTCAGCACCAGACTCCGCTCGGGCCTGCCTGCCGCGACCCGCTCGAGGACCACCTCGAACTGCCGCACCTCGGTGTCGCGTCCGGCCAGCTCAGGCGGCCGCTGACCGGCGCCGGGCGCATAGGGATTCCGGATCGGATCCATGCCTGTCACTGTATGACCGCGTCTAGCGTTTTCCTTAGATTTCCCTAGCGACACCCAGAGCGTGTCGCATCAGCCTTCTCTACAGTTTTCTAGTAATAGACCTAGATTCCGCTAGACGCGCCTAGCGCCGCCGGAGCACTATCGTGCCGCCATGGTTGGGGAGTGGGCTCGGCAAGCCGGAGCCTTGTACGAGCGGGTGCATCAGCAGTACGTCGGGGGTGCCCGGAAGCTGGAGGCGCTGATCAACGAGTTGATCGGCGAGGAGGAGGGCATCAACTACCTGAGCGCGACGGCCCGCGCGAAGGATCCGGAGTCGTTCCTGGCGAAGGCGTCGAAACCGCATCCGGACGACCCGACCCGGCCGAAGTACGACGACCCGCTGAACCAGATCACCGACCTGGTCGCGGCCCGGGTGATCACCTTCCTGGTGGAGGCGGTGGACCGGGTCTGCGAGGTGATCGAGTCCGAGTTCGAGATCGTCGAGCACACCGACATGGGTGCGCACACCCGGGCGCAGGGCGTGTTCGGGTACGCCAGCAAGCACTACCTGGTCCGGCTGAACGCACATCGGCGGGAGTTGCCGGAGTACGCCGTACTGAAGAACCTGACCATGGAGATCCAGGTCCGGACCGCGGTGCAGCACGCTTGGGCCGAGTTCGAGCACGACATCCGGTACAAGTTGGACATCCCGCCGGACCGCAAACCCGAGTTCGACCGACGGTTCCTGCTCGCGGCGGCCCTGATGGAACTGGCCGACAACGAGTTCACCGAGATCGACCGGCTGTACCGGGAACTCGCGGCCGCCCAGTCGGACAAGGCTCCGCGCGACCTCACCCCCTCGACGCTGACGTCGTACCTGACCCGCCGCTACCCGGATGCGCCGCACGCGAAGACCAACCACTACGCGTGGATCCTCAGCGTCCTCGAGCGCCTCGGCGTGACCACCGAGGAGCAGCTCACCGATCTGCTCACCGGTATCGACAGCGCCGCGGTCCAGGCCGCGATGACCCATCGCTTCCCGGCCGGCACCGTACGGCGGCTCGACGACGACCTGCTCGCCGCGAAAGGTACGGCGTACATCGACCTGTTCCCCGACGAGGAACGCCGGCAGAAGATCCTCCGCGGCCGCCTCAAGGCCCTCGCCCGGGCCGGGATCGTCACGGGCTGATCCTGGGGCGGCGACGCCTCAGGTCCTGACCAGGTCCTCGGCGACGGAGGCGGCGGTGCGGCGGGCCCAGGCGCCGGTGGTGATCAGGCCGAGGATCAGCACCAGCAGTCCACAGCCGGCGATGATGTACCAGCACAGCTGAGCCGCGTCGACGAACCCCGACTCCAGCGACCCGACCAGCCGGGCGGTCAGCACAGTCCCCGCGATCGCGACCCCGAGCGACGCGCCGACCTGACGACTGGTCGACGCGATGGCGGCAGCGACACCGGCCTGGGAGCGTGGCATCCCGGACACGGCGGCGTTGGTGATCGGTGCGTTCAGCATCCCGAACCCGAGCCCGAAGACGAGGTAGCCGGCCAGCAACACCAGCGTCGGAGTGTCCAGGGAGAGCCGCGACAACATGAGCCCGGAGGCGGTCAACATGCCTCCGGCAACCACGAGCGGAAGCCGTGGCCCGCGGTGCCCGACCAGCCACCCGGACACCGGCGCGAACACCACCGTCATCGCGGCCATCGGCAACGTCAGCAAACCGGCATGCAACGCGGAGAACCCGCGCACGGACTGCAGATACAGGGAATTGAGGAAGAGGAACCCGGACAGCGCAGAGAACCCCGCGATCGCGATCAGCGTCGCGCCCGAGAACGGCGCACTCCGGAAGAACCGCGGCTCCAGCAACGGCTGCTCCCGCCGTCGCTCGTAAGCGACCAGACAGCTCAACGCCGCCACTGCCAGCACGAAGCACCCGATGATCAGCGGCGACGTCCATCCGGCCTGCTGCCCCTCGATGATCCCGTACGTCACCCCACCGAGCAGCAGCACGACGAGGACCTGTCCGACCGGATCGATCCGCCGCGGTACGGCGGCCCGCGACTCGGACACGAAGAACGCGGTGAGCAGTACGGCGGCCAGCGCGACCGGCACGTTGATCCAGAAGATGAACCGCCAGCCCGCCGTGTCGACCAGCGCCCCGCCGACGACCGGGCCGACCGCCATGCTGAGCCCGACCACGCCACCCCAGACTCCGATCGCCTGGGCGCGCTCGCGCGGATCGGTGAACGTGTTGGTGATGATCGACATCGCGACCGGGTTGAGCATCGACCCGCCAACCGCCTGCAGCATCCGGAACGCGATCAGCAGGTCGACGGTCGGCGCGAATCCGCACAGCAGCGACCCGATGCCGAACACCACCAGCCCGGCCTGGAAGGTCCGCCGCCGCCCGACCCGGTCCGCGGTCGAGCCCGAGACCATCAACAGGCCGGCGAGCACCAGCGTGTACGCGTCGATGGTCCACTGCAGCTTGGAGACGTCCGCGTCCAGGTCGTTCCGGATGGCCGGCAGGGCCAGGTTCACGATGGTGGAGTCGAGCCCGACGATGAACAGGCTGAAGCAGCAGATGCCGAGGATCAGCAACCGTCGCCTGCGCGTCAGTCCCTCCACCCGGCTCCTCTCCATCGTCGTACTTGAAGACTGTACTACCGGCTGAAAACGGTTTGACGGACTGTCGGCGGGCCCGCCTAGGCTTGATCCGTTCGCCTGGTCAGGTGCCTTCTTTCCACCCTCCTATGCCCTCTTGTGAGCGTCATGTCGCTGCGCCATGTTCCATTCGCCGACCCGGGTGTGCCGGACACCCGGTCCGGCCTCCGACTCATCCTCTGGCTCGAGCACCAGCAGCTGCGCGGTCAGGCGATCGCGCTGTTCTGGGGCCTGGTGTACTTCGGCGGTATCGCGGCCGCTCCGGTCGCGGTCGGCCTGGCCGTCCAGGCCGTGATCGACCTGTCCTGGCCCAAACTGTTCCTGGCCGGCGGCCTGCTGCTCGTCTTCGGCGCCGCCAAGGCCGCCGCCGACTCGTACTTCCACAAAGCCGTGGTGACCAACTGGATCAGTACGGCGTCCCGCCTGCAGCAGCTGCTCTTCCGCAAGGCCGCGGAGCTGGGGTCGCTGCTGACCCGCCGGATCGCCGCCGGTGAGGTGGTCGCGGTGAGCAGCGGCGACGTGGAGAAGATCGGCTGGTTCGTCGAGGTGCTCGGCCGGTTCGTGGCCGCGCTGCTCACCTGTTTCGCCGTGGTGATCGGGCTGCTCCTGTACGAACCGCAGCTCGGTCTCGTCGTCGCCGTCGCCGTACCGGTGCTGGCGTTCTCGATCGTGCCGCTGATGGGTCCCGCGGAGCGTCGGGCGGACGCGCAGCGGGCCAAGGGCGGCCGCGCCACCGAGCTGGCCGCCGACACCGTCGCCGGTCTGCGCGTGCTGCGTGGCATCGGCGGTGAGCAGCTGTTCCTGGACCGCTACCGGTCGGCCTCGCAGGAGTATCGCGCGAGCGCGGTCCGCAGTGCCCGGATGTGGTCGCTGATCGCGGCGCTCCAGGTGCTGCTGTTCGGGCTGTTCCTGGTCTTCATCGTGTGGCTCGGGGTCCGGCTGGTGATGTCCGGCCGGATCACGGTCGGCGAGCTGGTCACGACGTACGGCCTGATCACGTTCATGATGGTGCCGCTGCACACGTTCGAGGAGACGGCGAGCGCGTTCATCTTCTCCAAGGTGTCGGCGCGACGGGCCGCGCGGGTGCTGTCGCTCCGGCGGACCGACGAGACCAAGGGCACGGCCGAGGCGCAGCTGCCCGACGGTGACCTGCTCGACCCGGTCTCGGGTCTGCACGTGCCGGCCGGGAGCTTCACCGCCGTGGTCTGTGGCGACCCGGACGCGGGCGGCCGGCTGGCCGACCGCCTGGGCGGGCACAGCCCGGCGGCGGAGGACGACCAGGCGTCCGTACTGCTGGACGGGGTCGCCCTGGACGACATCCCGCTGGAGTCGGCGCGGACCGTCGTACTGGTGCAGGACAAGGACCCGGTGCTGCTGTCCGGGACGGTGCGGGAGCTGTTCGATGTGCCGTCGAGTGGTGCGGTGTCCGCGGAGACCGCACTCGACGCGGCGCAGTGCGCGGACATTCTCGACGTACTGCGTCAGTCCCTGCCGGCCGGTGAGTCGGACCCGATGCGGGCCGTGCTGACCGAGCGCGGCCGGTCCCTGTCCGGTGGGCAGCGGCAGCGGATGGCACTCGCCCGTTCGCTGTACGTCGACCCGCCGGTGCTGGTGCTGGACGAGCCGACCAGTGCGGTCGACGCACACACCGAGGCGCGGATCGCGGACGGCCTGCGGCTGCTGCGATCCGGCCGGACCACTGTGGTGTTCACCTCCAGCCCGCTGATGCTGGACCGCGCGGAGCGGGTGGTGTTCGTGCCGGACGGCCGAGTCGATGCCGTCGGCACCCATCACGAGCTGGTGCAGACCAACCAGCGCTACCGCGCGGTGGTCACCCGCGAAGACGAGCCAACCCTCGAGGAGATGGCGTGAAGCGCCCCCAGTACGACCCGGCAGCCCCGCAGGAAGCGGCCCGGCTGCCGGTGGCAGGCACCGCCACCGTGCGCGCCTACCTGAAGACCCTGTTCCGCCGGCATCGCCGCCAGTTCGCCTGGTTGACCCTGGTGAACGCGGTGGCGGCGCTGAGCGGCATGGTCGGGCCCTGGCTGCTCGGCACCGTGGTGGAGAAGCTCTCCCGCGGCGAACGCGACGTCGACCTGCCGTACGTCGTGATCGGCTTCGTCTGTGCGCTCGCGGTCCAGACCGTCTTCGTCCGGATGACCCGGCTGCGCGGCGCCGTACTGGGTGAGGAGATGCTCGCGGACCTGCGCGAGGACTTCCTGGTCCGGGCGGTCGGCCTGCCGCCGGGTGTGCTGGAGCGCGCCGGGACCGGTGACCTGCTGTCCCGGATCACCACCGACGTCGACCGGCTCTCGCACGCCATGCGGGACGCCGTACCGCAGTTGACCATCGCGGTGATCTGGGCGTCGCTGCTGATCGGCGCGCTGATCGTCACCGCGCCGGAGTTGGCGGTGGCCGTCGTGATCGCGGCACCGATCCTGATCATCGGCGGCCGCTGGTACTTCCGCCGCGCGCCAGCGGCGTACCGGTCGGAAGCCGCCGGGTACGCCGCGGTGGCGTCGGCTCTGGCCGAGACCGTCGACGCCGGCCGGACCGTTGAGTCGCACCGGCTCGGTCGTCGCCGGGTCAAGGTGGGCGACACCCGGATCGGTCAGTGGGTCGCGTGGGAGCGCTACACGCTCTACCTGCGGATGATCCTGTTCCCGGTGATCAACATGACCCACACGGTCGCGTTGGCCGCTGTGCTGGTGATCGGTGGCGGCTTCGCCATCCAGGGCTGGCTGACGGTCGGTGCGCTCACCACGGGTGCCCTGTACATCCAGATGCTGGTCCAGCCGGTCAACATGATGATCCGCTGGTACGACGAGCTCCAGGTGGCGCAGGTGTCACTGGCACGGCTTGTCGGCGTCCGTGAGATCGAGGCGGCCGAAGCCGACCAGCAGGACGAGCCGGACGGCCGGACCGTGCTGGCCGACGACGTCCGCTTCGGCTACCTGGAAGGCCGCGACGTACTGCACGGGGTCACGCTGACCGTGCAGCCAGGTGCCCGGGTCGCGCTCGTCGGCCCTTCAGGAGCAGGGAAATCGACGCTGGGTCGGTTGCTGGCAGGCATCTACTCGCCTCGGGTCGGTGACATCACGTTGGGCGGTGCGGCGCTCGACAAGATGTCGGCCGAGCAGGTGCGCAGCCACGTTGCCTTGGTCAACCAGGAGCACCACGTGTTCGTGGGCACTGTCCGGGACAACCTGCGGCTGGCGAAGCCTGACGCGTCCGACGCCGACCTGTGGGCGGCGTT
Organism: Kribbella swartbergensis; assembly: GCF_054784135.1. Taxonomy (NCBI): domain Bacteria; kingdom Bacillati; phylum Actinomycetota; class Actinomycetes; order Propionibacteriales; family Kribbellaceae; genus Kribbella; species Kribbella swartbergensis. Next base: position 51,187 of record NZ_BAAGPM010000013.1, read on the forward strand.
GCGCTCGGTCGACGCCGACGGCTGGGTCGCCGGCTTCGACAACGGGCTCGACACCGAGGTGGGTTCCGGTGGGACCTCACTGACGCCCGCCCAGGCACAGCAGGTCGCATTGGCCCGGCTGGTGTTGGCGGACCCGCACACGCTGGTGCTGGACGAGGCGACCTCGTTGATGGACCCGCGTGCCGCCCGGCACCTGGAGAGGTCGCTGGCCGGTGTGCTGGAGGGCCGGACCGTGGTGGCGATCGCCCACCGTCTGCACACCGCGCACGACGCGGACGTGATCGCGGTGGTCGAGGACGGCAGGATCGTCGAGCTGGGCGGGCACGACGAGCTCGTTGATGCCCAGGGCGCCTATGCCGCGCTGTGGCACTCCTGGCACGGCGACCGCTGACCGGTGGGGCAGCCCACGCTGACGGGCTGCCCCACTCTGTGGAGCATGTGAGGATGTTGGCGTGCTGCTGACGACGTTGCTCTCGCTGCCCACCACCCTGGCCCTCGACGTGAACGACGAGGGCCGCCTGCTGGTCCTGTACGACGGGACCGGCACCCGCCAGGTCAACGAAGTGGCACCCGACGGCACCTGGCGTGCGCTCACCGACCTGGACGAGACGTGCCGCAACGCCCGCTTCGTCCCGGGCAGCCGCAAGGCCGTGGTCGAGCACGACAGCGGCGGCAACGAACGCGGACAGCTGTCCCTTCTCGACCTGGACGACAAGACCCTCACGCCGCTCGTCCACGACCCCGCGTTCAAGCACGGCCTGGTCGAGGTCAAGACCGACCACGTGCTGTACACGACCAACCGCCGCAACGGCGTCGACTTCGACCTGATCGCCCGCAACCTGTCCACCGGCGAAGAGTCCGTGCTGTACGACGGTGGCGGCTGGCCCATGGCGGTCGACCCGTCCCCGGACGGCAAGTGGGTCGTCCTGTCCCTGGCCAGTGCACCCGCCAACGCGGTGCAGCTGTTGCTCGTCGACACCACGACCCGGTCGATCACCGAGCTCACGCCGTACGACGCTCACAACGATCAGAAGGCGGTGTCGTGGCTGCCGGGCTCCTCCGGGTTCCTGGTGGCGAGTGACGCGGGTCGGGACCGGATGGCTCTGCGGCAGTACGACGTGGCCGAGGGGACCTGGTCTGATCTGCTGGTGGACGACGAGCACGACCTGGCCGGCTGGGTCTGCGCTGACGGCGAGCACCTGCTGGTCGCGACGATCGACGACGGCCAGGTGCCGCTGACGTTGCACAAACTGGAGGACGCCTCACTGGTCGCGCCGATCGACCTGCCGCCGCTCGGCTGTGGCGCCCGATCGATGATGATGCCGGATCCGATCTGGTCTGCGGACGGCGCATTCGCGCTGATCACGTACAACTCGCCGATCGAGCCGCCCACCGTCTACCGCTACACCCTGGCGACTGGAGACGTCGTCGCGATGCGGCCGCCGGGGATGCCCGAGCTCCCTGCCGAACTGGCACACCCCGAGAGTCACCGCGTGCCGTCGTTCGACGGTGAGCAGGTGCCGGTGTTCGTCTTCCGCCCGACCGGGCCTGACCTCGGGTCCACGGTCATCCACATCCACGGCGGTCCCGAGGGTGCGGCGATGCGGGCCTGGCAGCCGGTGATCGCCGGACTCGCGGCGGAGGGTCACACCGTCGTCGTGCCGAACGTCCGCGGCTCGGCGGCGTACGGCAAGCGCTGGTACTCCCTGGACGACCGGGAGCTGCGGCTGGACTCGGTGAAGGACCTGGCCGCGATCCACGCCTGGTTGCCGTCCATCGGTTGCGATCCTTCGCGCGCCGCGCTGTGGGGTGGCTCGTACGGCGGCTACATGGTGCTGGCCGGGTTGGCCTTCCAGCCCGAGTTGTGGGCGGCCGGTGTGGACATCGTCGGCATCGCGTCGCTGGTGACGTTCCTGGAGAACACGTCGGACTACCGGCGGGCGACGCGCGAGCGGGAGTACGGCTACCTCGCGACCGACCGGGAGTTCCTGGAGTCGGTGAGCCCGCTCAGCCGGGTCGACGACATCCGGGCACCGCTCCTGGTCATCCACGGCGCCAACGACCCACGGGTGCCCTTGTCGGAGGCTGAGCAGATCACCGACGCCCTGACCAGGCGCGGCGTACCGTGCAAGCTCCTCGTCTATCCGGATGAGGGTCATGGCTTGGCGAAGCTCAAGAACAAGCTCGACGGCTACCCACAAGCCATGGCGTTCCTCCGCGAGCACCTCAGCTGAAGAGCGCTGTGAGAGTTCCTGCGGTTGCGTCGAGCCGGACGGGCAGTCCGAGCGGTACGGCGAGGTTCATGTCCTCATGCCCGATCGCGGCCCCCTCCACCATCGGTAGCCCAAGGGGCTCGAGTCGATCGCGCATGACCGCGTTCACCAGGCCGGAGTCGTCGGCACCGCTGAAGTCACCGATGACCAGCCCCGTGACGCCGGTGAACCAGCCTGACCGAAGGAGCTGAGTCAGCAGCCGGTCCACGCGGTACGCGTCCTCGCTGATGTCCTCCATCACGACGACTCCGGCCGGCGGTGCGTAGGTCGGCGTACCAACGCTGGCCGCGAGCAGTGCGAGGTTGCCACCGCGAAGTGGTCCTTCCGCGACCCCATCGACGACAGTGCGAGCTCCCGCCGGCGCAAGCAGGTCGGTGACACTCTTCGGCTCGAACAGCAGGTCGTACAGGCGTTGCCGGCCAACCGCAGTCCCCAACTGCTCGACAGCGGCAGCCATCGGCCCGTGCAGCGTGACCAGCCCCCGCGCGTTCAGCGGCTCGTGCAATGCAGTGATGTCGCTGAACCCGATGAACCACTTCGGTACGGCGGACAACTCGTCGAAGTCGACGTACTCGAGCATCCGCTGCACGCCGTACCCGCCGCGGGCACAGAAGACCGCCGCGAAGCCAGGGTCCAGCCAAGCGTTTCGCAGATCCTCGGCGCGGGCCTTGTCGTCCGCGGCCAGGTAGTTGAGCCGCTCGTGGCCGGCGAGCACCGACGGCAGTACCTCCACCTCGAGGCCCCACGCCTTCAGGTGCTCGATGCCTGTCTTCAGGCGATCCTCCCGGACCGGGCCGGCCGGCGCGACCACGGCAACTCGATCTCCGGCCGACAACCGCTCCGGCATCCTCACGTCAGTCACGCCGGCGACGCTACCAATCCACAGTGATCGTGGTGCTCTTGGTGACGCCGTTGACGGTGACGCCCAGCTGAGCCGTGCCGGGACGCAGTCCGGTCACCTGACCGGTAGCCGGGTCGTACGACGCGACTGCCCAGAACGGAGCCGTCTGCGCCGGACCGATGTGCAACTGCCGCGAACCCCACCAATCAGCAGACACGGGATAGGCGACCGGCACTCGCCGACTCTCCTGTACGACGGTCGCACCCGCCGTACCCGTCTCACCTCGCTGCAGCGACGCCGGAGCGGTCAGTTCGAGTGAGTCCACGTGCGCCCGGAACTCCAGCTTCAGCCAGGACCGCTCGGGTGCCGACCAGTTCCGCTCAGCGGCCGGGGCCGGAAGGACGTCGGGGTCGACGCCGACCAGCGCCCAGCCGGTGAACCCGCCGTCGTCCGGTGCCGACGAGGGACCCTTGCCCGAGTTGCCGGTCAGCGGCAGCAGGACGCCGTCCGTCCGCGACGCCGCGAACGTACCGGCGTGGGCCGCCATGTACGCGGCACCCTTGCCAGTCGACGCCCGGAAGCCGGCCAGCCAGTCGACGATCATCCGGGCCTCCTTGCGATCGCCCAGCTGCGAGTTGGCCGTCGGCGACGGGTCGTCGATCGGGTGGTGCGCCATCACCACGACGTTGCGAATCGACTTGTCGGTTGCCGCGTCGTCAAGCTGCGCACGCAGGTCGAGGATCTGCGCGAACCCGCCGGCCCGCAGCGACCCGAGCGACGAGTCGCGCAGGACGAACCGCGTCCCCTTGTGGTCGAACGTGCTGGTCGGCGGCCCGAACACCTTGGTCCACTCGGACAGGTCACCGGGACCGTAGCTCTCGTGGTTTCCCGGCACGTAGTGCACCGGCACCTTGCCGGCCACCTCCTCGTCGATGATCCGCTTGGCCAGCGCGATGTCGTTCGCGAAGCCGCGGTCGACGAAGTCACCGTTGATGACCAGGAAGTCGGGGTTCTGCGCGAGCGCCTCGCGGAAGGTCCGCCGGGCCTGCTTGACGAAGTCGGAATCCGGGTTGTCGGCGGTGAACTGCGCGTCCGACATGACCGCGAACCGCCACCGGCCGTCGGTCGCCACGGTCCCGTCGGTCACCACCAGCGGGTCGGCCACCCTCGCCGGCGGTGCCATGTCGACCGGTGGCGCGCCGCGCAGGGTCAGGTCGTCGATGATGATCCGGCCCGAGTACTGCCGGGTCGGCACGGTCTCGACGACATAGATCCGCCAGAACCGCAGCGGCATCGCCAGTCCCGGCGGGATGTCGGCCTCGACGTACTTCCACCCGGTCCAGTTGACCGACGCGGCGATGTTCAGTGTCTGCGGCGATCCACCGGCCGCGGTGTAGGCGTTCGCCCGCAACCACGCACCCTTGCCGTCACCGTAGACCCAGGCGCCGAGCTTCTGCGGCTGCCCCGGCAGCGTGAGTTGTGGCGTCACCGAGAGGTACGCCGCCCGCGTCGCCGTGGTGCCCGTGAGCGAGTAGTCGAGCGCGATCGCCTGACCACCGTCGTGCCCTTCGGCGGCGGACCGCGACGCCTTGGCCGCTCCAGCCGGTACGGCGTTCGCCGCCCAGCGACTCAGGTCGTCGACCTCGTCGATCACCGTGCTGCTCAGACCCGACGTGACACTGAGCTGCGTGGTCAGGGTGCCGACCTTCGCGGTGATCACCGTCGACACCGCGTCGTCGGTCAGCGCGTTCACCTCGAACCCGTTGCCGCGAGCAACCACCTTCACGAGCGCGGCGTCGTACGAGAGGGTGATGTCGCGCGGCTCGATCCAGGTGGAGAAGCCGTCGGCGTCGTACCCGCTGATCTCGAAGAATCCCTTGGCCGACGAGTCGGACAACGACACCTGCCGGTTCGACGGCGCCAGCCGGGCCGGCGTACCGAGGACGGTCATCGGGAACCGGCCGTTCGCCGGGCCGCGGACTGCGGTGACGATCGCGTCGCCGGCCCTCCGCCCGGTCACCACGCCCTCCTGGTCGACCCGGACGTTGCTGCCGGCGAACCAGAACGGCGTACCGGTCGCCGGAGCGTAGGTCTCGTCGTGACCGGTCGCGGCCAGCACGCGGCTGAGGCCGGTGAGGACGCGGGAGCTGCGGGAGACGTCGGTGTCGGGGTCTTCGGCGGACGTCCCGGCCGCCTCGACCCGGAAGCCGGTGAGCTTGCCGGAGCCCTTGACCGGCAGCAGACCGAGACCGTTCGGAATGACCCGCTCTCCGCCGTCGGACGGGTCGTTCACGACCTGCGGTGCCGCCTCACCAGGAGAGCGGGCCAGCATCGTCGACGAGCCGCCACCGTCCAGGTTGAGCGCGTCGTCGGCACCGAGGCCGACCATCAGCTCGCCCAGCTCCTTCAGGGACAGACCGCGAGAACCGGTCGCGCGACCGTCGACCGTGAGCAGCAGCATCCGGCTGCCGTCGGCGTCGAAGCCGATCGCGGTCCGCGGCGCCAGGTCGGCGTCCGGGACAGTGGCCGGGACCTTGCCGTCCTTCGCGAGCTGGTGGTTGCCGCTGATCCCGACCGCGACGTCGGCGGCGTCGGGGCGCAGACCGTACTGCACCTCGACCTTGTCGCCGACCTCGAACGCCTCGAGGGCGGTCGCGCCGGCCTCGCGGCCGATCAGCGCCTGCTCGTTCGCCGCCAACGGAATGGTGCCCGGAGTGGCGGCCGATGAGACGACCACGCCGTCGCGAAGGATCACCTCGCGAACGGTCGGCAGGCCGTCGACGGTCCTGGTGCGGGCCGCGTCGCCCCACTCCGGCGTGTAGAGGCCGACACCGCCGGCGTTGACGGTCGGCGAGTTGAGGTTGGTCAGCTCGAGCTTGATCGCGTCGTCGTCGGTCGCGCTGCCCTGGAGGAAGAGCTGGGCGATCCGGCCGAGACCGTCCTTGCCGATCACCGCAGAGTCGTTGTGCCCGGCCGCCGGCGCGTTGACGAGGCGGCCGTCGTCGACCCCGACACCCAGCGGCGCGGTGGTGTCGTTGATGTCGAAGAAGTCGCCGTTGATACCGGCGATCGCACCCTTGCGGGCCAGTTGCCGGCTGAGCGGCGTACCGCCCGAGACCTTGCCGGTGTTGACGTAGCCGACGGTCACGCCGTTCTTGTCCAGGTCGGTGGTGAGGATGTCGCCGCGGAGCCAGCCTTTCGGGTCGAGCCGCTCGAACGAGGTGTAGTTCACGCCCGGCGCGACCGGGCTGTCCTCACGGGTCGTCAGCACACCGTCGCCGGCGATCGCGGCGTCCGGGATCGCCTGGTCCGGCGTGTCTGCGACGGCCGGAGCGACGACGGCACCGGCGAGCAGGCCGCCCACGCCGATCGCTGTGGTGAAGGAACGGAAGATCGACACGGGAGCCTCCCCAACGTGGACGGACGCGGCCATCCGACGCCGTGCGCCCTACCGCCACATGAGGCACAGGTGTACGCCGGTCAACCGCCCGGTGACAAAGTAACGTCTCCGGAGGCTGACCGGAAGGTTTTCTCCCCTACTGATACTTCAGGACGTGCTGACCGGGCGGCCGGAGGTCTGCCACGCATGCATGCCGCCGTCCAGGTTGATCGCCTCGCGGCCCAGCTGGTTGAGGAACTGGGTGGCCACCGCGGAGCGGCCGCCGACCGCGCACACGCACAGGATCTTCTGGTCCACCGGCACCTCGCCGACCCGCTCCTGCAGTTCACCGAGCGGGATGTGCTTCGCGCCGTCGATGTGCCCGCGGTCCCACTCGTCCGGCTCCCGCACATCCAACACGAACGCCTCGGCGAGCAGGGCGTCGTCCAACTCGGCCACCACGACCGAGGGAATCTCCTGGTTCTGGAACATGCCCCCGATCATCTCAGGCCGCTGGTCACGGCCCGGCGCAGGACAGCGGGAATGCGGTTGCCCGAAGCGTGGATCGCGCGTTGACACCGGCCCGCGGATTGCGGACCCTGCTGCGAAGGAGGCGGCGGTGGCACTGATTCAGGGCATCCCCGGGGAATTCGGGCCGCAACCCTGGGGTGAGGCGATCCTGCGGAACTGCGAACTCCTGCTGCTCCGGATCACCCGCCGGCCGGTCGATCACGAGGTCCGCCTGCCCGGACTGGCGACGACACCGCTCCACGTGGTCGAGGACCGCACCGGCCGGGCCCTCACCTGGCGACGCGACGGCGACGACTTGCTCGTCCGGCTGCCCGACTCCGCCGAGGCGCCCGTGGTCCGCGTCGCCCTGAAGGGCAAGCTGCGGATCGTCCCGCCGGACACCGTCACCGCGAACGCCGACGGCGTCTGGGACCTCAGCCCGAGCGGGCCGACGTCCCATCTCGTCGCCCGGCGCTCCGCGGACGTCGCCGTCCGGGTGTTCGCCGACCACTGCGCACACATCCGCCTGGCCAACCAGTCGTACGTCGCCCACGACGCGAGCCGGACCGTCGGACCGTTCCCGATGCCCTCGGGCCGGGTGACAGCGTTACGGGTCGACGCGACCGCCGTACGACGCATCCTCGTCGCGCCGATCGGGACCGTCCTTGCCTCGGTCCACCCGCGAGGCGCGGGCGAACTGTCGGTCGTCGTCACCAACTTCGGCCGGACGCGAGCGCACGGCGAAGCCGGGCTGGCGCTCCCCGACGGATCCCGGTGCGACTGGAGCTTCGGGGCCCTCGCCCCGGGCGCATCCATCGACTGGCCGGTCAAGATCGGCGGGCCATCCGGTCGTCACGAGCTCCGGGTCCGCCTCGACGCCGGCCGGCGCTCGGCCTCGTCGCCGTACGTCGTCCGCCTGCCGGGCTGACCGGTGCCTCAGGGCAGCGGCCGGCCGCCGGTCGCGCCGATGCGTTCGCCGGTGATGTACGTCGAGTCGTCCGAGGCGAAGAAGACGTACGCCGGTGCCATCTCGGCCGGCTGCCCCGGCCGGCCGAGCGGGGTGTCGGCCCCGAACTCGTCGACCTTCTCGGGCGGCATCGTCGCCGGGATCAGCGGCGTCCAGATCGGACCCGGCGCGACCGCGTTGACCCGGATGCCCTTCGGCGCCAGCTCCTGCGCGAGACCCTTGGTGAAGTTGAGGATCGCGGCCTTGGTGGTCGCGTAGTCCAGCAGCTGCGGCGACGGCTGGTACGCCTGGATCGAGGTCGTGTTGATGATCGTCGACCCCGGCTTCATCACCGGCACCGCGGCCTTGCACAACCAGAACATCGCGTAGACGTTGGTCTTCATCACCCGGTCGAACTGCTCGGTGCTGATCGCGGAGATGCCCTCCTGCGACATCTGGTACGCCGCGTTGTTCACCAGGATGTCGAGACCGCCGAGGTCGGAGACGCACTGGTTGACCAGCTTGCGGCAGTGGTTCTCGTCCTGGATGTCGCCCGGGACCGCGACGGCCTTGCGGCCCGCGTCCTCGACCAGGCGGCAGGTCTCCTGAGCGTCCGTCTCCTCGCTCTCGAGGTACGACACGAGGACGTCGGCCCCCTCGCGGGCGAACGCCAGCGCGACGGCCCGGCCGATCCCGGAGTCGCCGCCGGTGATCAGCGCGCGCTTGCCGGTGAGCTTGCCGCTGCCCTTGTAGGTGTCCTCGCCGTAGTCGGGCTTGCGCTCCATGTCCGCGCTGCGGCCGGGATGCTCGAGCTGCTCCGGTCCCTGCGCTTCGGCTCCTGCGTAGCGTTCGGTGGGGTCTGCCATGGTCCCGCAGTACCCACGGTGAAACTACTTGAGCAGCTTGGACAGCCGCCGGTCGGCGAGCGGTTTGCCGCCGGTCTGGCAGGTGGCGCAGTACTGCAGCGAAGAGTCGTGGAAGCTGACCTCGCGGACGACGTCACCGCAGACCGGGCACTTCTGGCCCTTGCGACCGTGCACGCGCAGACCGGACTTCTTCTCCGACTTCAGGTCCTGCACCGCGAGGCCGACGGATCGATTGACCGCGTCCCGGAGCGTTTCGAGCATCGCGTCGTACAGCAGCTGCACCTCGTCGTCGGTCAGGTTCGACGCGGGTTTGAACGGGCTCATCTTCGCGACGTGCAGGATCTCGTCGGAGTACGCGTTGCCGATGCCGGCGATGACGGACTGGTTCCGCAGGACGCCCTTGAGCTGGACCCGGCCCTCGCGTTTGAGGATGTCGCGGAACTGCTCCAGCGTCAGCGAGAACGGATCCGGCCCGAGCCGCGCGATCCCCGGCACCTCGGCCGGCTCACGGACGACGTACACCGCCAGCTTCTTCTGCGTGCCGGCCTCGGTCAGGTCGAAGCCGGAGCCGTCGTCGAACACCGTGCGCAACGCGATCGGGCCCTTGCCCGGCCGCACCAGCGCGGTCGACTGCTCCTCCCTCCACCGCAGCCATCCCGCCCGGGCGAGGTGGATGACCAGATGGATCCCCTGGGCCTCGATGTCGAGGAACTTCCCGTGCCGGTGGACGCCGTCGATCAACAGGCCGACCAGGCTCGAGATCGGCGGATCGTACGTCTTCAACGCACTGATCGCGGTGATGTCGGCGCGCACGAACGCCCGCCCGACGGCACGTTCGCGCAAGAACCCCGCCAGCGACTCGACCTCCGGCAACTCAGGCACCGTCCCAGTGTGCCCTACACCAGGGACAAGTTTCCCGCGCTCAGGGTGGGCACAGGGGATTCGTGGGGTGAACCCGCAGGTGTTTGTTGGCTCGGGACGGTAGCGTCTGAGGGCAAGAGAGTAGGGAGGCCCTGATGGGGTTTGTGAAGACGTTGGTGAAGGGTGCGGTCGTCGCCAAACTGGCGCAGATCGCGCAGCGGGAGCTCAGCAAGCCTGAGAACCAGCGCAAACTCAAGGAAGCGTTCCAGAAGGTGCAGCAGCGCCGCGGCGGCGCGCACTAGGACCGATCTGGACTTCGGCCCGGCTGGCCGTTGCAGCCGGGCTTGAGGTGTGTGCTCAGGCGGGTTGTGCGCAGGCGGCGTGTAGGTCGCTCGGCGCCTGCGGCGTGTGCGTCGCGGCGAGCCGAGCTCCCACCGACTTCACGAAAAGACCGCCGGGGAGTGGCCTCCCCGGCGGTCGTGGGGTCGCGCCCGGCGCCGTGTCCCGGTGGCGCCGCGGAGCAACCGGCTTCAGGCCGCGTGGCGACCGTCGTGGGTGATGACGCGGGCCCGGCGGATGGTGTGCACAGTGTCCGCGGTGGCGGCGGGCTTGTGGTTGAGCGGCTCGGCCGCGCCGCCGAGGGCGAGCAGGTCGAGCTTGGTCCGGGCCAGGTCGCGGTCGTCGGCAGTCGAGGAGCCGTTCGGACCGGCTGTCAGACCGGTCGAGTGACGCCTGTTGCTGATCTCCAGGGCCGCGATCACGGCCAGCGCGAGTACTGCGAGAAGAAGGATTCCGGTCATGGCATAGATTTTGCTATCAACCAGATCCTGCCACCATTGGCACTATTGACATAGTTCCACAAATTTCTGCCATACTGTCCGCATGCTCCGGAAGATCGCTGTCGTCCTGATGGAGGACGTCGCCCTGTTCGAGTTCGGGGTGCTGTCCGAGGTGTTCGGCCTCGACCGGACCGACGACGGCGTGCCCCCGTTCGACTTCAGGGTGTGCTCGACCCGCCCGGGCGAGCCCCTGCGCACCAGCACTCACTCCGCGATCGTCGCGCCGTACGGGCTGGAGGAGCTCGAGGACGCCGACCTGATCGGAATCCCGGCGACCACCTGGCGGGAGGCGTACGACGAGCGCGTCCTCGACGCTCTCCGCCGCGCCGAGGCGCGCGGTGCGATCCTGCTGACGGTCTGCTCCGGCGCCTTCGTGCTCGGCGCGGCCGGACTGCTCGACGGCCGGCCGTGCACGACCCACTGGCGGTACGTGAAGTTGTTCAACGAGCAGTTCCCGACCGCGAAGCTCGACCCGGACGTCCTGTTCGTCGACGACGGCAACATCATCACCAGCGCCGGCACCGCGGCCGGGATCGACGCCTGCCTGCACCTGGTCCGGCGCGAGCTCGGCAGCGCGGTCGCGACCCGGATCGCGCGCCGGATGGTGGTCCCGCCGCAGCGCGACGGCGGGCAGCGGCAGTACGTCGAGGTACCGGTGCCGGAGTCGTCGGGCGAGAGCCTGCAGCCGGTGCTCGACTGGATGCTCGACAACCTCACCATCGACCACACCGTGCCGGCGTTGGCGCGACGGGCGCAGATGTCGGAGCGGACGTTCGCACGACGGTTCGTCGCCGAGACCGGGACGACCCCGCTGAAGTGGGTCACCACGCAGCGGGTGCTGCGGGCGCGGACGCTGCTCGAGCAGACCCGGATGGGCATCGAGCAGATCGCCGCCGAGTCCGGATTCGGTACGGCGGCGCTGCTGCGGCACCACTTCCGCAGGGTGGTCGGCGTACCGCCACAGGACTACCGCCGCACCTTCCGGACCGCCAGCTGATCGCAGCGGCGGGCCTGCTTCTCGATCGCTCGTCACGGCGTGACAACCCCCACACAAGTTGCGGTGACCCTCCCCGGGCCTTCTAGGATCCTTCGGGTGTCACAGGGGGGTAACGGCCGAAAGAGATCGGCGAGCCGAGAGAAGTTGGAGCAACTGTGGCCACGCCGGACCCGCCTCGGGCCAGCACCTCCCGCCGTCTGAGTTGGGACGTCGTCCGCGTCCTCGCCGTCCTCGCAGTGGTGTTCTGCCACACGACGTACCAGGGCCCGGTGCTGCATCCCGAGCTCGGTGCGCCACTGGGTGAGTACCCGTTCCAGGTCGGAGCCAGCGTCCTGCTGGTGATCAGCGCGTACTTCGTCTGCGTGACAATCCGGAAGGGATCGACCTCACGGTGGTTGTGGCGCCGGGTCTGCCGAGTGCTTCCGCCGTACCTGGCCGCCGTACCGGTCACCTACATGGCGCTGGTGCACCTAGGACCCGACCATTGGGATCTGCCGACCCGGCGCGACCTGTGGGCCAATCTGACGCTGGCCGCGTCGTTCGACCCGTCAGTGCACCTCATCGATGGTTCCTACTGGACGCTTCCGCTGCAATTGATGGCCTTCGCCGCCGCGGCGCTGCTTTGGCCGCGTGGCATGGGTTCGGGCGGGCGAATCACCGGACTGCTCTGGGTGATGATCGTGGCGCCGGTGATCCTGCAGTGGCACGACCGGATCCTGCACAGCCCGCTCTGGGTCCAGCAGGCCTGGAACGGCCTCGGGCTGCACCGGCTGCAGCTGTTCGCGATCGGCATCGCGATCTGGCTCTGGGCACAGCGTCGGATCGGCGTACTGCACCTCGGCGCGCTGCTGGCCGCCACGGTCTTCGCTCAACATGCCCACACGGCTGACCTGCCGTCGTCGTTGGGTATCGGCGTCCTGCTGGTGGTCGTCGCCTTGGCTGCCCGCGGCCCGGACTGGCGCGTGTTCGCGCCGATCCAGCGGCCGATCCGGTTCCTGGCACAGATCTCGTTCGCCGTCTACCTGCTGAACCAGCAGCTCGGGTACCTGATCGCCTACCACCTGATGACGCTGGGAGCGGGACGCGTCGAGCAGATCGCCGGGGCCGTGACAGGCGTGATCGCGCTGGCCTGGCTGTTGACGAAGTACGTCGAACAGCCGGTGTACCGCGTGTTGAGCACGACCCGCATCCAGCCACTGCATCGGCTCGGCTTCCGCGCCTTCGCCTGGCTGAATACTTGACGCCGGATACCCGAGACGTAATACTCGATTTCGAGTAATCGAGCTCAGGAGGCGCGAATGGCGAAGCGCAAGGTGGCGAACCCGCTGGCGTTCGCTGTCCTGGGCAGCCTGAGCGAGCGGCCCATGCACCCGTACGAGATCTCGACGATGCTCCGGGCCCGCGGCAAGGACCAGAGCATCAAGCTCAACTACGGCTCGCTCTACTCCGTCGTCGCGGCCCTGGAGAAGAACGGCTTCGTCGAGGCCCGGGAGACGATCCGTGAGGGAAACCGCCCGGAGCGCACCGTGTACGAGATCACCGAGGCCGGCCGGGAGGAGTTCCGCGGCTGGCTGACCGAGCTGATCGGGACGCCGACCCGCGAGTTCCACCCGCTCGAGGCCGGCCTCGCCTACCTCCCCGGCCTCCCACCCGACCGGGTCGTGGAGTTGCTGGAGCAGCGGGTCAAGGGGATCGACGCGGAAATCCAGCAGTTCACCGCGATGCACGATCAGATGACGTCGACGGAGTTCCCGCGGCTCTTCTGGGTCGAGTCGGAGTTCCGGCTGGCGTTGCTCGAGGCCGAGTCGGCGTACCTGCACCGACTCGTCGAGGAGATCCGGACCGACGCACTCGACGGCTCGGCGTTCTGGCGCAAGGCCTGGCAAATCTTCGAGGAGGAGGGCATCAGCCCGGCCGAGCAGCTGAAAGACCCGGTCAAGTACTTCGGCACCGATTTCGCCTGGCTGCGGGCGATACCGCCGGAGGCCACCTAGTAGCAGGACGGCCCTCGACCCCACGGTGCGGCAACACCAGGGGTCAAGGGCCGCAGTTCCTCGAGTCGGTCCGAAGACCTGGCACCCAAGGCGCAACCATCAGGATAGCCAGCGGCGGACCGGCTCCCGTCACCACAAGGGAGTCACCACACCATGACTACGCATGCCCTCGAAGCGGTCGAGCTGGTCAAGACGTACCCGGCCGGCCGCAAGAAGCCACCCCTGCGCGCGCTCGACGGTCTCACCTTCAGCGTTCCGGAAGGCGTCGTCCTGGGTCTGCTCGGACCCAACGGCGCCGGCAAGTCCACCACCGTCAAGATCCTCACCACCCTCTCCCGGGCCGACTCCGGCACGGCCCGGGTGGCCGGGTACGACGTCAACCACTCGCCGGATCAGGTACGGCGGGCGATCGGCTACGTGCCGCAGAAGTCCAGCTCCGACCCGCAGGCCACCGGAGTCGAGAACCTCGTCCTGAGCGGCCGGATCTACGGCCTGACCCGAGCGGAGGCGGTACGACGAGCGGCGGAACTGCTGGAGCGATTCGGCCTGACCGACGCGGGCGGCCGCCAGGTCAAGACCTACTCCGGTGGCATGCAGCGCAAGCTCGACGTCGCGCTCGGTCTGGTCCACCGACCGCAGGTGCTGTTCCTCGACGAGCCCACGACCGGCCTCGATCCCGAGGCGCGAGCCGACCTGTGGAAGGAGGTCGGGCGGCTGTCCGGCCAAGAGGGTCTGACCGTGCTGCTCACCACGCACTACCTCGAGGAGGCGGACCGGCTGGCCGATCAGCTGGCCATCGTCGACCACGGCAAGATCGTTGCCGAAGGCACCCCGGAGGCGCTCAAGGCCGAGCTGCGCGGCGACTCGGTGCACGTCGAACTGGTCGCTCCGGACACCGACCGGAGCGTGTCCGCTCTGCTTGGCGCGTTGCCCGGCGTCGGTGAGATCGTTGTCGAGGGCAATGTCTTGCGGGCGCGCGTCGACCACGGTGCGACCGCGGTTCCCGCCGTACTCGGAACGCTGGAGGACAAGTCGATTCCAGTCACGGCAGTGACGGTGTCGCGTCCGTCGCTCGACGACGTCTACCTGCGGTACACCGGTCGCTCGTTCCGTGAGGCGTCGGTCGAAGGCGAGGCGGCGTGATGAGCACAGTCGGCGTGGCCCAGCGCCGGACCGGGTTCGCCGGGCACACTCTCTTCATCACGGGTCGCTGGCTGCGGGCGCAGTACCGGCAACCGGCGCTGATCGCGTTCACGTTGATCCAGCCGGCGATCTGGCTGCTGCTGTTCGGGCAGTTGTTCAAAGGGGTGGTGAACATCCCGGGGTTCGGCGACTCGTCGTACATCGCCTTCCTGACGCCGGGGATCGTGATGATGACGGCCCTGATGAACAGCGGGTGGAGCGGTACGACGTTCATCGCGGACATGGAGCGCGGCGTGATGGACCGGTTGCTCGCCTCGCCGGTCAGCCGCGGTGGGCTGATGGCCGGGCAACTGATCAGCAACGCGACCACCACGGTGATCCAGACCGTGCTGGTGTTCGCGATCGGCATGGCCGCCGGCGCGCGGTACGACGGTGGTGCCGCCGGTTACGCCGTCACGGTCGCCGCGTCGATGCTCGTCGGCACGGCGTTCGGTTCGCTGTCGAACGCGGTGGCGCTGCTGACCCGCCAGCAGGACGCGCTGATCGGGATCTCGCAGTTCGTCTCGCTGCCGCTGACCTTCCTGTCGTCGATCATGATCGACCCGAACGTCGCACCTCACTGGGTCACGGTGGCGGCCCGCTTCAACCCGGTCGACTGGGCCACCGTCGCCGCCCGCCAAGCCCTCTCCGCCGACCCCGACTGGCCATCGGTGGCCCGCCACTGCGGCTACCTCCTGGCCTTCACCCTGGTGGTCGCCTGGCTCTCCACTCGGGCCTTCCGCACCTACCAGCGCTCCGTCTGACCCAGCTTGGTGCCCAGCGTGGCCCTCGCCGATCTCAGTCGGCGAGGGCTGCGGCGTACCAGGGCTTGATCGTGTTGTCGATGATCGCCAGCCGCTCGTCGAACGGCAGGAACGCCGACTTCATCGCGTTGATCGCGAACCACCGGAAGTCGGCCAGCCCGTAGCCGAACGCCTCGGCGAGCAGGGTGAGCTCGCGGCTCATCGACGTACCACTCATCAACCGGTTGTCCGTGTTCACCGTCACCCGGAACCGGAGCTTGGTGAGCAACCCGATCGGATGCTCGGCGATCGACTCCGCCGCGCCGGTCTGCAGGTTCGAGCTCGGGCACATCTCCAGCGGGATCCGCCCGTCCCGGACGTACGCCGCCAGCCGGCCGAGCTCCGCCTTGTCGCCGGCGGGATCGTAGGTGATGTCGTCGATGATCCGTACGCCGTGGCCGAGCCGGTCCGCGCCGCACCACTGGATCGCCTGCCAGATCGACGGCAACCCGAACGCCTCGCCCGCGTGGATGGTGAAGTGGGCGTTCTCCCGCTGCAGGTACTCGAACGCATCGAGGTGCCGAGTGGGGGGATACCCCGCCTCCGCGCCGGCGATGTCGAAACCGACCACCCCGGCGTCGCGGTAGGCGACCACCAGTTGCGCGATCTCCATCGACCGCGCCCGGTGCCGCATCGCGGTCAGCAACTGCCTCGCGACGATCGGCCGCTCGGCGTGCGCCATGCCGTGCTCGAACCCCTCCCGGACCGCCTCGACCACCTGCTCGAGCGTCAGCCCACCGGCCAGATGCTGCTCGGGCGCGTACCGCACCTCGGCGTACACGACCCCATCCGCGGCCAGATCCTGCACGCACTCACTGGCGACCCGCTTGATCGCCTCGGCGTTCTGCATGACCGCGACCGTGTGATCGAACGTCTCCAGGTACCGCTCCAGGGAGCCCGAGTCCGCCGACTCGACGAACCACTGCCCCAGCTCACCGGCATCGGTCCGCGGCAGCTTGTGCCCGATCTCCCGGGCCAGCTCCACAACCGTCCCCGGCCGGAGCCCGCCGTCCAAATGGTCGTGCAGCAACACCTTGGGCGCCGACTGCACCTGTTCCGGGGTCATCATCCCGCCATCCTCCCAGGCCCAGGTGCTTATGACACGGGTCACGTCGCCGTACCTGTCACAGGGATGCAACCGCCGGCATCTCATGGCCAACAGTGCACAACGAAGAATGGATGGACATCATGAGCAAGGTCTGGTTCGTCACCGGTTCGTCGCGCGGTCTGGGCCGCAACTTCGTCGAGGCCGCCCTGTCTCGCGGCGACAAGGTGGCGGCGGCCGCCCGGAACACCGCCAGCCTTGACGAACTGGTCGCGGCGTACGGCGACGCGGTGCTCCCGCTCGAGCTTGACGTGACCGACAAGGCTGCGGTCTTCGAGGGCGTCAACCGGGCCAAGGAACAGTTCGGCCGTCTCGACGTCGTCGTGAACAATGCCGGCTACGCCCAGATCGGCGCGATCGAGGAGCTGACCGAACAGCACCTGCGCGACCAGCTCGAGACCAACGTGTTCGGCGCGGTGTGGGTCATTCAGGCCGCACTGCCGCACCTGCGCGAGCAGGGCGCGGGTCACATCATCCAGTTGTCCTCGATCGCCGGGCTCATCGCGATGCCGCTCGGCGGCGCCTACCAGGCGTCCAAGTGGGCTCTCGAGGCCCTGAACGAAACCCTCGCCCAGGAGGTCGCCGACTTCGGCATCAAGGTGACCGTGATCGAGCCGGCCGGGTTCGCCACCCGGTCCGGTAAGAACCCCGATCCGCTCAACAACGGCTACATGGCCGAGCCCCACCCGGCCTATGACGCTCTACGCCAACGCCTCGCCGGCGCCATGAGCAACAAGCCGGCCGGCGACCCGGCAGCCGCGGCCCAGGCACTCCTCAAGATCGTCGACTCCACCAACCCACCCCTGCGAATCCTCTTCGGCCAAGGCTTCCACGCGATGATCGAGCAGACCTACGCCGACCGCCTCAAAACCTGGTCCGACTGGCAAGACCTCTCCCTGCAATCCCACGGCACCCGGGCCTAAGTGGGTTTGGGGTCAGGCGGGGTGGATTTTGAAGACGGGGACGCCGGGGGCGATGTGGCGGAGGACCTCGTCGGGGGAGTTCTTGTCGACGTCGCCGCCGAAGAACGCGCCGACCTCCCAGGACCACTTCTTCAGGTACAGCCGCAGCATCGGCGTCTTGTCGGCGTCGGCGACCTCCTCCGCCCGGAACGTCTCGATGGTGCGGCCGAGCTGGAGGCGCCCCTCCCGACTGGCCCGCAGGTTGCGGACCCACTGGGTGTGCCCGCGCGGCGCGACCAGGTAGCGCTGGCCGTCGATGACCAGGAGGTTGACCGGCGTACTGCGCCACTCGCCGGTCTTGCGGCCGCGGACCGAGAGGACGCGGCTGCCCATCAGGCTGATGCCGAGCTTGGTCAGGCGGGCGACGATCCGGTTGAAGACGCGCATGCTGCCCTCGCCGGCGGTGATCACGCGCTGGTTGTCGTAGGTCTGCTTGTACTCCGGCATCGGCGTACCTTTCGTCATTTGCGAGAGCGGTGCTCTCTGTTGTGATCAGTGAACACGGAAGCGCTGCTCACTGTCAAGAGCACTGCTCTCGGTTTTGTGGCAGACTGCCTTCATGAACGCCGGACGCACCGCACGCGACAGAGCCCGGGCCGAGCTGACCGACGAGATCAAGGCGATCGCGCGGCGGCAACTGGCGACCCAGGGAGCCGAAGCTCTGTCACTGCGCGCCATCTCCCGCGAGCTGGGCATGGTGTCCTCGGCGATCTACCGCTACTTCCCCAGCCGGGACGACTTGCTCACGGCCCTGATCATCGACGCGTACGACGCTCTCGGGGCTGCCGCGGAAGCCGCGGCAGCCGCCAAGGACGATTCGCACCCGTCCATCACCTGGCTGGCGGTGTGCCACGCCGTACGCGACTGGGCTCGCAGCAACCCCCACGAGTACGCGCTGATCTACGGGTCGCCCATCAGCGGGTACAAGGCGCCTCAGACGACCGTGCAGCCTGCCAGCCGGGTGCCGATTCTCATGCTGAAGATCGTCAGCCGGGCCTGGTCCCAGGGCTGGCTCGAGCCGCCGGCCGCCGCGCCCGAGCCGACCGGCCGGCTCGCCGAGCAGGTGGACGTCCTCGCCGAGTACGCCCCCGGCGTCCCGCGTAAGGTCCTCGTGCGAGTAGCCATCATGTGGACCCAGCTCTTCGGCATGATCAGCTTCGAGCTCTTCGGCCAACTCGTCGGCACGATGGATCCCGCCGACGACTTCTTCACCGAAGCCGCCCAACAAATGGCAGCCTTCGTCGGTTTCCGCTGATGTCAGCTGAAGGCCTTCGGGAGCGGGAGACTGAGGGCGTGTTGGACGCGGCGGACGTAGGTCTCCCGGGGGATGGAGACTGCGCCCAGGGTGGCCAGGTGGTCGGTGACCCATTGGATGTCGAAGACGCGCTCGGCGGCGTACTCGTCGTCCAGTAGCTCGATCAGGCCGGCCACGGCTGCCTTCGAGCCGTCGGTCCTGTGATGGAACATCGACTCGCCCGCGAACAGCCCGCCGATCGCGACGCCGTACAGGCCGCCCGCGAGTTCGTCGCCTTCCCAGGCCTCGACCGAGTGCACCCACCCGAGCCGGTGGAGTTCGGTGTACGCCGCGATGATGCCGCGGTCGATCCACGAGCCGGGCCGGCGCGGGTCGGCGCACGCCCGGATGACCCGGTCGAAGGCCGTGTTCACGCGGATCTCGAACTTCTTCCGCGCCCGCCGGACCGACCGCGACGGGCGGTAGCCGGCGATCTCGATGATCCCCCGGTCGACCGGCGACCACCACAGCAGCGAACCGCGGTGATCCGGCATCGGGAACAGCCCACGCCGGTACGCCGCCAGTATGGTCCCCGGCTGCAGATCCGCCCCGCCCGCGACGATGTCGCTCGCCCCGGCAACGGCCACCGGCGGAAAGTCCCACACAGAAGCGGCTGGCTCGACAGGCACACCACCATCCTGGACCACGCCTCCACCCAGAGGTACGACGGCCCGCCCCCGCCGTACCCGAAGACGGCTCGAGTGCCGTGATGTCAAGGCCGGCGGCAGGGGATCCGGGGACACCTGGGGTTTCTCCCGAGTGGCGGTCTTCCCGGAGACACGTAAAGTTGAAGCACGCCCAGCTCCGACGCGGAGGAGGGCGGGAAGGAGCACCGTGGCCGGAGTAGCCAGGTTCGTCGCGAGCAGTCTCGCGCCCGCCGCGCAGCGGTTCGCGCCCCAGGCCGCGGCGGGTGTGCTGCGTCAGGTCCTCGAGATCGCGATCGACGGGTATCAACGGTTCCCCGGCGCCGAGCAGATCGCCGAGACGAAGCTGGAGAAGGCGTCCGGCGACGCGCAACTGGCCATCGACGCGGTGATCGACCAGCACATCCGGCTGGCCGGCGTCCAGGGGTTCGTCACCAGCGTCGGCGGACTCGTCACGCTCCCGGTCGCAATGCCGGCGAACCTGACCGGCCTCGCCATCGTCCAGGCCCGGATGGTCGCCGCGATCGCGCACCTGCGCGGGTACGACCTGGACGACCCGCGGGTCCGCACCGCGGTGATCACCTGTCTGCTGGGTGAGGACGGGGTGACCGACCGGCTGAAGAAGTCGAGCCTGCCCACGTCGCCGTTGGCGATCGCGACCGCCCCGGTGTTCGACCCGGAGCTGGACCGCCAGGTCGCCGGCGAGGTCGTCGCGGAGCTGATCGCCCGGATCAGCGGCAAGCGGATGGCGCTCACCGTCACCCGCCGCGTCCCGCTCCTCGGCGGTGCCGTCGGCGCCGGCGTCGACGGCTGGTCGACGTACCGGGTCGGCGAGTTCGCCGAAAAGAGCCTGATCCGCCGAATCCGCCGCCCCATCGAGCCCTGACGCCACTCCGCCAGACGCCGCCCTGGATTCCAAGCCGGCGGGCGCGCGCGTCAGCCGGCGAGGGCTTGGACTACTCGGCTTGGGGAGGGTTTGCCTAGTTGGGTGGACATCCAGGTGCTGGTGGCGACGAGCTTTTCGAGGTCGACGCCGGTCTGGATGCCGAGGCCGTCGAGTTGCCAGAGGAGGTCTTCGGTGGCGAGGTTGCCGGTGGCGCTCTCGGCGTACGGGCAACCACCGAGTCCACCGGCGGAGCTGTCGACGGTGGTGACGCCTTCGCGGAGGGCTGTCAGTGCGTTGGCGAGCGCCTGGCCGTAGGTGTCGTGGAAGTGGACGGCCAGCTTGTCCACACCGACTCCGGCCGCGGCGAAGGCGTTGATCAGCGCGGAGACCTGACCCGGTGTCGCGACACCGATCGTGTCGCCGAGGGACAGTTCGTGGCAGCCGAGATCAACCAGACGCGCACCCACCTTCACCACCTGGTCGATCGGTACGTCGCCCTCCCACGGGTCGCCGTAACACATCGAAACGTACCCGCGCACCGCCAGCCCTTCGGCCAGTGCCCGCTGGATCGTCGGGGTGAACATCGCGAACTGCTCGTCCAGCGTGGAGTTCAGGTTCTTCGCGGCGAACGTCTCGGTCGCACTGGCGAAGATCGCGATCTCCCGGACGTTCGTGGCCAGGGCACGGTCGAGACCACGTTCGTTCGGTACCAGGACAGGCGCGCGTACGGCGTCCGGGAGCTCGAGCGCGGCGAGCAGCTCGGCGGCGTCGGCGAGCTGCGGCACCCACTTCGGGTGGACGAAACTCGTCGTCTCGACCGTCGTCAACCCCGCGTCGACCAGGCGGTGGATGAACTCCGCCTTGACCGCGACGTCGACGATCGCCGACTCGTTCTGCAAGCCGTCGCGCGGACCGACCTCGTAGATCGTCACCCGGTCGGGCAGCCCGTCGGTCCTCACCAGTTGCGGCTTCCGCATGTGTGTCGCCTCCGTCGCGTCCGTGGACGAGCCTGGCAGGGGTCGCCTGCACAATGGCTCGTGATGACAACTCTGGCTGACATTCTGCGCGGCATCGAACGTGGCGTCTTCCCCGCCCCGGACCTCGGGATCACCGTCGTACCGGCTCCGTCCTCGGGGGAGGCCTGCGTGGTCGCGTTCACCGGGCACATTGTGATCGCCGCGGACGTTGACCCGGCCTGGGTCGCCGAACGCGTCCCGGCCGGAGATCTCGCCGCTCCGACGAACCCGCCGTTCCTCTCGGCGCTGGAGGAGGCTACCGGCCGCCGAGTCAACGCGATCGACGCGATGCTGCTCGCGCCGGCCCTCGTCGATGCCGCCGATCGAGCCGCGGCGATCACCGGACTGACGGAGCTCACCGACCACGACCACCCGCGGGTCGAACGGGCGTGGCGGTATCGCGACGAGGTTCGCGTGTACGTCGACGCGTACGGCGGACTCGTGCTCACTGGACGAGGGTTGGCTGGCCGCCTGGAGTGCGCGGTCGAAGTACCCGATGCTGCACGGGGCAAGGGCCACGGCCGACGCCTCGCCCGCGCTGCTCGCGCCCTGATCCCGCCGGACGCACACATCTGGGCCCAGGTGACACCCGGCAACGCGGCCTCCCTCCGGACATTCCTCGCCGCCGGCTACAAACCCGTAGGCTCCGAAGCCCTCCTAGTCAACTAACTACTCCTCCGGAGGACCCACCCGCTTCCCCCGATACCCCAGGTGCCTCTCCGGGCAAAACCACCTGCTGCTCCAGCAAGACCAGCCACATCACCACGTGCAACCAGCCGCTTCACCGGCCCAGCCGCTCCCCGGGAGACCCAGGTACCTCTCCAGGCAAAACCACCTGCTGCTCCAGCAGACCCAGCCACATCACCACGCGAAACCAGCCGCTCCACCGGACCAGCCGCTCCCCCGGAGACCCAGGTACCTCTCCGGTCAAACCACCTGCTGCTCCGGCAAGACCAGCCACATCACCACGTGAAACCGGTCGCTTCACCGAACCAGCCGCTCCCCCGGAGACCCAGTTACCTCCCCGGGCAAAACCACCTGCTGCTCCAGCAGGACAGCCACATCACCACGCGAAACCAGCCGCTCCACCGAACCAGCCGCTCCCCCGGAGACCCAGGTACCTCTCCGGGCAAAACACCTGCTGCTCCAGCAAGTCCAGCCACATCACCACGTGAAACCAGCCGCTTCACCGGCCCAGCCGCTCCCCGGAAACAGGTACCTCCCCGGGCAAAACCACCTGCTGCTCCAGCAGAACCAGCCACATCACCACGTAAACCCAGCCGCTCCACCGGCCCAGCCGCTCCCCGGAAACCCAGGTACCTCTCCAGGCAAACCACCTGCTGCTCCAGCAAGACCAGCCACATCACCACGTGAAACCGGTCGCTTCACCGGACCAGCGCTCCCGGGAGCGCCCAGGTACCTGTCCAGGCGAACCAGCTGCTGCTCCGGCAGGACCAGCCGCATCTGAGGTGAGACCGGTTGCCCTTGCAGACTCGCCGCTCACCCGGAGACCCAGCTGGTCATGCGGGAACCAGATGCTCTCCGAGTGGGCCGGCTACGCTCGGAGCGGACTGGTTGCTTTGAGCATCTATTTCGGATGTTCCACAGGTGTGGACAAGTTGTGGATAGTTGCCTGAGGCCCTAGTTGGACGGGCGGGGCGGGCGGTGGTAGGTGTGGGGTTCGTTGGCGTAGTGGTTGCCTCGGTAGATCCCGTGGATGATTTCGGCTTCGTAGCCTTCGATTTCGGGCATGCCAAGTTCGCGGGCGATGGCGAGTTCCGCGTGGGCGTCGTACGGGACGCGGACGAACTGGATCGAGAACGGAGCCGGATCCGGTGAGTCCGGGACACCCTCGAGGATCACGTACACCGGGGTCGGATCATCGAGGCTGTTGCCGACCGATCCGGTGTTGAACAGCGTCCGGCCCAGATCGACCTCGTAGAACGGGTCGTGGGTGTCGCCGTACCCGACCACGTTCGGGACCGGACCCTCGCCGGTGGCTTCGGTGTTCACGAACAGCTCCGCGAACTCCGCCTCGTCGTGATCGAACTGCACCCGCCGGTGCACACTCGTCGAGGACGCGTGGAACAGGCGGATCTGGCGGCCGCTGAACAGGAAGTCGTGACAGAACGGGAGGCCGCGCAGCCAGGTCCACTGGTCCTCGCGGAGTTCTTTCTTCCACCAGCGCAGGGCTTCGCTGTCGTACTCGCGGTCCGAGTTGGGCAGGAAGTCGTCCCAGTTGCCCAGGATGTTCACCTCACACACCTGCCGGCACCGGTCCACCACCTCCCGGCCGCGCGGTCCCTTGCCGACGTAGTCCCCCAGGTTGAAGATCCGCTCGATCCCCCGCCCGTCGATGTCCGCCAGCACCGCCTCCAACGCGGTCAGGTTCCCGTGCACATCCGAAATCAGCGCGATCCGTTCCAACCCCATGTCCGCCATGCTGTCATCCTGTCCCACCCCGCCGACAACCGTTTTCACCCCGCGGGTCAGCCGCTGCCGGTCGGCCCGGCCGGCTCTGGGATCCGTTCCTGGGAGGCGCCGCCGGCACCTGAGCTGGACTGATGCCGCGGCGGCCGCGAACCGGAGGCACCGCGAGCCATTGGACCGAAGGATGCGGTCGGGGTGATCGCGCCGCCACCTGATTCACCGGCCGAGTGGGCCGCGGCGCCTGCGACGGCGCCTGCTGCTTTGCGAGCACCGTTGACGGCAGCGCCGGCGGCGACCAGACCGGCGCTGGCCACGGCGCCGACCGCCTTCGCCCCGGTCGCGGCGGCGCCGCCGCCCCCACCGCCGCCTCCACCGCCGCCGCCTCCGAACGACGAGCCTCCGCCGGAAGCCCGTCCGCCGAAGGTCGAGCGGCCCACGTTGATGGCGCCGGACGCAAGGCCGCCCGGATCGGCGACCGCGCTGCCCATTGCGGCACTCCCACCCGCGACAGCCGCCGTGACCGGTACGGCGAGCCGCAGAAGCGCCGGCAGCGCGAAGATGGCGAGCATCAGCATCATGATGGCTGTCATGGCCTGCACGAGATTGTTGCTGGACGAGAGCATGCTCTCCCGGCTCATCTTGAGCGCCGCTGCATAGACGAGTGCGGCGGCCGGCTTGTAGGCGATGAAGGCGAGCGTCCAGGCGCAGTACTTCTTGAACCAGGCTCGTCCGGCCTCGGTGCTGGTCGCCGCCGCGGCAAGCGGGAACGTTCCGGCCAACAGGACCAGCATCGCCGAGCGGATCAGCATCAGGGCGACCTGGATGAGCGAGGCGCAGACCACGGTCAGACTGATGCCCATCGCCAGCAACATTGGCAGGTCTCTGGACACCGCGTCGGCTAGGCCGCCCTGTTTGAGAAGGTCGGTGATCGCCGTTGCCGCCTCCCGCCGCTGCTCGATCTCCGACAGCGGCGGATCGGCGTCGGGCTCTTTCTTGGCCGCCTCGGTCACCACCCAGACCGCGAACTCGTCCGAGAACGTGGTGAGCAACTGCAGCACCGCCGTCGCCGCGCCGCAGACGACAACGAACACCATGGTTGCCTTCAGCAACTCCTGAAGCGGCTGCGCGCGCTGCTCCCAGGCCGTTCGTACTCCGGCGATGATCACGGTGACAGCGAAGATCGCACCCGAGATCCAGAGAACCTTGCTCTGCAGGAATCCGACAGGCACGCTGTTCGTCCAACTGTCACCGCTGCTGGTGGCGATGGTGGGGCCGTCGAGCTTGAGCCAGAAGGTGGCGAGCGAGTGCAGGCTGTCCAGCGCTGCCGCGTTCGCCTCGTCCCGCAGCCGCTCGAGGCTGTTTGCGGCGATCGAGAGGAAGCCCTTCTCCACGTGACACGCGATATCCACCTTGTTGCACATCAGACGCCACTCCAGTTCACGAAGTCGCTCAGATCGCGGTGTTGGGCGAAGGGGCTACCTACGGGGTCACCCGAGCGGGGTGGTTGGAGGCGCCAGTCGTCGCCGTGCCAGATGAGGGTCAAGGTGATGCTCATGTAGGCCGACTCGACGGGGAGGGCAAGCATGATGGTGGCTCGATCCTGGTTGGCGTCGAGGACCCGGAAGCCGGCCAGTTGTGTGGGCACCGAGTCGCTCGGGCTCTCGTCGCGGAGTTCGCGGATGAGGGCGTCGGTGTCCGGGCCAGGAAGCATGAGCTTCCGGACCGTGGGGACGGATTGGCGCTGGTCGGCGAGGGCGGCGACCACGTTGTAGGCGGCGAACACGGCGCCGGTGGGGGAATGGGCGAAGCACCGGCGGAAGCCGTCGCGGTCGGTTTTGGTTGGGCCGTACGTCGAGGAACGGGGTACGACGACTCGGCGGCTGACGTCCCACGTGTCGACGGACGGGGGCTCGGTAGGAATAGCCTGGCCGCCAGTAGGGAGGAAGCAATCGGCCGTTGCGCCACCAGCGGGTCGACTGGGCTCGGTGGTGGGGGTGGCCGGTGGCATGGCCGTCTCCGGGGAATCGGCACCGCCCGAACTGGCCTGGGCCGGTTTGCTGATGGGTGCCGTGCCGGTGGAGGCTGATGAGTCATCGGTGAGTCCGGTGACGAGCAGGACGGTGCCGCAGAGGAGGATGGCGGCTATGACGATGCAGGCGGCGATGAAGCCGCGGCCGTAGGGGGACTGGTCGTCGTTGTCGTTCATCTGGCTCCCCGATCCGTCGGTCGAAAACGTCACGGGTCAAGGCTGGCAAAATCCGGGCGATCGCCGCGGAAGTTATCCACAGGCTCCGCGGGTGGGGCGCGGAGACGGGCGGACGGGGGCCGGGTTACGCTCGGACTGTTTGCGGTTCCGGGTCGATCTGTAGCCGAAAGGTCACCCCGTGTAGCGAAGTGACCTAGTCAGCTAATAGAGTCCGCGCATGACCATCGCGCCATCGCTTTGCTCGCCCCTAGCGCTCGCCGATGCAGAACCCACACGTGCCGCCGAACCCTGGGAAAGCGACGTGATCACCGCGTACGGACTGCTGCGTGAAGCAGCGGCCGAACTCGATCACGTGATGCGCCATTCCCTCAAGCGCAGTGGTCTGCAAATGGCAATGTTCGAGCTGTTGCTGCGGCTGGCCCGCAGCCACGGTGAGAAACAGCGTCTCACCTCTCTCGCCCGGGAGCTGACCGTCACCACCGGCGGCATCACCCGGCTGGTCGACCGCGCCGAGAACCTCGGTCTGGTACGCCGGGAGCCCTGTCCCGACGATGCCCGCGGTTCGTTCGCGGTCATCACCGAGGAGGGAAAGCGCCGGCTGCGCGAAGCACTGCCGGACCACCTCCTGGAGATCGACAGCCTGTGGATGTCGCAGCTGGCCGACGAGCGGGAGGTCGTGCTCGGCAAGCTCCGCCGGGTTCGCGACAATGCCCGCCGCTGGCCGAACGGCCGGCCGGGCCTGGGGGCGATCACTGCCGACCGGATCTGAATCAACCGACAACCGAACACACTGCATTACCCGCGACTAACGGATGGAGCGCCCGACTGGTGTCGGGCGCTCCGCCGCGTAATCGTTGAGTGGTGAACCAGCCCGAGCAGTCCCCTGCGCCCGCCCGAGGTGAGAGCGGTCCCGTCAACGCGAGGGCTGGGGGGTGGGACGCGACCTGGTGGCGGGGGGCTGTTGGTGGGGTGCTGGCGGCGTTGGCCGGGTTGGCGGCGGGGAGTGTGGTCGCTGGTCTGCTCGGGACGCGGCAGACGCCGGTGGTGGCGATCGGGTCCGCGTTCATCGACCGGGTGCCGCCGTGGTTGAAGGACCTCGCGATCGCCTGGTTCGGCACGCACGACAAGACCGCACTGCGGGTCGGGATCCTGATCGTGCTGCTCGTGCTCGCCGCGTTCGGCGGGGTTCTCGCGGTACGGCGTTACTGGGCCGGCGCACTCGTCACCGTCGTACTGGCCGGGCTGGCGGTCGTCGCGGCCGCAACCAGACCTGACAGTGGGCAGACGGGCTTCGTCCCGTCAGCAGTTGCCGGAATCACCGCGCTGCTCATCCTCAGACTCTTCGTCCGACGACTCGAACCCCTCATCGACGACCCCGACGACGGGGTCAGCCGCCGGGGCTTCCTCCAACTGTCGGCCGGTGTCGCGATCGGGTCCGCGGCGATCGGCGCACTCGGACGGATCGTCGGCGGCAACCGCGCGGCTGTCGCCGAGGCACGCGAGGCGCTCGACCTCCCTCGACCGCCGACCCTGGATCCGCCGGCCGGAGTACAGGCCGAGGGCGCCACACCCTGGGTGACACCGAACGACGAGTTCTACCGCATCGACACCGCGCTGTCGGTTCCGCAGATCTTGCCGTCGGACTGGAAGCTGCGCATCCACGGCATGGTCGACCGCGAACTCGAGTTGACGTTCGACGACCTGCTGAAGCGTCCGGTCCTGCACAAGTGGGTCACCCTCACCTGTGTCAGCAACGAGGTCGGCGGCGACCTGATCGGCAATGCACTCTGGTCCGGCGTACTGCTCAAGGACCTCTTGCAGGAGGCCGGTCCGTCGATCGAGGCCGACGCGATCAAGTCCACGTCTAAGGACGGCTTCACCGCCGGTACGCCGCTCAGCACGCTGCTGGACGATCGGCAGTCGATGCTCGCCTTCGCGATGAACGGTGAGCCGTTGCCGGTCGAGCACGGGTTCCCGGTGCGCATCGTCGTACCTGGTCTGTACGGCTACGTGTCGGCGACCAAGTGGCTGACGGACATCGAGGTGACCCGCTTCGACCGGTTCGACGCGTACTGGACGCCACGCGGCTGGTCGGAGCTCGGGCCGATCAAGTTGTCGTCGCGGATCGACGTACCCGTTGGAAAGGAGGTGTCTCCCGGTCCGGTCACCGTGGCCGGCGTCGCGTGGGACCAGCGCGTCGGGGTGTCGAAGGTCGAGGTGCGCGTGGATGGTGGCCCGTGGCAACAGGCAACGCTGGCCGTGGACGCGTCGATCGACACCTGGCGGCAGTGGCACTGGACCTGGGACGCGCCGCAAGGCAACCATCTGCTGCAGGTACGGGCGTTCGATGCCAAAGGCAACCCACAGATCGAGGCGTCGGCACCGCCGGCTCCGAACGGGTCGACCGGCCTGCACACGGTGAACGTGAAGGTCAGCTAGCTCTTCGACGTCACCGCGGCCAGAACCATCGGCAGGAAAGTACGCTCGAGGGACCCGGCCGGAACCTTCTTGGGCTCCAGCAGGCTCTGTGAGCGTGCACCCTCGTGCAGCGCCATCACCAGCCGGACGAACTGCTCGGGCGGCACGCTGAACTCCAGCCCGTTGGTCTCGCCGATCTGCTCGACCAACTCCGTCAGCCTCGTCCGGAACATGTCCCGCTGCTCGTTCAGCGCCCGCGCCGCCTCCGGGCTGCGCAGGGCGTGCAGGGTGAACTCGGTGGAGATCAGATGCCACCGCCGCTGGTCCGGCGCGGCCTCGTCGAGCAGCCCGAGGACGGTGTCCAGCAACGTCACGGGCTGGTCGGCCAACTCAGGCAGGAGTGCGCTGATCTGCTCGATCAGCCGGTCGGTGGTCGCCTGGAACAGCGCGATGACCAACTCGTCCTTGGACGCGAAGTTGGAGTAGAACGCGCCGCGGGTGAACCCGGCGCGGTCACAGATGTCCTCCACCGAGGCGCCGTGGAAACCCCGCTCGGCGAAGACGTCGAGGGCGCCTTCGAGCAGGCGGGCCCGGGTGTTGGAGCGGCGGCGTTTGGGCAGTTCCATGACCATAGGATACAGTTCTGTATTGAATACACAATCGTATTGAACGGGGACACTGGAATGGAGCTCGAGGCGACCGGGATCAGCGTGCGTGGCCCGCACGCGCCGATGCTGGACGCGACTTCGCTGCGGGTCGCTGACCATCAGCTGGTGCTCCTGGCCGGCTACCCGGGTCCTGGGCACGTGGCCGCGTCTCTCGGGCTGTCCGGTCGTCTTCGCCCCGACACCGGTCAGGTGCGGCTGGACGGGAACGCGGACGCCGCTCTACTTCGTCGACGGGTCGCTGTGGTGGACACACCCGGCATCACCGAGCCGGACGACGCACTGCCGGTCCAGACCGTCGTCGGCGAGGAGCTGGCGATTGCCGGTCGCAAGGCCGGCCGCAGAGCGGTGCTGGAGTGGCTGGACCAGCATCAAGCGGCTGAGCACGCCGACAAACGGTTCGAGCACCTGCCGATCGCAGTACGGACCAGACTGCTTACCGAGCTCACTGTGGCGAGGCCTGACGTCAAGATGGTCATCCTGACGATGCCGGACCGGCATGGTGGTGATCCCCACGACTGGTACGCCGTCGGCCGCGACGTGGCGTCCCGTGGGTACGGCGTGATTATCACCTGCGCGGACGCATCGGCACGGCTACTCGGCGTACCGGCCGCCCAGCTGGGCTCGAAGAAGCAACCGGAGCCAGTGCAGGTAATCCCGTTCGATGAATCACTTGCAGAGGAGACCCACGCGTGACCGCGGTACGGATGGCACTGGGCGAGCTGCGGCGGTTGACCGCGGGACGGCTGCCGAAGCTGGCCGTGGTGGCGCTCCTGCTCGTGCCGGTGCTGTACGGCGGCCTGTACCTCTACGCGAATCACGACCCCTACAGCCGGCTCGACAAGATCCCGACCGCGGTCGTGGTGGAGGACGAGGGTACGACGCTCGCCACCGGCGAGAAGCTGGATGTCGGGCCCCAGGTGGCCGACGAGCTCGTGAAGTCCAAGAGCTTCGACTGGCACGAGGTAGATCGTGCCGTGGCGACAGCGGGTGTGTCGGACGGCACGTACGAGTTCGCCCTCGTGCTGCCGGAGTCCTTCTCCGCGGACCTCGCGTCGAGTGCGGAGTTCACGCCCCGGCAGGCGAGTCTCGAGCTGCTCACCAACGACGCCAACAACTACATCGCCCACACCATGGCCAACCAGGTCGTCGCCCAGGTCACCAAGACTGTCGCGTCACAGGTGAGCGAGACCGCGGCGAGCAAGCTGCTGGCCGGCTTCAGCACGATCCACACGCAGGTGGGCGAGGCAGCGACTGGAGCGGCCCAGTTGCAGAGTGGACTCACCAGTGCGGCGACAGGCGTCACCAAGCTGCAGACCGGCGCGACACAGCTCAACACCGCGCAGAAGCAGCTCTCCGCCGGTGCGACCAAGCTGGCGGCCGGGACCACGCAAGCCTCGCAGGGCGCGACAGAGCTCGCAGCCGGTGCCGACAAGCTCGACAACGGCCTGAGCACCCTCAAGCAGAAGACGTCGACCCTGCCGAAGCAGACGAAGGCTCTGGCGACGGGGGCCGATCAGGTCGCCGACGGCAACGAGAAGATCGCCGCGACCGGGCAAGAGGTCGCGACCGCGTCCAGCACGCTGGTGAAGGATCTGAGCACTTTCAACACCGGTCTGGCCGCGCGGCTCAGGGCGCAGGGGTTCACCCAGACGCAGATCAACCAGGTGCTGACCGAGACGGCCAAGCTGCGGGCACCCGTCGTACGTGCGAACACCAAGATCCAGTCGACGTCCAAGCAGCTCAACCAGCTCGCGACCGGTGCTCGCAAGGTCTCCAACGGCGCTGCCGCGCTGGCCAAGGCGACCCCTGCTCTGACCAGTGGGATCAGTACGGCGGCCACTGGCGCGCACCGGCTCGACACCGGCGCCGGCCAACTGAAGACCGGTCTGGCGAGCGTGCAGACCGGCGCGCAGCAGCTCGCGGCTGGTGAGAAGCAGGCAGTTGCTGGGCAGGGCCAGTTGCTCACCGGTGTGAACGGCATGGCGACCGGAGTCACTCAGCTGAAGACCGGTGCGACGCAGCTGCAGACCGGACTGGCCAACGGCCTGAAGCAGATTCCCAATCCGTCGGCCCAGCAGCGCAAGGCGGTTGCCGAGACGCTCGGCGCACCCGTGACCCTGCAGAACGTCTCGCAGGCCACCGCCGACAGCTACGGCGCCGGACTGGCTCCGTTCTTCCTCAGCCTGGCCTGCTGGATCGGGGCATACGTACTGTTCCTGCTGGTCCGTCCGCTGTCACCACGCGCGCTGGCGGCGTTGCAGTCTCCGTTCCGAGTCGCACTGGGCGGCTGGCTGCCGCCGGCTCTGTTCGGCGCGATCCAGGCGACGCTGGTGTTCAGCGCAGTGACGATCGGTCTCGGTATCCACGCGGCGCACCCGTGGCTGACGGTCGGGTTCCTGATCCTCACGTCGTTCACGTTCGTCGCGATCCTGCACGCGCTGTCGGCCTGGCTCGGGGCCGTGGGCAAGTTCCTCGGCCTGGTGCTGATGGTGATCCAGCTCGTCAGCGCGGGCGGTACGTTCCCGTGGCAGACGATCCCCGAGCCGCTGTACTTCTTCCACCACGCACTCCCGATGAGCTACGCGATCGACGGCGTACGTCACCTCATGTACGGCGGCTCCGGCGCCTCCCTCGGCCGCGACCTCCTGGTCCTCGCAGCCTGGTTCCTCGCTGCTCTCGCCGCGTCCACCCTCGCGGCCCGCAACCAACGCGTCTGGCCCGCCAAGAAGCTGCAGCCTGAGCTGGCGCTCTAACTGTTCACGAAGGCGGCTGTCTCGGCGAGGAGGCGGTTGGTGGTGGGCTGGTCGAAGTACGTGATGAGGGCTTCGTACGCGCCGGACTCGGCGGCGGACGGGTCGACGATGTAGCCGAAGTACCCGTCCGTGTAACCGGCCACTCGGGTGATCGGATGCGTGCTGTCGGCCTGCAGACAGGCGCCGTGCACGGCGAACAGCTCGACCGGCAGGTTCACCCAGCAGACGTCGCCGAGGGTCACCACACTGATCGGAAGTTCCATCGTGTCAGGTAACACGGCCGCCGCCATCAGCGACTGACCCCGTGCTCCGTCCAGCCGGGTCTGCGCGATCCGGCCCGACGGATCGTCCACGCTGCTGCGGACCGCGCTCGCAGCCGCCGCCACGGTCAACGCCGCCTCCTCGGCCGATGGCAGGTCCCGGACCGGCAGTTCGATCGTCGTACGGCGGATGGCCGGTGCGGACTGTGGTAGCTCCAGCCCAGGACCGGCCAGCGCCTCACGGACCCGGGACGCGAGCAGGCCGCCGAGACGAGCCACCTCCTCCGCACTTCGACCTCGACGCGTGAACCGTGGACTCACATCACCCGCCGCGCCCTGGAGGTAGCCGACCACTGCGGGAGCCAGGGCGGCCCGAGCGGCTCCCGGCCAGTCAGCAGACCACCGCAGGTTCTCCGGACCGTACGTCGTCGGGTGGCAGGCGAAGTCGAACAGGATCGCCTCGAGCGAACCGTCGAGGCCGTGCAGCGCCAGGATGCCGGCCGTGTTGTCGTGCGGACCGTTCTTGCGGTGCCGGTTCGCGCCGACGCCGACCACCTCGATCGAACGCCAGGACGCCGTGACCGGCCGGCGGGGCAACGCCGCGCCGGCGACCGCCGAGACCAGAGCCTCGTACAGAACCGGCTCACGTTCGGCCGGGATGACCGGGTGGATCTCGCCGGTCCAGCCGGACGGACCGGAGTGAGTGTGCGATGCCGACACGACCACGTGCGATGCCGGGATTCCGGTCGCCGACGCGGCCGCGGCGGACAGCTCGGCGACGAGTTCCTTGCCGACAGCAATCGCGTCCAGGCTCAGCCAGAGCACGCCGGGGTCGTCCGCCGTACCGAGCCAGATCAGCGTGGCGTGCAGCGGGTCGGCGGTTCCGATGGCCGGGGCGGTGCGGGCGGCGTAGCCGTCCAGACGGTGGCCAGGCGGTGGCGTGACGTCCAGGGAGGTCGCGGCCAGGAGGAGTTTGCTCACTTACTTACACGCTCCAACGGTCGTGCCGGTGAAATCTTTCCGGTCCGGGCAAGATAGCCCGTGGGTGCCGGCGGTATCGACAGGGCGCCTCCGGGGTCAGGCGGTCAGCGGTGAGATCGAGTAGACCACTTCGGTGGCAACGCGCTCACCAGGTGAGCCGTGATGTTCGTCGGATTGGTGATCGCCGATCCGACGACGACGGCGTAGGCGCCGGCGTCGCAGACCGCGCGAACGTGTTCGGGTGTCCTGATCCTGCCCTCGGCGACGACCGGGCAATCCAGTGCGCCGGCAAGGCTGCGGACCAGTTCGACATCGGGTCCGGGCGGAGCAGCGCCGCCGGTGTAACCGGACAACGTCGTGGCGACGAGGTCGGCACCGGCTTTCCGCGCGGCGAGGCCCGCGTCCAGTGAGTCGACGTCGGCCAGAAGTGGTACACCCAGTTCGTCGTGGATGCGCTCGATGTGACGACGCAGAGGCTGCCCGTCGGGCCGTGGCCGGAGCGTCCCGTCCAGGGCGATCAGGTCGGCTCCGGCGGCGACGACCTCGGCGGCCGACTCGAACGTCGGGGTGATGAACACGCCCGCCGGATCGCCGAGTTTGTTGATGCCGATGATCGGCAACTCCGTCACGGCCCGGATCGCGGCGACGTGCTCCGCGCCGTTGGCACGGATCGCGCCCGCCCCGCCGAGCTCGGCGGCACGCGCCATCAACGCCATCAGGTCGGCGGAGTCGAACGGGTCCCCGGCGATGGACTGGCACGACACCACCAGGCAGCCGGGCGGCAGGGTCCTCACGAGCGGTGGGTGATGATCAGGTCGGCGTACGGACCGGGTGGACTGGTTGCCAGGCGCTCTGCGCCGTCGAGGGACGTGCCGGCGGGGGGAACGAGCTCAGCACGCGCGGGAAGGGCGGCACGGACCGGACCGAGTAGCTGCTCACCCGCACCGGCGAACAGACCGCCCACACACGCGACCGGGACAGCATCCCGGCCCG
This sequence comes from Kribbella swartbergensis, assembly GCF_054784135.1. Taxonomy (NCBI): domain Bacteria; kingdom Bacillati; phylum Actinomycetota; class Actinomycetes; order Propionibacteriales; family Kribbellaceae; genus Kribbella; species Kribbella swartbergensis. The sequence goes on from NZ_BAAGPM010000013.1 coordinate 85,294, forward strand.
CAAGCGCTGACACTGCCGCGTCGATCGTCTCGGCGATGTCGTGAGCAGCCCGTACGACGATCTCCGCTGCCACCGGGTCGCCTTCGGCAGCACACCGAAGTACCTCTGGAGCGAACCGTGCGACATCGTCGACCAGTGTCGCGGACCTGTAGAGCGTGACGGGGTCCAATGTGGTGTCCGCGAGCTTCGTCGCGGGACCGCGACCGTCACGAGCCCGCTGTACGGCGACAAGGCCCGCGCGACCGATGGCGAACGCGCTACCGGCATCTCCGAACAGGTACCCGTGCCCGTCGACCTTGTGCCAGGACCCGTCGCGGTCCACGGCTAGACAGACCAGACCGGTGCCGGCAGCAACCACTACGCCGTACCCGTCGGCCAGAGCTCCGGCGTGCGCCGTCACCATGTCCTGCGTCAGCCGGACCTCACTGGCGTCGAGCAGCCCGGCGATCCGCGCAGCAAGCCCCTCCGCGACCTCACGCGCCGGCGGGAACCCGGTCAGCCCGAGCGCCACGACCTCGATCGGGCCGGCGACCTCGGCCGCCGCCGCGGCAGTCCTGACGGCTCCCAGCAGGTGCTCGATGCTGTCGGGTCCGTGGACGTACCCAGGTCCCTGGCCGACCCGTCCGGTCGGCAGGACCCGAAGCCTGAGGGCGGACTGCCCGCCGTCGATGGCAATGCTCGTCATGCAGGGCGACCTCTGTGACTCGACGTACCCACCGCGCCCAGTCTCGCTGCCCCCGGCTGCCGGGTAAAGCACACCGACTAGACCAATGTCAGCCCACGCCGAGGCGGGTGCGGGTCACCGGTGCCGTGCGGTCCAGGAGTGAGGGGATGGGGACGCCGTACAGCGGGATGCTGGGCTGGAGCCAGTCGTTGAGGATCGGGTCCTCGTTGGTGAGGTGGTCGGTGAGCTCGGTCCGGCTGAGTTCGAAGACATGAGCCGGGTTGCCGGTGAGGTCGACGATCGACTGCATCAGGCGGCCCGCCTGGTCCTCCCAGAGGACGTCGCCCGGGTCGACCTGGTCCGGCCGGATCAGCAGCAGATCGACGTCGCTCTCGAGATCGCCGTCGCCGCGGGCGATCGCGCCGTACAAGCTGGCGTGCACGGGTGGGATCCGCCAGGCACTGATCTCGTCGGCCAGCCGGCTGGTGAGGGTACTGCGGAGGTCGGCGAGGAACTCGACCGCCGGGGCGACGAGGTGGTTGCGGTTGAGGCGATAGAGCAACGAGTTGCCGACGTCGTCGACGTGCACCAGGCCGGTCGTCGCCAGCCGCTGCAGGACCAGGCGGACGCCGGCGACGCTGCCCGTGCCGGCCAGCCTGTGGATCTGCCGGCCGGACAGCCCGCGCTCACTCCGTGCCAGCACCTGCAGGACCGGACCGTCCAGCGACGGTATGACGGTGCTGATCGGGCTCTTGAGATCCATGACGGTGCCCACGATAGGTATCAACCGTCCACGGGGAGTAATCAACGTGACGGAACAACAATTACTTGCCTTGGGCAACCGGGTCACAGCCCGCGGGGAGCCGGCGCCGTACGGAGGTCGGCGGTGAAGGCGTAGCGGTCGCCTCGGTAGAGGGCTGAGGTGTACTCGAAGACGCGGTCGCGGCGGTCGAGGCTGATGCCGTGGACGGCGAGGCAGGGTTGGGTGGTGGGGATGCCGAGCCAGCCTGCTGTCCGGGCGTCGGGCATGGCCGGTTCGATCCGGGACGTGCCGCTGACGTGACCGATGCCGTAGCGCGAGTCCAGCAGGTCGTACAGCGACCCGTTGAGGTCGTCGGCCTGCAGCCCCGGGACGTACGCCGCGGGCAGCGTGGTGCGTTCGACCACCATCGGTACGTCGTCCGCCAGCCTGAGCCGGGTGAACGTGATGATCGGGTCACCGACCGGGATGCGCAGCCGGCGGGCGGCCGCGCGCTCGGCCTTCAACTGGCGGAACTCGAGCATCGTGCTGCCCGGTCGCATCCCGCGCCGCCGGACGTCCTCGGAGAAGCCGACCATGCCGAGCCACTTCGCCACCTTCGGCCGGGTGGTGTACGTCCCGCTGCCGTGCCGGCGGACGAGCAGTTCCTCGATCACCAGTTCGTCGACGGCGCGGCGCAGCGTCATCCGGGCGATGTTCCAGCGGGCGGCCAGTTCCCGCTCCGGCGGCAGCGCGGCTCCTTCGGGCAGGGTGTCGATGAGGCTGAGCAGCAACGCCCGTATCTCGGCGGCCTTGCCGGGCAGCGAACCATGCATTGGTCTTGCGTAGCACCGGCACCGGGTCGTCGCAAAGGCTTTCCACCCCGATCGACGTGCGGGAGTGGAGTTGGTCGCCGCGACTCCACTCCCGCACAGGGCGGCAGTCCTGCCGAAGTGGAAAACAAGCACGCTTGATTCTTTTTGTGGGGCGTGCGACGCTCGGCTGCACGATCCCTACCGCGGGGAGTGCAGCGTGCAACTGGACGAAGTGCTGGCCGACCTGTGGGCCGAGAGCGCGGAGCTGGACCGGCTGGTCGGTGGGCTGCCGGCCGAGGACTGGGCCACGCCGACGCCGGCCGAGGGCTGGACCATCGCACACCAGATCGCCCATCTCGCCTGGACCGACGAGGCCGCGCACCTCGCCGTCACCGATCCGGACGCCTTCAGGGCCTCGCTGGAGAAGGCGGCCGCCAGCCCCGCGACGTACGTCGACGAAGGCGCGAACGAGACCGCCACACTTCCGCCGGACCAACTGCTGACGTACTGGCGGGAGACCCGCGCCGACCTCGCCGAGGCGCTCAAGCAGGTCCCGCCCGGTCAGAAGGTGCTGTGGTACGGCCCGCCGATGAGTCCAACCTCGATGGCGACCGCCCGGCTCATGGAGACGTGGGCGCACGGCCAGGACGTGGTCGACGCCTTGCAGGTCACCCGCCAGCCGTCGAACCGGCTGCGGCACGTCGCCCACCTGGCTGTCCGCACCCGTGACTTCGCCTACCTGCTGCACAACCGCACCCCACCGGCCGAGCCGTTCCGAGTCGAGCTCACCGGTCCGGACGGGCAGACCTGGTCCTGGGGTCCCGACGACGCGGAGCAGCGGGTGAGTGGCCCGGCGCTCGACTTCTGCCTGCTCGCGACACAGCGCCGGCATCGCGACGACCTCGCCGTACAGGCCCAAGGTGCCGACGCGGAGGAGTGGCTCGGCATCATCCAGACGTTCGCGGGTCTGCCGGGCAAGGGCCGCGCGGCGGGGCAGTTCGGATGACTCCGCCGGTCCGGATCGGGAACGCGTCCGGCTTCTACGGCGACCGGTTCAGCGCGGTCCAGGAGATGCTGACCGGCGGGCCGCTCGACGTGCTGACCGGTGACTACCTGGCCGAGCTGACGATGCTGATCCTGGGCCGGGACCGGTTGAAGGATCCGTCGCTCGGGTACGCGCGGACGTTCCTCAAGCAACTGGAGACCGGCCTCGGCGAGGCGCTCGACCGCGGCGTCAAGATCGTCAGCAACGCCGGCGGTCTCAACCCCGCCGGACTCGCCACCGCCATCCAGACGCTGGCCGACAAGCTCGGACTCCAACCCAAGATCGCGTACGTCGAAGGCGACGATCTACTCGACAGAGCCGAGGAGCTCGGCCTCGGCGCACCCCTGACCGCCAACGCGTACCTCGGCGCTTGGGGTATCGCGGAGGCGCTGCAGGCCGGCGCGGACGTGGTCGTCACCGGCCGGGTCACCGACGCCTCGGTGATCGTCGGACCGGCCGCCGCGCACCACGGCTGGAAGCGGACGCAGTACGACGAGCTCGCCGGTGCCGTCGTGGCCGGTCACGTGATCGAGTGCGGCTGCCAGGCGACCGGCGGGAACTACGCGTTCTTCAGCGAGATCCGCGACCTGGGCAGGCCGGGATTCCCGATCGCCGAGATCCATGCCGACGGCAGCAGCGTGATCACCAAGCACGACAACACCGGCGGCGCGGTCACCATCGACACCGTCAAGGCCCAACTCCTGTACGAGATCACCGGCGCCCGGTACGCCGGTCCGGACGTCACCGCCCGCCTCGACACGATCGAACTCGGGACCGACGGGCCCGACCGGGTCAGAATCAGCGGCGTCCGCGGTGAGCCGCCGCCACCGACGTACAAGGTGTCGCTGAACAGCGTCGGCGGGTTCCGCAACGAGGTCGGCTTCGTGCTGACCGGACTCGACCTCGAGGCGAAGGCGGAGCTCGTCCAGCGGCAGCTCGAGCAGGCGCTGCCGAAGCGTCCGGCCGAGCTCAAGTGGACCCTGGCCTGGACCGAGAAGCCGAACGCCGAGTCCGAGGAGGAGGCGAGCGTCATCCTCCGCTGCGCCGTGAAGGACCCGGATCCGCAGGTCGTCGGCCGCACCTTCTCCAACGCCGCGGTGGAGTTGGCGTTGTCGAGCTACCCGGGCTTCCACGTCACGGCTCCGCCTGGCGACGGTTCGCCGTACGGGATCTTCCGGGCCGGGTACGTCGACATCCGCGAGGTCGAGCACGTCGTCGTACTGCCGGACGGGACCCGGAAGACCGTCGAGCCCGGCGCGGAGACGCAGCCGCTGACCGAGGTCGAGGACATCGGGTTGCCGATGCCGTTGCCACAACTCGCGTCGAGTGGACGGCCGCGGACGCGGGAGGTGCCGCTCGGCCGGATCGCCGGTGCACGGTCGGGCGACAAGGGTGGAGACGCGAACGTCGGCGTATGGGTACGGCAGGAGAAGGCGTGGCGCTGGCTGGCGCACACGTTGACGGTCGAACTCTTCCAGGAGTTGCTGCCGGAAACGAAGGACCTGCCGGTCACGCGCTACGTCCTCCCGAACCTGTGGGCGCTCAACTTCGTCGTCGAAGGCTTGCTGGGTGAGGGCGTCGCGTCGCAGGCGCGCTTCGACCCACAGGCGAAGGCCGTCGGCGAGTGGCTGCGATCCCGGTACGTCGACGTACCGGAGGTGTTGCTGTGAACGCCGAAGAAAGGGCACTGCGGGACTCGGTACGGCGGTTCGTGGTGGCAGAGGTACTGCCGCAGCTGGACCAGTGGGAGCGCGACGGCGAGTTGCCCCGGGACCTGCACAAGAAGGCGGGTCAGCTCGGGCTGCTCGGCGTCGGCTTCCCGGAGGCGGTCGGCGGTGGGGGCGGTTCGCTGCTGGACGCGATCGCGGTGGTCGAGGAGATGCACTACGCCGGCGGGTCCGGCGGGCTGGTCGCCTCGCTGCTGACCTGCGGTATCGCGCTGCCCCACATCGTTGCTGCTGGCAACCAGGAGCAGATCGACCGGTGGGTCCGGCCGACCCTCGACGGCGAGCTGATCGGCGCGCTGGCGATCACCGAACCCGGCGGCGGCTCGGATGTCGCATCGATCCGGACCAGCGCCCGGCGGGACGGCGACCATTTCGTTGTCAACGGCGCGAAAACGTACATCACGTCCGGCTGCCGTGCGGACTTCGTCACCACCGCGGTCCGCACCGACGGGCCGGGCGCTCACGGGATCAGCCTGCTGGTGATCGAGAAGGACACGCCTGGGTTCACGGTGTCGCGGAAGCTGGAGAAGATGGGCTGGCTGTGCTCGGACACGGCCGAACTGTCGTTCACCGACGTACGGGTGCCGGTGGCCAACCTGGTCGGAGCTCAGGGCACCGGCTTCGTCCAACTGGCGGTGAACTTCGTCGCCGAACGGTTGACGCTGGCAGTGCAGGCGTACGCCGGTGCGCAGCGAGCGCTCGATCTGACCGTGCAGTGGTGCCGGGACCGCGAGACGTTCGGCCGGCCGTTGATCTCGCGGCAGGCCGTGCAGCACACGCTGACCGAGATGGCGCGGCGGATCGATGTCGCCCGCGTCTACGTGCATTCCGTTGCTCGCCGGGCCGACGCCGGCGAGGACGTGATCGCCGAGACCTGTTTCGCCAAGAACACCGCCGTCGAGGCCGGCCAGTGGGTGTGCGACCAGGCACTCCAGTTGCACGGCGGTCTCGGCTACATGCGGGAGGCCGAAGTCGAACGCCAGTATCGCGACCAGAAGATCCTCGCGATCGGCGGCGGCACCACCGAGATCCTGACCGGCCTGGCCGCGAAACGACTGGGGTTCAGCGCATGAACAATCGCGAGGCGATGCTGGAGAAGCTGGCCGAACTGGAGGCCGAGCACGCCAAGGCGCTGGCCGGTGGCGGGGCGAAGTACGTCGAACGGCACCATCAGCGGGGCAAGCTGCTGGCCCGCGAACGGATCGAGTTGCTGCTCGACCCGGACTCGCCGTTCCTTGAACTGTCACCGCTGGCCGGCTGGGGTTCCGACTTCACCGTCGGCGCGAGCCTGGTCACCGGCATCGGGGTGGTCGAAGGCGTCGAGTGCCTGGTCACCGCCAACGACCCGACCGTCAAAGGCGGCGCCAGCAACCCGTGGACGCTGAAGAAGGCGTTGCGGGCGGACGAGATCGCCCGGGCCAACCGGCTGCCGGTGATCAGCCTGGTCGAGTCCGGCGGCGCCGACCTGCCGACCCAGAAGGAGATCTTCATCCCCGGCGGCGCGATGTTCCGCAACCTGACCCGGTTGTCGGCCGAGGGGATCCCGACCGTCGCGCTGGTGTTCGGCAACTCCACCGCCGGCGGCGCGTACATCCCCGGGATGAGCGACTACGTGGTGATGGTCGACGGCGGCGCGAAAGTGTTCCTGGCCGGGCCGCCGCTGGTGAAGATGGCGACCGGTGAGGACGCCGACGACGAGTCGCTCGGCGGCGCATCGATGCACGCCCGGGTCTCCGGGCTGGCCGACTACTTCGCGGTCGACGAGCAGGACGCGATCCGGCTCGGCCGGCAGATCGTGTCCCGGCTGAACTGGCGCAAACTCGGTCCGCCGCCGGCTCCGTCGTACGACGAACCGCTCTACGACGCCGACGAGTTGCTCGGGATCGTGCCGGCTGACCTGAAGATCCCGTTCGACCCGCGGGACGTGATCGCCCGGGTGGTGGACGGGTCCGTCTTCGACGAGTTCAAACCGCTGTACGGGTCGTCGCTGGCGACCGGGTGGGCGTCGGTGCACGGGTACCCGGTCGGCATCCTGGCGAACGCGCGCGGTGTGCTGTTCAGCGAGGAGTCGCAGAAGGCGGCCCAGTTCATCCAGCTCGCGAACCGGGCCAACACGCCGCTGATCTTCCTGCACAACACCACCGGCTACATGGTCGGGCAGGAGTACGAGCAGGGCGGAATCATCAAACACGGCGCGCAGATGATCAACGCGGTCTCCAACTCTCGCGTGCCGCACCTTTCCATCCTGATGGGGGCGTCGTACGGCGCCGGGCACTACGGGATGTGCGGTCGCGCCTTCGACCCGCGGTTCCTGTTCGCCTGGCCGTCGGCGAAGTCGGCGGTGATGGGTCCGCAGCAGCTCGCCGGCGTACTGTCGATCGTCGCGCGCGCGGCCGCGGAGGCGAAGGGCCAGCCGTACGACGAGGACGACGACGCGGCCATGCGAGCGTACGTCGAGGGCCAGATCGAAGCCGAGTCGCTGCCGATGTTCCTGTCGGGGCGGCTGTACGACGACGGCGTGATCGACCCGCGCGACACCCGGACCGTGCTCGGGATCTGCCTGTCCGCCATCCACTCCGCCCCGGTCCAGGGCACCCGCTTCGACGGCGCCAACTTCGGCGTCTTCCGGATGTGATGCGCATGACCGTGCTTTGGCCGGGCCTTCGGCGCCGGCAGGGTCCTGGGGCCTTGACTCCCGGCCTTCCCTCGTCGCTCCGCTCCTCAGTCCAGGCCGGGAGGCCCCATGACCACCTCGGAGCCGCCCGTGATCAGCTCGGTTCTCGTGGCCAACCGCGGTGAGATCGCCCGGCGGATCTTCCGGACCGCGCGATCGCTCGGGCTGTCGACCGTTGCGATCCACTCGACCGCCGACACGGGGTCGCCGCATGTGGCCGAGGCCGACGCGGCGGTTCACCTGCCCGGGAACGCGCCCGGTGAGACCTACCTGCGCGGCGACCTCGTCATCGAGGCAGCGGTGAAGGCGGGCGCCGACGCGATCCACCCCGGCTACGGGTTCCTGTCGGAGAACGCGGGGTTCGCACAGGCGGTGATCGACGCCGGACTGACCTGGATCGGGCCGCCGGTGGACGCGATCTCCTCGATGGGTTCGAAGATCGAGGCGAAGAAGCTGATGGCGGCGGCCGGAGTCCCGGTGCTCGCCGAGCTGACGCCGGCGGAGGTGTCGGAGGCGGAGCTGCCGGTGCTGGTGAAGGCGTCCGCGGGCGGTGGTGGGCGAGGGATGCGGGTCGTCTCACGGTTGGAAGACCTGCCGCGGGAGATCGAGGCCGCGTCGGCGGAGGCGTTGTCGGCGTTCGGGGACGGGACGGTGTTCTGCGAGCGCTACCTGGCGTCCGGGCGGCACATCGAGGTGCAGGTGATGGCCGACCGGCACGGCCCGATCTGGGCGGTCGGTGAACGGGAGTGCTCCATTCAGCGCCGCCACCAGAAGGTGGTCGAGGAGGCGCCGTCACCGCTCGTCGAACGCATCCCGTCCATGCGCGCCTCGTTGTTCGACGCGGCCCGCAAGGCAGCCGCAGCCATCAACTACGTCGGTGCCGGGACGGTCGAGTTCCTCGCCGACGAGCACGGCAACTTCTACTTCCTGGAGATGAACACCCGCCTCCAGGTCGAACACCCGATCACCGAGGAAACCACAGGCCTCGACCTGGTCGAGTTGCAGTTCGCCATCGCGTCCGGAGACCGGCTTCCGCCTGACCCCCCGCCCACCTTCGGCCACGCCATCGAGGTGCGGTTGTACGCCGAAGACCCATCCAACGACTGGCAACCCCAAACCGGCACACTCCACCGCTTCGCGGTGGGCGGTGTGGGGAGCGCCCCCGCGCTAGGTGGTGGGCGAAGCACCCCAGCGCTGGGTGGTGGAGCAAGCGGGTCCGCGCTGGGCGGCGGAGCAACCGGCCCCGCGCTGGATGGTGGAGCACGCGGCCCCGCGATGGACGGCGGAGCAACCGGCCCCGCGCCGGACGGCGGAGCAACCGGCCCCGCGCTCGGCGGCGGAGCAAGCGGGTCCGCGGTGGGCGGTGGGGAGAGCGCCGCCGCGCTGGGTGGTGGAGTAGGCGGTGTCGCTCCGGTAAGCCCGCGCCGGCGGCCGGAGGCCGCCGGCGCGGGGGATGCGGGGAGGGGTAGCCACGGGTGGGGCGTGCAGCCGGGGTTGCGGGTGGACTCGGGGGTGGAGGGTGGGTCGGAGGTTTCGTCGTATTACGACGCGATGTTGGCGAAGGTGATTGGTTCGGGGGTGGATCGGAGGGCGGTTGCTCGGCGGCTGGCGGGGGAGTTGGAGCGGGCTCGGATTCATGGGGTGGGGACCAACCGGGATCTGCTGGTGTGGGTGCTTCGGCATCCGGCGTTTCTCGCCGGGGAAACCGACACCGGGTTCTTCGACAGGCACGGCGTGGGGGTGCCGGTCGGTGACGACGTGGTGCGGGTGTCGGCGTTGGCTGCGGCACTGGCGGATGCGGCCCGGCGGCAGGCGGCGACCCCCGTGCGGGTGCCCAGTGGGTGGCGCAACGTCCCGTCCCAGCCTCAGCGGAAGAGCTACCGCGCCGGCGATGTCGTGCACGAGGTCGCCTATCGGCTGACCCGCGACGGGTTGGTTGTCGACGGCAACATCCAGCTCGTCGAGCACCACCCGGATCGCGTGGTGTTGGAGATCGACGGCGTACGGCGGGCGTTCGAGGTGGCGACGTACGACGGTCTGGTGTGTGTGGACTCGTCGCTCGGAAGCGTCGAGTTGACGCCGGTGGAGCGGTTTGCGGACCCGGCAAGCCAGGTGGCGGCGGGATCGTTGCTGGCGCCGATGCCGGGCACGGTGATCCGGGTCGGCGTGCAGGTGGGTGACCAGGTGGAACAAGGGCAGCCGCTGCTCTGGCTGGAGGCGATGAAGATGGAGCACACCATCTCCGCGCCGGCCGATGGAGTCGTCAGCGAGCTCAGGGTCGAGGCAGGTCAACAGGTCGAGGTCGGCGCCGTACTGGCCGTGGTTGGGGAGGAAGCATGAGCTTCATCGAGTCGGAGGAACGCCAAGCCCTTCGCAAGGCCGTGGGCGAGCTCGGCAAGAAGTACGGCTACGAGTGGTTCAACCGGCAGGCGCGGACCGGCGGGCACACCAAGGAGTTGTGGCTCGAGGCCGGCAAGCTCGGTTATCTCGGCGTCAACCTGCCCGAGGCGTACGGCGGTGGAGGCGGCGGCATGGCCGACCTGTCGATCGTGCTCGAGGAGCTCGGCGCAGCTGGCTGCCCGCTGCTGATGATGGTGGTCTCGCCGTCGATCTGCGGCACGGTGATCGCCCGCTTCGGCACCGACGAGCAGAAGGAACACTGGCTGCCGGTTCTGGCCGACGGTACGACGATCATGGCGTTCGCGATCACCGAGCCCGACGCCGGCTCGAACTCGCACGAGATCACCACGACTGCACGCCGTACCGAGGACGGCTGGTCGCTGACCGGGCGCAAGGTCTTCATCTCCGGCCTCGACGTCGCCAAGGCCGTCCTGGTCGTCGGCCGGACCGAGGACGCGCGGACCGGGAAGCTGAAGCCGGCCCTGTTCATCGTGCCGGTGGACGCACCCGGGGTCGAGTTCCGCCAGATCGAGATGGACCTGATCAGCCCGGACAAGCAGTTCGCCCTGTTCCTCGACGACGTCCGGCTGCCGCGGGAGGCCCTGGTCGGCGCCGAGGACGCGGCACTGCTGCAACTGTTCGCGGGGCTCAATCCCGAGCGGATCATGGCGTCGGCGTTCGCGATCGGGATCGCGCGGCACGCGCTCGGCAAGGCGACGGCGTACGTCAAGGAGCGTCAGGTCTGGAAGGCCCCGATCGGCGCGCACCAGGGTCTCGCGCACCCGCTCGCGCAGATCAAGATCGAGCTCGAACTGGCCCGGCTGATGATGCAGAAGGCCGCCGCCCTGTACGACGCCGGCGACGATCTGGCCGCGGGTGAGGCGGCGAACATGGCGAAGTACGCGGCCGGCGAGGTCGCCGTCCGGGCCACCGACCAGGCCGTCCAGTGCCTCGGCGGCAACGGGATGACGACGGAGTACGGCGTCGCCTCGCTGGTCGCGGCCGCGCGGGCGACCCGGATCGCGCCGGTCAGCCGGGAGATGATCCTGAACTTCGTCGCCCAGCACAGCCTCGGCCTGCCGAAGTCGTACTGAGGTCTTCCCCACTACCCCCGAGTAGGCCACAGTTCCTGCACCAGCGGTCGCCAGAGAGGATCAGGCCACGATGATCATCACCAGCGAGTTCCCACCCGTAGAGATCCTGGACGTTCCGATCCACGACGCCGTCCTCGGCCGGGCCCAGGAGTACGGCGACCGGCCGGCGCTCGTGGACGGCGTGAGCGGCAAGGAGATCAGCTACGCCCAGCTGGACGCGATGAGCCGTCGCGTCGCGGCCGGGTTCGCCGAGCTCGGCATCCGGCACGGTGACGTCATCGCGCTCTACAGCCCGAACACGATCCTCTACCCGGTCGTCTTCTACGGCGCCACCCGGGCCGGCGCGACCGTGACCACGGTGAATGCGCTCTACACGGCCGACGAGTTGCACAAGCAACTGGTCGACTCCAAGGCCAAGCTGCTGGTGACGATCTCGCTGTTCCTTCCGGCGGCGACCGCGGCCGTCGAGGGCACGGACGTGACCGAGATCTTCGTCTGCGACAGCGCGGAGGGGTACCGCTCGGTGATGGAGCTGGTCGCGTCCACCGGGCCGGAGCCGGAGGTGACCATCGATCCGGCCGAGGACGTCGCCGTACTCCCGTACTCGAGTGGTACGACGGGCGCGGCCAAGGGCGTCATGCTGACGCACCGGAACATCTCGACCAACATCGCGCAGGCCGAGGTGATGATCACGCTCGGCGAGGACGAGCGGATCATCGCGATCCTGCCGTTCTTCCACATCTACGGGCTGACCGTGCTGATGAACCTCCCGCTCCGGCTCGGCGCGACGGTCGTCGTGCTGCCCAAGTTCGACCTGGAGCAGTTCCTGACCACGCTCGACCAGCAGAAGATCACCCGGGCGTTCGTGGCGCCGCCGGTCGTGCTCGCGCTGGCGAAGCACCCGGCCGTCGACGGGGTCGACCTGTCGTCGCTGAAGTACGTGATGTCCGCGGCGGCGCCGTTGGACGGTGAGCTGGCCGAGGCGTGCGCGAAGCGGCTCGGGCTGCACGCCGTACTGCAGGCCTACGGGATGACCGAGTTGTCACCGGGCACGCACTCGGTGCCGCAGGACGACCCGGAGCCACCGCCCGGCGCCGTCGGCAAGCTCTTCCCGTCGACCGAGCTGCGGCTGGTCGGTGCCGATGGCAACGATGCCGACGAGGGCGAGATCTGGATCCGCGGGCCGCAGGTGATGAAGGGGTACCTGGGCCGGCCGGCCGAGACCGAGGCGACGATCGACTCCGACGGCTGGTTGCACACCGGCGACATCGGCCGGATGGACGAGCGCGGGTACCTGTACGTGATCGACCGCGTGAAGGAGCTGATCAAGTACCACGGCTACCAGGTGCCGCCGGCCGAATTGGAGGCGGTGCTGCTCACCGACGAGCGGATCGCGGACGCGGCGGTGATCGGTGTCCAGGCTGACGGGAACGAGGTGCCGAAGGCGTTCGTGGTGCCGATGCCGGGCGTGGAGCTGACCGAGGACGACGTGATCGAGTACGTGTCCGCGCGGGTGGCGCCGTACAAGAAGATCCGGCAGGTGGAGTTCATCGAGGCGGTGCCGAAGGCCGCCTCGGGCAAGATCCTCCGGCGTGAGCTCAGAGCCCGCGAGGCCGCCCGTGAGTGATGGTGAGCTCGCTGCGCTCGCTCACGGCCCCAAGGAACCCCAGCAGGACCGCAGCCGGGCAACCCGGCAGCGGCTGCTCGAGGCGGCGGTGGAGTCACTGGCCGAGGTCGGGTACGCCGCGACGACGGTAGCGGTCGTCGCGGCCCGGGCCGGGGTCTCGCGGGGTGCGGCACAGCACCACTTCCCGACGCGGGCCGATCTGTTCGCCGCGGCGGTGGAGTACATGACCGAGGTGCGGCTGGCCGAGATCAGAGCCCAGGCCGCCGCTCTGCCGAGCGGTCCGGGGCGGACCGAGGCGATCGTGGGGATGCTCGCGGACGTCTACACCGGACCACTCTTCCGTGCCGCGCTGCACCTCTGGGTCGCAGCGTCGACCGAAGAGGGGTTGCGGAAGCAGATCGTCGGGTTGGAGGCGCATGTCGGGCGTCAGGCTCACAGAGCTCTACTGGAAGTGCTTGACGTGAGTGAGCGGACTCCTGGGGTGCGGGAGACCGTGCAGGGCGTGCTGGACATGGCACGCGGTCTGGGTCTGGCTGACCTGCTCACGGATGACAGTGCACGTCGTCGCGGAGTAGTACGGCAGTGGAGCCACATCCTCGATCAGGCGCTTCGAGATCCTGGTGTGTGACCGAAAGCGCGTCGGAAGGTGTCGATGAACGCACTGGTCGACGCCCAGCCGCATTGATGCGCCACGCGGGTCACCGAGTCGCCACCGGCCAGCAGCCGCAGAGCCAGGTGTAGCCGCAACTCCGTGCGCCACTGCGGGAAAGTCATGCCCAGGTCCGCCTTGCAGAGCCGGCTCAGGGTGCGTTCGCTCGCACCGATCTCCCGGCCGAGCTCGGCGAGCGTCCTGTTGTCTGCCCGGTCGTCTTGCAGCAGCTTGCAGACCGCCGCCAGCCGTGGATCGCGGGGAGTCGGTAGGTACGTCGGCCGCTGCGGAGACCGCCGAAGCTGATCCAGCAGTACGGCGTGCAGCCGCCGTCGCTCGTCCGCATCAGCCTCGCGGCCGTCGCCACCCTCTCCAGACGTGTAGGCGAGGATCAGCTCGCGCAGCAAAGGACTGACCACCAGCGCCGACGGCGCGTTCAGGCCGAGCAGGTTCTCCGTGAGTCCGACGGTGTGCAGGGCGGTATCGCCGTACGCACGGTGCTGGTGGACCGTGCCGGCCGGGACCCAGATCGCCCGGTTCGCAGGGGCGATCCAACTGCCCGCCTCGGTCGTCACCGAGAGGACGCCGCGACCGGCGTACACGATCTGGTTCTGCTCGTGCCAGTGCGGGTCGACGCCGCCTCCGGCCGGGATCGACTGGAAGCCGGAGTTCGCGGGGCGCAGTTGGCGTATTTCCGGCATAGGTTGGCATTTTATCGGAAGACCGACACATGCCTGCCCGATCAGGATCGTCGGGTGATGAGACTTCGACCGATCGGGCTGATGGCGATCGGGCATGCCTGCGTGGACGTGTACCAGGGCGCCGTACCGGCTCTGGTTCCTTTTCTGGTCGCCGAGCGGGGGCTCGGCTACGTGGCGGTGTCCGGGATCACGCTGGCCGCGACGCTGCTGTCGTCCGTGGTGCAACCGGTGTTCGGCGTACTGACCGATCGGCGGCCGATGGCCTGGCTGATCCCGGTGAGTATGACGACAGCCGGGCTCGGGATCGCGCTGGTCGGGGTGGGTGACGCGTATGTGCTGACCTGGTTGGCGGCCGCGTTGTCGGGGCTCGGAGTCGCGGCCTATCACCCGGAGGCGGCGCGGATGGCGCGGGTGGTCAGCGGCGGCAGCCATGTCGGGATGAGCTGGTTCTCGGTCGGCGGGAACGTCGGGTTCGCGTTCGCGCCCGTGCTGGTCACGCCGATCATGGCTGCCGGTGGGCTGTCGCTGACGCCGGTGCTCGTCGTACCCGCACTCGCCGGTGCGCTCATCACGTCACGTGCCGTCCGGTCGCATCGCTCCAGAGTTGTCACCGGGCGTCTCCCGAAGGCGGGGAAGGACGACTGGCCTTCGTTCCTGCGGTTGTCCGCGATCATGGTCTGCCGGTCGATCGTCTTCGTCGGGCTCGGCACGTTCATCGCGCTGTATGCCGGTGAGCGAGTCGGCGGCGGGACGACGACCGGCGGGGTCGCGCTCTTCGTCCTGTTCGCGGCTGGTGCGTTCGGCACCTTGCTCGGCGGGCGGTTCGCCACCCGGTACGGGCGGGTCCGGACGATGCGGACGTCGTACGGTGTGGCTGTCGCGGCGATCGCCGGCCTGGTGTTCGTCCCCGGCCCGGCGTTCTTCGGTTTCCTCACGCTGACCGCCATCGCGATGTCGGTCCCGTTCTCCCTCCACGTCACCCTCGGCCAGGACTACCTCCCGACCCGCATCGGCACCGCCGGCGGCATGACCCTCGGCCTGGCCGTCAGTATCGGCGGCATCGCCACACCCCTCCTCGGCACCATCGCCGAACACACCTCCCTGCGCCTGGCGCTCAGCACCCTGATCGTCCTGGTCCTCACCAGTTGCCTGATCGGCTACGGGCTGAAGGAACCCGCGGCTGAGTGATTCCAGCTGCAGCTAGTAGCCGACGGAGTTGATAGTGGCTGCGAGGGGTCGAGGTCGGCGATGCTGGGATACCTCGTCCGGCTCGAGGCAGTCGTAGGACGGACCTCGGCCGGGCGGCGGTCCACCAGACGGTCAGGGGCTCTGGAATCGTTTGCCCGTGACGTAAGTTGCTGTCTGAGATGACTACCGAGGGGATCGACCGGGCCGCCGGGGTGGGGCTCCGGTCGGAGCGTGGGCCGATTCTGCTCGCGGTGATGCTCAGCATCGGGCTGGTGGCGATCGACGCGACCATCCTGGCCACCGCCGTACCCTCGATCGTCGCGGACCTCGGCGGCTTCACCCAGTTCCCCTGGCTGTTCTCGATCTACCTGCTCGCCCAGGCCGTCTCGGTGCCGATCTACGGCAAGCTCGCCGACCTGCGCGGCCGCAAGCCGATCATGCTGCTCGGCGTCGGCCTGTTCGTGGCCGGCTCGGTGCTGTGCGGTTTCGCCTGGAGCATGCCGGCCCTGATCGCGTTCCGGCTGATCCAGGGGCTCGGCGCCGGCGCGATCCAGCCGATCGGGATGACGATCGTCGGCGACATCTACACTGTCGCCGAGCGGGCCAAGGTGCAGGGCTACATCGCCAGCGTGTGGGGAATCTCGTCGTTCGTCGGCCCGGCGCTGGGCGGCGTGTTCTCCGACTACATCTCCTGGCGCTGGATCTTCTTCGTCAACATCCCGCTCGGCCTCGCCGCCGCCTGGGTGCTGACCCGCCGCTTCCGGGAGAACGTGGCCAAGCAGGCCAGCCACCAGATCGACTACGCCGGTGCGATCCTGCTCGCGGTCGGCGGCTCGCTGCTGCTGCTCGGTCTGCTCGAAGGCGGCGTGATCTGGGCCTGGGACTCGGCGGTCAGTATCGCGATCCTGGCCGGGGCCGCCGTACTGCTGACCGCGTTCGTCCTGGTCGAGCGCCGCGCCGCTGAGCCGATCCTGCCGCTGTGGGTCCTCGGCCACCGCGTGCTGAACTCCGCGAACTCGTCGGCTCTGCTCATCGGCGTGCTGATGGTCGGCCTATCGACGTACGTGCCGCTGTTCGCCCAAGGCGTCCTGGGGACGTCGGCTCTGGTGGCCGGCTTCGCGTTGGCCGCGATGACGCTGGGCTGGCCAATCGCGGCCTCGCTGGCCGGCCGGATCTATCTGCGCCTCGGCTTCCGTACGACGATGCTCTTCGGCGCGGTGATCGTCGTGATCGGAGCCGGGTTGCTGCTCACCGTCGACTCGGGTAGCGCCGTACTGCACCTGGCCGCGGCCTGCTTCGTCATCGGGCTCGGACTCGGCTTCTCCGCCTCGCCCTCGGTGGTGGCGGCACAGTCGTCGGTCGCCTGGCAGACGCGCGGTGTGGTGACCGGCGCCAACATGTTCGCCCGCTCAGTCGGCAGTGCGGTCGGCGTAGCCGTGTTCGGCGCAGTGGCCAACAGTGTGGTCGCCGCACGACTCGGTGACACGCACGCCGACTTGGAGAACCTGCCCAGCGACGTGCTCGCTCCTGCCATCCACGACGTGTACTACGGAGCCGCCGCGGCCGCAGTCCTCCTGGTGGCCGCCGTACTCTTCATGCCCAACCGAATCACCGAACAACCTCTCCGCTAACGCGGCATCGGCGCGACGCGGGCAGCCACCAGTCCGGCGGCTAGGTTGGCGGTATGCGTCCGGTTGACTGTGTGGCTGCTCTGGTCCGGGACGGGCAGCATCGGGTCTACGTGCAACGCCGTACGGCGGGGCGGCGGCTGCTGCCCGGGATCTGGGACGTCGTCGGCGGACACCTGGAGCCGGGTGAGAGCCCTGAGGAGGCGCTGGCCCGGGAGGTCGAGGAGGAGACCGGCTGGAAGGTCCGGGACATCGTCTGGACCGTGGCGGACTGGGAGTGGGAGTGGCAGGGACGGGTACGGCGTGAACTCGACTTCCTCGTCACCGTCGACGGAGACCTGGCCAGGCCGCGACTCGAAGACGGCAAGCACGACGCGGGTGCCTGGGTCGGACCGGACAACCTCGAACTGCTGATGGTGAACCGGACCGACGGCGACCGGCGGCTGCGGGACATCGTCGCCCACGTGGTCCGCACCCGCTTCACCAAGCACCTCCGGCTCGAACCGTTGAGAGGTCCCGGTGAGGTCCTGCCCGGACATGCGGCGGACCTGGTGAGGCTGTACTCGGACCCGTGGGTGGCGCACTGGTACGGCGGTGCCTGGTCGGAGCAGGACGCCGTACGTTGTGCCGCCGATGCTGGGGCTGCTTGGGAGGCCGACGGCGTCCACAAGTGGATGGCGTACGAGCGTGACAGCGGAGCGCTCGCGGGACGGGGTGGGCTGTCCCGGCTGCCGGCGGGCGGGGCAGTGACCGAGGCGATCGGCGAGCTGGCAGGCCCGGACTGGGCGGCCGACCGGCTGGAGCTGGGGTGGGCGCTGACCGAGTCGGCGCGTGGTCGTGGGCTGGCGACCGAGATCGGGCGGGCCGGACTGGAGTTCGCGTTCGGGACGCTGAAGGCTCAGGCGGTGATCGCGTTCACCGAGCGGCACAACGCGGCCTCGCGAGCGGTGATGGAACGCCTCGGCATGACCTACGCCGGCGAGATCACCACGGAGGGCCTGGTCGAAGGGTCCGCGGAGGTGCAGCCGGACGCGCCGTTCGCCGTCTACGTCACGACCCGGACGCCGGACACCCCAACCGGACCAGAAGCGGACATCTAGCGGTCCAGCGCGGTCACGAAGCGGGTCAGCAGGTCCGCGAACGTCCGCCGCTCGGCATCGGTCCAGCCGTCCATCGCGGCCGCGAAGCGCTCCCGGCGGTACTCGTGGACGCGCTCGAGTTGCCGCCGGCCATCCGCGGTCAGGACCAGGTTCGTACGACGCCCGTCCGCCTGGTCGGCCTCACGTCGGACCAGACCTGCCGTGACCGCCGAAGCGACCAGCTTGCTGGCCCGTGGCTGGTCAACCCCCAGTGCGGCCGCGACTCCGTTGACGCCGATCGGGTCCGGCCCGGCCGCCTCGAGCGCGTCGAGGACCTCCTGGACCGGGTCCGGTCCACCGGCCTGCACGGCGAAGGTACGACGGGTCTGCCGCCGGCGGATCGCGATCATCGCCGCCTCCACCGCGGTCACCGGATCCGTCTTGTCCACCGCTCCTCCCAGATATATATTTATTGACATGTATATGTCAGATGACAACAAGCCTATCGGGTGGTGGCTGAAGGAGGTCGACCGACTGCTGGAGGCGGCGTTCGAGCAGGTCCTGGCAGAGGACGGGCTGACCCGGCGGCAGTGGCAGGCGCTGAACGCGGCCGCCGGTCAGGAGCCGATCGAGGTGGCCCTCGCACCGTTCCTGAGCGGTCGACCGGACGAGTTGCGGGCCGCGATCGACCCGTTGATCGCCCGCGGGTGGCTGCAGGACCAGCGCCTGACCGCGGCGGGCCGGGCCGCGCTGGAGCGACTCGAGGCGAAGGTCCAGGCTCAGCGGGGGCGGGTGACGGCGGGGATCACCGGCGAGGAGTACGCCGCGACGATCGGCGTACTGCGGAAGATGGCGGAGAACCTGAAAGGCTCCGCCGCGTGACCGCCCAGGCGCGGCGGTCACACAGCGGAGCCGGGCCACCTCGGGGGATGGCTCATGGTGAGGTGGCACGAGCCATACGGTGTCCTACCGCCCAGGACACTCCCCGCCTGGCCCGAGGTGTCGGCCAGGAGGTGGTTGGAACGGCTGGGCGGCGGCGATACAGGGGTCAGCCGCCACGCCCAGCCGGGTCTGGTGGGCGGTGCGGTCCGGAGTTGAGGAGGACTCCGGACCGCACCT
>NZ_BAAGPM010000014.1:0-827948 GCF_054784135.1 Kribbella swartbergensis
CCGCCCACCCGCCCCCCTTGAGGTGCTGCGCACGGGGTGGTTGGGGGGTGTGGAGTGGTCGGCCCGCCCACCCCCAGAGGTGGTGCGTACGGGGTGGTTGCGGGGTCTGGGAGTGGAGGACGCCCACTCGCGCCTGGAGGTGATGCGTGGGATTGCGGGATGTGGAGGTGCCCAGCCCACCCGCCCGATGGCTCTGGCGACGATTGCCGCCTCGGGTGGAACTGGCGAGTAAGAACCTGGCGGTAGGCGCGACGGTCGGTCGGCGGATATCTGAAGAGCCCTCCGGCCGGTTAGCGTGGCCCGGATGGACGACGTGAAGCCGCGGCGGATCTCGCGGGGGACGCGGTACGGCGTCGCGGCGGGGATGACGCTTGTCGTTGTGCCGGCATGGTGGTTGTGGCTTCGGTCAGGCGTCGGCGGCGCGCTCGAGCCTGTCGTGCTCGTGGGCTCTGCGGTCTGGCTGATCGCCCTGAGCCTGCTGGTCGGGAACCTCGGCATCCGGCCGCGGATGTGCGGACAGCACCTGGAGGTGACGACCATCATCGGGCGGCAGTCGCTGGACCTGACCGCGCTGACCGGTGCACGCTGGCAGCGCGGCCGCGGTGGGTCGGTCAGTCTTCGGTTGCGGGACGACCTGACCGACGTCGTACTCGTCATGCCGGTACCGCCTCAGGTCTTCCCGAGGATCAAGGACGGCCTGAGTGCGGTGGCGGCGCGCGGCGTCGTGCTCCCGCGTCGAGTCACCCCACTGTTCAACCTGCCCGCCGTCCCCGGTGCGCCGCTGGCCGGGCAGGACAGCAGATACGTGCCTGTGATCCTCGCCATTCTCGCCGGAAGCGCCGTCCTCGGAGCGGTCGTCGGGCTGCTGTACCGGGGCTGAACGCTACGCTTGGCCGCGTGAGTCTTGCCGTGCGTGTGATTCCCTGCCTGGATGTCGATGCCGGGCGGGTGGTCAAGGGTGTCAACTTCACCGATCTGCGTGACGCCGGGGATCCGGTCGAGATGGCCCAGGTGTACGACGCGGAGGGGGCCGACGAGCTCACCTTCCTCGACATCACAGCCTCCTCGGGTTCGCGGGAGACGACGTACGACGTGGTCGGCCGGACCGCCGAGCAGGTGTTCATCCCGCTCACCGTCGGCGGCGGCGTCCGCGAGGCGAGCGACGTGGACCGGCTGCTGCGGGCCGGTGCGGACAAGGTCGGTATCAACACCGGCGCGATCGCCCGGCCGGAGGTGATCCGCGAGATCGCCCACCGGTTCGGCAACCAGGTGCTGGTGCTGTCCCTCGACGTACGGCGGGCGCCGGACCAGCCGAGCGGGTTCGAGGTGACCACGCACGGCGGCCGCAAGTCGGCCGGGCTGGACGCGATCGAGTGGGCCCAGCGCGGCTGTGAGCTGGGCGCGGGGGAGATCCTGCTGAACTCGATGGACGCCGACGGCACCAAGCAGGGGTTCGACCTCGAACTGATCCGGGCGGTCCGGGCAGTGGTCGACGTACCGCTGATCGCCAGCGGGGGAGCGGGAGCCCCCGAGCACTTCCCGCCCGCGGTCGAAGCGGGTGCGGACGCCGTACTGGCCGCGAGTGTCTTCCACTTCGGCGACTTCCGGATCGCGGACGTGAAGAAGGCACTGCGCGACGCCGGGATCGTGGTCCGGTGACCGTGCACCAGCAGTCCGAGCGCCCCGCAACCGAGCGCCCGGAGCAGAGCGAGCGGCTGGTCGCGGACATCGAGCAGGAGCTGTCCGCGCTGTTCCGCCGCTCCCGATCGGCCTCGCTGCGGCTCGCCCGCCGGGTGCATCCGGAGATGGATGCGGCCGGCTACGCGCTGATCTCGCAGATCGAGCTCGGGACGGCGGGCGGCAGGCCCGGCGTACGGGCGTCCGACGTCGCCCAGGCGCTCGGTCTGGACAAGTCGACCGTGAGCCGCGGCATCACCCAGCTGGAGAACCTCGGCCTGATCGAGCGGGTCGGCGACCCCGGCGACGGCCGCGCCCGCCTGCTCCGCCTGACCACGGTCGGCGCCGAACGCTTCGACGCGATGCGCACCCAACGCCAGACCGAGTTCCGCGCCATCCTCGAGCGCTGGAACCCCGCCGACCTCGCCGACCTCGGCCGCCTCCTCTCCCGCCTCAACCACGACCTGAGCTGATCTCTCTCAGTTACCGACCTGCTGCTTCCAGCACATATGGTTGTGAAAACCAACTATCTGCTTATATAGTTGGTTTATGCAACTAGCTCAGGAACCCCTCGTCCCGGGGGTGGAGCGGGACCGGGCGGCGCAGGAGGTGCTCGAAGGGGTCAGCGCGCTGATCCGCGCCGTGCGGTGTGTCGAGCATCGGCACCTGACGCCCGACGGCGGGCTGCGGCGGGCGGACGCGAGTGTGCTGAAGGTTCTGCTGCGGGACGGTGAGCAACGCGGTGGTGAGCTCGCCGCCAAACTCGGTGTCGACGCATCGGTGGTGAGCCGGCAGCTGGCCACGCTGGAGGCCGACGGACTGGTGAGCCGTCGGCCGGATCCGGCCGACGCGCGGGTCGGGCTGGTCAGCCTGGCGCCGCGTGGCAAGGCCCAGCTCGAGGCCCTGTACTCGTCCTACACCCAGCATCTTCGCGCCGCCCTGACCGACCTCGACGACGACGCGATGCTCGCGGCAGCCGACACCATGCGGCGGATCGCGCACGCCATCACCGAGGCCGGCAAATCCCCGCGGCGCACACCGCCCGTTCCTTCGACTGGAGACTGATGACCGTCACCGAGACCAGGCCACCCGCGGCTGGTACGCCGGAACTCACCCATCGCGAGATCCTCGAGATCCTGATCGGCCTGCTCGCCGCACTGTTCACGGCGATGCTGAGCTCCACGATCGTCAGCAACGCCCTGCCGACGATCATCGCCGACCTCGAAGGCTCCCAGACGCAGTACACCTGGGTGCTGACCACGAGCCTGCTGGCCACCACGGTGTCGACCCCGATCTGGGGCAAGCTGGCCGACCTGATGAGCAAGAAGCTGCTGGTGCAGCTGTCGATCTCGCTGTTCGTGGTCGGTTCGGCGCTGGCCGGCCTGTCCCACACCGTGCCGTTCCTGATCGGCGCGCGGGTTCTGCAGGGCCTCGCGATGGGCGGCCTGATGGCGCTGGCCCAGGCGATCATCGGCGCGGCGATCCCGCCCCGCAACCGCGGCCGGTACTCCGGCTACATGGGTGCCGTGATGGCTGTCGCGACCGTGAGCGGCCCGCTCATCGGCGGTGTCATCGTCGACACGGCGTGGCTCGGCTGGCGCTGGTGCTTCTACGTCTGCGTGCCGCTCGCCGTGATCAGCCTCGTCATCCTGCAGAAGTACCTGCACCTGCCGCTGATCAAGCGCCGGGTCCGGATCGACTACCTGGGCGCCGTACTGATCGGCATCGCGGCGAGCCTGCCGCTGATCTGGGTCACTTTCGCCGGGCACGACTTCGCCTGGCTGTCCTGGCAGTCCGCGCTGTTCGTCGGCGGCACCCTGCTGTTCGGCATCGTCGCGGTCGTGGTCGAGAGCCGGGTGGCGGAGCCGCTGGTCCCGTTGAAGGTGGTCAAGGAGCGCACCACCGCGCTGGCGATCGTGGCCAGCCTCGCCGTCGGGGTCGCGATGTTCGGCAGCGCGCTGTTCCTCGGTCAGTACTTCCAGCTCGCCCGCGGCTACAGCGCGACCGAGGCCGGCCTGCTGACAATCCCGATGATGCTCGGGTCGTTCCTGGGTTCGGTCGGCTCGGGCCAGATGATCACCCGGTTCGGCCGGTGGAAGCGCTATTTGATTGCCGGTGGCATCCTTCTCGTCGCCGGCCTGGTGGTGCTCGGCACGATCGACCACACCACGCCGTACTGGTACGTCGGGATCGGCATGCTGGCGATGGGTCTGGGCATGGGCATGACGATGCAGAACCTGGTGCTCGCCGTCCAGAACACCGTCGACGTGAGTGAGATCGGTGCCTCGAGTGCGACGGTCGCGTTCTTCCGGAGCCTCGGCGGTGCGGTCGGTGTGTCGGTGCTGGGCGCCGTACTCGCGGTCAGGGTGAAGGATCTGATCGTCCAGGGCCTGCTCGCCGGTCCCGGCGGGGCGGAGGCCGCGCGGAAGGTGCGGGACGGCGGATCCGGCACCAGCCTGCTCGACGTCGATCACCTGCCGCCCCAGCTGGCGGAGCTGGTGCGGCACGCGTACGGCGACGCGACCGGCCGGATCTTCCTGATCGCGGCAGCGTGTGCGCTGGTCAGCCTGATCGCGGTCTTCTTTATCAACGAGGTCCCGCTCCGCCGCACGGTCGCCAAGCTGGACGTGGACGACTAGAGCTCCGGTGGTCGCAGGCCGTCGAGGTCGCGGGTGCGGATGATGGGGGAGCGGATCAGCCACAGTACGGCGAGGAACCCGCCGGCCGCCGAGACCAGCAGGGTCTCGCGGACGCCGATCCAGGTGCCGAGGAATCCACCGGCCACGGCACCGAGCGGACGGATGCCGTAGTTGATGCTGCTGAACGCCCCCGCGACCCGGCTGCGCATGTGGTCGTGGATGAGCGCGGCCTGCATCGAGTTGAGCGGTACGTCGAAACACATCACCGCGAACGCTCCGATGAACTCGGCCGCGGCGAGCGCGGCGGCCCGGGCCCAGGTCGGCCCGTCCGCCAGCGCCGCGATCGTCACCGAACCCGGGAAGACGACCGAACTGACCGCGATCAGCCGGCCGGCACCGAAGATCCGGCTCAGCGGCGAGGCGGCGAGTGCGCCGAGCAGGCCGCCGCTGGCGCCGATGCCGAAGGCCAGGCCGATCGTGCCCGCGGACAGCCCGAGGTTGCGGCTGGCGAAGAGCACCAGCAACGCCATGCTGATCAGGTTGAAGAAGTTCACCGTCGTCGCGCAGCCGAGGCTGCGGCGAAGGTACGGATGCCGGAGCACGTACCGCATGCCGGCCCGGGCGCGGTGGAGTAGTGGCTCGTCGGCTTCGTCGTTCCGGCTGGGTTGCGTCCTCACGCGGCTGAGCTGGACGGCCGAGACCACGAAGGACAGCGCGTCGACGAAGATCGCGACCGGCGCGGTCAGCCACTGGATGAGCAGACCGCCGACGGCGGGACCGCCCATGAACGAGATCGACCTGGTCGCCGAGAGCTTGCTGTTCGCCTCCAGGAAGTGGTCACGGCCGATGAGAGTGACGAAGAACGACGCATAGGCGGTGTTGAAGAGGACGTGAGCGGTCCCCGCCAGTACTGCGATCACGTACAGCTGGCCCAGCGTCAGGGCGTCCAGCCAGTACGCGGCCGGAAGACTCAGCAGCAGGACCGCCCGGGCGAGGTCGGCCGCGATCATCAACGGGCGCTTGTCCGTCCGGTGGTCGACCCAGGTGCCGATGAACAGCGAGGCGATGTTCGGCAGCCAGACCGCGGCGGTCAGGAAGCCGACCTGCGCCGGAGAGGCGTCGAGCAGCAGGACGGCGATCAGTGGCAGCGCCAGTTCGGTGACGCGGTCGCCGAACTCGGAGACGGTCTGCGCGGACCAGAAGGTCCGGAACCGCCGGTCACGCCAGAGACTCGTGGCGGAAAGAGTTTTCATGGTCCGGCCCGGTCAGCTCGGTGCTTCAGGCAACGACAGGCGGAGGAAGCGGACATGGCGTGCACCCGCCGGTGCGCCTTCCTCCCCGCGCTGGACGTACGGCGCGAGCACTTGCTCGATGGCGTCCTCGATCGCCTCGGCCTCGGCGGGCGTGAGGCTCAGCCGGGTGTTCGCCGAGCCCGCCAGCCGGTCCCACTCGGGGTCGAGCTCGGGCTCGGTCTCGACCAGCCACTGCTGGGCAGCTTCGAGGGCCTGGTTCATCAGCTCGGCGCGCAGCAGCCGGCCGGCCTCGGCACCTTCGGGGGTGCCGGGCATCTCGTACCGGAACCCTCGGGCCACCGCCCGCCACCAGCGCTGCCGCTTGTCCGCGTTCGGCGGCTGCTCGTCCACCACGAGACCGAAGGTGGCGAGGTGCCGCAGATGCCAGCTCGTGACCGACGGCGAGGCGCCCACGTGCTCGGAGAGCTGGGTCGCGGTGGCCGGGCCGTTCTTCTGCAGCCAGCTCAGCGCCGCCAGCCGGACCGGGTGAGCCAGCGCCCGCATGGCCTGCGGGTCGGTGATCTCGAAGTCGCCGTACGGATTTCTGAGAGACATGTTTCGAGAGTAATCTCTCAGATCTCGCTACGGCAAGGCCTGGCGCCCAGGGGACCGCAACGAGCCGGGCGAGGAGACCTAGGACTTGACGGTCCGCCGCCAGATGTCGCTGATCAGGTCGGGGCGCATACCGACCGACGTGTAGAGGCCGACGGCCGGTGTCGGGTTGGAGCTGTCCACGTGCAGGATCGTGCCGGACCGGCCGCCGGCCGAATCGGTGGTGAAGGCGTCGTACAGCAGGAACTTCGCCAGACCCTTGCCGCGAGCATCCGGTACGACGGCCAATCGTCCGACGTAGCCGCAGTTCTCGGTGCCGACGAAGTTGTCGTTGCACTCGCGGACCGCGACCGCCCGCCCGTCGACCTCGACCGTGGTCAGCTGCGACCAGTCGAACGTCGAGCGGCTCTCCCGTGACTCCGCCCATTCGTCGTACGGACGCGGATCCGCGCCCGGCTGGGTGCTGAACGCTTCCACCAGGACGGCGTGCGCCGCCCGGCGACTCGCGTCGTCGTACGCCCCGCGTCGTACGACCGCTCCAGCCGGCACCGCCGGCCGCTCGACGGGACCGTCGAAGGTGATCCGCATGCGGTGCACCGAGGTGTCGATCGCGAAACCCTTCGCGGCGACGATCTTCGCCAGGAACTCGTCCTGGCGGATCACGCCGACACTCACGACGACGTCGCCGGACCCGACCTGTCGAGCACGTTCGACGCCACGATCGAGCAACCACTCGGCCACGGCCGGAATCTCACTCAGCACCTCGAGATTCACCCGAGACCGGTCGCTGTTCGCCATCGCCGTGGCCGACCCCGCGAACTGCCCGTCTGCGTCCAGCACCACCCACCCGTCGGTCGCCGGGTCGAACCCGGGATCCCGCAGGTAGTTCGCCACATCCTCCGCACTGTGCTTCGCGAACCCGAGCAGAGCGCTGGTGTAGGCCCCGCTCCGCTCAGCGATCAACGCGGCGTCGTCAACAGTCATCGGACGAACGATGAAGCCGTCCATCAGGCCGGCACCTCGAGGCGCCAGACGTCGATGACCAGGGCCGCCGTCATCCCGACCGACAGATACAGGTCAAGCGCCGGTGTCGGATTGTTGGTATCCACGTGCAGCAGCGTCCCGGCCAGTCCGGCGGCTGCGTCCAGAGCGAACTGATCTCGCAGTAGGTACTTCGCCAGCCCGCGACCGCGCGCCTCGGGGAGGACGGCCAGCCGGCCGATGTAACCGCAGTTCTCGTCTTCCAGGAACTGGTCATTGGTCTCCCGGAGGGCCACCGGTCGCCCGTCCTCTTCCAGCAAGGTCACACCGGACCAGTCGAAGGCCGAATGGTTCTCGTGAGCCGCATGCCACTCCTCGAACGGCCGCGGCGTGAACCCGAACTGCCCCTCGAAGCTCCTCGTCATCACGGCGTGTGCTGCCCGTCGGCTCGCCTCGTCCGGAGCCCCTCGCCGTACCGTGACCCCGGCCGGAACCTCAGGCGGTTCGACCGGCCCGGCGTGGTCGATCCGCATGCGATGGTACGTCGTACCCGCGGCGAACCCCTCGCCGGACAACCGCCGCCGCCGTGCGTCGTCGGCGCGATAGACGACCGCATCGAGTTGCACCGCCGAGTGCCCGTGCGCCCGGGCGATCTCGCCGGCGCGCCGGATGATCTCCCCGAGCAGGTACGACTCGACCACCGGATCGGCGGTGAACAGGTCCATGTCGAGCTGCCGGCGATCACCCTTGCCGAAGACCCACCCGTAGCCGACCGGGGTCTCGCCCTCGAAGACGAGCCAGCCGTCCGTCTCCGGCTCGAACCCTGGCTCGCCGAGCGCATCGACAGCATCGTCGAGGGTGTAATCGGCGAACCCCACCACTGCGGTGTTGTAGGCGGACACCAGTCCGAGCACCGCCTCGGCGTCGGCCTTGGTCGGCGGGCGAACGGTGAAAGCCTGCGGCAGTACGGCGGTCATTCCGACATCGTCGGGAGATGACCGCCGTACTGTCTAACGGTTTAGCAGGCCTTCTCCCATTCGAGGTCGCACTGTTCGGCGGTGCTCCTCAAGGTGTTGGGGGAGACGGCGGCCGGGGCCTGGTCGGACCAGGAGGCCAGGGTGACTCCGACGGCGTCCTCGACGGAGCGTGGGCTGACCAGGTAGTTGTTGCTGATCATCGAGAACACCAGCTTGCGGCCGTCGGCGTTGGTGACGTAGCCGGACAGCGACGTGACGCCGGTGAGGGAGCCGGTCTTGCCGTGCAGGTTGTTCGCGGCCGGGGTGTTGCGCATCCGATTGCGCAGGGTGCCGCCGGTGAACCGGTCCGCGTTGCCTGCGATCGGCAGAGCGTCGTACCACTGCTGCCACCACGGCTCCTTCTGCACCCCGATGAGCAGATCGGTGATGCTGTCCGCCGTGACGTTGACCTTGCGGGACAGGCCTGAGCCGTCGGAGAGGCGGATCGTGCCGGTCTCGACGCCGACGCTCTTCGCGTAGTCCGTGACTACGCCCAGACCGGCCGGCCAGGTGCCCTCGGCCTCGGCCACCGCGCCCATCGCCTTCACCAGCGTCTCCGCGTGCATGTTGTTGGACAGCTTCATGAACGGGTTCATCAGTTCGCCGACCGTCATCGACTCGTCCCGGGCGAGCACCCGGGCGGTGGACGGGGAGGCCGCGTCCTTGATCTTTCCCATCACGCTGATGCCCTGCGCCGCGAGCGCCCGCCGGAACACGTCGGCCGCGTACAGCTGCGGCTCCCAGACCGTCACCCACTCCTGGCCGGTCGACGCGCCGAGCGGCACGGATCCGGTCACCCGGACGACGTTGGTGCCGTGCTCACGCTCGATGTTCAGCGTGTTCGCCGACCCGGCCGCGCCGGTCGTCGCGGTGCTGACGAGCTTGAGTACGCCGTTCGCCGGAACCAGTTCGAGTTGCACGGGCGCCCCGACCGACGCGCCGGGCGAACTCTCGACAATCGCCGTACCGGAGTCGTAGTCGGTGTTCGGCGAGAGCGTCAGAGCGGAGATCTGCGCCGAGTAGTAGAACGGCTCGTCGTCCCAGGCCCAGCTGTCACCGAGGCGGACGCGGTCGAAGTACGTGTCGTCCGCGACCAGGTCGCCGACGACCCGGCGTACGCCCGATTGGGCGAGCTGCTTGGCGAGCCCGGCGTAATCGGACTCGAGAGCGGTCGGGTCGCCGTACCCCTTGAGGTAAAGGTCCCCGAGCAGCGTCCCGCGGTGGACCTGGCCGGTGGCGAGGACGTCGGTGCGGAACCGGTACGACGGGCCGAGGACGTCCATCGCGGCCGCCGAGGAGAAGAGCTTGGTGTTCGAGGCGGGCAGCATCCGCTGGCCGCCGTTCCGGTCGTACAAGGTCTCGCCGGTCGTCGCGTCGCGGACCACCAGCGCGACCTGCGAGCCGTTGAAGCGGCTGTCGTTCAGCAGCGTGTCCAGCCGCGTCTGGAGAGCTGTCGCCTGTACGGCGGTGGGCGCCGTACCGGACTGTGTCACCACACCGCCGACCGCCGTCGCGAGCACGGCGGCCGCGGCGACCACCCCACGGCCCGACACCCTCGGTAAATACCTCACGAGAACTCCCCTCAACCCAGGCGGAAACCAACTAGGCGGGAGTCTCCACCTCAACGGGCCGCCGGTCCAGGGATCGCGGAAAATCCTCCAGCCTCTCGCGCTCCAGGTGAATCGATGGAAAAGTTCGGTGCACAGGTAACCGCCCCGACCTGAGGAGTCCCGATGCGACGACTTCTGACGGCTCTGCTGGCCGTGCTCAGCCTTTCCGCCCTCCTGTCACCGCCGGTCCACGCGGCCACCACCGCGGCGGTCTTCCCGGCCCGGATCATCGGCGAGGACTTCCCCGATCCGGACGTGTTCGAGAAGAACGGCACCTGGTACGCGTACTCGACCAACAACGGCCGGGGGCACGTGCCGGTCGCGACCGCCCCGAGCGCGAACGGGCCGTGGACGATCCGCGGCGACGCGATGCCCGGCGGGCCGTCGTCCGGATGGGCGCAACCGGGCCGCACCTGGGCACCGGACGTCCACCCGAACCCGGACGGCAGTTACACCCTCACCTACACCGCCTGGCACAAGGCGTCGGGCCGGCAATGCATCGGTGTCGCCACCGCGGGCTCACCACTCGGCCCGTTCACCCCGCTCGGCAGCCAGCCGCTGATCTGCCCGCTCGACCTCGGCGGCGCGATCGACGCGAACACGTTCGTCGCGAACGACGGCACCCGATACCTGGTCTGGAAGAACGACGGCAACGCGATCGGCCGCCCGTCGACCCTCTGGCTCACGCGTACCGCGAACAACGGCACGACCCTGGCCGGCGGGAACGCCGCCCTGCTCACCTCGAGCGGGATCATCGAGGCGCCGGATCTGGTCCAGCGTGGCAGCCAGTACGTGCTGTTCTTCTCAGGTGGCGGGTACACCGACTGCAACTACCTGACGTCGTACGCGACGGCGACCAGTCTGAGCGGGCCGTGGACGACGGCGTACCGGCCGCTGATGACGACGGCGACGTTCGACAACCACATCTGCGGGCCGGGTGGTGCGGACTTCGTCGGCAACAAGGTGTTCGTCCACGGGTGGGTCGGCGGGTCGCGGCATCTGTACGTCGCCGACGTCGGCTGGGCCAACGACTACCCGGTGGTGCGCGGCAGCCGGGTGCGGTACGAGGCGGAGCGCGGGACGCTGAACCACTGTGTCGTCCGGTCGAACGCGGCCGGCGCCTCGGACGGGAAGGTGGTCGCGTACATCGACTACGCGGACTCGTGGGTGGAGAACTCCGTGTTCGCGCCGGTCGCGGGCGGTTACACGCTGCATGTCGGGTACGCGAACGGCTCGGGTGCCACCGCCAGCCACGGGCTCGTTGTCAACGGCAACAGCCAGGGGACGGTGAGCTACCCGGCCACCGGCTGGGACAACTGGCGCCAGACCTCCGTCTCCATCACCCTCAACGCCGGCTGGAACACCATCCGCCTGACCAAAGCCACCCTCTACACCGAAGTCGACTACCTAGAACTCCAGTAACCCCGCCTCCGGCGGCGGGTGGGGGTCAGGGAATTGCCTGGGGGAGCCCGGAGTGGGCCCGGGGTGGGCCCTGTGGGGGCGTGGCAGGATGCGGTGGGGCTGGATGATGGCTCGTAGGCTCGTCACAGCACAACGGCGTCGACGGGGAGCACGAAGCACGAGATGGCGAAACCACCTGAGCAGGTGTCCGGGGACCGGCGTCGGCGACGTCCGGTCTGGCTGGACCTGCGCCGGCGTACCGGCCGGGGTCTGCAGGCGATGCTGTTCGGCGGCCTGGCGTCGCTGGTCTCGCTGATCATCACGTTCTGGACGTTGCCGCAGATCAGCAGCGACGGCCGGGTGCCGATCCTGCGGCTGGTCGTGCTGCTGGCCGTGTTCAGCATGCTGATGCGCTGGGTGCTGGCCGGGGTCGCGATCCTGATCGGCTCGCTCGGCGTCCTCGTCGGCGGTCTGCTGTCCCAGTTCGGCGTGATCTACCTCGGCATCACCGTGGACCCCGGCGTGAACCTGCACGGCGGCGTCGAGGCGCCGGTCCTGGTGGCGGTCGTGATGGCGTCGGTGAGCGCGTTCGTCGGCTGGGTCGCGTACGCCGGCAGTGACGACGCGTACGTCGCCGAGGTGATGCGGGTCGTGCACCGCCGGGCCCGGAAGATCACGCCGGCGCCGAAGACCGGTCTGCTGATCGTCCAGATCGACGGCCTGTCCGCGCCGCTGCTGAACTGGATGGTGCTGGCCGGCAACCTGCCGAACCTGGGCGGCTGGATCCGCGACGGCAGACACTCGATGGTCGGCTGGCACACCGGCGTACCGTCGACCACCCCGGCCAGCCAGGCCGGCATCCTGCACGGCGGCTCGCGGCAGATCCCGGCGTTCCGGTGGTACGAGAAGGAGACCGGCCGGGTGATGGTGACGAACCGGGGCCGGGACGCCGCCGAGATCGAGACGCGGATCTCGACCGGGCGCGGCCTGCTCGCCGACGGCGGGGTCAGCATCAGCAACAACTGGTCGGGTGACGCGGAGCGGTCCGAGCTGGTGTTCAGCCGGGCCGCGCTGCCGAGCAACCGGAGCCGCGGGTACGTCCGGTTCTTCTCCAGCCCGCAGGGTGCCGCCCGCGGTCTGGTGCTGTGCGTCGCCGAGATGGTGAAGGAGTTGCACCAGGCCCGGCGCCAGCGGGTCCGGCACCTGATCCCGCGGGTCAAGCGCGGCGGCGCCTACATCTTCCTGCGGGCGATCACCAACGTCCTGCTGCGGGACCTGAACGTCTCGCTGATCACCGACGAGTTGGTGAAGGGTACGCCGGTGATCTACTGCGACTTCGTCGACTACGACGAGGTGGCGCACTACGCCGGGCCGACCCGGACGGAGTCGTTGCAGACCCTGGAGGGCCTGGACCGGGTGCTCGGTGCGCTGCAGCGGATCATCGACATCCTGCCGCACTCGTACGAGATCGTCGTGCTGTCCGACCACGGCCAGAGCCAGGGCGCGACCTTCCTGCAGCGGTACGGCCGGACGCTCACCGACGTGGTGGACGACCTGGTCGACACCACCAAGGAGCCGGTCGCGGCGGTCGGCAAGACCGAGGGCTGGGGTCCGGTGAACGCGTTCCTGACCGAGATCAGCCTGCGGCGCAGCGTGGCGGGCTCGGTCACCCGGAAGGCACTGCACGGCAAGGCCAAGGACGGCGAGGTCGAGCTCGGGCCGAAGGACTGCGAGCCGCAGATCGCCGCCGACGAGCAGGTGGTGGTCACGTCGTCGGGCAACCTGGCGCTGATCTACCTCGCGACCACCCCGGGCCGGGTGCCGCTGGAGGAGATCGAGTTGCTGCACCCGAAGCTGGTCCCGGGTCTGGCGACGCACCCGGGTATCGGGTTCGTCGTGGTCGACTCGCTGGCCGAGGGCCCGGTC
Source organism: Kribbella swartbergensis (assembly GCF_054784135.1). Lineage (NCBI taxonomy): Bacteria > Bacillati > Actinomycetota > Actinomycetes > Propionibacteriales > Kribbellaceae > Kribbella > Kribbella swartbergensis. Next base: position 13,095 of record NZ_BAAGPM010000014.1, read on the forward strand.
GCGATCGGGCGGGCCGGCGTGCACGTCCTGAGGACCGGCCGGATCGAGGGCGTCGACCCGCTGGCGCCGTACGGGCCGTTCGCGGCCGCGTCACTGCTGCGGCAGGCGGAGATGCCGCACAACGGGGACATCGTGGTGATCAGCCGCCTGGACGAGTACACGCACGAGGTGGCGGCGTTCGAGGAGCTGGTCGGGTGCCACGGCGGCATCGGCGGCTGGCAGACCGAGGCGGTGCTGGTGCACCCGAGTCGCTGGGAGGTGCACGAACCTCCCGTAGGCTCCGACGCGGTCCATGCGCTGCTGGTCGACTGGCTCGAACAGCTCGGGCATCGCAAGGATCTCCGGGAAGCGGTCGAGACGAGGGTGGAGGCCTGACGCGTGCGGATCACCTGGTGGGGGCACGCCACCACCACCATCGAGGAGAACGGCACGCGGTTGCTCACCGATCCCGTCCTGACGTCGCGCATCGCTCATCTGCGCCGCCGTCGTGGACCGGCTCCGCTCCCGGCCGCGGCCGAGTGCGACGCCGTACTCGTGTCGCACATGCACGCCGATCATCTGCACGTCACGTCGATCCCCCTGGTCGCGCCGGGCGCCGCGCTGGTCGTGCCGCGGGGCGCGGCCCGGCTCATCCGGCAGGAGTGCGGGACTGACATCGCGGACCGCTGCATCGAGGTTGCGCCCGGCAACCAGGTCCGGATCGGCGCACTCGACATCACCGCCGTGACGGCTCACCACGACGGCCGCCGGATGCCATGGTCGTCGTTCAGCGGGCCGGCCCTCGGGTACCGCGTCGAGGGCTCGCCCAGTGTGTGGTTCGCCGGTGACACGGACCTGTACGACGACCTGGCCGCGGAAGCCGGTCCGGTCGACCTGGCGGTGGTACCGGTCGGAGGCTGGGGACCCTCGCTCGGTCCTGGCCACCTGGATCCGGTGCGGGCGGCGGAGGCGGTGCGGCGGGTCGGGGCTCGGGTGGCGATCCCCGTGCATTTCGGGACGTTCTGGCCGATCGGGTGCGACTGGCTGAAGCCGGAGCTGTTCCTGCCACCGGGGGACAGGTTCAAGGACGCGATGGCCGAGGTGGACCCCGCGGTGAAGGTGGAGGTCCTGCAGCCGGGCGAGTCGACCGAGGTGGCTCCATGACCGGAGAACCGAACTTCGACGTCTGGTACCTGTTCGCGTTGGCCGGTGCTGTGCTGCTGGGCGCCGTACTGCCGGTGCTGCCGACCGGTGCCGCGGTGTCGGCGGGCGCGGTCATCGCGTCGCACCACAGTCCGATCGGACTGGTCGGCGTACTGATCGCGGGTGCGGGCGGGGCATATGTCGGGGACCTGATCGTGTACGCCGGGTGCCGGTTCGGCGGTGAGCGGCTCGCGAAACGCATCGGGTGGTTGCGCGACAACGCATCGCTGGACGCGCTAAGGGACCGATTGGCCGAGCACGAGATCACCGTGCTGTTGACCTCCCGATTGATCCCGGGTGGGCGCGTGCCGGTGCTGCTCGCGGCCGGGCTCGCCGGGTACCGCTGGGAGCGGTTCGCGCTGGTCGACCTGACCGCGTCGTCGCTGTGGGCCGCGGTCTACATGGCGATCGGGCTGCTTGGCTACGCGCTGTTCGACGAGCCGTGGCAGGGCGTGCTGGCGGCGATCGTCCTCGTCATCCTCACGACCGTCGTCAGCAACCTGATCCGGCGCCGGCGGCGAAACCGCGCGTCACACCCCGAATGACGCGCTGCGGAGCCGCTCGACGGTCTCCGCGTCGCCGTCCAGTCGTACGTCGGCCACCCGCTGCCGGCCGAAGCAGAACAGCACCAGCTCGGACGGCTCGCCCGTCACCGTGACCGACCCCAGCTCGGTCGGCTTCCTCGCGACCGACGTCGTACCGTCGGGCAACCGCAGGATCACCCCGCTCGGCGCCTTGCGGGTCAACGACTTGGCGGCCAGCCGGACCGCCTTCCACAGCCCTGCCTGCTGCCCGGCCGGAAGGACGCGAACGTCGTACGACGGTTGCGCGCGGCGGACGTCCTCGTGGTGGACGAAGTACTCGGTCGTGTTCAGTTGTTGACCGACCTTCGGCAGTGAGTAGATCGAGAACGTCGGCGGTCCGCTGCGGACCTTGTCGACGACCTCGGCGAAGCTGTACTGCGCTTTCACCCGGGCCATCCGCTTCTCGGTGGTGTCCGACAGCGCGGAGATCATGATGCCCGGACCGGCCATCGGGTCGGATTCGCGGACGTGGAGGTGCACGGCCAGGTCGTACGTCGTCCACCCCTCGCACAGTGTCGGCTGATCGGGCCCCACCTGGTCGAAGAGGTCACACAGAGCGAGTCGTTCTACCCGGCTGTAGTCGGTCACAGTTCGATCGTAGTTGTCGGGGCGGAATGGCAGAATGTCAATCGTTGTCATGCCTGTGCCTGGTTGATGCACCTGACTGTCCTGGAGCGTGTTGCCCGTGCCGCCGAAAGTCCCAGACAAGGGAAGCGTGACCCGCCGGGGCTTCGCGGTCCTGAAGGTCGCCATCTGGGAGGAGCCGTGGGTCTTCGCCCTGTCCGTGCTGGCGAGCATGCTGTACGGCGCGATGACGGTGGCCGACGGGTGGGCGCTCGGGTGGGCGACCGACCACGTGGTCCGGCCGGCGCTGGATCGCGGTGACACCACGTTCGGCGCGGTCGCCGCGCTGATCTCGCTGTTCCTCGGGATCGCGATCCTGCGCGCGATCGGCGTGATCGGGCGGCGGCTCGGGGCCGGCGTGATGCAGTTCCGGCTGCAGGCGACGTACCGCCGGCGCGTCACCCGGCAGTACCTGAAGCTGCCGCTGGAATGGCACCACCGGCACCCGACCGGGCAGTTGCTGTCCAATGCCAACGCGGACGTCGAGTCGATCTGGTTCGTGATCGCTCCGCTGCCGATGGCGATCGGTGTGCTCGCGATGCTGGGCTTCGCCACCGCGGCGATGTTCATGGCCGACTTCTGGCTCGCGCTGGTCGGCTGCCTGGTGTTCCCGCTGGTGTTCGTGGCGAACGTGATCTTCCAGCGCTACCTGCAACCGCTGGCCACCCGGGCACAGCAGCTCCGCGCGGACGTGTCCGAGGTCGCGCACGAGTCGTTCGACGGCGCGCTGGTGGTCAAGACGCTGGGCCGGGAGGCCGCCGAGACCGAGCGTTTCCGCGCCCCGACGTACGCGCTCCGGGACGCCAACATCGCGGTGAACAAGGCCCGTGGCATGTTCGACCCGGTGATCGACGGCCTGCCGCGGCTCGGTGTGCTCGCGGTGCTGCTGGTCGGTGTCGGCCGGGTTCGGTCGGGCGCCGCCGACGCGGGTGACGTCGTGCAGGTGGCGTTCCTGTTCACGCTGATCGGGTTCCCGATCCGGGCGCTCGGCTGGGTGCTCGGCGAGTTGCCGCGATCGGTCGTCGGGTGGGACCGCGTGCAGCGGGTGCTCACCGCCGAGGGCGGCATGGAGTACGGCGATCAGCGGCTGACGTCGACGAAGGCGGCCCGGCTCGAGGTGTCCGGCGTACGGTTCGGCTACTTGCCCGAGCGGGACGTGCTGTCCGGCGTGGACTTCACCGTCGAGCCCGGCCGGACGGTCGCGATGGTCGGGCCGACCGGTGCGGGCAAGTCGACGCTGACGACGCTGCTGACCCGGCTGGTGGATCCGGAGGAGGGCGCGGTCAAGGTCGACGGCATCGACCTGCGCGAGCTGGCCCGGGACGAGCTGGCCGGCTCCGTCGCGCTGGTGGCGCAGACGGCGTTCCTGTTCGACGACACGATCCGCGGCAACATCACGCTCGGCGGCGACTACAGCGACGAGGACATCTGGGACGCGCTGCGGATCGCCCAGGGCGACGGATTCGTGAAGAGTCTGCCCGAAGGACTGGACACCAAGGTCGGTGAGCGCGGTACGACGCTGTCCGGTGGCCAACGGCAACGAATAGCCCTGGCCCGTGCGCTGGTACGGCGGCCCCGGCTGCTGATCCTGGACGACGCCACCAGCGCGGTCGACCCGCAGGTCGAGGCGCGGATCCTGGCCGGCCTGCGATCCGCCGTCCAGGGCTCCGCGGTACAGGACTCGGACGCAGCGACAACCGTGCTGGTGATCGCCTACCGGAAGGCGACGATCTCGCTCGCCGACGAGGTGGTGTTCCTGGACGAGGGCCGGATCGCGGCGCAGGGCACGCACGCGGAGCTGCAGCGGACGTCGGCCGCGTATCGCGAGCTGGTCGACGCCTACGAGAAGGACGCGGCCCGGCGCCAGGAAGAGGCGGACCTGGCCGCCGAGATCGACGACCTCGACGCGGAAGGAGCGTCCGCGTGAGCACCGGAGAAGCGACTCGTCTCGACCACGGCGACGACGCGGGTGGTCTGGAAACACTGCGGCAAGGGCTGAAGGTCTCGCCGGAGCTGGCTCAGGGGTGGTGGATCACCGGCCTGTTGGCGCTGCTGATGACGGCCGGTCGGATCGTCGTACCGATCGCGGTGCAGCAGACGATCGACAAGGGACTGTCCGGGCCGGGCGGGCCGGACATGTCGTACGTGGCGTGGATGTGCGCGATCTGTGCGGTCAGCGTGCTGGTCACCGCCGGAGCGTCGTACCTGACGACCGTGCGGCTCGCGACGAACTCCGAGCGCGGTCTGGCCACGATGCGGATCAAGGCGTTCCGGCACGTGCACGACCTGCCGGTGCTGACCCAGAGCACCGAGCGGCGCGGCGCGCTGGTCAGTCGGGTCACGTCGGACGTCGACACGGTGTCGCAGTTCCTGCAGTTCGGCGGGTTCATCTTCCTGGTCAGCATCGGGCAGATGCTGCTCGCCACCGTGGTCATGTTCGTGTACTCCTGGCAGCTCGCGCTGGTCGTGCTGCTCTGCTTCGTCCCGCTGTTCGCCAGCCTGAAGTACCTGCAGCGGCTGATGTCCGCGGCGTACGGCGTCGTGCGGGCGAAGGTCGGCGAGATGCTGTCCGCGATCGCCGAGCCGGTGGTCGGCGCCCAGGTGGTCCGGGCGTACGCGATCGAGAAGCGCACGCAGCAGCGGATCGACGCCTCGATCGAGGACTACCGCCGGACGGCGACCCGGGCGCAGGCGTTCACCGGCCTGACCTTCTCGATCGGTGGTCTCGCGGCCGGTCTGGCCAACGCCGGGGTGCTGACGGCCGGCGTCCTGCTCGGCGTCGACCGGCAGGCGACGCTGGGGGAGATCCTCGCGTTCATGTTCCTGGTCGCGCTGTTCTCGGACCCGGTGCAGATCGCGACCCAGGTGCTGACCGACGCGCAGAGCGCCTTCGCCGGCTGGCGCCGGGTGCTCGGGGTGATCGCCACCCCGGCCGACGTCGTCGACCCGGGGGAGTCGGGCGTCGTCCAGGCGCGCGGGCCGGTCTCGGTGGAGTTCCGGGACGTGAACTTCGCCTACCCGGACGGCGAGTTGGTCCTGCGCGACGTCGACGTACGACTCGAACCGCATCGCCGGGTCGCGGTGGTGGGGGAGACCGGGTCGGGCAAGACCACGTTCGCGAAGCTGCTGACCCGGTTGATGGATCCGACGTCCGGGGCCGTACTCCTGGACGGGGTGGACGCGCGGGAGATCTCGTTCGCGTCGTTGCGGGAGCGGGTCGTGATGGTGCCGCAGGACGGGTACCTGTTCGACGCGTCGCTGGCCGAGAACGTGCGCTTCGGGCGGCCCGAGGTGACCGACGAACAGCTGCTGCAGGCGTTCGAGTCGCTGGGGCTGACCGACTGGCTGGAGTCGTTGCCCGACGGCCTGAATTCGCCGGTCGGCCAGCGTGGTGAGTCGTTGTCCGCGGGTGAGCGCCAGCTGGTGGCGCTGGTCCGGGCGAATATCGCCGACCCCGATCTGCTGGTGCTCGACGAGGCCACGTCGGCGGTGGATCCGGGCACCGAGGTCCGGGTCAACGCGGCGCTGGAGCGGCTGATGGCCGGGCGTACGTCGGTGACCATCGCGCACCGGTTGTCGACGGCGGAGGCGGCCGACGAGGTGCTGGTCTTCGACAACGGCGAGATCGTCGAGCGCGGTCCGCACGCCGAGCTGGTCGGCGCAGGCGGGGTGTACACGCGACTGCACGACAGCTGGATCGCACAGCGCAGCGCACTCTAGACATGCAACGGCCGGGACCGTGGAAAGGGGCGGTCCCGGCCGTTCACATCAGGCGGTCGACTCAGGGAGTCGGGGCAGCCCCGTTCTCCCGGCCGGCGCCCGGCTGGGGCACCAGCAGGAACTCGACACCGCCCTTGTCGTCGACCGCCGCGTCGAGGATCTTGTCGTCCAGGGCGTTCGCGGCGTTCTGCTCGAGGAAGACCCGCGCACCGCTCTCCTCGACCACCTGGTCACCCGGGCGCGGCGCCTCCGTGGTCGTCACCGCCAGCGCCGGGTTGGCCGGATCGTCCTGCGAGATCCGTACACCGGCTCCGTCCGGCGCTCCCTCGACCCCCGTGATGCTCTTGATCACCAGAGTCGCGTTCTCGGTCAGCGTCAGCACAACAGCTCCAACCTCTAGACGTCACTGAGCCCGCCCCGTGCCCGATCGGTCCATCTCCAAACACCGCGTGTCCCAGGTCACGCTCCGGCTCGCGGGAAAGTGGGGTGCGACCGGCCGGGCCCGTGGTGTGTGATCGGAGGATGGCGATCGAGATGGGTAGGCCGGGGGTCGGTGGGCTCGGCGACGTGGTGCGGGCGCTGCGGGAGTGGCAGGACGACGCGGCGCCGATGCAGCTGCACCCGGGCGACCTGGGGTGGTTCTGGCGGTTCGGCGACGAGCGGACCGCGGCGGCGGTGCGGACGTGGAGCCGGGACGGGGAGCTCGTGGCGGTCGGCATGCTCGACGACCCCGAGCTGCTACGCCTCGCGATCGCGCCGGAGTTGCAGCGCGACGAGGAGTTGGCGCGGCAGTTGGCCGAGGACGTGTCGGCGCCGGAGCGCGACGTACTGATCGAGGGCAAGGTGTACGTCGAGGCGCCGATGGGAGCGGCCGTGCAGGACCTGTTGCTCGACGACGGCTGGGCGCTCGACGATCCGTGGATCCCGTTGCGGTGTGACCTCGGCCCGCCGGTGCCGGACCCGGGTGTACGCGTCGAGGTCGTCGGTCCCGAGCAGGCGGCCGAGCGGACCGCGGTGCAGCGGGCCTCGTTCGACGGGTCCACGTTCACCGATGAGCGCTGGCACGCGATGGCGGCCGGTGCGCCGTACGACGACGCCCGCTGCCTGATCGCCCGCAACGAACAGGGCGAGGCGGTCGCCGGTGTGACGGTCTGGTCGGCGGGTGCCGGCAAGCCCGGGCTGCTCGAGCCGATGGGTGTGCACCGGGCTCACCGCGGCCACGGTTACGGTCAGGCGATCACGGTCGCCGCGGCCCGCGCGCTGCAGGAGCTGGGCGCGTCCAGCGCGATCGTCTGCACACCGGCCTTCAACGGTGGCGCGGTCGCCACCTACAAGTCCGCCGGTTTCGAGCAACTCCCCGACAAGCGGGATGTCTACCGCAAGGCTTAGGACCGGTTCGCGACGTCGTCGGCCGCCCGGAGCACGCGGAGAATGTTGCCGCCGGCAAGCTTCGCCAGCTCGGTGTCGTTCCAGCCGCGGTCGGCCAGCGCCTCGAAGAGCTTCGGATACGACGCCACGTCGGACAGCCCGTCGGGGAACTCGGGGCAGCCGTCGTAGTCGCCGCCGATCCCGATGTGGTCGACACCGGCGATGCCGCGGACGTGGTCGACGTGCTCCACCACGTCGTCCAGCGTGACGACCGGCTTCGGTACGGAGTACACGTCGGCCAGCTTGACCTGGTCCTCCGGCTTGAGCGGGTTCAGCTCCGGCGCGGCCTCCCGGGCTCCGGCGACCCAGTCGACGTACGCCTGGGAGACGAAGTACGGCACGAACGTGACCATGCACACGCCGTCGTTCCGCGCGAGGGTCTCGAGGACGTCGTCCGGTGCGTTCCGCGGTACGTCGCACACCGCTCGGGCCGACGAGTGGCTGAAGATCACCGGCGCGCTCGTCACCCGGAGCGCGTGCCGCATGGTGTCCGCCGACACGTGGGACAGGTCGACCAGCATGCCGATCCGGTTCATCTCCCGGACGACCTCCTCGCCGAAGTCGCTGAGCCCGCCCAGCACCGGGTCGTCGGTCGCCGAGTCCGCCCACGACACGTTGTTGTTGTGCGTCAGCGTCATGTAGCGGACGCCCAGTTCACGCGTCACCCGCAGGACGCCGAGCGACTCACCGATCGAGTGGCCGCCCTCCATCCCCATCAGGGAGGCGACCCGGCCGGCCTTGATCGCAGCCTCCACGTCGTCCGCCGACGACGCCAGTTCGAGGTCCGCCGGGAAGCGCTCCACCAGGCGCCGGACGAAGTCGATCTGCTCGAAGGTCCGCCGTACGGCGTCGTCGTCCTGCGGCACCCACAGCGACCAGAACTGGGCGCCGACGTGGCCTTCCCGCAGCCGGGGCAGGTCGGTGTGCAGTTGCGGGACCGAGCCGCTCAGGTCGTGTGCGTCCAGGTCGTAGCCGCACAGCTCGTAGAAGGCGATCGGCAGGTCGTTGTGACCGTCGATCACCGGGTGCTCGCGCAACAGGTCCCGGACCCGGGCCTCACTCGTCGTCATGCGGTCATCTTGTCAGGCACGCTGCCCCCGGTGTTCATCCTGGCGCACCGTGTGCGGGACAGGTGTTGTCATCGGCGACAATAGCCGGGTGAGCATCGACGAGCTGACCTTCGACGCGGCCGGGCTGATCCCGGCGGTGGTCCAGCAGTACGACACGCGCGAGGTCCTGATGGTGGGCTGGATGGACGCCGAGGCGGTACGCCGTACCGCGGAGACCGGGCGGAGCACGTTCTGGTCCCGCAGCCGGCAGGAGTACTGGGTGAAGGGCGAGACCAGCGGCCATCGTCAGCACGTCAAGCAGATCCTCGTCGACTGCGACGCCGACACCCTGCTCGTCCTGGTCGACCAGGAGGGCCCGGCCTGCCACACGGGCACCCGCAGCTGCTTCGAGCACGGCCAGATCGAGGTCAAGCCGTGAGCCCGGAGATCACCACCACCGTTGACAGCCCGCCCGTGGAGACCGGAACCGCCGTGAACAGCCCGTCCCTGGAGATCTTCCGCGAGTACGCCAAGGACCGCCGGGTCATCCCGGTGACCCGGCGGCTGCTCGCGGACGCCGAGACGCCGATCGGGGTGTACGGCAAGCTCGCCGCCGAGCGCCCGGGCACCTTCCTGCTCGAGTCGGCCGAGAACGGTGGTGTCTGGTCGCGCTACTCGTTCATCGGCGTCCGGTCCGCCGCGACGCTGACCGAGCGGCACGGCCAGGCCATCTGGACCGGCAACCCACCGGTCGGCCTGCCGCAGACCGGTGACCCGCTGAACGTGCTCCGGGACACGCTGGAGATCCTGCACACGCCGCGCCTGCCCGGCCTGCCCCCGCTGACCGGCGGCATGGTCGGCTTCCTCGGGTACGACGCGGTGCGCCGGCTGGAGCGGTTGCCGGACACAACGACCGACGACCTGGGCCTGCCCGAGCTGACGTTCCTGTTCGCCACCGACCTGGCCGCGCTCGACCACGAGACCGGCGAGATCTGGCTGATCGCGAACGCGGTCAACTGGGACGACTCCGACGAGCGGGTCGACGAGGCCTACGCGGACGCCGTCCGGCGCCTCGACGCGATGGAGGCCGACCTGGCCCGACCCACCCCGTCGTACGTCGTCCGCGCCGACCGGGACGCCCAGCCCGAGCCGCACCGGCAGCGGTCCAGCGCGGAGTACCGCGAGGCGGTCGAGCACGCCAAGGAGGAGATCCGCGCGGGCGAGGCCTTCCAGATCGTCGTCTCCCAGCGGTTCGAGTTGCAGACGACCGCGAGCGCGCTGGACATCTACCGGGTGCTCCGCCGGTCGAACCCGAGCCCGTACATGTACCTGCTCCGCCTGGACGGGTTCGACATCGTCGGCTCCAGCCCCGAGGCGCTGGTCAAGGTCACCGAGAACAAGGTGATCCTGCACCCGATCGCCGGCACCCGCCGCCGCGGTGCCACGCCCGAGGAGGACCACGCGCTCGAGGAGGAGCTGCGGGCCGACGCGAAGGAACGGGCGGAGCACCTGATGCTGGTCGACCTCGGCCGCAACGACGTCGGCCGGGTCTGCGCACCGGGCACCGTCGAGGTCGTCGACTTCATGGACGTCCGGCGCTACAGCCACGTGATGCACCTGGAGTCGACCGTCACCGGGCAACTGGCGGCCGGGAAGACCGCGTTCGACGCGCTCACCGCCGCGTTCCCGGCCGGGACGTTGTCCGGGGCGCCCAAGCCGCGGGCGATGGAGATCATCGACAAGCTCGAGGTGACCCGGCGCGGGGTGTACGGCGGCGTGGTCGGCTACCTCGACTTCGCCGGTGACGCCGACACCGCGATCGCCATCCGGACCGCGGTGCTGCGCGGCACGACGGCGTACGTGCAGGCCGGGGCCGGCATCGTGGCCGACTCCGACCCGGCCGCCGAGGATGCCGAGTGCCGGACCAAGGCGGCCGCCGTGCTCGACGCGATCGCGGTCGCGGGAACGTTCAGTGACGTCTGATGCGGTCACAGCGACTGGTTGACCTGCTCACCGTGGCGGCGCTGGCCCTGCTCGCGCTGTCGGCGTACCTGACCTGGTCGTCGGCCGATCCGGGCGGCGGCCGCCCGGTCGTCGACTTCAGCGGCTACACGGTCACGAAGGCCCCGGTGACGCTGGCCCTGGCCGCCGTGGTCGCCGTCGTCGTCACCAAGCTCGCCGGTACGACGCTGCGCCGGGTGCTGGGTGCGTTGGTGCTGCTCATGGGCGTCGCCGCGGTCGGTGTGGCGCTGCAGGTGCGCCCCGACCTGGACGAGCTGAGCAGGATCCGGCCCGAGCTCAGCCAGGCGGTGACCGATCGCGTCGTCCTGAGCGCCGGAGCGGCGCCCTGGTTCGCGCTGGCCGGGGGTGTGGCACTCGTCGCGGCCGGGCTGACCGCCGTACTGACAGCGCAGCGCTGGCGGCGGGCCACGGCCCGTTACGAGCGTGATCGGGCCGCCCCAGGGTCCGGCCGGGTGCCTGGCTCCGGGGCCGATCAGTGGAAGGCGATCGACGCCGGGGAGGACCCGACTCTGTGATCGCGGCGGGTTACCGCCACAATAGGACGGGACGACGACGAGGAGTGGCGCCAACCATGGACAAGACGATGGCTGATCAAGGGGCGGATCGACCGGCGACGCAGGTGAGCGAGGAGGCTCACGACCTGCACGGCAACAGCCCGGCGGCCTGGACCGCCGTGACCATCGTGCTGATCGCTTTCACGCTCGGCGCCATCGCGATGGTGCTGGGGCCGAACTGGCTGCTGTTCTGGATCTCGGTCGCGATCGCCCTGGTCGGCGCGCTGGCCGGCAAGGTGATGCAGCTGCTGGGCTTCGGAGTACCGACTGACGACCGGCACTGAGGGGCGGACCGACATGACTGTGCTTGACGACATCCTCGCCGGGGTCCGGGAGGACCTCGCGGAGCGCCAGGCGCGGGTCAGCCTGGACGACCTGAAACTCGAGGCGCAGCGCAAGCCCGACGCCAAGGACCCGATGCCGGTGTTCCGCGGCGACGGGATCGCGATCATCGCCGAGGTGAAGCGGTCCAGCCCGTCCAAGGGCGAGCTGGCCGAGATCACCGACCCGGCCGCGCTGGCCGGTGAGTACGAGGAGGGCGGCGCGGCGGCCATCTCGGTGCTGACCGAGCAGCGCCGGTTCAACGGCAGCCTCGAGGACCTGAAGGCGGTCCGCCAGCGGGTCGACGTACCGGTGCTGCGCAAGGACTTCATCGTGTCCTCGTACCAGCTCTGGGAAGCCCGCGCGGCCGGTGCCGACATGGTGCTGCTGATCGTCGCGGCGCTGGAGCAGGAGGCGCTGGTCTCGCTGATCGAGCGGGCCCACTCGATCGGCCTCTGCCCGCTGGTCGAGGTGCACGACGAGGAGGAGACCCGGCGTGCGGTGGACGCCGGTGCCCAGCTGATCGGCGTGAACAACCGCAACCTGAAGACCCTCGAGGTCGACCGGGACACGTTCGCCCGGGTCGCTCCGAGCATCCCGACCAACCTGGTCCGGGTGGCGGAGTCCGGCGTCCGGGGCCCGCATGATGTAATCGAGTTCGCGCGCGCCGGGGCCGATGTCGTCCTCGTCGGTGAAACCCTGGTGACCGGCCGCGATCCCCGCGCCTCGGTCGCCGACCTCGTCGCTGCCGGATCGCACCCCGCCATCCAGCAGCGGCACTAGCACCCGCGCCGTACTCGGGCCGGGCAGAAGACCCCGCGCCACAGGCCGGGCAACGACACCCCGCGCCGGCGGCCGGGGTCCTTGGAAGGCTGTTACGGATGACAACTGTGCTGCCCGACCAGTTCGGGCACTTCGGCCGTTTCGGCGGCAGGTTCATGCCCGAGGCGCTGATCGCGCCGCTCGACGAGCTCACCACCGCGTGGCGGGAGGCGATGGCCGACCCGGCGTTCACCGCCGAGTTCGAGCGGATGCTGCGCCAGTACGTCGGCGCACCGAGCCTGCTGTACGACGCGACCCGGCTGTCGGACGCGGCCGGCGCCCGGATCCTGCTGAAGCGCGAGGACCTGAACCACACCGGTGCGCACAAGATCCGCAACGCGATCGGCCAGGCGCTGCTGACCAAGCGGATGGGCAAGCATCGGGTGATCGCGGAGACCGGCGCCGGCCAGCACGGCGTCGCGACCGCGACCGCCTGCGCCTACCTGGACCTCGAGTGCGTGGTCTACATGGGCGAGGTCGACACCGAGCGGCAGGCGCTGAACGTGGCCCGGATGAAGCTGCTCGGCGCCGAGGTGATCTCGGTCAAGACCGGCAGCCGGACGCTGAAGGACGCGATCAACGAGGCCCTGCGCGACTGGGTCGCCAGTGTCGACAAGACCCACTACATCCTCGGCACCGCGGCCGGGTCGCACCCGTTCCCGGCGATGGTGCGCGACTTCGTCCGCGGGATCGGTGACGAGGCCCGGGCCCAGTCGCTCGAACTGCTCGGCAAACTCCCGGACGCCGCGGTCGCCTCGGTCGGCGGCGGTTCGAACGCGATCGGCCTGTTCGCCGCCTTCATCCCCGACGAGGACGTGAAGCTGTACGGGATCGAGCCCGGCGGCGACGGGTTCGACACCGGCCGGCACGCGGCCACGATCAGCGCGGGACAGGTCGGCGTACTCCACGGCGCACGGTCGTTCCTGCTGCAGGACGAGGACGGGCAGACCATCGAGTCGCACTCGATCTCGGCCGGGCTGGACTACCCCGGGGTCGGGCCGGAGCACGCGTGGCTGGCCGAGACCGGCCGGGCGTCGTACCGGCCGATCACCGACGCGGAGGCGATGGAGGCGTTCCGGCTGCTGTCCCGCACCGAGGGCATCATCCCGGCGATCGAGTCCGCGCACGCGGTCGCCGGCGCGGTCGACATCGCCAAGGAGCTGGGGCCGGAGGCCACCATCCTGGTGAACCTGTCCGGCCGCGGTGACAAGGACATGGACACGGCCGCTTCCTGGTTCGGCCTTTCCGGCAAGGAGACCGGACGTGAGTGAACTCGTTGCCCTGGGCAAGGCCGGGACCGCGATCCGGAAGGCCAACGACGAGGGCCGCGGCGCCCTGGTCGGGTACCTTCCGGCCGGTTTCCCGACGTACGAGGGCGGCGTCGACGGGATCAAGGCGCTCGTCGACGGCGGGTGCGACGTGATCGAGATCGGCCTGCCGTACAGCGACCCGGTGATGGACGGCATCACCATCCAGCGCGCCACCGAGGTCGCGCTGGCCGGCGGACTGCGGACCCGCGACGTCCTGAGCACGGTCGAGAAGGTCGCGTCGTACTCCGACGTCCCGGTGCTGCTGATGACGTACTGGAACCCGATCGAGCGGTACGGCGTCGACCGCTTCGCCGCCGATCTCTCGGCGGCCGGGGGAGCGGGACTGATCACGCCCGACCTGATCCCGGACGAGGGCGCGGAGTGGATCGCGGCCGCGGACAAGTACGACCTGGATAAGGTCTTCCTGGTGTCGCCGTCGTCGACCGACGAGCGGATCCGGCTGACCACGGCCGCCTGCCGCGGGTTCGTCTACGCGACCGCGGTGATGGGTGTCACCGGTGCCCGGGACAAGCCGTCCGACCTGGCCGCACCGCTGGTCGCCCGGACCAGAGCGGCAACCGCATTGCCGGTCGGCGTCGGCCTCGGAATCTCGAACGCGGACCAGGCGGCCGGTGTGGCGGCGTTCGCGGACGCGGCGATCGTCGGTGCCGCGCTCGTCAAGGCGCTCCAGGACGGCGGCCCGGCCGGCGTCCGCAGCCTCGCCGAAGCCTTGTCCGAGGGCGTTCGCCGGGAACCCAGCGCCGCCGCCGGTCGTTAGACACGCCGTGAGTACCAGGAACGCGGCCGTCCTGCTAGCCGCGGTGGCTCTGCTTGCCCTCGCGGGGTGCAGCGGCGGCAACGACAAGCCAGAAGCGGACAACCCCGGTGGTGCGGTCATCCGCACCACGCAGAACCCCAACGGGCTGCGTGGGGCGACGCTGGACCGGCCGTACTCGTTGCCGGCGAAGACCCTGACCGACACCGGCGGCAACAAGTTCAACCTGGTCACGTCCACCAAGAAGCCGGTCACGCTGGTGTTCTTCGGCTACACCAACTGCCCGGACGTCTGCCCGACCGTGCTGGCCGACGTGGCGTCCGCGCTGACGAAGCTGGACGAGTCGGTTCGCGGCCAGGTGCAGTTGCTGTTCATCACCACGGACCCGGCCCGCGACACCGGGCCGGTGATCCGCAAGTACCTGGACCGTTTCGACCCGTCGTTCGTGGGGCTGACCGGGTCGCTGAGCGAGATCAAGGACATCGCCAAGGCCGTCGGCGTACCGGTGGAAGGCATGAAGAAGCTGCCGTCCGGCGGCTACGAGGTCGGCCACGGCGCCCAGGTGCTCGGCTTCGGCAAGGACGACAAGGCGAACGTGCTGTGGTTGTCGAACGCCGCCATCGGCGACCTGGCGCACGACTTCGGGAAGCTGGTGGAGGACAACCGGTGAAGGTTCCACCCTCTCTGGCGAAGTCGCGGCCGTGGTTTCCCTGGGTGTCGCTGGTGGCCCGGCTCGTGCTCGGCGGCGTGATGCTGGTGGCCGGCGCCCTGAAGGTCACCGACCCGGAGACCGCGTCCCAGGCGGTCCGGGCCTACGAGATCCTGCCGTCCGCGCTGGTCGCCCCGGTCGGCTGGGGCCTGCCGTTCCTGGAGATCGCGATCGGATTGCTGTTGATCGTCGGTTTCGGTGTCCGCGCCGCGGCGGTGGCCGCGGGTGTTTTCATGGTCCTGTTCATCGCCGCGGTGGCCTCCGCCTGGGCGCGCGGCCTGGCGATCGACTGCGGCTGCTTCGGCGGCGGCGGGCAGGTCGCCCCGGGTGAGACGAAGTACCTGCAGGAGATCCTGCGGGACGTCGGCCTGCTGCTGCTGGCGGCCTGGCTGTGGTTGAGCCCGGTGAGCAAGTTCGCCCTCGAGTCCGATCCGCACGTCCCGACAGGAGTCACCGCGTCGTGAGCAAGACCAAAACCCCCGTGAACCCGCTGCTGCAGCAGAACAAGCGGCGGATCTCGCCCGGGATCGTCGTGGTGATCGTGCTGGTGCTCGCGCTGGCCGGTGGTGTCGGCGTGCAGTACTGGCGAAGCCACTCCAAGGTCGAGGTCAGCTCGAACGGGCGCCCCGAGCCCGCGGTGATCCAGGGGCCGGGCACGCCCGGCAAGGGCGTCACGGTCGGCAAGGAGGGCGCCAAGGCGCACATCGACATCTACCTGGACTTCCGCTGCCCGCACTGCGCGGAGTTCGAGGAGGCGACCGGCGCGACCGTGGACAAGCTGGTGCAGGACGGCACCGCGACGCTGACCTACTGGCCGCTGACGTTCGTGAACCCGGACGCCTCGCCGCGGCTGGCCAACGCGTTCGCCGCCGCGGCCGCGAACGGCAAGGCGCTCAGCTACGCCGACGAGATGTACGCCGACTTCTCCAAGTCGTGGACCACCGACCAGCTGATCGAGCTGGGCAAGCAGCTGGGCATCGACGACGCGAAGTTCGAGGAGGCGTTGCGGGACAACACCTACGGAAGCTGGCTGGAGACGGTCTCGAAGGCCGCCGACGACCGCGGTGTGACCGGAACGCCGACGGTGTACGTCAACAACAAGCAGTTGGATGCCGACAACCTCACCGCTGAAGGACTGCAGAAGGCCGTCGACGAAGCCGTGGCGGCCGGCTGAGCCGGATGCCGGGCCACGCTGACGCACCGAGTCCCCATCGTGACCGCGAGTTTCTGGTCGCGCCTGCGCCGGTCGAGTAGCGTTCCTGCTTGCCATGTCTAGTCTGATTCCCGCCGTGATGGTTCCGGCGTTCATCCCCAGCCCGAGCCAGGGTGTCTGGCATCTCGGTCCGCTGCCGATCCGCGCGTACGCGCTGTGCATCCTGGCCGGCATCTTCGCCGGGTACTGGCTCGGCCGCCGCCGTTGGGTCGCTCGCGGCGGCTCGCCGACGGTGCTCGCCGACATCATGTTCTGGGCCATCCCGTTCGGTCTGGTCGGCGCCCGGATCTACCACGTCGTCACCGACGCGGAGCTGTACTTCGGTGCTGGCCCCGGCACCCCGATCGACGCGCTGAAGATCTGGCACGGCGGGCTCGGCATCTGGGGCGCGATCGGGTTCGGCGCGCTCGGCGCGTGGATCGCCTGCCGGCGGGCCAAGGTGCCGTTCCTGGCGGTCGCGGACGCGATGGCGCCCGGGATCGCGCTGGCCCAGATCTTCGGGCGGTTCGGCAACTACTTCAACCAGGAGCTGTTCGGCAGGCCGACCAACCTGCCGTGGGGCCTGGAGATCGCCTTCGACAACCGGCCGGCCGGGTTCAAGGACTTCGCCACCTTTCACCCGACGTTCCTGTACGAGGCGATCTGGAACCTCGGCGTGATCGCGCTGATCATCCTGGCCGGCCGCCGCTTCAACCTCGGCCACGGCCGCGCGTTCTTCCTCTACGTCGCCGCCTACACCGCCGGCCGCGCGTGGATCGAGAACCTCCGCATCGACACCGTCAACCACTTCCTCGGCCTCCGGCTGAACGTCTGGACCTCGATCGTCCTCTTCGTCTTCGGGGTGGTCGCGTTCGTCATCAGCGCCCGCAGGTGGCCCGGCCAGGAGGACATCTCCACCGGCCCCGCCGCCGGCAAACCCTCCGAGGACGCCAAGCCTTCGGACGAGCCGGCGGAACCGGAGCCCGGCACGACGCCCACCGCCACCGACGCCGACACCGCGGCCTCCACCTCCGACCCCGACCCAGCGCCCGCCACCACCTCGTCGGATGAGGACCCGGCTCGCCCCGGCACCTCTTCAGACCTGGACCCGGCTCAGTCCGCCGCCTCGTCCGAGCAGGACTCAGCTCACCCGGCCACCACCGCCGAGGCGGAGCCGGCCGGTGCGTCGGGCGGCGAGGCCGGGCGCGCGAAGGTCGAGGCGGCCAACGGGGGCGACGCAGACAGGTCTCGTGACTGAGGGACCGGAGGTTTCCGCCGAGCACCACGGGGACCACACGCACCGGGACGTGAACGGCGGCTGGCTGCGCCCGGCCGTGTTCGGCGCGATGGACGGCCTGGTCTCCAACTTCGCCCTGATCGCCGGCATGGACGGCGGCACCGAGCCCGGCTCGCGCGTCATCGTGCTGGCCGGGCTGGCCGGCCTCGCCGCCGGCGCGTTCTCTATGGCCGCCGGGGAGTACACCTCCGTCGCCTCCCAACGCGAGCTCGCCCGGGCCGAGATCGAGGTGGAACGCAAGGAGATCCAGCGCCACCCGATCGACGAGGAGATCGAGCTCGCCGAGACCTACCGCGCGAAGGGCCTCGACCCGGATCTGGCCAGCAAGGTCGCCAAGCAGTTCCACACCGACCCGGACCAGGCGCTGGAGGAACACGTCCGCGAAGAGCTCGGCATCGACCCGCACGACCTGCCGAACCCGGTCGTCGCGGCCGCCTCGTCGTTCATCTGCTTCGCGATCGGCGCGTTCGTCCCGCTGCTGCCGTACCTCCTCGGTGCCGGCAACGTCGTACCGGCGTTGATCCTGTCCCTGACCGCGCTCTTCGTCTGCGGTGCCGTCGTCGCTCGCGTCACCACCCGGTCCTGGTGGTACTCCGGTTTCCGCCAGCTGATCCTCGGTGCAGCGGCGGCCGGCCTCACCTACTTCGTCGGCACCCTCGTCGGTCCGGGCATCGGTTAGGCCCTGAACAACCCGCTGTAGGCGTTGAGGGCGGGCTGGCCACCCAGATGGGCGTACAGGACGGTGGAGTCCTTCGGGATGTCGCCGTTGCCGATCAGGTCGATCAGGCCGGCCATCGACTTCCCCTCGTAGACCGGGTCGATGATCATCCCCTCGAGCCGACCGGTCAGGCGGATCGCGTCCAGGGTCGACCGGACCGGGATGCCGTACAGGTCGCCGGCCCACCCCTCCAGCACGGTGATCTCGTCGTCGCGCAGGTCCCGGCCGAGCCCGATCAGGTCCGCGGTGGCGCGCGCGATCCGCTCCACCTGGTCGCGGGTCTCCGCCAGTTTCGCGCTCGCGTCGATGCCGATGACGCGGCGCGGCCGGTCCTGCCCGGCGAAGCCGGCGATCATCCCGGCCTGCGTCGACCCGGTCACCGCGCACACGACGACGGTGTCGAAGAAGACCCCGAGCTCACGTTCCTGCTGCTCGACCTCGTAGGCCCACTGGGCGAATCCGAGCCCGCCGAGCCGGTGGTCGGACGCACCGGCGGGGATCGCGTACGGCGTACCTCCGCGCGCCTCGACGTCGGCCAGTGCCTGTTTCCAGCTCTCCTTGAAGCCGATGCCGAACCCGGCCGGGTCGAGCCGGACCTCCGCACCCATGATCCGGCTGAGCAGGATGTTGCCGACCCGGTCGCTGAGCGCGTCCGGCCAGTCGACCCAGTTCTCCTGCACCAGAACGGCCTTGAGCCCGGCCTTCGCGGCGACGGCGGCGACCTGCCGGGTGTGGTTGGACTGATACCCGCCGATCGACACCAGCGTGTCCGCACCCTGGGCGAGCGCGTCGGGGACCAGGTACTCCAGTTTCCGCGTCTTGTTGCCGCCGTACGCGAGTCCGGAGTTGCAGTCCTCGCGCTTCGCCCAGATCCGGGCGCCGCCGAGGTGGTCGCTGAGCCGGTCGAGCGGGTGCACCGGGCTCGGCCCGAACAGCAGTGGGTAGCGCGGGAAGTCGGCCAGTGCCATCGTTCCTCCGAAACTGGGTCGCCTGGCGGCGGGTGTGCTGACCAGGGTCGGCCGGATGTTCCCCGGCGAGATCGACGTCGAGCTATCTCGAAGACCTCGGGATCATCTTCGCCCGCTTCGGCGCCGACACCCAGGACTCCGGCAACATTTCGTAAGGCGTCCACCCGCAACCCGAGCTATGCCGTCCACGACGCGTGGCTCACGGCTTCCTCAACGAGCGGCATCAGCCTCTCCAAACGCTCCACGTGATCTCCGGGGTCGGGCCGGCTCAAAGCCCACGCTGCCCGCGACACGCCCGTGTACGCCGCCACCAGCACGGCCCCACGCCGTACGACGTCCACGTCGCCCCCGTGCGCCGCCACCAACTCGTCCAGCGGGGTCTCGACGGCCAGCAAGAGGTATCCGAGGTCGAAGCCGGCCGACCCGAGTCCGAACTGTTCCCAATCGATGGCGACCACATCGTCCCCGTCGCGACCCAGCAGGTTCACTGGATGGGCATCGCCGTGGGCCGGCACACGTGGTAGCGCGTCCAGAGCGGCCAGCGCGTCGTTCCGCCGTACCCACAAGGCTTCGATCGCAGGGTGGCGGGGGAGTGCCGACCAGCCTCCGCGGCGCTCAACGGTCGCCAGACGGTCCCGGAGTACGTGGCGGGCACCCCAGGCAGGCTCGGCCAGCTGGTGGCGTGCAAACCGCCCTAGAGCGGCAGCCAAGGCCAACGGCGACCACTCCGCGGGCTCCACGTGGGCCATGTGCCGGCGGTGGTGGAGTCCAATCGGGAGAAGGCTGCCAAGTCATAGTGTTGAACTACCAGGCGCGGCCGGTCTCATCAGGTGAATTTTGGGTGCTGTGGGTGGTTGCGGAGGGGTCTTGTTGGGAAGATGGGAGACCAGGTAGTGAGCGTTTGCTTACTGTGCGTGAGAAGGCGTTGTGACGGTGGAATGGGAGTCCATCTGTCGGGCGTCATGAGGTAGTCTCGGGACTCCCGGCTTGGGCCAATGTTGTCCCGCGGCCAGTTGTTGACCGTAGGACGACGGGAGCTCCTGAATGTTTGGTCGCCCCCCATTCCCGAGCGAGGGTCTCTACGACGGACAGCACGAGCACGACGCTTGTGGTGTCGCGTTCGTCGCGACCCTGACCGGTGAACCCAGCCACGACATCGTGGCGAAGGCCTTGACCGCCCTGCGCAACCTCGAGCACCGCGGCGCTTCCGGCGCCGAACCGGACTCCGGCGACGGGGCCGGCATCCTGATCCAGGTCCCGGACGCCTACTACCGCAAGGTGTGCGACTTCGAGCTGCCGGTGCAGCGCAGCTACGCCACCGGTATCGCCTTCCTGCCGGCCGACGCGGACGACGCGGCCAAGGCGATCGCCCGGATCGAGGAGCTGGCCGCGGAGGAGAACCTGGCCGTCCTGGGCTGGCGCGACGTCCCGACCAACCCGGACCTGCTCGGCGCCACCGCCCGTTCGGTGATGCCGACGTTCAAGCAGCTGTTCGTGACCGCCAAGGCCGGCCGGGTGCTCGGCCTGGCGCTGGAGCGGATGGTGTTCCGGCTGCGCAAGCGGGCCGAGCGGGAGACCGAGACCTACTTCCCGTCGCTGTCCGGCCGGACCATCACCTACAAGGGGATGCTGACCACCGACCAGCTCGACAAGTTCTTCCCCGAGCTGACCGACCCCGACCTCGCCTCGGCGATCGGTGTCGTGCACTCGCGGTTCTCCACCAACACGTTCCCGTCCTGGCCGCTGGCCCACCCGTACCGGTACATCGCCCACAACGGTGAGATCAACACCGTCCAGGGCAACCGGAACTGGATGCGGGCCCGCGAGGCGCTGCTGGCCAGCGACCTGATCCCGGGTGACCTCGAGCAGCTCTACCCGATCTGTACGCCGGGAGCCTCCGACTCGGCGTCGTTCGACGAGGTGCTGGAACTGCTGCACCTGGGCGGCCGGTCGCTGCCGCACGCGATGCTGATGATGATCCCGGAGGCGTGGGAGAACGCCACCACGATGGATCCGAAGCGGCGCGCGTTCTACGAGTTCCACTCCACGCTGATGGAGCCGTGGGACGGCCCGGCGTCGGTGGTCTTCTCCGACGGCACCAAGGTCGGCGCGGTGCTGGACCGCAACGGCCTGCGCCCGTCGCGGTACTGGGTGACCGAGGACGGTCTGGTCGTCCTGGCGTCCGAGGCCGGTGTGCTGGACATCGACCCGGCCACGGTCACCGAGAAGGGCCGGCTCGAGCCGGGCCGGATCTTCCTGGTCGACGTCGAGGCGCACCGGATCATCACCGATTCCGAGGTGAAGAACGCGCTCGCCAACGAGCACCCGTACGACGAATGGCTGCACGCCGGCCTGATCCGGTTCGAGGACCTGCACGAGCGTGAGCACGTCGTCCACAGCCACGCCTCGGTGACCCGGCGCCAGCAGGTGTTCGGCTACACCGAGGAGGAGCTGCGGGTCATCCTCACCCCGATGGCCAAGACCGGCGCCGAGCCGATCGGGTCGATGGGTACCGACACGCCGATCGCGGTGCTGAGCCAGCGGCCGCGGCTGCTGTTCGACTACTTCGCCCAACTGTTCGCGCAGGTCACCAACCCGCCGCTGGACGCGATCCGCGAGGAGCTCGTCACCTCGCTGTCGTCGTCCCTCGGACCGGAGTCGAACCTGCTCGGCCCGAGCCCGGCGTCCTGCCGTCAGGTGGTGCTGCCGTTCCCGGTGATCACCAACGACGAGCTCGCCAAGCTGCGCCACATCAACCTGGACGGCGACATGCCGGGCCTGGCGACCACGGTGCTGCGCGGCGTGTACGACGTCGAGGGCGGCGGCGAGGCGCTGAAGGCGCGGCTCGACGAGATCTGTGCCGAGGCCGACGCGGCGATCAAGGACGGCGCCCGCATCCTGGTGCTGTCCGACCGGCACTCGAACGCGGAGAAGGCGCCGATCCCGTCGCTGCTGCTGACCTCCGCGGTTCACCACCACCTGGTGCGGGAGAAGACCCGCACCCAGGTCGGCTTGGTCGTCGAGGCCGGTGACGTGCGCGAGGTCCACCACGTCGCCCTGCTGATCGGGTACGGCGCGGCCGCGGTCAACCCGTACCTCGCGCTCGAGTCGGTCGAGGACCTGTGCCGCCAGGGCACCTACCTGCCGGGCATCGAGCCCGAGCAGGCCGTGCGCAACGTGGTGAAGTCGCTCGGCAAGGGCGTGCTCAAGGTCATGTCGAAGATGGGTGTCTCGACGGTCGCGTCGTACACCGGTGCGCAGATCTTCGAGGCGACCGGTCTGGCGCCGGAGCTGGTCGACACCTACTTCACCGGTACGTCGTCCAAGCTCGGCGGCGTCGGCCTGGACACGATCGCCGAGGAGGTACGGCGCCGGCACCTGCGGGCGTACCCGGCCGACGGCATCGTGACCGCGCACCGCAAGCTCGAGATCGGCGGCGAGTACCAGTGGCGCCGTGAGGGCGAGCCGCACCTGTTCGACCCGGAGACGGTGTTCCGGCTGCAGCACAGCACCCGGACCGGGCGCTACGACATCTTCAAGCAGTACACAGCCCGCGTCGACGAGCAGTCCGAGCGGCTGATGACGCTGCGCGGCCTGTTCGGCTTCAAGTCCGACCGGCAGCCGATCCCGGTCGAGGAGGTCGAGCCGGTCAGCGAGATCGTCAAGCGGTTCTCCACCGGTGCGATGAGCTACGGCTCGATCAGCGCCGAGGCGCACGAGACCCTCGCGGTCGCGATGAACCGGCTCGGCGCCAAGTCGAACACCGGTGAGGGCGGCGAGGACCCGGATCGGCTGTACGACCCGAACCGGCGCAGCTCGATCAAGCAGGTCGCGTCCGGCCGGTTCGGCGTGACGGCGGAGTACCTGACCAACTCCGACGACATCCAGATCAAGATGGCGCAGGGCGCGAAGCCCGGCGAGGGCGGGCAGTTGCCCGGTCCCAAGGTGTACCCGTGGGTGGCCAGGACCCGGCACTCCACGCCCGGTGTCGGCCTCATCTCGCCGCCGCCGCACCACGACATCTACTCGATCGAGGACCTGGCGCAGCTGATCCACGACCTCAAGAACGCCAACCCGCAGGCCCGGATCCACGTGAAGCTGGTGTCCGAGGTCGGCGTCGGCACGATCGCGGCCGGGGTCTCCAAGGCGCACGCGGACGTGGTGCTGATCTCCGGTCACGACGGCGGGACCGGTGCGTCCCCGCTGACGTCGCTGAAGCACGCGGGCGGTCCGTGGGAGCTCGGCCTGGCCGAGACCCAGCAGACCCTGCTGCTGAACGGGTTGCGGGACCGGATCGTCGTCCAGACCGACGGTCAGCTGAAGACCGGCCGGGACGTGATCGTCGCGGCGCTGCTCGGCGCCGAGGAGTACGGCTTCGCCACCGCGCCGCTGGTGGTGTCGGGCTGCATCATGATGCGGGTCTGCCACCTCGACACCTGCCCGGTCGGTGTCGCGACGCAGAACCCGGTCCTGCGCGAGCGGTTCTCCGGCAAGCCCGAGTTCGTGGTGAACTTCTTCGAGTTCATCGCCGAGGAGGTCCGCGAGTACCTGGCCGAGCTCGGTTTCCGGTCGCTGGACGAGGCGATCGGGCACGCCGAGGTGCTGGACGTCCGGCGCGCGGTCGACCACTGGAAGGCCGACGGTCTCGACCTGTCGCCGATCCTGCACGTGCCGGCGCTGCCGGACGGCGCTGCCCGGCACCGGACCGTCGACCAGGACCACGGTCTCGACAAGGCGCTCGACAACGAGCTGATCCGGATCTGCCGGCCGGCGCTCGACAGCGGCGAGCCGGTCCGGGCGCAGCTGCCGATCCGCAACGTCAACCGGACCGTCGGCACCATGCTCGGTCACGAGATCACCAAGCGGTACCGGGCCGCCGGCCTGCCCGACGGCACCATCGACCTGACCTTCACCGGGTCGGCCGGCAACTCGTTCGCCGCCTTCGTCCCGCGCGGTGTGACGCTGCGGCTCGAGGGCGACGCGAACGACTACGTCGGCAAGGGTCTGTCCGGCGGCCGGGTGGTGATCCGGCCGGACCGCCGGGCCCGGTTCGACGCGGCCGACCAGATCATCGCCGGCAACGTCATCGCGTACGGCGCGACCTCCGGCGAACTGTTCATCAGCGGCGGCGCCGGGCAGCGGTTCTGCGTCCGCAACTCCGGCGCGACCGCGGTCGTCGAGTCGGTCGGCGACCACGCCTGCGAGTACATGACCGGTGGGCGCGTCGTCGTACTCGGCGCGGTCGGCCGGAACTTCGCGGCGGGCATGTCGGGCGGCGTGGCCCACGTGCTCGACCTGGACCCCGCCTTGGTGAACCCGGAGCTGGTCGACCTGCATCCGGCCACCGAGGAGGAGTCCGACCTGTTGCAGGACCTGGTCCGGCGGCACCACGAGGAGACCGGTTCGGAACGGGCGGCCAAGCTGCTCGCCGACTGGCCCGCCGCAGCCGCCAGATTCACCACGGTGATGCCCCGCGACTACGCCCGGGTGCTGGCGGCCAAGGCGGCCGCCGAGCGGGACGGGCTGGACGAGGACGCCACCACGCGAGCGATGATGGAGGCCATCTGATGGCTGACCCGAAGGGATTCCTGACCACCCCGCGGGAGGTCGCCGAGCGGCGCCCGGTCGAGGAGCGGGTCAAGGACTGGAAAGAGGTCTACCCCGGTGGGCCCGGCAAGGCACTGCTGCCGATCATCACCAAGCAGGCCGGCCGCTGCATGGACTGCGGTATCCCGTTCTGCCACAACGGCTGTCCGCTGGGCAACCTGATCCCGGAGTGGAACGACCTGGTCTGGCGCGACGACTGGTCCGGTGCGATCGAGCGGCTGCACGCGACCAACAACTTCCCGGAGTTCACCGGCCGGCTCTGCCCGGCGCCGTGTGAACCGGCCTGCGTGCTCGGCATCAACCAGGAGCCGGTGACGATCAAGAACGTCGAGGTCGCGATCATCGACAAGGCCTGGGAGACCGGTGACGTCAAGCCGCAGCCGCCGGAGTGGCTGACCGGCAAGACGATCGCGGTCGTCGGGTCCGGCCCGGCCGGCCTGGCCACGGCCCAGCAACTGACCCGCGCCGGCCACACCGTCGCGGTCTACGAGCGGGCCGACGCCCCGGGCGGGCTGCTGCGCTACGGCATCCCCGAGTTCAAGATGGAGAAGGTGCAGGTCGACCGCCGCATCCAGCAGATGAAGGAGGAGGGCACCGTCTTCCGCTCCGGCGTCAACGTCGGCGTGGACGTCACCGGGACCCAGCTCAAGCAGCGGTACGACGCGGTCGTCATCGCGACCGGCGCGACCGCCGCGCGGGACCTGCCGGTGCCGGGCCGTGAGTACGGCGGCATCCACCAGGCGATGGAGTACCTGCCGCAGGCAAACAGGGTCGCGCTCGGCCAGACCGTCGAGGACCAGATCGTTGCCACGGGCAAGGACGTGGTCATCATCGGCGGCGGCGACACCGGTGCGGACTGCCTCGGCACGGCGCACCGCCAGGGCGCCCGCTCGGTCACCCAGCTGGAGATCATGCCGCGTCCCGGCGACGACCGGCCGGCCGGGCAGCCGTGGCCGACGTACCCGATGATCTACCGGGTCGCGTCAGCGCACGAGGAGGGCGGCGAGCGGGTGTACTCCGTCTCGACGGTCAACTTCGAAGCGGATGCCGACGGCAACGTGTCCGGGCTGAACCTGGTCGAGGTGGAGTTCAAGGACGGGAAGTTCACCCCGATCGAGGGCACCGAGCGGACCATCCCGGCGCAGCTCGTGCTGCTCGCGATGGGCTTCCTCGGCCCGGAGCGGGAAGGCTTCCTCGAGCAGCTCGGCGTCGAGCTGGACGAGCGGGGCAACGTGAAGCGGGACAAGAACTACCAGACCTCGGTCGAGGGCGTCTTCGCCTGCGGCGACGCCGGCCGCGGCCAGTCGCTGATCGTCTGGGCGATCGCCGAGGGCCGCTCCTGCGCCAACGGCGTCGACACCTATCTGACCGGATCGTCCACCCTGCCCACCCCCATCCCGCCGACGGCCCGCCCGCTGGCGGTCTGACCGGCGGATGAACCGGGCCGCAGGCAACGAAAGTCGTCTGCGGCCCGCCGTCGTTCGGGATGCAATGCCTTGCCCGGCCCAATACGGTTGACCCATGGCTAGCCGCCGCCTGGTGACCCGAGCCCGGCTCCGTGCGATCGCGCCGTGGGCCGCGCTCAGCCTGCTCTGGCTGGTCACGTCGCTGTCGGTCGGCCTGTTCGGGTTCGCCAACGACTCCGAGCGGGTGACGATCGGCGCGCACGCCGCGACCATCTCGCCGACGTTCGACGACCACGCCACCCTCGACCTCGGCGCCGTACTGCCGCGGCTGCGCATCCCCACCGACGCGCCGCTCGGCATCGGCGTCAACATCGACATCCAGGAGACCGACGCCGAGAACCTCACCGAACTGCTCAACCGCGACGCGCTGATCGCCTCCCAGCCCGACGGTGAGATCGCGCGGATCGAGCAGGTCGTCGGGGAGATGGCCGTCGACAACGCGGTCGCCGGCGCCGGCACCGGTCTGCTGGTCGCGGTCGTGGTCGCAACGGTCTGGACCGCACTGGGCCCACGCCGGCGACGTGAGCTGTGGGACCTCGTACACAAGCACGAACGCCGGGTCGAGCACCGGGCGATCGTCGTCCTGGTCGCGATGCTGATCACGATCGCGTCGATCTTCGGCCCGGGGCGGATCCGGCCGGCCGAAGTACCGCCGACCGAATGGCGTCCGCTGCACCAGTTGCTGCCGGAGCTGTCCTTCGACGAACGGCTGAAGCACGTCGAGGTCGCGTCCGGGTTCTCCACGACCGGAGGTGTCGGAGTCATCCGTACGGCGGTGGAGACGTACGAGCGATCCACCGAGTTCTACGGCCGGTTGCGGGAGCGGGTCAGCCGGGTCGGCGGCCGGATCCACCAGGCGGCCGAGGGCGAGACGGTCGCGTTGCTGGTGTCGGACCGGCACGACAACATCGGAATGGACCCGTTCGCCGCCGAGGTGGCGAAGGTGGCCGGCGCCAAGGTGCTGATCGACGCCGGCGACGACTCCTCGTCCGGGCAGTCGTGGGAGGTGTTCAGCATCCACTCGCTGGCGCAGCACTTCCGGGACCTGAAGGTCGTCGCGGTGGCCGGCAACCACGACGCCGGCGGGCACATCGAGGACGCGATGCGCAAGAACGGGTTCACCGTGCTGGACTCCAAACCGGTCGAGGTGGAAGGGATCCGGTTCCTCGGCGACAGCGACCCGACCCGCACCGGGCTCGGCAGCGCGGACTCGGCCGGCGACGAGACGATCGCGGAACAGTCCGAGCGACTCGCCGACGTCGCGTGCAGCCAGCCGGAGGACAAGCAGATCTCCACCTTCGTCGTGCACGATCCGTCCTCGTTCGCCGACACCGCGGCCCGCGGCTGCGCGACGCTGCTGCTGTCCGGCCATCTGCATCGCCAGGTCGGGCCGGAACACAAGGTCGTCGACGGGCGGCCGGTCACGACGTACACGAACGGGACGACCGGGGGAGCGGCGTACGCGTTCGCCCTCGGGTACACGCTGCGCCGGCCGGGCCAGGTCACGTTGATCACGTATTCGAAGGGCCGGCCGATCGGCCTGCAGACCGTCACCGCCGGGCTCGGCGGCGAGGTCACTGTCGGCGCCTACACCCCCTTGCCTTCTTGACGATTCAGCTGTCGCGGCAGGCGTCGTACCGGATCGCCTCCAGCTGTTAACCGTCCAGTAAGAGGGGTGGACCAGCGGACACAGTGGTTTGTAGGAGTAGGGTTTTGTGACGTGCGTCGCGCAAAGATCGTTTGTACGCTCGGCCCGGCTACGGCCGCCCCCGAGCGCATCCTTGAACTCGTCCAAGCAGGTATGGACGTCGCAAGGCTCAACCTGAGCCACGGCGCCCATGCCGAGCATGAGCGCATCTACCAGCGGATCCGCACCGCCGCGGCGGAGACCGGGCAGAACGTCGGCATCCTGGTCGACCTGCAGGGCCCGAAGATCCGGCTGGCCGAGTTCGCCGAGGGCAAGGTCACGCTGACCTACGGCGAGCGCTTCACCATCACCACCCGGGAGGTCCCGGGCGACGCCACCATCTGCGGTACGACGTACGACGGTCTGCCGGGTGATGTGAAGCCGGGCGACCAGCTGCTCATCGACGACGGCCGGATCGCGCTGGTCGCCGAGGAGGTGACCGAGACCGACGTGGTCTGCCGGGTCACCGTCGGCGGGCCGGTGTCGAACCACAAGGGCATCAACCTGCCCGGTGTCGCGGTCAGCGTGCCGGCGCTGTCGGAGAAGGACGCCGAGGACCTGCGCTGGGCGCTGCACCTGCCGGCCGACATGATCGCGCTGTCGTTCGTCCGGGACGCGGCCGACGTCCAGCTGGTGCACAAGATCATGGACGAGGAGGGCCTGCGGGTCCCGGTGATCGCCAAGATCGAGAAGCCGCAGGCGGTCGCCAACCTGGACGAGATCATCGAGGCCTTCGACGGGTTCATGGTGGCCCGCGGCGACCTCGGCGTGGAGCTCCCGCTCGAGGAGGTCCCGCTGGTGCAGAAGCTGATCATCGACCAGGCCCGGCTGAACGCGAAACCGGTCATCGTCGCCACCCAGATGCTGGAGTCGATGATTTCCGCGCCGCGGCCGACCCGGGCCGAGGCGTCCGACGTCGCGAACGCCGTACTCGACGGCGCCGACGCGGTGATGCTATCCGGTGAGACCAGCGTCGGCCGGTTCCCGATCGAGACGGTGAACACGATGGCGCGCATCGTCGCCTCCACCGAGCAGCACGGCCTCAGCCGGCTCAAGGAGATCGACTGGGAGCCCCGGACCAAGGGCGGCGTGATCGCCCGGGCCGCCGCGGACGTCGCCGACCGGCTCGATGCGAAGTATCTGGTCGCCTTCACCCAGAGCGGCGACACCGCGCTCCGGCTGGCCCGCTACCGCACCGAGATCCCGGTGCTCGCCTTCACCCCGGTCCCGTCGGTGAGCTCCTGGCTGAGCGTGGTGTGGGGGATCGAGACGCACATCGTCCCCACCGTCGACCACACCGACGAGATGGTCCGCCAGGTCGACCAGCGCCTGCTCGAACTCGGCAAACTCAACAAGGGCGACCTGGTCGTCATCGTCGCCGGCTCCCCACCCAGCATCCCCGGCTCCACCAACGCCCTCCGGGTCCACCGCATGGGCGACGCCATCCAAGGCATAGCCCCCGCCTACCGCAACCCGTAACCGAACCGCACATGAAGAGGCGGGCAGCCGGCGAGCTGCCCGCCTCTTCATGTGTGCGGACTAGGACTTCGGGCCGATCAACGCGTCCAGTCTGGCGACCGCATCGCGCCGGGCGACGGACAAGGCATTCGGTCGGGGCATCCGCCAGGGGATGTCGAGCAGGTCCAGCGCCCACTGGCACAGGCGCATGATGTCAGCGGACTGGTTGGAGAACAGGTAGCGCGGGTATTCGTACCGCTTCAGTCGGCCGTCGACCGTTCGGGTCGTCCAGTTCATGACTCGGCAGCCGTCGGAGTTGAACAGGCCGCGCAGGAACTGTGCGGGGTACTCGACTACAACCTCCCGCTGCCAGCCCACAAGCGCGATCGTGCGCTGGTGCTTCCGCCCGGGGCCGTGCTGAGGGAACAGACACGGCCAGTGCTTCCAGTAAGCAACAACGGACGTGTAGCCAACAGCCTGGACCCGGTACACCGGTCGGCTCATATGGACCGCCGCGATCGCAGACTCCGCTTCGTCGATGAGACGGGGGTACCTGTCGTCGCAGGCGATGCGTAGGGCGTAGACATCCCTGCGGTGCTTCGACAGGCATCCGTCGCCGAGATACAGGCCGAGCAGATACGCGTACGGCGAACGCGTCAGCTTCCCGTTGGCACACAGGGGGCAGGCGCTCAGGTAGGACCGACGATCCGGTCGATCACGCCAGTCACGGAGCGCGGCCCGGCTTACCTTGAGCCGCTTGCTGATCGAGTTGAGACTCTCGCCCGCACCCATCGCCGTACGCGCGATCTCTCGCGTCTGATCGCCGTACATGACGGAAGCTTCGCGGACGCCGCCGACAGATTCTGTGCCCTGGGTGGGACTCGAACCCACACTGTATGGTGTTTGAGACCACTATCTCTGCCGATTGGATTACCAGGGCGTTGCGCCAGGAATCCTAGCTCATCGATCGGGCCGGCCATGGCGGGGGCACGCGGAGCACCGGGCGCATTCGCGGGTGGATCGTCGACCGCATTGATCTGCTGGCCTTGCGGCCCTCCGGTCTTCGGCGCGTTGCCGTGTCGTGATCACCCTGCCCGCCGGCAGGTGGAGGGTCGATAAGGTGTGGGCGTGACTGCTAAGCGTGTGGTGATCGCTGAGGACGAGGCGTTGATCCGGATGGATCTGGCCGAGATGCTGGCCGAGGAGGGGTACGACGTCGTCGGGCAGGCCGGGGACGGGGAAGAGGCCATCCGGCTGGCGACCGAGCATCGGCCCGACCTGGTGATCCTCGACGTCAAGATGCCGAAGCTGGACGGGCTGAGCGCCGCGGAGAAGATCGCCGGCGAGCGGATCGCGCCGGTGCTGATGCTGACCGCGTTCTCGCAGCGCGAGCTGGTCGAGCGGGCCCGCGACGCCGGCGCCATGGCGTACCTGGTGAAACCGTTCTCCAAGGCCGACCTGCTGCCCGCGATCGAGATCGCCGCGTCCCGGTACGTCGAACTGGCCGAGCTGGAGCGTGAGGTCGCCGACCTGGCCGAGCGGCTGGAGACCCGCAAACTGGTCGACCGGGCCAAGTCGATCCTGCAGACGAAGTTCGGATTGTCCGAGCCGGACTCGTTCCGGTGGATCCAGAAAACCGCCATGGACAAAAGAGTTTCCATGCGTCAGGTCGCGGAGTTGGTCGTTGACGAGGCGGGCGGTAAGGACTGACTCACTCTCCGCATGCGGCGCTGAGCGGGCGTACAGCAATCACAACCTCCCACGCTGCTTACCGCTGTAACGACCTCACAACACACGCTCGGTGACGTCGCCGCGGAAGCCGCCAGAGGTCTAACCTGCGGGTGCTCGCGGCATTCGCGGGAGTCCGGGGATCTGCCGGACTATCCAGACATGGGAGGAACAGTGCAGCAGCGTTCCGTAGTACGGGTCGGCGCGTCGCTGATCGTTGCGTCGTTGGCCCTGACTGCCTGCGGTTCACGCAGTGGCGACGACTCTGGCGGGGGCTCCGGAGAAGCGACGAAGACCGCCAAGATCGGCGTGATCGCGCCTCTGTCGGGAGACCTGTCGGCGCTGGGTCTGGGTATCCAGCACTCGGTCGAGCTGGCCGTGAAGCAGGCGAACGAATCCAACGCGATCCCGGGCTGGAAGCTCGAGGTCGTGCCGAAGGACGACGAGGGCAAGCCGGAGCCGGGCAAGAACGCGGCCACCGCGCTCGCCGGTGACGCCGACGTGATCGGCGTGGTGGGCACGCTGAACACCAGCGTCAGCCAGCAGGTCCAGCCCGTCCTCGCTCCGAAGAACATCGTCCAGGTCTCGCCGGCCAACACCGGGCCGGGCCTGACCCAGGGCGCCAACTGGCAGACGGACCCGAAGCGGCCGTACCCCCACTACTTCCGCACCTGCACGACCGACGCGGTCCAGGGTCCCTTCGCGGCTCGCTACCTGTACGAGACGGCGAAGATCACCAAGGTCGCGACGATCCACGACAAGAAGGCGTACGGCCAGGGCCTGGTCGGCACCTTCACCGAGGAGTTCAAGAAGCTGGGCGGTCAGGTCGTCGCGGCCCAGACCATCAACCCGGACGACTCCAACTACCAGGCCGTGATCTCGGCGATCAAGCCGTCCGCGCCGCAGGCCGTGTACTACGGCGGTGAGTACCCGCAGGCCGGTCCGCTGTCGCAGCAGATGAAGGCCGCCGGCCTCAACGTCCCGCTGATGGGTGGCGACGGCATCTACGACCCGAAGTTCATCAGTCTGGCCGGCAAGACGAGTGAGAACGACCTGGCCACCTCGGTCGGCGCCCCGATCGACCAGCTGGAGTCGGCGAAGAAGTTCGTCGAGGACTACAACGCGGCCGGGTTCAAGGACCCGTACGCGGCGTACGGCGGTTACTCCTACGACGCGGCCAACGCGATCATCAACGCGCTGAAGGAGTCGCTGAAGGACGCGTCCGACGTCGAGTCCGCCCGCCCGAAGACCGTGGAGGCGATGAGCAAGGTCTCCTTCGACGGCGTGACCGGCAAGGTGGCGTTCGACCAGTACGGCGACACCACCTCGAAGGTGCTGACCGTGTACAAGGTCTCCGGCGGTAAGTGGTCCACCGTCGAGACCAAGGAATTCAAGTCCGAGTAAGCAGGTCGACCTCATGCCTCGGGGGTGGGAGCTGATCCTCCCGCCCCCGCGGCATGTCGGAACCGAGGCAGTTGGGAGGTCGACGTGGACCAGTTCTTCCAGCAGCTCGTAAACGGGCTGACGCTGGGATCGCTGTACGCCCTGATCGCGGTCGGGTACACCGTCGTCTACGGCATCGTGCAGCTCATCAACTTCGCCCACGGCGAGGTGTTCATGATCGGTGCGTTCGGCGCACTGACCACGTACTTGTTGTTCTTCGACGGTCAGACCGGCGTGTGGATCCTGCCGATCATGATCGTCGGTGCCATCGTCGCGTCGGTCGGCACGGCGGTGCTGATGGAACGTGTCGCGTACCGTCCCCTGCGGCACGCGCCACGACTCGCACCGCTGATCACCGCGATCGGCATCTCCGTCTTCCTGCAGGAGTTCATCCGGTTGTTCTACGAGCGGCCGGGCTGGACCGTCGTGGTGTTCGCGATGCTGGCGATCGCGCTCGGGTACTTCGTCGCCGCGCTGCTGTCGAAGGCCGAGCTCGACAACCCGGTGACCAAGTGGTACGACCGCGCCCCGCTGCTCGGCGCCGCGACCGGCGCGGTCGCGCTCTGGGTCGTGGCCCGGCTGATCGACCGGGATCTGTCCGTCGTCCTGGTGCCCGGCGTCATCATCGTCGGCGCCGCGGTCGGTGCGGCGGCCGGCTGGCTGCTGTCCATCGCCGTACGGGGCAGGGCGCGCACCGAGACCGGCACGGTCGCGGTCGTCCAGGCCGCGGCCATCGCGGTCGCGGCCGCGGAACTGGGCTGGGTGATCTTCAGGACGATCATCAGCAGCATCGAGTGGCCGAGCGCCAAGCAGCGCATCCCGTTCCCGCAGATCGAACTGGTGACCGGCAGCGCGCTGGACGTCAGCGGCGTGACGATCCAGCGGTCCGCGATCTTCACCGTCGCGGCGCTGGCGGTGTGCGCCGTACTGCTGTGGTTCTTCATCAACCGGACCCGGCTCGGCCGCGGGATGCAGGCGGTCTCGCAGGACCCGGACACCGCCCGGTTGATGGGTATCAACGTCGACCGGATCATCGTGGTCGCGTTCGCGCTCGGCGCCGTACTGGCCGCCGTCGCGGGTGTCTCGCAGGGCCTGCAGAACAACAACATCGAGTTCCGGATGGGCTTCCTGGCGGGTCTGAAGGCGTTCACCGCGGCTGTGCTCGGTGGTATCGGCAACATCTACGGCGCCGTCGTCGGTGGCTTGGTCCTCGGACTGGTCGAGGCGTTGGCCACGCAGTACGTGCCGGGTCAGTTCGGTGGCGGTTCCTGGAAGGACGTCTGGGCGTTCGTCATCCTGATCCTGGTACTGGTCTTCAGGCCGCAGGGCCTGCTCGGAGCGAGGGTGGTGGACCGGGCATGAGTCACGTGAAGACGACTCCGGAGACTCCGGAGGCGGTCGTCCAGCCGCCGGCGAAACCGATCGCGTGGCCGGCCGGCGTGGCCGGCGCGGCGCTGGTGATCGCCGGCTCCTTCCTGTCCTGGAGCTACGACCGCTCGATCCTGAACAATCTGTCGATCAACTTCTACCCGGGCGGCCTGCAGATCCTCGCGATCATCGGGGCTGTGCTCGCACTGGTCCTGCTGCTCGCGGAGCGGGGGCCGCTGACGACGCTGGGCACCTGGCTGGACGCGACCCTCGGCCTGCGGGCGCTGGGTCTCGGCCTGACGCTGTACATGGTGGGGATCGTCGTCGCGATCACGGTCGAGTCCGACGGTCTGATCAACGTCAACCCGGGCGCCTACATCTCGCTGGCCGGCGCCGCTCTGCTTCTGGTCTCGTCGCGGATGCTGCCGTTGCGGCAGCTGCGTGACCTGAGCCAGGCGAGGCTGCCGGGCTGGTCGGAGATCCTCGCCATCGCCGTGACGATGGCGGCGATCCTGTTCGGCTCGGCGTACGCGCTGGGCCTGACGGACGCGGCGTCGTTCATCCTGTGCCTGCTCTTCATCGCCACCGTGATCCTGGCACTGTTCCGGACCGGCGTGATCAGCTGGTTCGGCCACGTCGGCCAGCGGCACAAGCACGTGCTGACACTGGCGGCCTTCGTGGTCGCGTTCTTCTTCCCCTTCACCCAGAAGGGGTCGGACGCGAACATGTCGATCGCGACCCAGGTGCTGATCTTCGCGGCCACCGCGATGGGGCTGAACATCGTGGTCGGCCTGGCCGGCCTGCTGGACCTCGGCTACATCGCCTTCCTCGGGTCCGGCGCCTACGTGGCCGCGATGCTGTCGGAGTCGGCGTTCGCGACGATCGACTGGCACCCGCCGTTCCCGGTCGTGGTGCTGATCGGCGCCTGTGTGGCGGCGACGTTCGGTCTCATCATCGGGTCACCGACCCTGCGGGTCTCGGGTGACTATCTGGCCATCGTGACGCTGGGCTTCGGTGAGATCTTCCGGCTGGCGATGTTCAACCTGGACGGCATCAACGGCCCGCTGCTGACCAACGGCCCGAACGGCATCCCCGGTATCCCGGAGCTGCAGATCGGCAACTTCAACTTCGGTGACGAGCACACGGTCGCCGGGCTGGAGCTGGGCCGCTTCTCGAACTACTACTTCCTGCTGCTGATCCTGATCGCCTTCGTCATCCTGGTCTTCGCCCGGCTCAACGACAGCCGGATCGGCCGCGGCTGGGTCGCGATCCGGGAGGACGAGAAGGCCGCCGAGGCGATGGGCGTGAACGTCTTCGGCCTGAAGCTGCTGGCGTTCGCGATCGGCGCGTTCCTGGCCGGTCTGGCCGGCACCATCAAGGCGCACCAGGACGTCGCCGTCAGCCCCGACCAGTACATCTTCCTCGAGTCGGCGTTCCTGCTCGCGGCGATCGTGCTGGGCGGTATGGGCACCATCGCCGGTGTGTTGCTCGGAGCAACGATTCTGAAGCTGCTGCCGGAGAAGCTGCGGTTCTTCTCGGAGTACCGGCTGCTGCTGTTCGGTCTGACCCTGGTGCTGATGATGCGGTTCCGGCCGGAGGGCCTGGTCGCGAACCGGCGGCGGATGCTGGAGTTCCACGAAGAGGACGAGGACCTCGCCGTCGCGGTCGAGGAAGAACGCCTGATCGTCGAGGAGGCGAAATGACCGTCACCGATACGCCGTCGACGACGACCCGGCCGATCGGGCAGCCGGTGCTGGAGGCCTCCGGGGTGACCATGCGGTTCGGTGGTCTGCTGGCGGTCAACAACGTGGACCTGACCGTGCGGGAGGGCGAGATCGTCGGTCTGATCGGCCCGAACGGGGCCGGTAAGACAACGTTCTTCAACTGCCTCACGGGGCTCTACAAGCCGACCAGCGGCGCGGTCCGGTTCGCCGGCGCGCCGCGGAAGCCGAAGGCGCCGAAGCGCCAGCAGCGCGAGTCGGCGGAGGCGGTACCGGTGCAACCGCTGGGCGCGCTCACCCCGTTGCCGCCGAAGCCGCGGGCGGTCGTCCGGGCCGGAATGGCCAGGACGTTCCAGAACATCCGGTTGTTCGCGAACATGACCGCGCTGGAGAACGTCATGGTCGGCCGCTACAGCCGGACCAGTTCGGGCGCGCTCACCTCGGTCCTGCGCGGGCCGAAGTACCGGCACGAGGAGGCGGCCACCCGGGCCCGGGCCCAGGAGTTGCTCGAGTTCGTCGGCCTCGGCCGGTCGACCGAGCACCTGGCCAGGAACATGCCGTACGGCGACCAGCGGCGGCTCGAGATCGCCCGCGCACTGGCCACCGACCCGAAGCTCATCCTGCTGGACGAGCCGACGGCCGGGATGAACCCGCTGGAGACCCGGCAGGCGATGGACCTGATCTTCAAGATCCGGGACTCCGGTCTGTCGGTCGTGGTGATCGAGCACGACATGCGGTTCATCTTCAACCTCTGCGACCGGGTGCTCTGCCTGGTCCGCGGCGAGGCGCTGATCGAGGGCACGCCCGAGGAGGTGCAGTCCGATCCGCGAGTGATCGAGGCCTACATCGGCACCGGCGAGGAGGACGAGGCGGACGACCAGCGGCCGCAGGACGCCCGCGGGGAGGAGAGGCTGCCATGACGGCAATGCTCGAGGTGCGTGACCTGGAAGTTGCCTACGGCAAGATCGTCGCGGTGAAGAAGATCAGCTTCAGCGTGGAGCAGGGCCAGGTGGTGACGCTGATCGGCACCAACGGCGCCGGCAAGACCACCACGCTGCGGACGATCTCGGGTCTGCTCCGGCCGGTGTCGGGCGAGATCCTGTTCCAGGGCGAGCCGATCCACCACGTCGCCGCGCACGACATCGTGGCCAGAGGGCTGGCGCACTCGCCGGAAGGGCGGCGGATCTTCCCCCGGCTGTCGGTCGAGGAAAACCTGCTGCTCGGCGCGTTCGCCCGCAAGGACGCGGCCGGGATCCGGGCCGACCTGGACGCGGCGTACGACCTGTTCCCGATCCTGGGGGAGCGGCGCAAGCAGCCGGCCGGGACGTTCTCCGGTGGTGAGCAGCAGATGCTGGCGATGGGCCGGGCGATGATGAGCCGGCCGAAGCTGCTGATGCTCGACGAGCCGTCGATGGGTCTGTCGCCGATCATGATGAAGCGGATCATGTCGACGGTGACCGAGTTGCAGCAGCAGGGTACGACGATCCTGCTGGTGGAGCAGAACGCCCAGGCGGCGCTGAAGCGGGCCGACTACGGGTATGTGCTCGAGGTCGGCAAGATCGTGTTGTCCGGCACCGGAAACGACCTGCTCGTCAACGACGAGGTCCGCAAGGCCTACCTCGGCGAGGACTGAGCAGCAGGAGTTGCCGCGAGAGCCCTGGTCCCCTCGGCGGGACCGGGGCTCTCGTCAGGTCCGGACGACGACCAGGAGTTGCACCAGCAGCGGCGCGACGATCAGGGCGGGCAGCAGGTCGGCCACCGAGATCTGCTTGAGCTTCAGCAGCCGCAGCGCGACGCCGATCAGCATCACGCCGCCGGTCGCCCCCAGCGCGGTCACATGGGCCTCCGGGAGTACGTCGCCGAGCACCGCACCGACCGCGGTCATCAGGCCCTGGACGACGAGAACGACGAGGGCGGAGGCGGTCACGCCCCAGCCGAACGACGCGGCGAAGGCGATCGACGCGAACCCGTCCAGGACGGACTTGAGGAACAACTGGTCGGCGCCGCGACCGAGTCCGTCGGACAGTGCGCCCAGGAACGTCAGCGGCCCGACGCAGAACACCATCGACGCGGTCACGAACCCCTCGACGAACGTGCTCTGCCCTTCGCCACGGTCGAACCGGCGCTGCATCCAGGCCCCGAAGCCCTCGAGCCGCTCCTCGATCCGCAGCAGCGATCCGGCGATCCCGCCGATCAGCATGGCGCCGAGCACGATCAGCACCGGAGCGCTGTCGCCGACCGCGTCGCTGAGCACCTGGTCGCCGACGGTGAGTGCCGACGTGATCGCGATCAGCAGCGTGACCAGGCCGAGAGCGTCGGTGACGAGGTCACGGGTGCGGTGACTGAGCCGATGGCCGATGAGTACGCCGAGTGTCGATCCGAGCAGAACCGTCGCGACGTTCACGACAGTACCGATTCCGATGAACAAACCTGGTCTCCGATCAGCCCGGGGGGCAGCTTTGCAAGTGACCCCCAAGGGCCTACTGTTGCGCGAGGACGAGCGTATCCGCACGTCCCGTTCACCTCGGGGGTGGACCAGACCAGGAGGTCGCTGTGGCAGCAGCCATCGGGGTGAGGGACGCCCAGCGGGGCGACGCCGGTGCCTTGGTCGCGTTGTGGCGTGAGCTGTCCACCGGTTCCGGTCACCCGCCGCGGTTGCCGGCGACGCCGACGGTGGCCGCGGTCGAGGTTGCCGTGAGCAAACACCTCGACGACCCGTTCGGCCGGCTGCTGGTCGGCGAGCTGGACGGCGCGGTCCACGGGATGGCCTATCTACGCCGTACGGCGGTCAGCCCGCTGCACGACGACTTCACGGTCACGGTGGAGTACCTGCACGTCAGCGACACCGCCCGCCGGCACGGTCTCGGCAAGGCGCTGATCGCGGAGGCGGTCGCCTGGGCCGAGCACGAGAGCTGTACTCACCTGGCCGCGGTCGCGCCCGCGGTCGCCCGCGAGGCGAACCGGTTCCTCGCCCGGCTGGGGCTCGGGCAGGCCGGCGTACTGCGGTTCGCCGCCACCCACACCGTCCGCCGCCGGCTGGCCGCCGAGCACGCGCCGAACCTGCTGGCCCTGCTGTCGTCGCGACGGTCCGTGATCGCCCGCCGTGCCCAGTCAGCCGCCCGCGCGGTGCCGACCGCGACCCCGGACGACGTCAGCTACCCGGCGGCGCCTGGATCAGCTGGCACGTGATCCGGGCGGTGCAGACCCGCTTGTCGCGCTCGTCGGTGACGACCACCTCGTACGACGTCGTCGTACGGCCCAGGTAGATCGGTGTGGCGACGCCGGTCACCACGCCGTCGCGGACCGCGCGGTGGTGGGTGGCGTTGATGTCGACGCCGACCGCGACCTTGTCGCACGTCGCCGCGTGCAGGGCGGAGCCGATCGAGCCGAGGCTCTCGGCGAGCACGCAGGACGCGCCGCCGTGCAGCAGCCCGTACGGCTGGGTGTTGCCCTTGACCGGCATGGTCGCGACGACCCGCTCCGGGGTCGCCTCCGTGACAACAATTCCCATGAGCTGCAGGAGAGTTCCCTCTACGCCCATGCCCGGTCCGAGATTCATCTGGTCAGTCACGCAAGCAGACTACGCGGGCGGGTCGGAACGGCCTGTCCGGGGCGGCGGGGCGGGGAAGGGAAAAGTGTCGGCGGGAACCACTAGAGTCGGTGTGTGGCTCCAGAAACCAACACCTCGACGATGACCAAGGACACTCCGCAGCCGGGCGCCGGCCGGCCGCGGATCCTGCTGCTGGACGGGCACTCGCTGGCGTACCGGGCGTTCTACGCGCTGCCGGTGGAGAACTTCTCCACCACCACCGGGCAGCACACCAACGCGGTGTACGGGTTCACCTCGATGCTGATCAACATGCTCCGGGACGAGCAGCCGACCCATGTCTGCGTCGCGTTCGACGTGTCCCGCAAGACCTTCCGCTCCGAGCAGTACGCGGAGTACAAGGCCGGCCGGTCGAAGTCGCCGGACGAGTTCAGCGGGCAGATCTCGCTGGTCAAGGAGGTGCTGGAGGCGCTCCGGATCCCGACCACCGAGATCGACGGGTGGGAGGCCGACGACATCATCGCCACGCTCGCCACCCAGGCGGCCGAGCAGGGCTTCGAGGTGCTGATCAGCAGCGGTGACCGGGACGCGTTCCAGCTGGTCAGCGACGACATCACCGTGCTGTACCCGAAGCGCGGCGTGTCCGAGATCGCCCGGATGGACCCGGCCGCGGTCGAGGAGAAGTACGGCGTGACGCCGCGGCTCTACCCGGATCTCGCGGCGCTGGTGGGGGAGTCGAGCGACAACCTGCCCGGTGTGCCCGGGGTCGGGCCGAAGACGGCCGCCAAGTGGCTGAACCAGTTCGGCTCGCTGAACGACGTGGTCGACCGGGTGAACGAGATCAAGGGCAAGGCCGGTGAGTCGCTGCGCGAACACCTGGCTTCGGTGATCCGGAACCGGCAGATCAACGAACTGGTCCGCGACCTGACCCTGGACGTCACGGTGGACGACCTGGTCCGGCAGCCGTGGGACCGGGAGAAGGTGCACACGCTGTTCGACAGCCTGGAGTTCCGGGTGCTGCGGGAGCGGCTGGTCGCCGAGCACGAGGAGGTCGACGCGACCGTCGACCACGGCTTCGAGCTGGACGGCGTACAACTGAAGCCGGGTGAGGTGGCGGCCTGGATCAAGGAGCACGTCAGCAGCGGCGAGCGGGTGGGCGTCGCGGTGCAGGGCAGCTGGGGCCGCGGCACCGGCGAGATCACCGGCCTGGCGCTGGCGAACGCCTCGGGCGCGGCGGCGTGGTTCGACCCGACCACGCTGACGCCGGACGACGACGCGGCCTGGCAGGCCTGGCTCGCCGACCCGAAGCAGCCGAAGGCGCTGCACGACGCGAAGGGCCCGCTGCTCGGCTTCCTCGAGCGCGGCTGGACGCTGGCCGGGTTGAGCTCGGACACCCAGCTGAGCGCGTACCTGGTGCGCCCTGACCAGCGGTCGTACGACCTGGCCGACCTGACCGTGCGGTACCTCAAGCGCGAGCTGCGCAACGAGGAGGCCGACAACGGGCAGCTGAGCTTCGACGACGTCGAGGGCGGTCCGGCCGCGGACGCGACCATGCTGCGTGCCCGTGCGATCGCCGACCTCGCCGACACGCTGGACGCGGAGCTGGAGAAGCAGGCCGGGACCACGTTGCTGGCCGACGTGGAACTGCCGCTGATCGACGTCATCGCCGGCATGGAGCGGGACGGTATCGCCGTCGACCGGCCGTACCTGGAGGAGCTCGAGGAGCGGTTCGCCACCGGTGTGCGGGACGCCGCCACGGCGGCGTGCGAGGTGATCGGCAAGGAGATCAACCTCGGGTCGCCGAAGCAGTTGCAGGTGGTGCTGTTCGACGAGCTGCAGATGCCGAAGACGAAGCGGACCAAGACCGGCTACACCACCGACGCGGACTCGTTGCAGGCGCTGTTCGAGAAGACCGAGCACCCGTTCCTGGCGTACCTGCTGGCGCACCGGGACGCGAGCCGGCTGCGCCAGACCGTCGAGGGGCTGTTGAAGACGATCAGCCCGAAGGACGGCCGGATCCACACCACGTTCAACCAGACCATCGCGGCGACCGGCCGGCTCAGCTCGACCGACCCGAACCTGCAGAACATCCCGATCCGGACCGAGGAGGGCCGCCGGATCCGGCAGGCGTTCGTCGTCGGCGAGGGCAACGAGTCGCTGATGTCGGCCGACTACAGCCAGATCGAGATGCGGATCATGGCGCACGTCTCCGGTGACGAGGGGCTGATCTCGGCGTTCAACTCCGGGATGGACTTCCACTCGGTGACCGCGTCCCGGGTGTTCTCGGTCGAGCCGTCGGCGGTGACGCAGGAGCAGCGGGCGAAGATCAAGGCGATGAACTACGGCCTGGCGTACGGCCTGTCGGCGTACGGGCTGAGCCAGCAGCTGAAGATCGGCGTGGACGAGGCCCGCGGGCTGATGGACGAGTACTTCGAGCGCTTCGGTGGGGTCCGCGACTACCTGCGGTCGATCGTGATCGACGCCGGCAAGAGCGGGTACACCGAGACGATCCTCGGGCGCCGGCGCTACCTGCCGGACCTGACCAGCGACAACCGGCAGCGGCGTGAGATGGCCGAGCGGATGGCGCTCAACGCACCGATCCAGGGGTCGGCCGCGGACGTGATCAAGATGGCGATGCTGAAGG
This sequence comes from Kribbella swartbergensis, assembly GCF_054784135.1. Lineage (NCBI taxonomy): Bacteria > Bacillati > Actinomycetota > Actinomycetes > Propionibacteriales > Kribbellaceae > Kribbella > Kribbella swartbergensis. The sequence continues at coordinate 55,039 of NZ_BAAGPM010000014.1, forward strand.
TCGACCGGTCGCTGCGCGAGTCCGGGCTGAAGTCGCGGATGCTGCTCCAGGTGCACGACGAACTCGTCTTCGAGATCGCTCCCGGCGAATGCGAGGCCCTCGAGGAACTCGTCCGCCGCGACATGGGCCGCGCCGTGGAGATGGCCGTCCCCCTCGACGTCTCCGTAGGCATAGGCCGCACCTGGCACGAAGCCGCCCACTGACCCGTACCCCCCACCTGCCCCCGGCCTGTCGGTCGGGGGCCTGGTCAGTTCGCGCCTTCGGTCAGGGGCGGGTGAAGAGGGGAGTGGGGTCGGGGGAGAGGGCGTTGGTGATGGACTCCTGTTCGCGGGTGGACAGCGGTGGGAGGTCCGAGAGCGGGAACCAGGCGACCTCGAGGGACTCGTCGTCGTTGACGCGGGGTTCGCCGTGTAGCGGGCGGCACCGGAAGCAGAGGTCGAGGAACTGCACCTCGTCGCCGTTCGGATAGGTGGACGGCGGCAGCGCCTCCATGCTGACCAGCCGTTCGACCTCGACCACGACCGCGGTCTCCTCCTCGATCTCGCGGACCAGGGCGACGGCCGGCTGCTCACCGGGCTCGAGGATTCCGGCGACCAGACTCCATCGCCCGTCGTCCGCGCGCCTTACCAGCAATACCTGGTCGGCGTCGTTCAGCACCACCCCGGTGATGCCGGTCAGCCACAGCAGGTCGTGTCCGATCTTCTCGCGCAGGTCGAGGATGAATTTCGGCGTCGCCATGGTGTGAACCCTATAGAAACAGGGAAGTCCTTTAGTTTCCGCAAGAAATTTAGCGCCGGTCCAGCAAGCAGCAAACGCTTCCCTTGCAAGATGCCGACAGTGACGGACTGACCCCGCCAAGTTACCGCCGACCCCTTCCGAAGTCATCGGATCTGTGCCATTCTCCGGCGAAAGATCCGAGATCCTATCGGATATTTCGTCTCGTTCCGTCCTATACCGCCTTGGAGGAACTCATGCCGAACAATGCTGCCCGGCCGACGGGAGTCAGCCGTCGATCACTCATCGCGGGGGCGCTCGGACTGACCGCCGCAACAGCCGGGGGAGGTCTGCTGAGCGGCTGCAGCGGCTCCAGTACCGCGAGCGGCGCAGGCGGGGGAGGCACGGGTCAGGCCGCACCCAGTGTCACGCTCGGCCCGAAGCTGGCCGGGGTGCAGTACCCGGAGGGGTACGTCGGCCCGGTGGCCCGGGAGCTGAAGCCGATCACGAACGAGAAGGTCACCTTCAAGATCGTGGTCCCGCAGAACGTGACGATCGGCGACTGGAAGACCAACGCCTTCACCAAGTGGCTGGAGTCGAAGACCAACATCCACATCGAGTGGAACCAGGTCGGCGGCACCGACGACGACATCATGACCAAGGTGAACGCGATGATCGCCGCCGGCGACATCCCGGACGCGTTCATGGGCGTCGCGTTCACCCGCTCGCAGCTGTTCCTGTACGGCCAGCAGGGCCTGTTCACCGACGTCGGCCAGTACATCGACGGGTACGCGCTGAACCTGCAGCAGGCGATGAAGGACTACCCGGACGCGCGCAAGCTGGTGCAGGCGCCGGACAAGAAGATCTACTCGTTCCCGAACATCAACGACTGCTACCACTGCCGGGCCAGCAACGGCCGCACGTTTCTCAACACGGACTGGATCGAGCAGGTCGGCCTGGACATCCCGAAGACCACCGACGAGTTCGTCGAGGTGCTGCGGGCGTTCAAGAAGGCCGATCTGGGCGGCAACGGCCGGACCATCCCGTTCGCCGGGTACAAGGACGCGCCGTTCGACACGTTTTTCATGAACTCCTTCCTCTACAACCCGGGCGACCCGTGGTTGTTCGTCGACGACGGCAAGGTCGACGTCACCTTCACCAAGGACGAGTGGCGGGATGGCCTGAAGTTCATCCACGGCATGTACGCCGAGGGACTGATCAACAAGGACGTGTTCACCGCCGACCAGGACCAGATGCTCCGCTACGGCAACGCGCCCGGCAAACCGATCATCGGCGGCGCCCGCTCCTATTACTGGGGCGGCTTCCTCGACATCGACCAGAAGGACCCGAACGCCCGCTGGCGCAAGTACCTCGCGATCCCGCCGCTGAAGGGGCCGAACGGAGTCCAGTACGCCGCCTGGAACTACCTCGGCGTGGGGGTAGAGGTGGCCAAGCTGGTGATCACCAAGAAATGCCAGCGGCCCGAGCTCCTGGTCCAGTGGGCCGATGCGCAGATGGAGCTGGAGGCGATCCTGCGCGGGTACGGCGGCCCGAAGTTCGAGTGGGCCAAGAAGGGTGAGGTCGGGATCAACGGCAAGCAGGCGATCTACGGTTTCTCGGCGACCTGGAACACCGAGAAGAACCTCACCTGGGACCAGGACAACACGATGTACCGGTCGCAGGACTTCCGGCTGGCCGAGCGGGTCAACCCGAAGGACCTGACCTTCGAGCAGCCGCTGTACCAGCAGACGCTGGAGAACTACTTCCCCTACAAGCAGCCGCAGGAGATGCAGTTCCCGCCGGTCACGCTGGACCAGGACCAGGCGGCGCAGGAGGCGGAGCTGAAGACGAACTTGAAGAGCGAGGTGAACCTGTCGTTCTCGAAGTTCGTCACCGGGCAGCTGGACCCGAACGACGACGCGGCCTGGAACGACTACAAGGAACGGGTCGAGAAGATCGGCGTGAAGCCGTATCTGGAACTGCAGCAGGCCGCCTACGAGACGTACAACGGATGAGCGCCGCGGGTACGCTCCCGCCGGACGAGAAACGACTGGCGGCCGGAGCGCCGATCCAGGACACCCGAGGCGACAAGATCGCGCTGGCCTGTATCTCCACCGCCCTCGGCCTGTTCTGCCTCGCCGTCCTCTATCCACTGATCTACGTCGTCAGCGCCTCCGTCAGTGACACCTCGAAGGTGTCGTCCGGCGAGGTGTGGTTGTGGCCGATCGGCTTCACCCTGGACGCGTACAGGGCGATCTTCGACTACGACGCGATCGTCAGCAGCTTCGGCAACTCCGTGTACTACGCGGTGGTCGGTGCCGTCGTCGCCACGGTCCTGACGCTGCTGGCGGCGTACCCGCTGTCCCGGAAGGGGTTGCCGGGCAAGGGGCTCATCATGGCCGCGTTCGTGTTCACGATGATGTTCAGCGGCGGCCTGATCCCGACGTACCTGGTGGTGGATCAGCTGGGGTTGCTGAACACCCGGTGGGCGATGATCCTGCCGACCGCGCTGGCGGTCTGGAACGTGATCATCACCCGGACGTACTTCATGGTCACGATCCCGGAGGAGCTGGTCGAGGCCGGCAAGGTCGACGGCTGCAGCGACTTCGGCTTCTTCTGGCGGATCGTGCTGCCGCTGAGCAAACCGATCATCGCGGTGAACCTGCTGTTCTACGCGGTCGCGCAGTGGAACTCGTTCTTCAACGCGTTGATCTACCTGACCAACGAGCACCTGTTCCCGTTGCAGGTGGTGCTGCGGCAGATCCTGATCCAGAGCAAGGTCGACCCGTCCCAGATGCCCGACACGAGCAAGCTGGCCCAGCTGAAGGAGCTGCAGCAGCAGCTGAAGTACTCGCTGATCGTGATCGGCATGATTCCGCCGTTGCTGGTCTACCCCTTCGTGCAGAAGCACTTCGTCAAGGGGGCCATGATCGGCTCGCTGAAGGGGTGACGAGATGACTGCATCGACGGAAACCCGCGCCGGCGCCCGCCCGGCCGCCAAGCCACCGACCAGGCGCCAGGTGGTTCGCGGCCGCGGTCGCGGCCGGATCAAACCGCCCAAACCCTCGGTCCGGCTGGGCATCCGGATGCGCCGGAACTGGCAGCTGTACGCGATGCTGGCGCTGCCGCTGATCTGGCTGGCGATCTTCGCCTACTGGCCGATGTACGGCGTGATCATCGCGTTCAAGGACTACAACGTGGTGTCCGGGATCTGGGGCAGCCCGTGGGCCGGGTTCAAGTACTTCGACCGGTTCATCGAGTCGTACCAGTTCTGGAAGCTGATCCGGAACACGGTCTACCTGCACGTGTACGAGCTGGTCGCGACGTTCCCGCTGCCGATCATCCTGGCGCTCTGCCTGAACACGGTCCGGAGGAAGTGGTTCAGCCGGTCGGCCCAGCTGATCACGTACGCCCCGCACTTCATCTCCACGGTGGTGGTGGTCGGCCTGGTCGTCGTGCTCACGAACCCGAACACCGGGGTGGCGAACAAGCTGATCGGCCTGTTCGGCTTCGGGCCGGTCGACATGATGGGCGACCCGGGGATGTTCCGGCACATCTACGTGTGGTCGGGGGCCTGGCAGACGATGGGCTTCGCGGCGATCATCTACCTGGCCGCGCTGACCAGCGTGCCGCCGGAGTTGCACGAGGCGGCGATCGTGGACGGTGCGTCGCGGTTGCGGCGGATGTGGCACATCGACCTGCCGGCGATCGTGCCGGTGGCGGTGATCCTGCTGATCCTGAACATCGGCTCGATCCTGTCGGTCGGGTTCGAGAAGGTCCTGCTGATGCAGAACAACCTGAATCTCGACACCGCCGAAGTGATCGACACCTACGTGTACAAGATCGGTCTGGCCTCGGCGGTGCCGCAGTTCAGCTACGCGACCGCGATCGGCCTGTTCAGATCGGTGATCGGTTTGGTCCTCCTGGTCCTGGCCAACAGCTTCGCCCGCCGATTCGCCAAGTCCAGCCTCTGGTGAGCGGCCCGTCGTCGGCGAGTCAGCTGTCGTCGGCGGCCTGGCGGTGCAGACCTGCCGCCAGGCCGGCCGACAGGAGGAGGGCGCAGACGCTGGTCATGGCGACCAGGGCCTGCACGCCGGACATGCCGGTGGCGATGTCGGCGCCGAGCACGATGCCGGCGCCGATCGCGAGCGCGACGAGCCCGATCCAGATCAGCAGCGCCGCGCGCCTCTCCTGCTGCGCGATCGCGGCATAGACGACGAGTTGCAGTACGGCGTACGCCGAGCCGGCGATCGCGAACAGCCAGGTGTACGGACCGAGTGGCGCGTAATCGTCCTTGCCGCCGATCACCGTCAGGACCAGGTCCGGCAGGATCAGGGCGCCGAGGACCGTGCACACGCCGAGTCCCGCAACGGCCTGGATCGCCCGTCGCAGCCGAAGGGTGTCGCCGGGAGAGCTGGCCAGGGACGGGAACACGATCACGATCACGAACTGCGGCAGGAACAGGCACGCCTTCGCGACGATGACACCGGCCGCGTAGTACCCGCTGTGCCGGCCGTCAAGCAGGGCGCGGGCGAACAGCACGTCCGCGTTCGCGATCGCGAAGAACGCGAGCAGCGTATGCGTGCCGTGCACCGTTTCCCGCAGTACGTCCTTGACCTGTTGCGACGTACCTCCGGTGGATCCACGCAGCAGAAGACCACCGAGCAGAGCGGGTACGGCGGCACCGAGTGCGAGGCCGAGCATGGCGGCGTCGATGGACGGGTGGATGAGGAGAGCACCGCCACCCAACACGACCCTTCCGACACCCACTGAGGTGTAGATGGCTGCCAGCTCGGTCCAGCGCTGGCTGCCTTGCAGGACGCCGAGTTGCGAGCCCATCAGCGTCAGACCGCCCAGGGTGGGAGCCAGGAGCAGGATCGCCGGCAGGGAGTCGATGTGCAGCAGCCAGACGAAGAGTGGAGTGGCCAGGAGGCAGACAAGCGTGAGTCCGAGCGCGGCACGACGGCCTGCTTTGAGCATCGCGTCGGCGAGGGCCGCAGCGCCGTCTCCGGTGTGGGTGGCGAGTTGCCGGGCGCCTGTCGCCTGCAGGCCGAGTGATGCGACGTTGCCGATCAGGAGCAGGCCCAGCAAGGCTGTGATGGCGCCGAATTGCTCCGGCACGAGCCGGTGGACTGCAATGAGGGTGAAACCGTAGGCGGCCACGTTCATGATGGCCATGCCGACGGCGACAACGGTCGCACTGCGGAGGAAGGCCAGCCGCGGTGCCTTGGGCTCTTGCTCAGGTGTGGTTTCTGCGCTCATGCTCTACTGCCTCGTGGCGGAGCAGCAGGAGGGGGAGGTGGTCATGTCAGAACGTGCCGCGCGCGTCCTGGCCTGGCTGTGGCCTGTGCTGCTCACCCTGTTGATCATTGCTCCGCTGCTCGCTCCGGGCCATGTGGTCGGCTACGACATGGTGTTCGTGCCGGACCTCACGCTACGGCTTGACCTGTTCGGTGTCACAACTGCCATGCCCCGCGCCGTCCCGTCGGACGTGATCGTCGCGGTCCTGGATGACGTCGTCGGCGGCCAGGTGCTGAACAAGGTCGTTCTTGTGGCCATCCCGTTACTGTCCGGACTCGGCATGACTGCGCTGTGGCGGGAGTTGCGGCTCGGCACCGCACTGCCCGGTGCCGCGGCCGCGACCCTCTACCTGTGGAATCCGTTCGTCGCCGAGCGCCTCCGGCTGGGCGCGTGGGCGCTGCTGCTCGGGTACGCCGCTCTGCCGTGGCTGGTGCGGTCCGCACTGAGACTGCGTCAAGGCAGGGGCTGGCCCGGATTTCTGCTGGCGTCCGCCGGCTGTGCGTTGACCGCCTCGGGTGGGGTCGTCGGACTGCTTGTGGCCGGTCTGATCCTGCTGTGGCCCGGAAGACGACGTGTATGGCCGCTCGGTGCTGCCGCTCTGCTGAACGCGCCGTGGTTCGTGGCAGGCCTTGTGCACGGCGGGAACGCGACCGTCGACCCCGCTTCCGTGACAGCCTTCGCCGCTCGAGACGAGGGCTATGGGGGAGTGCTGCCCACTTTGCTCACGTTGGGCGGTGTCTGGAACGCGGCCGTTGTCCCTGGCAACAGAGGCGACCTGCTGCCGGTGATCTTCGCGTTCCTGATGCTGCTGTTGTCGGTCGCCGGTGTCGTGCTCTGGTGGCGGCAGGACCGAGTGGCCGGCGGACTGGTCGTTGCGGCGATCGTCGCCGTACTCATAGGCCTGGCCGGTGTTGTAGCACCGGGGGCATTCGCAGATGTCATGGCGAACGTGCCGGGTGCTGGTCTGTTCCGAGATGGCCAGCGCTACCTGTCTCCCTTGGTGCTGCTCGAGTCTGTTGGCTTCGGTGTAGCGGTCCACGCGTTGCTGCAGCACGTGCCTCTCCATCGAGTCGTCGGCGTGACCGCCGTACTGCTGCCGATCGCGGCACTGCCCGCACTCGCCGGTGGCGCCGGGCTCAAGGTGTCGCACTATCCGGAGGACTGGGAGCGTGCGCAGCAGGTGCTCGCAGGGCCGTTCATCCCGTGGCCGTTCGAGTCCTACCGGGCGCCGGTCTGGAACGGTCGCCGGCCGGTGCTGGATCCCATGCCGCGGTACTTCGACCAGCCGGCTGTCGTACCCGACGAGCTGATCGTGGGCGGCCATCGCCTGGCCGGAGAAGACCCGCGCGCCGCCGCGGTGGCAACGGCGGTCCGTACGGCGCTCCGCACCGGAGCCGACCCGACACCGGCCTTGCGACAGCAAGGCGTCGGCTGGCTCGTCGTCGACCGCGAGGCCGGTGGGCCGCCACCGGGAGACTCGATCGCCGGACTGACCGAGGCGTACGCCGGCCCGACGGTGAGTGTGTACCGGCTTGCCGGAACGCCCGCAGAGCAACGGAGTCAGCCCTGGCGAACGGCCGCCGTACTGGCCGCTTGGGCCGTCGCCGGAGCAACGCTGCTCGCGGCCCTGGCGGCCCTCACAGCCCGCCGCTCTACGCTCTGGCGGAGTCGGTGAGCGGTTGTTACTCTTCGGTTCACTTATCGAGGAGGGGACACGCTTCATGGGATCACTGATCGGTGCGGCCATCGCCGTCTTGGCCGGCCTTGCGGTGGCTACGACCACAGTTGTCGGGGTCGTGCAGTCGGTGAAGGAAGACCCGGTGCCGCCGGCCGGCCAGACTCAGGGACAGGCAGAGGTTCCGATCGTGGGCTACGGGACGAAGTAGAGAGCAGCCGGTCGAAGGTCAGTGCGGCCGCGCTCCAGGTGAAGTTGCCCGCACTGGCTGCTGCTCCGTCGGACAGCCGCTGCCGTAGTTCCACGTCTTGCAGGAGCTCGATGACGGCAGCGGTGAAGTCGCTGGGGTTGTCGACGAGCACTCCCGACACTCCGTCGTGCACCGACTCTGTCGGACCACCCGCACTCCGGTAGGCCACAGTCGGTACGCCGTGACCCGCGGCCTCACCTACGACGAGTCCCCAGCCCTCCTTGAGGCTGGGCAGTGCCAGCACCCACGCCTCGTCGTACGCCGCGTGCTTGTCGTCCTCACTGACGTGACCGCGGAACTCCACAGCGTCCTGGAGGCCGCGCTCCTCGACGTACGTCCGCAACGAGTCCTCCCACCAGCCCGAGCCGACCACGACCAGTCGCGCGTCCGGCACCACCTTGCGGGCGTCCGCGATCGCGTCGACCGCGTGCTCGAGCTGCTTGTGCGGCACGATCCGCCCGACGCACACCACGGTTGGGGCCGAAGCCCGAGGCCGCTGCCGTGGCGGTGCCGGATCGGTGCCGTTGTGGATCACCTGGATGCTCTTGACGCCGAGGCTCAGCAGTTCGTCGCGTGAGGCCGACGACACGGTCACGTAGTGGCAGTCGTCGTACAGGCGTGGTGCGACGCGTGATTCGAGCCACCAGCCGAGTCGGCCGCGCCAGCCCGGGTACACGACCTGCCACTGCTCCTGGTGCACGTGATGCACGAGTACGACTACCCCGGTACGACGTACGAGGCGGGTAAAGAACGGGAGTCCGTTCTGCACGTCGATCACGTGGTCGGGACGGCTCAGCCAGGTGTGGAGCAGGCCACGGAGGTACACCGTGACCTTGGTGCCGCGGTACAGGTACCGCACGTCGTATCGACGCGCTTCCCGCGGACTGCCCGGGTACGCCGCGCACAGGACGGTCACCCGCCAGCCCAACACGGCAAGACCTCTCGCCACCTCCTCGACGTACCGCTCCGAGCCTCCACCCTCAAGGTTCGTCGTGTCCCGCCAGTTCAGCAACAGCACGCTCTGCGCACGCACCTTGTGAGCCCCACCCTCCGGTAACCTCCCCCGAGGTAATGGGCGGGGACGTTACCAAGGAGTAACGATGTCCGCCAGAGGTCAGAAGATCCGTTAGTGTCCCGCCTGTGCCAGTGATGACGAACCCCACATCGAGACCGGCGTGGACCGCCGATCTCGGTCGTGCGGTTCGGCTGTTCCGGGCGTTCGGGGTCGAGCAGACGGACCCGGATCGCTTCTACGGCACGCTGGCCGCGGACTCGGTCGGTCAGTTGCAGCAGTACGTCGACCTGCGCGGCGCGCTGATGCTGGACGTCGGTGGTGGCCCCGGGTACTTCGCGGACGCATTCCGGGAGGCCGGAGCGTCGTACTTCGCGATCGACTCCGACCTTGGTGAGCTGAGTGGTCGTGGTGAGCCGGCTCGGGGCACAGTGCTCGGCAGCGGCATGGCACTGCCCGTTGCGGACGCGGCTGTGGACATCTGCTTCTCGTCCAACGTGCTGGAGCACGTGCCGGACCCATGGCTGATGGCTGACGAGCTGGTGCGTGTCACCAAGCCGGGCGGCACGGTCTTCCTGTCGTACACCGGCTGGTGGGGACCGCACGGTGGCCACGAGACCGCGCCCTGGCACTACCTCGGCGGACACCGGGCGGCCCGTCGGTACGAGCGTTTGAGAGGGCACCCGCCGAAGAACCGGTTCGGTGAATCGCTCTTCCCGATCACCGTCGCCGACGGCCTGCGATGGGCTCGCTCCTGCACGGAAGCCGATCTCGTGGCCGCCGTACCGAGGTACCACCCGCGGTGGGCGTACGGCGTCCTCGCGCTGCCGGGGGTGCGTGAGGTCGTGACGTGGAACCTCGTCCTGGTGCTGCGGCGGCGATGAGGAGGCTGAAAGCAGGGAGCACTGAGCAGGTGGTCTGGCGAGCGAGGCTCGTGCTGGGCTGCCTGGTCCTGGTCGCCCTGTGCTTCCATCAGGCGCCGGGCAAGATCGTGCCCGACACCAAGCTCGACCTGACGGCCGGTCCGGGCGGCTTCCTGGCCCGCTCACTGCACCTCTGGGACCCACAGGGTGCCTTCGGCCAGCTGCAGAACCAGGCATACGGCTACCTGCTGCCCATGGGACCGTTCCACTGGCTGCTGGACGCCCTGTCGGTTCCCGACTGGGTGACGCAACGGCTGTGGTGGTCGGTCGTCCTCTGCGTCGCCTTCGTCGGCGTCTGGAAGTTGTGCAACGCGCTGGACTACGGAGTGCCGTGGACGCGCTTTGCCGCGGCACTGCTCTACGCACTGAGTCCACGCATGCTCGGCGAGGTGTCGATCACGTCGATCGAAGTGTGGCCGATCGCGATGGCTCCCTGGGTGCTGCTGCCGTTGGTGACACCACGAGCGCGTTCAGGCTGGTGGCGGGTCGGATGGTCGGCCGTGGCGTTCGCACTGGTCGGTGGAGTGAACGCGGTCGCCACGGGTGCGACGCTCGTCCTGCCCGCGCTCTGGCTGATCACCCGACGACTGGACCGGTCGACGCTCAAGGTGGCGGTCGGCTGGCTGGGCTGTGTGGTTGCCGTCTCGGTGTGGTGGCTCGTGCCGCTCCTGCTGCTCGGCCGCTACAGCCCACCGTTCCTGGACTGGATCGAGGACGCCGCCGTCACCACGGGCACGGCCAGCGCGTTCGAGTCGTTCCGCGGTACGTCGCACTGGCTCAACTTCCTCACGGGTTCTGGCGGACCTAGCTGGCCGGCCGGCTGGCTCTACGTCACCCAGCCGATGCTGATCCTGACGACCGCGGTGATCGCGTTGCTGGGGCTCGTCGGCTTGGCGATGGGCTCACTCAAGAACCGCGGGTTCCTGCAGCTCTCGCTGGTCGTTGGACTCTTGCTGGTCACACTCGGGCATGCAGGTTCCGCCGGCTCTCCACTGGCACCCCAGCTACAGGACCTGCTCGACGGACCGCTCGCCGCACTCCGCAACACCCACAAGTTCGAGCTCGTCGTACGACTACCGCTCACCCTCGCGGCAGCCCACGCACTGAGCCGGACTGCCGTCTGGGCAACGGCTCGAGGAGTTCGCCGCCGCGTGGTGCCCGTGCTGGTCGGTTGCCTGATCGTCTCGGTGGCCACGCCGGCCATCTTCGGCCAACTGCCCAGACGCGAGGGGTACGACGCCATCCCCGCGCACTGGCATGAAGCAGCGACCTGGCTCGACAGCCAGACCACGAGCGGCAGTGTCCTCGTCGTACCGGCCGCATCGTTCGCCGACTTCACCTGGGGGTCGACGAAGGACGAGCCGTTCCAGGCGTTGCTGAAACGGCCCATGGCCGTGCGGGACGCTGTACCGCTGGGGTCTGCCGGTGCGACGCGGTGGCTGGACGAGGTGGAACGCCGACTCGGCACGGGCGTCGGCGATCAGACCCTCCGGCAAGCACTCGCACGTGCGGGAGTCAGGTACGTCGTGGTGCGCAACGACCTCCGGTACGACGCACAGGTCACGCCTACGCTCGCAGTCCACGAGAGCCTGGCCGAGTCCGGTATCGAACGGGTCGCGTACTTCGGCCCCGCCACCGGCAGCACGATCGAGCAGCCTGGCGTGACAGTCGACGGACGCACCCGGCTGCCGTACCCGGCCGTGGAGATCTACGACGTCGGCGAGACGAGTCCCGCCCGGCTGATCCCGCGTTCTCAACTTGTGGAGGTCCGTGGAGCGGCTGAGGACGTGCCGGCGGCTCTGACTGCCCTCGGCGGCGACCGAGGCGCTGTGACCACGGCTGACGCAGCCGGGAAGCTCGCCGGATTACCACTGATCCAGACCGACGGCATGCAGCGTCGCGAGGTAGCTGTGGGCCGCCCGGCCGAGAACTACTCACCCGTCCTCTCCGCAACCGAGCCGACGAGCCAGGGTCGCCGCACCCTCGGGTACGACGTGAGCCCGACAGCGCCGAGTACGACGCGGACATGGGGAGGCGGCGTTGTCGACGTACGGGCGTCGTCGTCGGCGGCCGACGCGAACGCCACACTGCGGACCGGGCCCGGCAACGGCCCGTTCGCCGCTGTCGACGGGGATCCGTCGAGTCGGTGGATCTCCGGCAACTTCGGGCGCAGCAGCGGTGAGTGGCTGGAGGTGACGTTCGCCTCGCCGCGAACCGTCGACGGGTTGAAGGTCCAGTTCTCGCTGGCGCCGCCGACCACCGAGCCGGTCCGGACCCTGCAGGTGGAGACCGACGCGGGTTCGCTGACCTCGGTGGTGACCGGATCGACCGAGCCGCAGAGCGTACCGACTCCGCCCGGCAAGACGCAGCGACTCCGGCTCAGAGTCGGCATCACCGACGGCAAGAACCCGAGCGGCGTGTCCATCGCCGAGGTGAGCCTGCCGGGGATGCTCGCGGTCAGCCGCCTCACTGTGCCGCCGGAGGATCGTCAGCCGAGCGCCCTCGTGTTCAGGAATCAGCAGATCGGCCGGTCCGCCTGCCTGCATGTCGCCGCTCGGCCGCTGTGCCGGCAGGACGTCGCCAAGGACTCGGAGGAGCCGACAGGGCTGCACCGCAGCGTGGAGTTGCCGCAGACCGCGTCGTACCAGCTGAAGGGCACCGCCCTGCCCAAGGACGGTCCCACGCTGGAAGCCTTGCTGACCGTCCCCGGTGCAATCACCGCCACCGCCTCGTCCCGGGCCGTCACGGCGCCGGAGGGCCGGCCGGGTGCCGCGGTGGATCGCGATCTGGGCACGGGCTGGGTCGCGGACCCCTCCGACGGCCGCCCGACGCTGACCCTGAAGTTGCCGGTGGCAAGGAGAGTGAGCGGGCTGCAGTTCCTCACCGATCCGTACCTGACCGCCTCGCAGCCGACCGAGGTGGTACTCCGGATCGACGGCGGTCCGCCGGCCGTGAGCAAGGTCGACCCGGAGGGCTACGTCCGGTTCGCCGAGCGGACGGTTCAGACGATCGAGTTGGACTTCACCGGCACCAGGCCGCTGGTCGACTTCGACTCCGCGACCGGTCTCGCCAGGAACGCGCCGGTCGGCGTGGCGGAGATCCGAGTGCTCGGTGCCGACGATTTGCGCAAGGCACTCGACCTGGACGGCCAGACCGGCGCGTTCTGCGGCTACGGGCCAGGTGTGCGCCTGGACGGCGTACCTGCGGACACGCAGGTCAAGGCGACCGTGCGGGACCTGCTGCAGCGGCGTCCGGTGACGTTCACGACCTGCGGGAAGGACAGGACCGTCGCACTGCAGGCCGGTCGGCACAATATCGACGTCCTGGCCGCGGGCGGCTTCGTACCGGTCGAGGCCACCTGGACCAAGGCGGGCTTCGGCAACGTGTCCAAGACGCCGGTGCAGGTGCTGGAAGTGTGGCGATCGAAACCAACCGAGTTGACTGTCGAGGTCCCAGCGTCCGACGAGCAGTCGGTGCTCGCCGTCGCGCAGAACTACAACGAGGGCTGGGAGGCGTACGACGGTAGTGGTCGCAAGCTAACCCCGATCCGAGTTGGCGGCTGGCAGCAAGGCTGGGTGCTGCCCGAGGGAACCGAGCAGGTCGTCACAGCACGGTTCATGCCCGACCGCACGTATCGGGCCGGGTTGCTGGTCGGACTGCTCGCCTTGCTGACGGTGATCGCCATGGCCGTGTTCTTCCGGCGCCGCTCGAGGCACTCGAGGCATCGGCTGCGCGAAGGCCGGTACGTGGGCCCGTGGGTGGCTGCAGCGGTCGGACTCGCCGCAGGCGCGTTCATGTCCGGCTGGATCGGCTTGGTCTCCGTGGCCGTCGCCGGCGCGTGTGCGTGGTTCCTGTCCGGTCGGCGGCTTGTGGCGGTGGCTGCCGGTGTAGTCGGGCTCGGAGCGCTGATCGCAGCCGTTCAGCCCTGGCCGGACGGGGGAGCGGGGCTGACTTCGGGTGTGGTCCAGGCATCGGTGTTGTTCGGCTGTGCGCTGGTCCTGCTGTCCCGGCCGACCGGTGAGACGTCGTAGTTCTTGTCACGCCGGCCGAGCCGCATGATCGGGCGCTCCATCCCGTAGTAGCTCGCCGCCGCGACAACTGCCGACAGCACGAGTGTCGGGAAGAACAGCAGTGCGAATCGCCCGCTGAACAAGGTGTACCCGCTGATCTGCTCGACGAGGCTCAGCACGATCAGGTGGTACGCGAAGACGCCGTACGAGATGTCACCCGCGACGTGGCCGACCTTGCCGCCGAGGACGCGAGCAGTGCGTGCCGTCGGGGTCAGTGCTGGGAAGAGGACGCACGCCGCGATGCCTGTGTACAGAAGGCTTTTCACGAACGCCTGGCCCGGTGTGGCGGTCGACAGGTCGTAGGGACCGGCCACCGGAGTCGCGGCGATGACCAGTAGCGCGACAGCGACACCCCAGACCGTGCCGGGGATCTTGGTCAGCGTGTCGAGCGCCGACGGTCCCAGCCGCCCGCTGCTACGAGCCACCTGCCACAGCGCGAACCCCATGCCGACTGCGAACCAACCGACGTACCCGGGAAGCCAGAGTCCGGCACGTGCGTGATCTGTGGCGTTGACGCCCGCCATCCACACGGGACCGAGCAGAGTGAACGCACCCAGTACGGCGAGCCGCCAACGCACGCTGCGTCGGGTGGGACGCTCGTACCCGGTCAGCAGCTTCGCCAGCACCGGCAGCAGCAGGTAGAACGCCACCTCGGTCGCCAGACTCCACATCTGGGTCAGCCCGTCGGCTGCCAGACCGTCGAAATAGATCTGGGTGAGTGTCGCGTGCTGCAGGTACGTCGCCCACGTCACGCCGTCCTTGTGCGGGACCAGGAGCGCGGCCAGCAGTACGGCGACCCACAGAGCCGGCAGGATCCGCAGGGCACGGTTGCGCAGGTAGGGCAGGGTCAGCGGCGGCAGCGTGCCCTCGAACCACGCGACCACGTGCGGCCGGTAGAGCAGGAACCCGGAGATCGCGAAGAAGATCGCCACACCGACGTCGAGGCGTGCGAGCAGCCCGGCGAACGGCCCGTCCAGCGAGGCGCCGCTGTGAAACCCGACGTGTGTGGTCAGCACCGCGAGCGCCCCGATCGCACGCAGTCCGTCCAACGCGGGGAATCTGGTCCGTGTCATCTGGGCAGTCCGATCTCGAGGTTCTCCACACACAGGTTCGTCGCGGGATCGGAGGAGCGTAGCCGAACGGCGGTGGCGGTGATGCGCCGCGACGGGCCGAAGTACATGGTGCCGACCCCGGCTGGCCACCGTGCGACCGGAAGCGCGGCAACGGTGCCGTCGGCGTCGACGAGCTCGATCGACACCTCGTTCTCCCGGTTGGAGAAGTACGCCGCCTTGCCGAACCAGTCGGCGGCGGCGAACCGGCTCTGTGTCGGCTTCAGCGGGATGGTCAACGGCTCGGTGCCGTGCAGCAGCAGATTGCAGAACGGGTTGCTCCTCGACGCCGGCTCACCGCGCGACCACACCGCGAACTGCGCGGGCCGGAGTTTCCCGGTCTCGTCGACCAGCAACGGCTCACTACCCGGCTCCTGCAACCGGAACGGGATCCCGGCCGTCCGCAGAACCGGCGAGAGCCTGATGTCCGGCATCAGCGCGTTGACGATCGGCTGCGGCATCGCAGTGTCCCAGAGGTTGACGTTCGGCCCCGCACGTTCGAGCTCCGCGGTCACGGTGGCGAAGTACGCCTTGACCGGGTTCTTCGCCCATGTCCTGGCAAAGCCGGTGTCGGACACCACGACCCCGGCGATGAACGCGGCCAGCGCGAGGACCGGCACCCATCGCGGAAGCCGCAGCGACCTCGCGCTCAGTACGACGGCCAACGTCAACGGGATGGAGAGATCGGACCAATAGTGGTAATGCGCGGTGAAGAGATCGCCGAACAACGCGAACCGTCCGTAGGACACGAGGAGGACGGTGACGACGACGTACGCCGCGACCGATGCCCACAGCAGGAGTGCTCGCCGGTCCCGTTGCGAGGCCGCCAGCAGGAGCACACCGGCCACCAGTGCGCCCACCACGACCTCGGTGACGCCAGGGGCGGCGAAGCTGAACGGCTGCCCCGTCGCCGCCCATGTCCAAGGCCCGCCGGCCAGGGCGGACAAGGGCACGCGGAAGCCACGCGCGAGCAGCTCGAGCAGGTCCCCAGCCGGAAGTCGGCCACGCGACGGGGTGCCATGGGTCAGGTAGAGGGTGCCGAAGGCAACTAGCGCGACGGTGAGGGCTGCGGCGTACGGCCAGGTACGCCGAAGCCAACCGCGGAGCGGCTGGTCGCGCAGATAAAGGGCCACGGCGACCGCCGTGAACAGGATGAAGGCCGACTTCTCCCAGCAGGCCAACGAGATCAACAGTGACAGCGGGCCGTACGCGAGCGCCCGGCGGCGGTGGTCTTCGTACCAGTCGATGGTTGCGTGCAGCAACAGTAATCCGAAGACATGGGCGGAGAGATTGTTCACACCGCTCGACAGCAACATGAACGACGGCATGCTGAGCGGCGTGAGCGCGTAGAACAGCGTGCCCGCGATCACCCACCAGGTCGGGCCGAGGAGGCGCAGAAGCAGTCGACCCATGAGGACGATCGCGACCGCCTGCATGAATGCCCGCCACGCGACGGTGACGTCGTGGTTCAGCGGCGCCACCTCGGCGAAGACCGCGTACACGAACCGCAGGCCGGGCGCGATGTGGTCGTTCACCGGCGTGAGCAGCTCGGCCGGCGCGAACCCCCGGCTGCCCTGGACGAGGAAGTCGAGGTCGTCGCTCAACCACGAGCCGCGCCGTGCCAGCAGCCCGAGCACGGCCGACTGGACGACCGCGATCGCCACCACGACGCCGCGGAGCACCGATGAATCGGGCCCGTGGTCCAACGCCGTGGGCAGCCCGGAGATCCCCCTCATGCGGCGCGACTATATGACAGTTCGGACACCGGGGGAGTTTGTTGTCGCCGCCGTCTGTTCAACCTGGCTACCCGCTGGTAGCGTCCCGCGGACAGACCGGGAGGGGATGGGTAGTGGGGACTCGCAGTCGGGCACTGATGATCGGGCTCGGGGTGTTCTTCGTCGGCGTCGCCGCGCTGGCCAGGTTCTACGCGTATCCGGCGCTGGCGGTGGCGCCGGCCGACCAGATCGCGCACACGGTGTCGGCAGGGAAGGACGCGACGATCTTCAGCATCGCCGAGCTGAAGGAGAAGACCGGCGTCGAACTGGAAGCCCGCCGGACCGTCCGCGGTGACGTCGTCGCGGCCGAGCGGATCAGCAAGGCGCTCAACCGCAAGGTGGTGGTGTTCGACACCGCGGTGGTGACCGACGACTCGAAGAACTACCAGTTCCCCGACAAGGCGACGGAGACCGACGAACTGCCGCTGAGCTTCGTCCAGGAGCGCGTCGTACTGGATGCCCACACCGGCGAGGCGGTGCGCTGGAACCCGTCGGGTGACGACAACAGCGGCGAGTACATCACCACCACGCTGGAGGTGGCGGACCGGCTGAAGCCGGACCCGAACAGCCCACTGTTCAAAGGACACGAGGGTCTGGTGCTGAAGTTCCCGTTCGGCACCGAGAAGAAGACGTACCAGTTCTGGGACACGACGCTGCGCAAGGCGTTCCCGATCCGGTACAAGCAGGAGGCCGAGATCGAGGGTCTCGAGGTCTACGTCTTCGAGCAGGAGGTGCCGAAGCAGGAGGTGCCGTTGGCCAAGCCCCTGCTGGTGCCGGGCAACCTGGTCGACGAGCCGGGCCGCGACTCGGTCGAGGTGCAGCGCACGTACAAGAACACCCGGACCCTGTGGGTCGAGCCGGTCACCGGCGCGATCATCAAGGGCAGGGAACAGCAACTCGCCACCATCGCCTACAACGGCGAGGACAAGCTGACCGCGACTCAGGTGTCGATCGAGTACGACGACGCGACGGTGCGGAAGAACGTCAAGGGGGCCGTCGAGAACGACGTCGCCGAGGGCGGCTACCAGTCGAAGGCGTTCCAGCTCAACCTGATCGGCTTCTGGGTGCCGCTGGTGTCGCTCGTCATCGGGCTGCTGTTGCTGGCGCTCGTCGTTCTCTTCCAGGTGCGGGCGCGGTCAGGGCTTGTGGGCGGACCAGATGGCGGTGCCCGGGACTAGGCGGCCGCGGTCCGGGCCCCAGCCGCCCCAGACGAGGTCGTGTCCGGCCGGCCATTCGGGTTCGAGCAGGTCGTCGACGACGAAGCCGGCGCCGGTGAGGGCGCGGATCCAGTCGCCGGTCGTGCGGTGGTGCTCGGCGTAGATCGGCGTACCGGCGTCGTCGACCTCCACGTACGGCGTCCGGTCGAAGTACGAGTGGGTGATGTGCAGACCGGCCGGACTCGGGTCGTCCGGCATGGTCCAGCGGAACGGGTGGGTGACCGAGAACACCAGCAGCCCACCCGGCTTGAGGGTCCGGGCGATCTCGCGCAGCGCGGCGCCGGCCTCGGCCACGAACGGCAGTGCGCCGAACGCCGAGCAGACGATGTCGAAGGTGTCGTCCCGGTAAGGAAGCGCGGTCGCATCGGCGGCGACAGTGCGTACGACGGTGCCGGTGCGTCGATCCAGTTGGCGGGCGATCCGGAGCTGCTCGACCGAGATGTCGAAGGCAACCACATCGGCGCCCTGGCGCACCAGCCAGCGTGAACACTGGGCTCCGCCGCACCCGACTTCGAGAATGCGTTTGGCGCGGACCGGTCCGAGCAGCTGGGCGGTTTCCTCGTCGACCCCTTCGGGACACCAGATGAACCGGTCGTCGCCGAGGAAGTCGCCGTGCTCGGCGAGGTACTCGTCCGCGGCCGCGTCCCAGTAGGCCCGGCTGGCTCGTGACGTCTGAGCTTCGGACAGCTCGATCCTGCGCGGCTCGACCACCGGGTCAGCCTAGTGCCCTGTCTGCTGCCTGCGCGGGGATCTCGGGGTCTGCAGCCCCCGAGCTCCCGGTCCTAGCCGTCCAGCCGGTTGTCGGCGTAGACGGTCATCGCGTCGCGCAGGTACTCGACCAGCGAGTCGTCCCCGCTGCCGATGTTCTGCCTGAAGCGCTCGTCGTCGACGTACAGCTGGCCCAGGCCCTTGTACGCCTCACGTGTCGGCGTCCAGAACAGGCAGGTGACCTCGTAGTGCAGCTGGATCAGTTCCTGCACGCTCAACTCCGTCACAGCGACCCCTTCCGCCTTGAGTGCGGCCAGGCCCTCGTGCACGCGGGTGTAGCCGGTGCGCGCCTTCTCGGCGTCCGCCTCGCTCCAGCCGCGCATCCGTTCGTAGCTGGCGTCGACGGCCTCGTCGCCCCAGCGCTCACGGGCCTCGGCCTCGTACGGGTTGTGTTCGAACCCTTCGAAGACCTTCTCCGGTGACATCTCTCCTCCTTTCCTCAGGTTCTCGATGGTGGAGTCGACGGTCCGGACCAGCTGTCCGAGGCGTAACTGCTCACGCAGCAGCCACTCCTTGTGCCGTGCGAGCACCTCGATGGTGTCCTGGCTGCTCCGGTGCGCGACGACCTCGGCCACCACGTCCAGACTCAGCCCGAGGTCCCGCAACAGGAGGATCTGCTGCAGCCGCAGCAACTGCTCCTGTTCGTAGTACCGCCGCCCGTTCGGCGCCGTCCGGGCCGGCACCAGCAGACCGATGGAGTGGTAGTGCCGCAGCGTGCGCGACGTGACACCGGACGCCCGGGCCACTTCCGCGATCGACCACGCCATCGTCCTGCTCCTTTCCGTCGACGGGCACGACGGTAGAGGTTGCCGCTACGTCAACTTCAAACTGTTTTGTCGCGAGGATGCGGCAGGATCGTCGGCATGAGTGATCTGTCGGCCAGCGCTGTTCCGTTGACGGGCGGGTACGGCGGTCAGACGTACGCGGTCAGCGCCGGCGGTGAGGACGCCGTACTGAAGCTGTACGTGCGAGACCCGGGTCGAGCGGCGGTGGATGCGGCGCTGCTGCGGCTGGTGCGAGGGCTGCTGCCGGTGCCGCGAGTCCTGGACGTGAAGCGGGAAGGCTCGGTCGAGGACCCGCCGTACTTGCTGACCGAGCGGCTGCCGGGCGTCAATCTGGAGATCTATCTCGCCACGGCGGGGGACGAGGAACGCCGGCGCGTCGGCGAGCAGTTGGGCGAACTGCTGGTGCGGCTGAGCGGCATGCCGTTCCTGACCTCCGGCTTGTTCCGCGACGGCGAACTGGGGATCGAACCGTTCGGGTCAGGGGACCTCGAGCAGTACGCCGCGAGCCTGGACCTCGGCCTGGACGCACAGGGGTCGGAGACCTTCGCCGGTGTGCTCGCGGAGGCCGAGGACCTGCTGGCCGAGGGGGTCGACCGGGTCTGCCTGGCGCACAGCGACTTCAACCCGAAGAACCTCTTGGTCGATCCGGCGACCGCGCGGATCACCGGGCTGATCGACTGGGAGTTCGCGCACGCCGGATCGCCGTACACGGATCTGGGAAACCTTTTCCGGTTCTGCGACGATCCGGTGCTCGCCGGTGCTGTGCTGAGCGTGGTCCGGGGGAGTGGGCTGGAGCTGGGCGAGCCGCTCGTGGACCTCGGACGGGCGGGCGACCTGTGGGCGTTGCTGGAGCTCGCCGCACGCGCGGACGCGAACGAGGTCACGCGGGCCGCGCACGCCCTGGTCTCTCGGATGGCGGACACGGGCACCCTCGCCGCGGGCAGGCCCGCGCTGGACGTCGTACATTGAGATCAGGTGTTGTTGTCGGGCACGTCGGGAGACCTCGGCGGGCGGCCGGTCGCTACCGGGTGCCCCAGGTTGTGCTGCCTTCGTCAAGACCGGTATTCTGTGATGTGCGCTATGGGCCCGCACGACCTCGGACGGAGCAGGCTCGTGCTCGCAGCAGCTCGGTGGTGAATCTGTGTTCTTCAGGCAATCCAGCGGTTTGGTGCGATCCAAAGGTTCATGACGCGACCGCACGACACCACCAGTCCACGGAGCAACCCACCACATGACGGCCAGCATCGAGGCACCTCTCGACCCCGCAGTGCGCAACACCCCGCAGGTAGCGGTCAATGACATCGGGTCGGAGGAAGACTTCCTCGCGGCGATCGATCAGACCATCAAGTACTTCAACGACGGCGACATCGTCGAGGGCACCATCGTCAAGGTCGACCGGGACGAGGTCCTGCTCGACATCGGTTACAAGACCGAAGGCGTCATCCCCTCCCGCGAGCTGTCGATCAAGCACGACGTCGACCCGAACGAGGTCGTCAACGTCGGCGACCACGTCGAGGCCCTGGTTCTCCAGAAGGAGGACAAGGAAGGCCGTCTGATCCTCTCGAAGAAGCGCGCCCAGTACGAGAAGGCCTGGGGCACGATCGAGAAGATCAAGGAAGAGGACGGCGTCGTCACCGGTACCGTCATCGAGGTCGTCAAGGGTGGCCTCATCCTCGACATCGGCCTGCGCGGCTTCCTGCCGGCCTCTCTCGTGGAGATGCGCCGGGTCCGCGACCTCCAGCCGTACGTCGGCCAGGAGATCGAGGCCAAGATCATCGAGCTGGACAAGAACCGCAACAACGTGGTCCTGTCCCGCCGGGCGTGGCTGGAGCAGACGCAGTCCGAGGTGCGGATGAACTTCCTCACCCAGCTGCAGAAGGGCCAGATCCGCAAGGGTGTCGTCTCCTCGATCGTCAACTTCGGCGCGTTCGTGGACCTCGGCGGCGTCGACGGTCTGGTGCACGTGTCCGAGCTGTCCTGGAAGCACATCGACCACCCGACCGAGGTGGTCGAGGTCGGCCAGGAGGTCACCGTCGAGGTGCTGGACGTCGACATGGACCGCGAGCGCGTCTCGCTGTCGCTGAAGGCGACCCAGGAAGACCCGTGGCAGCAGTTCGCCCGGACCCACCAGATGGGCCAGATCGTGCCCGGCAAGGTCACCAAGCTGGTTCCGTTCGGTGCGTTCGTCCGTGTCGAGGAGGGCATCGAGGGTCTGGTGCACATCTCCGAGCTCGCCGAGCGGCACGTCGAGATCCCGGAGCAGGTCGTCCAGGTCAACGACGACGTCATGGTCAAGATCATCGACATCGACCTGGAGCGGCGCCGGATCTCGCTGTCGCTCAAGCAGGCCAACGAAGGTGTCGACCCGGTCTCGGACGACTTCGACCCGACGCTGTACGGCATGAGCGCGACGTACGACGAGCAGGGCAACTACATCTACCCGGAGGGCTTCGACCCGGAGACCGGCGAGTGGCTCGAGGGCTTCGAGAAGCAGCGTGAGGAGTGGGAGCGGCAGTACGCCGAGGCCCACGCGCGCTGGGAGGCCCACAAGAAGCAGATCGAGGAGGCCAAGTCGGCCGACGTCGAGGCCGGCGAGGCGTCGTCGTACTCCTCGGCCGCTGCCCCGAAGGACGACGCTCCCGTCGAGGGTGCGCTCGCTTCCGACGAGGCGCTGCAGGCTCTTCGCGAGAAGCTGACCGGCCAGGGCTGACCCGTTCGGTAGGACCCGAGACCCCCGCATCCCCGTACTGGATGCGGGGGTTTCGCATTCTGGTCAGGCCCACGACTTCTGGCTGGGTAGGGTGCTCGTGTGCTGAGAGTGGGACTGACCGGCGGAATCGGGTCCGGCAAGAGTGCGGTGTCGTCGCGGTTGGCGGCGCGGGGTGCTGTGGTGATCGACTCCGACGTACTGGCGCGGGAAGCGGTGGCGGCGGGAACCGAAGGGCTCGCCGAGGTGGTGAAGGCGTTCGGTGACGGCGTGCTGACCCCGGCGGGGGAGCTGGACCGGCCGGCGGTGGGGCGGATCGTGTTCGGTGACGAGGCAGCCCGGCGGACGCTGGAGGCGATCATCCACCCCCGGGTTCGCGCGCGGGCGGCCGAGATCGAGGCGACCGCGCCGGCCGATGCGATCGTGGTGCACGACATCCCGCTGCTGGTCGAGACCGGCCAGGCCGATCGGTTCGACGTCGTCCTGGTCGTGGACGTGCCGGTCGACGTACAGGTCGAGCGGCTCACCACCCAGCGCGGGATGGCCGAGGCCGAAGCGAAAGCCCGGATCGCCAGTCAGGCGTCCCGGGAGGACCGGCTCGCGGTGGCCGACGTGGTCGTCGACAACTCCGGCACGCTCGCCGACCTGGACCGCCGGATCGACGAGGTGTGGAACGGGTTACAGGACCGCGCAGGGCACGGTCCGGACACGAAAGAGTGACCCCTGCGCGGTAAATGATGAATCCAGGGCGGCCTGTACGAGAATCTGTCCCGGTTCGGCCCGGGTGACCGGGCCGCCAGCAACCGTCGGCGCGCCCTGCGCCGGTCCGGACGTCCGAGGTTGGGAGGATGGCGTGGTCTGTCCGCGCTGCAACTCAGACGTCCCCGAGGTGTCACACTTCTGTCACCACTGTGGCAGTGATGTGCGCACCGGGGACGCCGAGCGGAAGAAGGCGTATGCCGCCAGGCCGGATGAGCCGGTGGCGTCGTTCCGGCTGGTCTCGACGATCATGCCGCAGGGTGCCGGCCGGCAGCCCTACACGTACAAGGTTGCCCTGGGCATCGCGCTGCTGCTGACGGTGGTCACGGCCGCGCTCGGCGCGCTGCCGGTGGCGATCATGGTGGCCGCCTTCGCCATTCCCATCGTCTACATCCTCTACCTGTACGACGTGAACCTGTGGGAGGACGAGCCGGTCCCGGTCGTCGCCGCGGCGTTCGTGCTGACCGGCGTACTGGCCTCGGTCTTTACCTGGCTGTGGTCGGACACGATCGGGCTGTCCATCGACACGATCGGCGGCAACGACGCCGGACCGGCCGTCCGGGACCTGCTGATCCTGCTCCTGCTGGTCCCGGTCGTGTCCGAGCTGATCCGCCAGGTCGGCCCGCTCTACCTGGCGTCGCGGCCGCGGTACGACGACCTGATGGACGGCTTCACGTTCGGCGTGGTGGCCGGTGTCGGCTTCGCCTGCTTCGAGACCCTGGTGCTCCACTGGGGCTGGATCAGCGGCGGCTTCGCCGGCCCGGGCAGCAGCACCGGCACCTGGATCTCGATCGTGGTCCTGCACGGGTTCATCAAGCCGCTGATCTACGGATCCGCGACCGGCCTCGCCGCGGCCGAGTTCTCCGGTCTGGGCGAGGGGTACGACGGGTTCACGCCGCGCTGGGTGGCCGGTGTGCTCCAGGCGATCGGGATCAACGCCTTGTTCCAGGGCGGTGTCTACCTGCTCGGCTTCGTCGGCGGCCACGGTTCGACGATCGGCGCGATCCTCGCCGTCGTCTGGGGACTGCTGCTGCTCGGCGCGCTGATCATCCGGGTCCGGAGCGTGCTGCACAAGGGCTTGCTCGAGGCCGCCCTGGAGGCCGCCGCGCGCGGCGGGACCAACCACGCGTCGGGCGACCTTGCCTTCTGCTCGCGCTGTGAGATGCCGCTGCTGCCGCACTCCGACTTCTGCTCCGCATGCGGCAACTCGGTGCGGTCCGTGCCGAAGTCCGCCCGGGGCGTGACAACACCGGCTGCACCAAGTGGGTATGAGGCGACGACCGGGGAGACGCAGGCATGAGCAACCAGCAACCGCCGTACGGCGGCCAGGGTCAGCAGCCGTACGGCGGCAGGCCGGGATACGGACCGCAGCCGGGCCAGCAGCCCGGTCCACAGCAGCCAGGACAGCAGCAGCCCGGTCCGCAGCAGCCCGGGTATGGGCAGCAGCCGGGTCAGCAGCAGCCTGGATACGGACAGCCGGGATACGGGCAGCAGCCCCCGCCCGCGCAGCCTGGGTACGGCACTCCGCAGCAGGCACCGCCGGGCTACGGTCAGCCGGGTCAACCGCCGTACCAGGGCCAGCAGCCGGGGCAGCAGGCCTATCCGGGTCAGCAGCAGTACCCTGGGCAGCCGCAGTACCCAGGCCAACAGCAGTATCCAAGCCAGCAGGGGTACCCGGGCCAGCAACAGCAGCCGTACGGCGGTGGCCAGCAGCAGTGGGGTCAGTACGGCGGCCAACCCCCGCGCGGCAAGGGCGGGAACAAGATCCTGTTCCTGGCCGGCGGTGCACTCGCCGTCGTCGCGGTGATCGGTGTCGTCCTGGCGCTGATCTTCGGTGGCGGTGACGACAAGCAGGCCGATCCGAGCCCGACCCCGGAGCCGACCACCACCAGCACCGAGAGCCCGTCGCCGGAGCCGACCGGCAACGTCGACGAGGGCATCGAGGTGGCCGAGGGTGTCTACGTGAAGCCGCGGCCCGGCTACATCCGCAAGAGCGTGGACAACTTCACCGGCGTCTACCTGCTCAAGCAGGGCGAGGCGTACTTCATGGTGAACGCGTTCAAGGCCCAGGGCGAGAGCACCTCGACGGTGCTGCCGCAGCTGCTGAAGATCGAGACCAAGGGCCTGTCGCAGGTCAAGACGAACGCGCCGAAGGAGCTCAAGCCGGGCGAGAACGACAAGTCCGACGTCAAGCTCGTCACCACCCAGAGCTTCCAGGCCGTGTCCACGACCCAGAACGGCAGCCTGCCGGTGGTCGGTTTCGTCGGCGTGATCGAGCGCAACGACGGCGTGATCACGATCATCCGGGTGTACGGCCGCAAGGACAAGCTGGCCACGATCGACCCCGACTCGACGGCCATGCTGCAGTCGGTGATCAAGAGCCAGTGACCGGGAAGCGCGACAAGGGTTCCGGCGGCAACCCCTGGGTCAGTAGGCCCGGGCCGGACAACGACGACACGGCGGCTCCGCAGGACCCGGAGCCGCCGCCGTCGCCGTGGAACCTGGACGTCGAACCTCCGCCCGGTCCGTGGACCGACACGGCTGGTTCCGGCCCGGCAACGGAGACGAGCTCGGCGTGGGGCGACAAGATCGGTCCGCCCTCGCTGCGACGGCCGCCGCCGCAGAAGAAGCGGCCGCGGATCCCGCCGCTGCTGATCCCAATCGGCGCCGGACTGCTCGTGGTCGTGCTGGTCGCGGTCGCGCTCGTGCTGCTGTCCGGCGGTGACGACACCGCCGGCACGCCGCCGACCCAGTCGCCGGCGCCGACGGCGAGTACGCCGGTCACGACGTACGTGCCGCCGGCCGACGCGATCCAGGTCGGCTTCGGTGTATCCGTCGTACCGGTCGCGGGCTGGAGCCTGCTGGAGACCGAGCCGCAGGGCAAGGAACTCGTCACCTACGCACCGAACGGCGAGCCGCGGGCGTTCTTCTGGGTCCGGCAGAAGCAGAACGTCAGCGCGCAGGCGTACCTGCTGGCGATCGTCGAGGGCGAGACCGAGAACGAGATCGCCCAGCTCGGCAACACCCGGAACCTGCCGTGCCCGAAGGACGTCTTGGAGGAGTGCGTCGCGATCAGCTACACCTCCACCGCCAAGGACAAGAACGGGCTGGACGTGAAGGTGCAGGGCTACGTCGAGGTGTACCGGCGCAAGGACAACGTGGCCACCGCACTCGACTTCCGGACCAGGGTCGACTTCGCCCAGAAGGCCGAGGCGGACGCCGAGGTGATGAAGAAGTCGGTACTCGACAGCCTCTGATGACGAATCCCCAGACATACCGCGAGGAACAACTATGAGTCAGCAGTACGGGCCGCCGCCGGGACCGCCACCCGCCCCCTCGGCCGGCGGGTGGGGACCTGCGCCCGGACCGGGTGGACCCGGCCCGGTCGGCTGGGGGACCGGGCCGCGGCAGCCGCAGCGGCCGGGAAGGTCGAACCGGTCGCAGTGGATCATCGTGGGCTGTGCCGTGCTGGCGGTCGTCCTGGTCGCGGTCGGTGTGGTGCTGCTGGTCACCGGCGGCGGTGACGACGCGACGCCGGCCGCGAGGCCGACGCCGGATCCGGTCGGCACCCTGTACACCCCGCCCACGCCGACCAAGCCGGTGGACACTCCCGGTCCCGACGACAAGGGCATCGAGGTCGGCTGGGGCGTGTGGTTCACCCCGGCCAAGGGCTGGCTGCCGGACTGGGACAAGTCCAAGGCCGGCAAGAACTACATCCTGCAGCAATTCAGCGCCCGTGGCCTGATCGACGGGTACTACTGGGTGCGGCAGACCGAGCTGTACGACGCCAAGGGGTTCGCCGAGCACCTGGTCGACATCGAGTCGAACGGCATGCAGGGCGTCCGGATCGGCAAGGGCGTCGTCTGCAAGCCGGCCAACGAGAACATCAAGGCCTGCTACGCGCTGACGTACACCGGCGTGTGGGTGGGCAGCAACGGCAAACGGGTCGCGATGCAGGGCTTCGTCACGGCGTACCAGGACAAGTGGGACCGGGTCACCGCCACCGACGCAGCGCTCGAGACCCGCGTCTACAAGCGCCGGGTCAACGAGCTCGTCTTCATGAACAACACCCTGATCAAGAGCTTCTGACCGGTACGGCGGGCGGCCGCCCAGCCCGCCGTACCCGGCTGTTTGTGCGTCTGACCTGCGGTTTTTAGAAACTGTCGGGGGCGGGCCGTACGGTGGAGTGCATGAGACAGGTGTCGGATCTCCAGCGCATGGTCGCGCCGTTCAAGGTGGTGTCGGATTTCGAGCCGGCCGGTGACCAGCCGGCCGCGATCGCGGACCTCGAGCGGCGGATCAAGGCCGGCGAACAGGACGTCGTACTGCTGGGTGCGACCGGGACGGGTAAGACGGCGACCGTCGCCTGGCTGGCCGAGCGGATCCAGCGCCCGATGCTGATCCTGCAGCCGAACAAGACCCTCGCGGCCCAGTTCGCCAACGAGCTGCGGCAGTTCTTCCCCGACAACGCCGTCGAGTACTTCGTCTCGTACTACGACTACTACCAGCCGGAGGCGTACGTCCCGCAGACGGACACCTACATCGAGAAGGACTCCTCGATCAACGAGGAGGTCGAGCGGCTGCGGCACTCGGCGACCTGGTCGCTGCTCACTCGCCGCGACGTGATCGTGGTCGCGACCGTCTCGTGCATCTACGGCCTGGGTTCCGCGGACGAGTACCTGAACCGCATGATCCACGTGAAGGTCGGCACCGAGATGGACCGCGACGGCCTGCTCCGCAAGCTGGTCGGGGTGCAGTACGCGCGCAACGACCTGGCCGGCACCCGCGGCACGTTCCGGGTCCGCGGCGACACGCTCGAGGTCTTCCCGGTGTACCAGGAGCTCGCGGTCCGGGTGGAGTTCTTCGGCGACGAGATCGAGCGGCTGATGACGCTGCACCCGATCACCGGCGAGGTGCTGAGCGAGGAGGAAGAGCTCTACATCGGCGCCGCGACGCACTACGTGACCGCGCCGGAGAGGATGGAGCGGGCGATCCAGTCGATCGAGGCCGAGCTGGAGGAGCGGCTGGCCGAGCTCGAGCGCAACGGCCAGTTGCTGGAGGCGCAGCGGCTGCGGATGCGTACGACGTACGACATCGAGATGATGCGCCAGATCGGGACCTGCTCGGGAATCGAGAACTACTCGCGCCACACCGACGGCCGCGAGCCCGGGTCGGCGCCGCACTGCCTGCTGGACTACTTCCCCGAGGACTTCGTGCTCGTCATCGACGAGTCGCACGTCACCGTGCCGCAGATCGGCGGGATGTACGAAGGCGACATGTCCCGGAAGCGGACGCTGGTCGAGCACGGGTTCCGGCTGCCGTCGGCGATGGACAACCGGCCGCTGAAGTGGGAGGAGTTCCTGGAGCGGATCGGGCAGACCGTCTACCTGTCCGCGACCCCGGGACAGTACGAGCAGGACAAGTCGGACGGGTACGTCGAGCAGCTCATCCGGCCGACCGGTCTGGTCGACCCCGAGGTGATCGTGAAGCCGACCAAGGGCCAGATCGACGACCTGATCCACGAGATCCGGATCCGGGTCGAGCGGGACGAGCGGGTCCTGGTCACCACGCTGACCAAGAAGATGTCCGAGGACCTGACCGACTACCTGCTGGAGATGGGTATCCGGACCAGGTACCTGCACAGCGAGGTGGACACGCTCCGCCGGGTCGAGCTGCTCCGCGAGCTCCGGATGGGCGAGTACGACGTGCTGGTCGGCATCAACCTGCTGCGGGAGGGTCTCGACCTTCCGGAAGTGTCGCTCGTCGCCATCCTGGACGCCGACAAGGAGGGCTTCCTGCGGTCGGGCCGGTCGCTGATCCAGACCATCGGCCGCGCCGCCCGGAACGTGTCCGGTCAGGTGTTCATGTACGCCGACAAGATCACCCCGTCGATGGAGCAGGCGATCGACGAGACGAACCGGCGCCGGGCGAAACAGATCGCCTACAACGAGGCGCACGGGGTCGACCCGCAGCCGCTGCGGAAGAAGATCGCCGACATCACCGACATGCTGGCGCGCGAGGACGCCGACACGGCCGAGCTGCTCGGCTCCGGCCGGACCCAGTCGCGCGGGAAGGCGCCGGTGCCGGGTGGCGGGAAGGCGAGAGCGGGGGAGAAGGCGAAGGAGCTGGCCGGCGGCCTGCCGTCGTCGGACCTGGCCGACCTGATCCAGCAGCTCACCGACCAGATGCACAACGCCGCCGCCGAGCTCCAGTTCGAGGTCGCCGCCCGCTACCGCGACGAGATCTCCGAACTCAAGAAGGAGCTCCGCCAGATGACCGCCGCCGGCGCCAAGTAGCCCCTGCGGTGACTCTCGGAGGCGCGGGGTGAGATGGGGAGACTGACCGGAGCGGAGGTCCTCGAGTACTGCTTGGGGAAGCCGGGGGCCTGGCAGGACGAGCCGTGGGAGGGGGACCTGGTCGCAAAGGTCGGGGACAAGATCTTCGCGTTCCTCGGCGGCGACGGGGTCGGCCTCAAGTGCGGCAGCAACCGCGAGGAGGCCGACGAACTGGTCGACACCTACCCGGACGACGTCGCCAAGATGGCGTACATCGGCCGCTCGGGCTGGAACACCGTCCGCCTCCGCGGCGCCGTCCCCGACGACGAGATCCTGGAGCTGATCGACACGTCGTACGAGACGATCGTGGCGAAACTTCCGAAGTCGAAGCGGCCGTCCTGATCACTACGCGGAGTCACGACAGCGGGAGATGATGGCGTATACAGTACGCCGTACACAGCCTGTCCCGGCCTGATTCGAGCATTCACCATGCACAATCCGTCACCGAACGCGGATATTCCCGTCGCGAGCCGTGATCATTCCGACAAGTGGACCCGGCGCTCCGGATTTGGAGACTTGGACATCCACCCGCCAGAATAGGGCTGGAGAAGGGGAGTATTCCTTTCGCGGCGGTATCGTCATCACGGTCAAGGGTTCGCACCCGCGCCCGGTGCCGCCGGCCAGGCTCGGCTGAACGAGTCAGGCGGAAGAGACCTTCGGAGTCCCGTTCCGTCTGCGCTCCGGAGGTTTCCTGTGCACGTTGCTGACTACGTCTGGTACATCACTGTCGGCGTGCTCCTCGCGCTGCTCGCGTTCGATGTCTTCATCATCGGGCGGCGCCCGCACGAACCGACCACCCGGGAGTCCGCGACCGCGATCGCGTTCTACGTCGGTCTGGCGGTCGTCTTCGGCCTCGGGGTCTGGGTGTTCTCCGGCGGTCAGTACGCAGGAGAGTTCTTCGCCGGCTGGCTGACCGAGTACAGCCTCAGTGTCGACAACCTGTTCATCTTCCTGATCATCATGTCCAGGTTCGGGGTGCCGAGGCAGTACCAGCAGACGGCGCTGCTGATCGGCATCATCCTGGCGCTGGTATTCCGCGGCATCTTCATCGCCGTCGGCGCGGCCGCGATCAACCAGTTCTCCTGGATCTTCTACCTGTTCGGCGCGTTCCTGGTCTACACCGCGATCCACCTGGCCAAGCAGGGTGAGAACGACGAGGACGACTTCAAGGAGAACGCGGTCATCCGGTTCGCCAAGCGGCGCCTCAACGCCACCGACGAGTACAACGGCGTGAAGCTGACCGTGATCAGCAACGGCAAGCGTCTGGTCACCCCGATGGCGATCGTGATCATCGCGCTCGGCACCACCGACCTGCTGTTCGCGCTCGACTCGATCCCGGCGATCTACGGCCTGACCCAGGAGCCGTTCCTGGTCTTCACCGCGAACGTGTTCGCCCTGATGGGTCTGCGGCAGCTGTACTTCCTGCTCGGCGACATGCTGAAGCGGCTGGTGTACCTGTCAATGGGCCTGTCGGTCATCCTCGCCTTCATCGGCGTGAAGCTGGTCCTGCACGCGATGCACGTCAACGAGTTGCCGTTCATCAACGGCGGTCACCACATCGAGTGGGCGCCGGAGATCCCGATCTGGTTCTCGCTGGGCTTCATCGTGATCACGCTCGCGATCACCACGGTCGCCAGCCTGCGCAAGTCGCGGACCGTGGCGCGGTCGGAGTCGGCCGGCGGTGGCGAGCTGGACGAGTCCGTTCCGGTCGAGTCGGCGAACGGCGCGACCGGCTCGGGGCTCCAGGACCGGACCGATGGCCGGCTCGACGACCACACGAAGGCCGAGCTGGACGCCCTCCGCGAGCCGGAGGAGACCGACGCCAAGAAGGCCTGACACCCCAGACACCAAGTCGCCCCGGACCACTCGGTCCGGGGCGACTTGCGTGTGCCGGGACGGCGGCTAGAGGCGGGCGGCGGTGACCAGGGTGGCGCGGCGTTCGTCGGAGACGGGCTCGTTCTCCAGGCGCTTGCCGGTCTCCGAGGCGTGCAGCATGCCTTCCGGCGAGACGAAGCCGACGTGGTGGACGGCCTTGCCGGGCCGGGCGAAGAAGTACAGGTCCCCCGGCTGTGCCTGGTCGAACGGGATGTTCTCGAGCGTGTCCGCCTGGTCGTGCGCGTCGCGCGGCGTCCGCACACCGAGCACCCGGCTGACCGTATGCACCAGCCCCGAGCAGTCCAGCCCGTACGCCGACGTACCTCCCCACAGGTACTCGAGCCCCAGGAACTGCGACCCCAGCCGCAGCCGGTCCTCGGCCGAGCCCGGACCGGACCGCAGTACGTCGTCCGCCAGCCAGCCCGACCCACCATCCGGAGTCGCCACCCGCGTGTACCCGTCCGCGTGCTCAACGGACGCGAGCACCGTGGCGAACGACAGTTCGCCCAGCACCTGAGCATCACCACGCGGCTCGGCCAGCAGTGCAGCAGTGGGTACGGCGACGGCGACCGGGTCGGATGCGGCCCCGGGCAGCTCACCGAGGTGACTCGACGGCACCCAGCCGGGATAGCCGAGCGCGTCCTGTGACGACGGCTGCCACGGCGCGATGATCTCCGACCACCCGTCGCGTTCGGACCGCACCAGCACGGGCTCGGCGAACAGCAGCTGGGTCAGCGTCCGGCCGTGCAGGCCGAGCCGGGTCTCGGTGTCCATCGACTTGGCCCACGCGGCCACGTCGGGCTGGGCGGCGATCGCAGGGGCGTCGATGTCCCGGGGCGCGTCCGGTGCGGTCCACACGGTGCTGACCGGGACTTTGGCGGCGACTAGCTTCATACGGTCAAGCCTGTCACGCCGAGTCCAGCAGCCGAAGGCAGGTGGATCAGCGCGCCGTCGTAGCGGATTCCGCCGGTCACCGGAGGCTCGCGCAGCCACCAGGCGGCGTCCAGGTCGTTGACCGCCGACGTCGGGTACGCCGACACGAGTGCGGCCGCCGCGCCGACGCCGACCGGGCCTTCCATCATCGATCCGACGATCGTCCTGATCCCGTGCTCCCGGGCCAGTTCGAGCAGCGTCCGGGCCGGCCCGAGGCCGCCGCACTTGGCCAGCTTCACGTTCACCATGTCGGCGGCTCCGTGCCGGATCACGGCGACCAGGTCGCGGACGCCGTACACGGACTCGTCGGCGAGGATCGGCGTACCGACCCGGTCGGTCACCCAAGCCATCCCCTCGAGATCGGCGGCGGGCACCGGCTGCTCGACCAGTTCGAGGTCGCAGTCCTCCAGCGCGCGGATCGCGGTGACGGCGTCGCGGCGTGTCCACCCTTGGTTCGCGTCCAGGCGGAGCCGAGGGCCGGGACCGATCTCGGCGCGGATCCGGCGGACCCGCGCGACGTCGGAGGCGGCGTCACCGGTGCCGACCTTCACCTTCAGGACGTCGAACCCGTCCGCGACCCGGTCACGCGCGGCGGCGGCCAGTGCGTCGGCGTCCCCGGCCGACAGCGTGACGTCGGTTGCCACGGTGTCGATCGTCGAGCCGAGGAACCCGTGCAGCGTCTGCCCGCGACGCCGGGCGGCCAGGTCGTGCAGCGCGACGTCGACAGCGCCCTTGGCGCCGAAGTTGCCGACGGCAGCGTTCTGCACGCGTCGCAGCGCCTCGGTCAGGTCATCCGGGCCGAGCCCGTCCAGTGCGGCGGCGATCGGACCCTCGACGCACGCCTGCGCACCGGCGAGCGACTCGCCCGTCACCTTCCAGACCTGCGGTGCTTCGCCCCAGCCGCTGATCGAGCCGTCGCTGACCTCGACCAGCAGCGAGTCGGCGTGCGTCGCCGTACGCAGAGCCGTCACGAACGGCGTATGCAGCGGCGCGGACACCAGATGCGTGGAGATCTTCATCGGACGGCTTCCAACTCGTGCCGGTGGTTCCAGGCCTCCAAGGCGATCGACGCGATCAGCTTCTGCGCGTCCGCGTCCGGCAGGTCGGAGGTCGTACAGACCACGAGCACGAACGGTTCGGCGTCCGGCGGGCGGACGATGCCGCCGTCGTGGCGGATCCGGGTGTCCCACCCGTTCTTGTGTTCGACCCTGGTCCCGGCCGGCAGCAACGCGGGGATCTCGCCGTTCCACTCGTTCCGGGCCAGCAGGTCGCGCAGGTGGTCGCCGGAGGCACCTTCTTGCTTGCCCACCGCAACCAGTACGCCGGCCAGCCCGGCCGGGCTCATCTCGTTGCTGATACCGGCCCGTCGCGCCGGCAGGTCGTCGATCCCGCGCCGGATCGCGCTCCGGCCGGACAGCGCCGCTCCCTCACCCGCCGCCTCGGAGCCGGCGAGTGTCGACTCCGCGAGCACCGCATGAGCCGCCTCGATCCCGACCTGTTCCAGCACCAGGTTCGTCGCCAGGTTGCTGGACCGGGTGATCATCTCTGTCGCCAGCCACCCCAGCGGTACCTGCGTACCCAGCTTCGTCCAGGTCGTCGGCGCGTCGTCCTCGTCCCGGTTCACGCCGAAGCGGCCGCCGGCCGCGGACTCGAAATCGTTGTGCACGGTCACCGGCTGGTCGAGCTTCAGCTCACCCGCCTCGACCTTGCGCATCATCGCCATCGCCACCGGCAATTTCATCGTGCTGGCGGAGTAGTGCGTCCGCTCCGCCTGATGCTCGAACACCGGTACGCCGTCCAGCCGGCCCAGCCATACCCCGAAGTCCCCGCTCCCGTCGGCCTCCCGGAGCAGTTCCGCGATTCCCATGCCGCTCACCCTTACACACCGGCGCCTGGCAGACTTCCGAGGGTGTCCAGAGCGTTGGGTCTGATTCTCGGTTTCGCCGCCGACCGCCTCGTCGGCGACCCCCGCCGCTACCACCCGGTGGCCGGCTTCGGCCAGGTCGCGACCCGGCTGGAGACGCATTGGTACGACGACTCCCGCACAGCCGGTACGGCGTACACGGCCGTCCTCGTCGGTACGGCGACCGCCGCCGGAGCGATCGTGGAACGCCTGACCCGACAGCGGCCGATCGTCCATACGCTCGTCACTGCCGCCGCGACGTGGACCGTGCTCGGCGCCCGCAGCCTGGATCGCGAGGCCGAGGCGATGGCCGGTCTGCTCGAGGAGAAGGACATCCCGGCCGCTCGGGATCGTTTGAGCCACCTGTGCGCGCGGGACGCGACCGACCTCGAGGCCGACGAACTCGCCCGTGCGACCGTGGAGTCGCTGGCCGAGAACACGTCCGACGCGTGTGTCGCCCCGCTGCTCTGGGGCGGTGTGTTCGGCGTCCCCGGCTTGCTCGGCTACCGCGCCGCCAACACGCTGGACGCGATGGTCGGATACAAGTCGGCGAAGTACCTCAACTTCGGGTGGGCCGCTGCCCGGCTGGACGACGTACTCAATCTGCTCCCGGCGCGGGCCTGCGCCTTGCTGACCGGGCTCGCGGCGGGGCGGCCGGGCGCGGCGGTCGAGGTGTGGCAGCGGGACGCCGCGAAGCACCCGAGTCCCAACGCGGGTCCGGTCGAGGCCGCGTTCGCCGGTGCGCTCGACCTGAGACTCGGTGGGCGGAACAGGTACGGCGACTATGACGAGGACCGCGGCACGCTGGGTGACGGACCCCCGCCGACGGTTGCGGACGTCCGCCGTACCGCCGCCCTCGCACGGCGCGTCGCCGTGGCGGCGACAGCAGCCGCAGCAATGCTTGCCATCGTGAGCCGGCGAAAGGCGTGAGGATGGACCTGGGAACACCCGGCGAACCGACGGAACGGGAGCGATCGGCATGGTTGTAGAGCAGACCCGGGAAGCGGTACTCGACCTGCTGGCGAGTCTGACACCCGCCCAGCTGGACAAGATCAGGGCGGCGTTCGACACGCCCGATCACAAGGAATGGACGTACCTGCCGGGTGATCGGCCGGGTCTGCCGCTGTCGGAGCTGACGCCGGCGCAGCAGCGGCTGGCCGAGCGGTTGGTCGAGATCGGTTGCAGCGAGCGCGGCGCGGCCGACTCCATGGCGGTGCTGGAGGCCGAGGTCATCCTGCGCGGGATCCCCGACCTGCCGCCGACAGGGGAGTGGGAAGGATCCGTGCTCGGCGGGCGGTATTTCCTCCGGGTGCTCGGCGACCCGGCCGGGACAGAGCCGTGGGCGTGGCGCCTGAACGGCCATCACCTCGCGCTGCACGTGACGCTCGTCGACGGCGGGATCGCGTTCACCCCGCAGTTCATCGGGTCGAACCCGGCCGAGGTCACATCTGGTCCGCAGGCCGGCCGGCGCTTCCTGGCGGCCGAGCAGGACCTCGGCTTCCAGCTCCTGCACGCGCTCGAGCCCGGCCAGCGCGCGATCGCGGTGGTCTCCGACGAGGCCCCCGACGACATCCTCACCCGCCACGACCCGGTCGCCGACCCCTCAGTTCTCTACCGCGGCCTGGCGTACGGCGACATGACCGCGGAACAACGCCAGGTGCTCAGCCTCCTCGTCGGCCAGTACGTCGGACGTGCCGCCGGGCCGATCGGGTTGCAGACGTGGCAGGACATCACCGACCACGGCATCGAGCGCCTCACCTTCGCCTGGGCCGGCAAGACCGAGCCCGGCATCGGCAACCGCCACTACTACTCGATCGCCGGCCCGACCTTCCTCGCCGAGTACGACAACACCCAGGACAACGCCAACCACATCCACTCCGTCTGGCGGGACCTCCGCAACGACTGGGGCACCGACCTCCTCGCCGCCCACTACGCCATGCACCGCTGAGTTCTGCGTCACGCCCGACGTGGAACACACTCCGGTCGGCTAGAGTCGGCCAGGTCATCCGACGGCATCAGCAGGAACCCGGTGTGAGTCCGGGACGGTCCCGCCACTGTGACCACCTTGCGTGGGAGTCAGGAACTGCCGCCGTCGAACCTCCGGACGGGGCGTGGACACCCCGAGGAAGGACCGGTTGCGCATGCCCGCCAACCTCCTGCTGCTCTCCACTGCCGACACCGACCTGCTCGCCGCCTCCGAGGCGGAGGCCGGCTGGACGGTCGCGAACCCCGCCCGGCTCGACCTGGACGATCTCGATCCGCTGCTCGCGGACGCCGAGATCGTGGTGGTCCGCCTGCTCGGCGGCCGCCGGGCTTGGGAGGAAGGACTCGACGCCGTCGTCGCGTCCGGCAAACCGGCCGTGGTGGTCAGCGGCGAGTCCGCGCCGGACGCCGAACTCATGTCGCTGTCGACCGTGCCGGCCGGTGCCGTGACGGAGGCCCTCGCCTATCTCCGCGAGGGCGGCGCGGAGAACCTGCGCAACCTGGCCGGCTTCCTCCGCGACACGCTGCTGCTGACCGGCGACGCCTTCGATCCGCCTCGGGCGCTCCCGGCGTACGGCGTGCGCGGGACGTTCGTCGAGGACGAGCGCCCGGTCGTCGGCATCGTGTACTACCGCGCCCACGAGATCTCGGGGAACACCGCCTTCGTGGACGCACTGTCCGCGGCGGTGACAGCCGCCGGTGCCCAGCCCTTGCCGGTGTACTGCGGCACGCTCCGCGGACTCGATCCGGACAGTGCCGAGAACGCCGGACTCTTCGAGTTGCTGCGGAAGTGCGACGTACTGGTCACCACCCTGCTCGCCGCGGGCGGATCGGTCGCTGCCGACGCGAGCGCGGGTGGCTCGGACGACGCCTGGGACGCGGGTGCGCTCGCGTCGCTCGACATCCCGCTGATCCAGGGCCTCGCGTTGACCTCGACGCGCGAGCAGTGGCTTGCCAGCGACGCGGCGGTCAGCCCGCTGGACGCAGCGACTCAGGTGGCGATCCCTGAGTTCGACGGGCGGCTGATCACGATCCCGTTCTCCTTCAAGTCGTACGACGCCGACGGGCTGGCCCGCTACGCGCCCGACACCGAGCGCTGCGCTCGACTGGCCGGAATCGCGGTTGCGCATGCGCGTCTTCGGCACGTGCCGCCGGCCGAGAAGCGCCTCGCGCTGGTGCTGTCGTCGTACCCGACCAAACACGCGCGGATCGGAAACGCGGTCGGACTCGACACCCCGGCGTCGGCGGTGGTGCTGCTCGAACAGTTGCAGCAGGCCGGGTACGACCTCGGTGGTCTCGAGGTCGGTGAGCTGGAAGGCGACGGGCTGATCCATCGCCTGATCGCCGCCGGTGGTCACGACGTGGACTGGCTGACCGACGAGCAGTTGTCCAACGCGGTGGCGAAGATCCCGCTGTCGACGTACGAGCAGTGGTTCGGCCGCGTCCCAGAATCGTTGCGAGAGGCAATGACCGAGGCCTGGGGGGCGCCGCCGGGGGAGTTGTACGTCGACACGTCCGGGGACGAGCCCGCGATCGCGCTGGCCGCGTTGCGGTTCGGGAACGTCGTCCTGATGATCCAGCCGCCGCGGGGGTTCGGGGAGAACCCGGTCGCGATCTACCACGACCCGGACATGGCGCCGTCGCATCACTACCTGGCGGCGTACCGCTGGCTCGAGGCGTCCGTCGACGACGGCGGATTCGGCGCGCATGCCGTCGTACACCTGGGCAAGCATGGGACGCTGGAGTGGCTGCCGGGTAAGGGCATCGGTCTGGCGGCCGACTGCGCGCCGGACGCCGTACTCGGGAATCTGCCGATGGTCTACCCGTTCATCGTCAACGACCCCGGCGAGGGGACCCAGGCGAAGCGGCGTGCGCACGCGACCGTCGTCGATCACCTGGTGCCGCCGATGGCCCGGGCGGAGACGTACGGCGACATGGCGAAGCTCGAGTATCTGCTCGACGAGTACGCGACCGTGCAGGCGCTCGACCCGGACAAGGTGCCGACCCTGCGGGCCCAGATCTGGACGCTGATCCAGGCCGCTCAGCTGCACCACGACCTGCACACCTCCGAGAAGCCGGACGACGAGGAGTTCGACGAGTTCGTCCTGCATCTCGACGGGTATCTGTGCGAGATCAAGGACGTGCAGATCCGCGACGGGCTGCATGTGCTCGGTGATGCGCCGACCGGAGAGGCGCGGATCAACCTGGTGCTCGCCGTACTGCGAGCCCGGCAGCTCTGGGGCGGGTCGTACTCGATCCCAGGTCTGCGTACGGCGCTGGGCGAGACCTTCGGCGTCTCCGAGTCCGAGCTTCTGGCCGACCCGGGACGTGCGGTGGACCTCACCGACCTGGCGACGCTGGCCGATCTGCCCGCGGTGACGGGCGCGGACGGCGTCGATCTGCTGGAGGCGGTCGCACGGAAGCTCGTCGTCGGGATGGAGACGCTGAGCTGGGACGCGGCGAAGGTGCCGGTGGTCGTGGCCGAGGTGCTCGGGCGGTCCTCGGCCGGAGTCGAGGCGTCGCTGACCTTCGCCGCCACCGAGGTCGTGCCGCGGCTCGCCAGGACCGGCGACGAGCTGACCAACGTACTGCGCGCGCTGGACGGCCGCTTCGTCGAAGCCGGCCCGTCGGGGTCGCCGACGCGTGGTCTGGTCAACGTCCTGCCCACCGGCCGCAACTTCTACGCGGTCGACCCGAAGGCGATCCCGAGTCGCAACGCATGGGATGTCGGCGTCGCGCTGGCCGACTCGCTGCTGAACCGGCACAAGGCCGAGACAGGGGAGTGGCCGCGATCCGTCGGTCTGACGGTGTGGGGCACGTCGGCCATGCGCACCCAGGGCGACGACCTGGCTGAGGTGCTGTGGCTGCTCGGCTGCCGCCCGGTCTGGGACGACGCGTCGCGCCGGGTCACCGGGTTCGAGGTGGTCCCGCTCTCGGAGCTCGGCCGGCCGCGGGTCGACGTGACAGTCCGCATCTCCGGCTTCTTCCGGGACGCCTTCCCGCATGTCGTCGCGTTGCTGGACGAGGCCGTGCGCACGGTCGCGGCGCTGGACGAGCCGGCCGACGACAACTACCTGCGCGCCCACGTCGACGCGGATGTTGCTGCGGGCAACGACGTACGCTCGTCGACGGCCCGCGTCTTCGGCTCCAAGCCAGGTTCGTACGGCGCCGGCCTGCTGCCGCTGGTGGACGCGCGGAACTGGCGCACCGACGCCGAACTGGCCGAGGTGTACGCGGTCTGGGGCGGGTACGCGTACGGCAAGGATCTCGACGGCACCGAGGCGCGCGGGTCGATGGAGCGTGCGTACGCCCGGATCCAGGTGGCGGCGAAGAACGCGGACACCCGCGAGCACGACATCATGGACTCCGACGACTACTTCCAGTACCACGGCGGCATGATCGCGATGGTCCGCCACCTCACCGGTTCGAACCCGAAGGCGTACGTCGGGGACTCCGCCGTACCGGCGCAGGTGAAGACGCGGACTCTGGAAGAGGAGACCAAGCGGGTCTTCCGGGCCCGGGTGGTGAACCCGCGGTGGATGGCGGCGATGCGGCGGCACGGGTACAAGGGCGCGTTCGAGATGGCCGCGACGGTGGACTACCTGTTCGGGTACGACGCGACCGCGGGCGTGGTCGACGACTGGATGTACGAGACGCTGACGACCGAGTACGTCGCCGACCCGGAGATGGCGGAGTTCTTCCGCAGGTCCAACCCGTGGGCGCGGCACGGCATCGCCGAGCGCCTGCTCGAGGCGGCGCAGCGCGGTCTGTGGGCCGAGCCCTCCGCGGAAGCACTCGAGACGCTACGCAGCGCAGTCCTTGAGACAGAGGGTGACATCGAAGATCGGGGCTGATTGGGTAGAGGTATGGCGCCCGAGAACCTGCGAGTCCTGATCACCAACGACGACGGTTACCAGGCTCCGGGGATCCGGGCGCTCGCACCCGCGATCGCCGAACTGGGGCACGACGTCCTGGTGGTGGCGCCGCTCGACGACCAGAGCGGTGTCGGCTCGGCCCGGGCCGGGATGGTCGGCCGCCCGATCCGGACCGACGTCGAGGAGGAGGGCGGTATCGCCTACCACGGCATCGACGGGACGCCGGCCCTCGCGGTGACGCTGGCATCCGTCGGGGCGTTCGGCGCGGCGCCCGACGTGGTCGTGTCCGGAATCAACCGCGGCCACAACATCGGCGTACCGATCTTCCATTCCGGCACCGTGGCCGCGGCGCTGACCGCGGCCGGGCAGGGCATCTCGGCGGTTGCCGTCAGCATCGACTCCGAAGACCCGGCGCACTGGGAGACCGCGGGTGCGGTCGCCGCCGAGGCGCTGACCTGGATCGTGCCGGAGCCGGCCGGGACCGTGCTGACGATCAACGTGCCGGACCGCCCGCTCGACCAGTTGGCCGGCGCCCGGCACGCGTCCCTGGCCCCGATCAAGCGGTCCCGGATCACCGGTACGACGGCCCCGACCGGCGAGCCGATGATCGAACTCCAACCGCCGGCCGCGAACCCGGTGCCAGGCTCCGACGAAGCCCTGCTCGCCGCCGGCTTCGTCTCGGTCACCCCGATCGTCGGCATCCGCGAGGTCAAGGACGACACAGCCGCCACCACCCTCGCCAAACGCCTCGCCGCCTACCGATGAAACTCTCCGCCGGCGAGTCACCTCTGACCGTGACGCCGAGGTGGTCAGGACGTTTGTGTTACAGGTAGGCCAGTAGATCCGCGTTGCTGGTGACCTGCTGTCCGTCGGGTCCGGTCAGGACGTCCTCGAACCCGATCCGGATGCCGTAGCCCTGCGTCGTCGCCCATCGCAGTACTGGCAAGCCCACTCGTTCTCACCATGGACGACAAGCTCGGCCTGACTTGGACCGAGCGCCGCCAGGGTCGCCTGTGCGGCTTCGACGCCGTCAGCACCGGGCGAAATGCCCGGCAAGGCCTCGACCAGGACACGCGTCACGGGTCCGCCCCAGGCGACGTACTTCTCAGCGGCTTTCGCCGTGAACAGCCCCGCCTCGACCCCGATCCCGCGCTCGATCAGCAGGTCCGCGATCCGCTCGGCGCCGTCTTCGTGGAAGTTCACACTCGCGAAGTCGGGCCCGCGCTCCCAGCCGGCGAGCAACTCCGTTCGCCGGGCGAGATCCGGAACGATCTCCTCCCGCGTCGACACGCCGATCGGCACGCCGGGACACCGCTGCCGAACGGCCTCGACCGCGGCATGGATATCGGCCCAGCGCAGACTCTCCTTCTCGTCGGCTCCGCGCGGGTGGATGTGAACCGCGAGGGCGCCAGCCCGAACCGCGCCCGCAGCCTCCCGCGCCAACTCCTCCGGCGTGATCGGCACCCCGGGATGATCGGCCCGCGACCGATCCCCGTTCAGACACGCCTTGATCATCCGCCCACGCTAACGCCGACCTCCGACAACGAAGGATGTCGTGGGGCGGCGATGTGAGCCTGGTCGCGGAGGAGGGGGATGCGGTGTGCCATGATCGGGCGGACGGTTGTGGAGGAACACCGGTGACCGGCTGCGGCCGGGAGTCCGGGGCGGTCCCGCCACTGTGACCGGGGTGACCCGGGAGCCAGGACATCCGCGTCCGTCCGCCGGTCCGCGATCACCGCGGTACGGCGTACCAGCCGTAGCGGGCGTGGACACCCGCTCGACGAAGGGACCCCCGCCGATGCGGCCAGCTCCGACCACACCAGCCGAGCTCACCCCGCGGGGACACTCCGGGTTTCCGTTCACCGCCGTGGTCGGTATGGCGGATCTCCAGCTGGCGTTGATCCTGGCCGCCGTCTCACCCGCGATCGGCGGTGTGCTGATCCGCGGCGAGAAGGGCACGGCCAAGTCCACCGCGGTCCGGGCGCTGACCGAGATCCTCCCGCCGGTGGACGTCGTGACCGGCTGCCGGTTCTCCTGCGACCCCGAGCACCCGGACCCATCGTGCCCCGACGGCCCGCACGGGTCGGAGCGCGCGGTCCGCCCGGCTCGGCTGGTCGAGCTTCCCGTCGGCGCCACCGAGGATCGCGTACTCGGCTCGCTCCATCTCGAACGGGCGCTGGCCGAAGGCGTCACGGCGTACGAACCCGGTCTGCTCGCCGCCGCGCACCGCGGGCTGCTGTACGTCGACGAGGTCAACCTGCTGCACGACCACCTGGTCGACGTACTGCTCGACGCCGCCGCCATGGGCCGCGCGACCGTCGAACGCGACGGTGTGT
Organism: Kribbella swartbergensis; assembly: GCF_054784135.1. Taxonomy (NCBI): domain Bacteria; kingdom Bacillati; phylum Actinomycetota; class Actinomycetes; order Propionibacteriales; family Kribbellaceae; genus Kribbella; species Kribbella swartbergensis. Next base: position 97,344 of record NZ_BAAGPM010000014.1, read on the forward strand.
CCGTCACCCATCCCGCCCGCTTCGTCCTGGTCGGCACGATGAACCCGGAGGAAGGCGAGCTCCGCCCCCAACTGCTCGATCGCTTCGGCCTGACCGTCGACGTCGTCGCCAGCCGCGACCCGGCCATCCGCGTCGAGGTGATGCGCGCTCGCCTGGCCTATGAGGCCGACCCGGCCGGCTTCACCGCGCAGTACGACGGAACGCAGCGCGAACTCGCCGAGCGGATCGTGAAGGCCCGTGACCTGTTGCCCCAGGTGATCCTGACCGAGGCGGCGCTGCGGCAGATCGCCGAGATCTGCGCGTCGTTCGACGTCGACGGGATGCGCGCTGACCTCGTCACGGCGCGTACGGCGGTCGCGCACGCGGCCTGGTCGGGCCGGACGGTGGTCGAGGTGGAGGACGTCCGCGCCGCCGCCAAGCTCGCCCTGCCCCACCGCAAACGCCGCAACCCGTTCGACGCCCCTGGCCTGGACGACGACCAACTCGAAGAGGCGATCAGGAACAGCACGCCACCCCCGGACCCCGACGACGACCCGGACGGCCGGGGCGGACCGGGCGGGCCGGACGGTGGCGGCGCCGACCCATCCGACCCCTCGGAAGCGGACAACGCCGATCCAACCGACCCAGCCAACGCCGACGCCGCCAACCGGGCCGACGCCGACGCCGCCAACCGGGCCAATGCCGACGCCGGCAACCGCGCAGACGCGGATTCGGGCGAGGCTGACAGCGGCGATGTGAAGGCCGGCCCGGCGGGAGTGGAGGAGGTCGTCGGGAGCTCGCAGCCTTACAAGGCTCGACTGTTGAGCGTGCAGTCCGCCGGTGCGGGCGTTGCCGGACGACGGTCGCGGGCAATCACCGACCTGGGCCGCGTGGTCGGCGATCGACCAAGGGTCGGGCGGGAGCCCGGTCGACCGCACCTGTTGGCGACCCTTCGGTCAGCGGCCCCTCACCAGCAAGCGAGGGGACGAAGCGGTCCCGGACTGACGGTGCATGCGGCGGACGTGCGCCTCGCCGTACGTGAAGGTCGCGAGGGCAACCTCGTCCTGTTCTGCGTCGACGCGTCCGGGTCGATGGGTACGAAGAAACGCATGGGTGAGGTGAAGACGGCGATCGTCTCACTGCTGCTCGACGCCTACCAGCGCCGCGACACCGTCGGCCTCGTCACCTTCGCCGGCGCGTCGGCCACGGTCGCGCTCCCGCCGACCGGCAGCGTCGAAACCGCCGTACGACGTCTTGAATCGCTGCCGACCGGTGGTCGCACGCCGCTCGCCGAAGGCCTGCTCCAGACGGCGGAAGTACTCCGCATCGCCGCCATCCGCGATCCACGCCGCCGGCCGCTGCTCGTCCTCGTCACCGACGGCCGGGCAACCCACGGCGACAACGCCTTCGCGCGCGCCAGGCAGGCGGCCGGATGGCTGGCCCAGCAGGGAATCGCCACGGTCGTGGTCGACTGTGAACCGCATCGCGGTGTCCGCCTCGGTCTCGCCGCGGAGCTGGCCGCCGACCTCGGCGCCGAGTACCTCGACCTCGGTGACGTTGCCGCAGGCAACCTGGTCCGGGCCGTCACCGAACGGAGGGCGGCCTGATGCCGAAGGGACAGCCCGCCGTCGTACCGCAGGACGGCCTGACCACCCGGCAGCGACGGAACCGGCCGTTGCTGATGGTCCACACCGGCGAGATGAAGGGAAAGTCGACGGCCGCCTTCGGGATGGCGCTGCGCGGCTGGAACCAGGGCTGGAACATCGGCGTGTTCCAGTTCGTCAAGAGCGCGAAGTGGAAGGTCGGCGAGGAGAGTGCCTTCCGGGCGCTCGGGCAGTTGCATGAGGCAACGGGTCAGGGCGGTCCGGTGGAGTGGCACAAGATGGGCGAGGGCTGGAGCTGGGCGCGCAAGGCCGGCACCGAGGACGACCACGCGGCCGACGCCCTCGAGGGCTGGCGGGAGATCCAGCGCCGGATCGGGTCCGAGACGCACGACCTCTACGTACTCGACGAGTTCACGTACCCGATGAAGTGGGGCTGGGTCGACGTCGACGAGGTGGTGGACACGCTGGTGAACCGGCCTGGCCATCAGTACGTCGTCATCACCGGCCGCGACGCCGACCAGCGACTGCTCGACGCCGCCGACCTGGTGACCGAGATGACCAAGATCAAGCACCCGATGGACGCGGGTCAGAAGGGCCAGAAGGGCATCGAGTGGTGATCCCGCGTCTGGTGGTGGCCGCGCCCGCATCAGGCGCGGGGAAGACGACTGTCGCCGTCGGGCTGATGGCGGCGCTCCGGCAGGCCGGGCACACGGTCGCGGGTTTCAAGGTCGGCCCCGACTACATCGACCCCGGCTTCCACGCCGTCGCGACCGGTCGGCCCGGGCGGAACCTCGACCCGATGCTGCAGGGTGAGGAGCGCGTCGCACCGCTGTTCGCGCACGGCGCGGCGGGTACGGACCTTGCCGTCGTCGAAGGTGTGATGGGCCTGTACGACGGTGCACTCGGGACCGAGGGCTTCTCCTCCACGGCCCATGTCTCGAAGTTGCTCAAGGCACCCGTCGTGCTGGTCGTCGATGCCTCCGCGGCCGGGCGCAGCGTCGGTGCCGTGGTCAGCGGATTCGTTGCCTTCGACACCGAGGTTCGGATCGTCGGGGTGATCCTGAACAAGGTCGGCTCGGATCGCCACGAGGCCGAGGTCCGGGCCGGTGTCGCACCGACCGGCGTACCGGTGCTCGGCGTACTCCGGCGGGACACCCGCCTGACCGTGCCCAGCCGCCATCTGGGGTTGGTCCCGGCCGACGAACAACGCGGGCAGGCGGAGGCAGCCGTGGAGGCGGCGGCCGAGCTGGTACGACAGGGCGTTGATCTCGAGGCGTTTGTGACGGCCGCCCGCACCGCGGTGGAGTTCGACGTGGCGGCATGGGATCCGGCGACCGAGGTGACACCGGCCGAGGAAGGTCGTCCGGTCGTAGCGGTTGCCGGCGGGCCGGTGTTCTCGTTCCGCTACACCGAGACGACCGAGTTGCTCGCAGCCGCCGGCGCCGACGTCGTCACCTTCGACCCGCTGTCCGACCCGTTGCCTGAAGCCACATCAGCGCTGTATCTCGGTGGTGGCTTCCCCGAGTTGCACGCCGAAGCCCTGTCGGCCAACGTCGGGCTCCGTCGGCAGGTGGCGACCGAGATCGCGGCCGGCCTGCCCGTCATCGCGGAGTGCGCCGGCCTGCTCTACCTGTGCCGCGAGCTCGACGGTCACCCGATGACCGGTGTCCTCCCCGCGACCGGACGGATGACCGGCAGCCTGACGCTCGGCTACCGTACGGCGATCGCCGCGAGCACGACCGCGTTCTTCGACGAGGGACGGCGCGTCCGCGGCCACGAGTTCCACCGTACGATGATCGACCTCGACACCGAGGTGGATCCGGCCTGGTACCTCCCGAGCGGGGCCGAAGGCCTCACCCGGTCCCGGCTGCACGCGTCGTACCTGCATCTGCACTGGACCGCGACCCCCGACGTGCCCGCGCGCCTGGTCGCGGCCGCTCGTGTCCACGCCGGGCTGGAGAAGTGAACCTGGTCGTCGGAGTCGGTCTGCGCTCCGGTACGTCGTACCGCGAACTCCGCGACCTGGTCGACGCCGCACTGGCCGAGGCGGGCGGGGGAGTTGTGCGCACTGTGATCACCGTTGAGGGCCGGGAGACAGAGCCGGGTCTGCAGCGTCTGGTGGCGTCGCTGCACGCCGGCCTCCGGACCGCAAGCGCCGAAGACCTGAAGCATCAGACCGTGCCGACGCCGAGTGACCGGGTGGAACACCTGACGAGCACGCCGAGCGTTGCCGAGGCGGCTGTGCTCCTGACCGGCGCCGAACTCCTGGTTCCCAAACGGAAGTCCCCGAACGCGACCACAGCCGTCGGACGCCTACGTGCCGCCCCCGGCTACCCGCCGACCGAGCGGGACGTGGTGCATCGCGTGCTGGCCGAGCGCCGGGACGTACGGCGTGGGTTCGTGAACCAGCCGATCGCCGACGACGTACTCACTCGGGTGCTGGAGTCCGCACACCGTGCACCGAGTGTGGGCCTCAGCCAGCCGTGGGACTTCCTGCTGATCCGCGACATCGCCACGCGCCGCAAGGTGCACGACCTGGCCATTGCTCAGCGTGACGCGTTCGCCGCATCGCTTCCGGACGACCGGCGTCAGGCGTTCGACGGGCTGAAGATCGAGGCGATTCTCGACACGCCACTCAACATCGCTGTGACCTGTGACCCCGGCCGTGGCGGCAGGCACGTCCTCGGCCGGCATGCGGATCCGCGCACGACCTGGTTCTCGGCGGCGATCGCCATCCAGAACCTCTGGCTGGCCGCACGAGCCGAAGGGCTCGGCGTCGGGTGGGTCTCGTTCTTCGAGCCCGGTGAGGTCGCCGCCGTGCTGGACCTTCCCGCGCACATAGAGCTCGTCGGCTACCTCTGCGTGGGCCATGTCGAGGAGTTCGCCGCGGCACCCGAGCTGGTACGGACCGGGTGGGCCGCACGCCGTCCACTCGCCTGGGCCGTGCACCACGAGCAGTGGGGTCGTCGGAGCTCGTCCATCGAGGACGACGCGGTGAACGCCGGTAAGAACGCAGTACGGGCTGTCGGCTGGCAGCGAGTTCGTGTGGTCGTGGGTGGCGATCCGTCGGAGTATCTGGAAGAGCTTGACGCGCTCGTCGTCCAACTGGGGCCTGACCGGCCGGCGGCTGACTTCGGAGTGCTGTGGCGGCCGGCGCGTACGCCGGTGGAGGCTGTTGAGCTCGGTGTCGAGGTCGCACGCGACCTGGCGATGCAAGGGGTCGGACAGCTCGTCGTACAGGTCGTCGAGGAGTCCGAGCTGGCCGACGGCCTCGCGCGTGGGCTCCGGGCCGGGGCGCTGGCCTGTGGAGTGGACTGGTCGGGATGACACACTCGTCCGCATGACCGTTCCACCACAAGGCCAAGCAGCCATGTACGTGCCCGCGTTCTCGATGAAGCAGCGGATCACGATGATGGCGAACAAGTACGAGCTGATCGCCACCAACCCGGACGGGTCGGACGGGCCGCTGCTGGCCTTCGCGCAGCAGAAGCGGCTGGCGTTCAAGGAGCAGGTCACCTTCTACAGCGACGACTCCAAGTCGCAGGCGGTGTTCTCGTTCAAGGCGCGCAGCACGATCGACCTCGGCTCCGGGTACGACGTGTTCGACGCGAGCGGGCAGCCGATCGGGTGGTTCAAGAAGGAGTTCGGCAAGAGCCTGCTGCGATCCAGCTGGCTGCTGTCCAGCGGGCACCTGCACGCGGCCGGGACCGAGCGCAACCCGACCATCGCGATCGTCCGCCGGATCTGGGAGTTCGTCCCGTACCTCGGTGACATCCCGCTGCCGTTCATCTTCCACTTCGACTTCACCGACCACGAGACGGGCCAGCCGGTCCTGTCGGTGGAGCGCAAGGTGTCGGTCCGGGACCGCTACCGGGTCACCGTCCAGGATCCGCGGCTGGACTTCCGCGTGGCCGCCGCGATGACCGTGGCCCTGGACGCGCTGCAGAGCCGCTGACATCCACCCTGCGCGGTACGTCGTACGCCCGGCGTACCGCGCTCGTCGTACAGCCTCCTCACTCTTTTGGGTGAAGTGACCCTGAGACCACTTGGTTCCACCCGGTGACGGTGCGAGTCTTGAACACATGGGTGCAGCGCAGCGCAGTCGACGGTGGTTGGTTCCGGTCACGGCAGTCGCGGTGGTCGCGGGGGTGGGCACGCTCGGTCCGGTGGTTGCGGACGCGACGCCCAACTTGCCCGACATCACCGCGCAGGAGTTGCTGACCAAGGTCCAGACCGCCAAGGTCGACGGCCTCAGCGGGACCGTCCGGTCCTCGGCCGACCTCGGACTGCCGGCGCTGCCCGGCGTCGAGGGCGCCGACCAGTTGTCCGACCTGCTGAGCGGTGAGCACACGGCCCGGGTCGCGTTCGCGAGCCCGGACAAGGCGCGGGTGTCCATCCTCGACAACATGGCCGAGCGGGTCCTGACGACCGACGGCAAGACCGCCTGGGCCTACGACTCCGCCGAGCGCGAGGCGGTCAAGCTCACCCTGCCGCCGCGGACCAGCCGGCCCGCCAAGCCCGAGCTCCGGCCCGAGTCGTACGACCCGGCGGCGGTGGCGAAGCAGTTCCTCGACAAGATCGACCCGTCCACCACGGTCGAGGTGAGCGGGACCGAGGAGGTCGCCGGCCGGGACGCCTACAAGCTGCGCCTGGTGCCGAAGTCCGGCAGGTCCACGGTCGGTTCGGTCACCCTGGCGATCGATGCGAAGAACTGGGTGCCGCTCGAGGTGACCGTGATGCCCCGCAGCGGGAACGACCCGGCGGTGCAACTCGGATTCTCCTCGGTGTCGTTCGACGTACCGGCGGCGAGCACGTTCGCGTTCACCCCGCCCAAGGGTGTGAAGGTGAAGGAGGAGAAGGTGCCGGCCACCCGGCAGGCGCCGACGCCGGTCAAGCCGCCGAAGGCGATCAGCCCCGAGCACACGACGCCGAGCGGCGACAAGCCGACCGTGATCGGTGAGGGCTGGGAGACCGTGGTCGCGTTGCGCGACGTGAACCTTCCGCGCACCGGGCCGGTCGGCCAGCTGCTCGCCAACGCCCGTACCGTCGAGGGCTCCTGGGGCAAGGGCAAGATCCTGACCAGCAAGATGGTCAACGCCCTGGTCACCGACGACGGCCGGGTCCTGGTCGGTCTGGTCAGTCCGGACACCCTCGTCGCCGCCGCAGCGAAGGCGCCGCGCTAACCGTGGCCACTCCCGCCTCGCCGCCGGTGGTGACTCGGGGGCTGACCAAGCGGTTCAGGGGCGGGCAGGTCGCAGTGGACTCGGTCGATCTCGAGGTGCCGGCCGGGAGCGTGTTCGGGTTCCTCGGGCCGAACGGGTCCGGGAAGACGACGACCATCCGGATGATGCTCGGCCTGATCACGCCGACGGCGGGATCGGTCGAGCTCCTGGGGGAGCCGATGCCGAAGGCCCAGCTGCGGGTGCTGCCGCGGGTCGGCGCCCTGGTCGAGGGCCCGGCGTTCTACCCGTTCTGGAGCGGGCAGGCCAACTTGCTCCGCTTCGACGCCGCGGACCGGACGGCCGACCCGAAGACCCGCAAGGCACGAGCGGGCCTGGCGCTCGAGCGGGTCGGCCTGTCGAACGCGGCGAACAAGAAGGTCCGCGCCTATTCGCTGGGTATGCGGCAACGCCTGGCCATCGCGGTCGCGCTCATGCAGCGCCGTGAGCTCCTGGTCCTCGACGAGCCGACCAACGGTCTCGACCCGCAGGGCACCCGCGAGGTCCGCCACCTCATCCGCGAGCTGGCGAGCGACGGCACCACCATCTTCACCTCCACCCACCTGCTGGCCGAGGTCGAGCAGGTCTGCACCCACGCGGCGGTGATGAGCCGCGGCCGCCTGGTTCGCCAGTCCACGGTCGCCGAGCTCCGCGCCGAACTGCGTCCCCGCTTGGTCGTTCGTACGCCGGACGTCGGCCAGGCGGCCGACACCCTGAAGAGCCTCGGCGTCACCGACCTGAGGACCAGCGACGAGACCGTGGAAGGCGACGCCGGTGAGCTCCCGATCGACAAGTTCGCCGCCGCCCTGGTCGCCGCCGACGTCCGGATCCACGGCTTCGGCCTGGAACGCCCCAGCCTCGAAGACGCCTTCGTGGCCCTGACCGGAGAGGGCTTCGATGTCGCCGAGTGACACCGCGGTTGCGGAGACGCTGGACCTCCGCCGGCCGAGCGCGGGGCGGCACACGCTGGCGCTCTTCCGCTCCGAACTGCACCTGGTGTTCGGCCGGGCCCGGACCTGGGTGCTGCTCGCCGTCCTCGCCGCGGTCCCGGTGATGATCGGTGTGGCGATCAAACTGTCCGGGTCCGAGGGTGACGCCGAGGGCTTCATCGGGCAGGTCGCCGGCAACGGGTTCTTCCTGATCGTGGCCAGCCTCGCGGTCTCGTTGCCGTTCTTCCTGCCGACCGCCGTGACGGTGGTGGCGGGGGAGTCGCTCGCCGGGGAGGCGAGTCTCGGCACCTTCCGCAACCTGCTCACCGCGCCGGCCGGGCGGTCCCGGCTGCTCGCGGCGAAGATGGTCGCGCTCGCCGTGTTCTGCCTGACCGCGACGATGGTTATCTGGCTGTCCGGGCTGGTCGCGGGCATGGTGCTGTTCCCGGTCGGCGACGTCCTGCTGCTGTCCGGTACGACGGTCTCGCTCGGCGACGGGCTGCTCCGCGCCCTCGGCATCGCCGTACTGATCGGGTTGTCGATGCTCGGGCTCGCCGGGATCGGGCTGTTCGTCTCGTCGCTGACGTCGACCCCGCTCGCGGCGATGGCGGCCACTTTCGGCGCCTTTATCGTGTGCGGGATCCTGAGCGCCATCCCGCAGATCGACGTGATCCACCCGTGGCTGCTGATGTACGGCTGGACGTCGTTCGCCGACCTGCTGCGCGATCCGCCGTACTGGGACGCGATCGGCCGCAACCTGCTCCTGCAGGCCGGCTACCTGGGGGTCTTCTACGCCGCAGCCTGGGCCCGGATCACCAGTCGCGACATCAACGGCTGAGACAATGGGGCGGTGGATGCCGACCTGGTCGCCGTACTGCGCTGTCCTGTCTGCGGAGACGGGCTGGCACTGAGTGACCGTACGGCGCGGTGCCCGCGCGGCCATGCCTACGACCTCGCCAGGCAGGGCTACCTCAACCTGTTGCCCTCGGCATCGACCGGGATCGACGGCGACTCGGCCGCGATGGTCGGCGCGCGTACCGTCTTCCTCGGCGGCGGCCACTACGAACCGATCCGCGACGCGCTGATCCTCGCCGCCGCCGGCCTGCGGGACGACGATCTGGTGGTGGAAGTGGGCGCCGGCACCGGCTACTACCTGGCCGGCGTCCTCGGGACCGCGCCCGGACGCCGGGGGATCGCCCTGGACGTCTCCCGGTACGCCGCTCGGCGGGCAGCCAAGGCGGATCCGCGGATCGGTTCGGTCGTGTGCGACGCGTGGAAAGAGTTGCCGCTCCTCGACGGCTCGGCGCAGCTGATGCTGAACGTCTTCGCTCCGCGCAACGCCGCCGAGATGGCCCGCGTCCTCGCGCCCGGCGGCACCCTGGTCGTGGTGACGCCGAACCAGGACCACCTGGCCGAACTGGTCGGCGTACTCGGGCTGGTCAAGGTCGACGAGGAGAAGGAACGGCGGCTGCAGGACACGCTGGCGGGAAAGTTCGACCAGCTCGGCAGTGAGGTCGTCGAGTCGGTGATGCGGCTCGACCGGACGGCTGTCGAGCAGTTGGTGCTGATGACCCCGAGTGCGCGTCATCTGGATCACCGCGAGCTCGCGCACCGGATCGCCGTACTGCCGGAACCGGCGATCGTCACGTTGTCGGTGACGCTGTCCACCTGGCGGGTCGCCTGAGTGATGCCGGCTCGAGCTCGGCACCACGTCGGCCGCGGGGCGGATGTCAGGCGGCGTCGGCGACGAGTTCGCGAGCGACCACGGTGCCGTGCTGCTCGGCGGTGACGTGGGCCTCCGACTCGGAGACCTTGGAGGCGTCGATCAGCTCCTCCATGCCCGGGGTGACCGGGGCGAGGGTGAGCTCGGCGACGGCGGTGCGGATGTTCATGCCGAGGATGTCGCCGAAGATGCGCTCCAGGTAGGGGGTGGCGTGGTCCCAACCGTGTTTGGGGGTGCCGGGGCTGTAGCCGCCGCCGCGGGCGAGGGTGAAGATCACCGGGCGGCCGGCGACCGGGCTGGGGCCGTAGACGAATTCGGGATCGATCATGAGTAGGTCGATCCAGGTCTTCACGTGCTGGGCGATGCCGTAGTTGTACAGGGGTACGGCGAGCAGGACGGCGTCGGCGTTGCGGACCTCGGCGGCGAGTTCTTCGGCGAGGGCGGTGGCGGCGGCGAGGTCGGTTGGGTCGGTGTCGGCGCCGAGCTTGGCGGCCACCAGACTCGGCCAGGCGGTGGCCGGTAGTGGCTGCAGACCGAGGTCGCGCCGGACCACGACGCCGTCGGGGTGTTCGGCCTTCCAGGCGGCTTCGGCGCTGTCAGCCAGGGCGCGGCTGACCGATCCGTCCACCCGGACGCTCGCGTCGACGCGTAGCAGGGTCGTCATCTCAGTTGTCTCCATCGTTCGTGGGAGGGAAAGCTCGAATCGAGCTGTCCTGAAGATAGTCTGTGAAGCAGAACATCTTCAAGTCAGATCGTATTCCAGGTGGCGTACACGACGTACGATGGGGACATGACCAGTACTTCGCCGGAGGTCGCGACCCGGAGCGCCCGTGGCATCGCGCCCCGGGCCACCGCCGGCGCACCGGTCGAGTCCGACCTCGGCTGGGCACTGGGCGTGGTGTTTCGGCGGTACGCGAAGGCAGCCGCCGCCGCGCTGGAGGACGTACCAGGCGGGCCGCGGGGCTATCAGGTGCTCGCCACCACCAATGCCGAAGGTCCCAAGCGGCAGCTCGACCTGGCCGCGCAGCTCGGTGTGGACCGGACAGTGATGACCTACCTGCTGGACGACCTGGAGAAGGCGGGGCTGGTCCAGCGGCAGCCGGATCCGGCCGACCGTCGGGCGCGGTTGATCGTGCCGACGGAGCAGGGCACGGAGACCTTGTGTGAGATGGAGCGGCGACTCACGACGGCCGAGGAGGACGTCCTGGGCAGCCTGGACGAGGCCGAGCGCTCCAGCTTCCGCATGCTGCTGCAGCGCGTCGCGATGAAGGCCAACGCGATCGACCCGATCCACAACGCATGTGACGTGGCCGAGGACGTCATCGACGACCGCTAATGCAGCGGGACGAAACCTGACTCGTAGGCGCGGATCACGGCCTGGGTGCGGTCCCGGGCGTTGAGCTTCGCGAGCACGTTCGCCACGTGCGTCTTGACCGTCTGCAGGCCGAGGAACAGCTCGGTGGCGATCTCCGCGTTCGAGAGGCCCTTGGCCATCAGGCGCAATACCTCCTGCTCCCGCTCGGTCAGCTGGTACTCGTCGAGGCCGGCCGGCTTCGCCGGCTGCGCGCTGACGTGCGCGAGAGCCAGGGCCCGGATCGCCTCGGGAAACAGCAGTGACTCGCTGCCGGCGACCGTGCGGATCGCCGCGATGATGTCGTCCGGCGGTGTCCGCTTCAGCAGGAACCCGGACGCGCCCGCGCGCAGCGCGTCGTAGACGTAGTCGTCGTTCTCGAACGTGGTCACCACCAGCACGCGCGGCGCCGGGTCGAGGTTCTCCAGCAGCAGCCGGGTCGCCTGGATCCCGTCCACCGCGGGCATCCGGACGTCCATCAGGACCACGTCCGCCCCGGTACGGCGCACGACCGGCAGCACCTCCGCACCGTCACCCGCCTCGCCGACGACCTCGAGGTCGGATTCGGCGTTGATGATGGCGCGCAACCCGCTGCGGATCAGCGGCTCGTCGTCGACCACGACCACCGACAGGCTCATGTCATCCCTTCGTCGTCACAGCGACCGGCAGTGTCACCGCGAGCCGCCACAGGTTGCCGTCCAGGCCGGCGTCGACGGTCCCCCGCAGTACGGCGACTCTTTCACGAATACCGGCCAGACCACGCCCGCCGCCCGAGTGATCCGAGACCCCGCTGACCGGATTGGTCAGCTCGAGCCGCAGCCCGGACGCGTCCAGCCGGATCGACAGGCCGACCGTGAGCCGGCCGGCCGGTCGGCCCGCGTGCCGGATCGCGTTGGTCAGGCCCTCCTGGACGATCCGGTACGCCTCCCGGGAGACCGCCGCCGGCAGCCGGCTCAGGTCGCCCTCGCGCCGGATCTCGACGGTGATCCCGCCGGCCCTGGTGGCCTCGACCAGCTTGGGCAGGTCGTCCAGAGTCGCCTGGGGCGCGGTCTGCGAGCCCGGTCGCCGGTCGTCCCGGAGCAGGCCCAGCACGTGGTCGAGGTCGGCCAGCGCGGCCCGGGCCGAGGTCTCCATCGCGGCCAGGGCGGTCTCGGCGAACTCCGGATCGGTCGCCAGCACCCGTCGCGCCGCGGCCGCCTGGATGGTGACCAGGCTCAGCGCGTGCCCGACGCTGTCGTGCAGTTCCCGGGCCAGGCGGTTGCGCTCGGCAAGCATCGCCGTACGGCGTTCCAGCAGTTCGATCCGCTCGGCCGGCGTCGGGCCGAGGACGCGCGGGGCGAGGTACGCGAGCAACGCACCGACGGCCGCGGACAGGAAGAACAGCCCGACGATCCCGGCCAGCGCGACGGCCGGCATCCACAGGTCGGTCCAGTTGCCGCGGACCACATACCCGTAGTCGGGGATCAGTTCCCGCCGGCCGGGGGAGCGGAACGGTGCCGCGAGCAACACGGCGCCGACGCCGAACACCATCGTGCTGAGCGTTCCGACGATGCCGCCGGTGATCAGGTGCAGGCAGAACCAGGTCGCCGTCCGGCGGCGTTGCGCCCAGGTCCGGGCCGGGCCGAGCGGACGTTCCTCGAACCGGACGCCGAGCAGCGACTCGACCGCGATGCCCTCCACCTCACGGACCGCGGGCAGGATGCCCAGCGCGATCGGCGGGCCGACAACGAGGATGCCGATCAGGACGCCGGTCACCACGGCCGGCAGGTCGAGCTCCTGCGCGAGAGCGCCCAGCGCGCTGTCGACCAGGATGAACGCGAGCACGAGCGCCGCGCCGAGCAGCAGGTAGACCCATCGCAGGTACGTCGACGCCCGGCCGAGGCACGTGACACCCCGAACCAGGTACGACGCCAACCGCGCGAGCCGGCCCGCCGGACGCACCACTACAGACCCGTCGGCCTGCGATCCACGCACCACCCCGTCCACCACCCCCACATCGTCCCAAACCCCCGGCACCCCCACCTCCCTCCCCGGAGGGAACACCCCTCACGGCACGTCGAGGCCCACTGCGGGCAACGTTCACCCCTCACGGCATGTCGAGGCCTACTGCGGGCAACGTTCACCCCTCACGGCATGTCGAGGCCTACTGCGGGCAACGTTCACCCCTCACGGCATGTCGAGGCCTACTGCGGGCAACGTTCACCCAGAGCGGACCGGGAGAGCTTGACTCGGCGACCGACACGTGGGGTGGGTCACTCGCCACGCAGGGTTTACGCAAATTTGACCGGGGAAGGACGGGTTCGGAGCCGACTGGCGTCGCGATCTGCTGTCAAGGCAGGTACGGTCTGTGGTCGGGGCGGGATGCCCGTCCGGTGCGGACAGGTATGGGGAACGGCTCCAGGACGGGTGGCAAGCGGGCTCTGCAGGGGACCCGGAGCGGTGGACGTTAAGTCACTGTGAAGTCCCCGAGGGCCGATTGACCACCTTTCCATATTTGATGTTTGATCAAATATCGGAGGAGAGAGGTCGATATGAGGTTGAGGCGTTCCGCCGTCGCCCTGATGGCGGTCCTGGGGCTCGCCCTGACAAGTGCGTGCAACAACGGCAGCGACGAGGGCCAGGGTGAGGACTCGGGCCTGCAGAAGGTCAGCTACCTGACCTCGTTCAACACCTTCGGTCGTGAGGCTTACGCGTACGTCGCCCTGGAGAAGGGCTACTTCAAGGACGCCGGCTTCGACGTCACCATCAACCCCGGCTCCGGCACCGTCGACGTGATGAAACTGGTCGCCGGCGGCCAGGCCGACTACGGCATCGGCGACTTCACCGCCACCGTCATCACGCTGGGCAAGCAGAAGCTGCCGGTCACCACGGTCGGGATGATCCACCAGCGTTCACTGGCCGCGATCGTGGCGCTCGAGGGCGGCACCATCAGCAAGCCGCAGGACCTGGTCGGCAAGCGGATCGGTGACCAGCCCGGCTCGACCAACCAGGTCATGTTCCCGGTCTACGCCCAGGCGGTCGGCATCGACCCGAACTCGGTCAAGTTCGTCCCGTCGCCGCCGCCGGCGCTGCCGCAGTTGCTCGCCTCGACGAAGGTGGACGGCATCGGCCAGTTCGTGGTCGGCGTACCGCTGGTGGAGAAGGCGGCGAAGAAGAAGGCCATCGCCCTCCCGTACGGCGACAAGCTGCCGGACCTGTACGGCAACGCGATCATCACCCGCTCCGACCTGGCCAAGGACCACCCGGACCAGGTGAAGAAGTTCACCGGTGCGCTGCTGAAGGGGCTGCAGGACACCATCGACGACCCGGCCGCGGCGGCCGCGATCCTGAAGAAGCACGTGCCGCAGACCGACCTCGCGGTGGCCACCGAAGAGCTCAAGCTGATGAAGCCGTACGTCAAGCCGGACGGCTTCAACGATCCGCTGGGTGCGGTCGACCCGACCCGGGTGCAGAAGATCATCAGCCTCCTGGACAACGCGAAGGCGATCCAGCCGAAGGGCGCGGTCAAGACCGCCGACGTCGTCACTGTCGACCTCGCCCCGAAGGGCTGAACCGACCACGATGATTCGGCTGGACGGTGTAGGGCAGGTCTTCGACGGACGCGAGGGCCGGATCACGGCCCTCGAGGAGATCGACCTGCACGTCCGGCCGAACGAGTTCGTCACGCTGATCGGCCGGTCCGGGTGCGGCAAGTCCACCCTGCTCCGGCTGATCGCCGGACTGCTGCCGCCGACGTCGGGCACGGTCACGGTGGCCGGGGAGCCGGTCACCGGGCCGCGCCGGGACGTGTCGTTCATGTTCCAGCGGCCGGCCCTGCTGCCGTGGCGCTCGGTGCTGTCGAACGTGATGCTGCCGGTGGAGATCGACGGCGGCGACGGCGGGCAGCGTCAGTCACGCGGCCGGGCGGCGTACCGGGACCGGGCCCACGAACTGCTCGACCTGGTCGGGTTGAAGGGATTCGAGCGGCGGCTGCCGCACGAGCTGTCCGGCGGGATGCAGCAGCGGGTGTCGTTGTGCCGCTCGCTGATCCGCGACCCGCAGGTGATGTTGATGGACGAGCCGTTCTCCGCGCTCGACGCGCTCACCCGCACCGAGCTGTCCGAGGAACTGCAGCGGATCAAGATGGAGCTGTCCACCACGATCGTGTTCGTCACGCACTCGATCGAGGAGGCCGTCGTCCTGGCTGACCGGGTCGTCGTCCTGACGCCGCGGCCGGGTCGGCTGCGCGAGGTCGTGGACATCGACATCCCGCGGCCGCGCAGCCTGGGACAGAACGCGCATCTCACCGAGGTCGCGCAGATCAGCGGCCTGCTGCACGGGCTGCTCGCGGAGAAATCCGCCGAGCCGGTGGACGGGCGTCCGGTCGACGAGGTGCGGCCGTGACGAAGCGTTCCTGGCTCACGACCTCGCCGACCGCGGCAGTGCTGCTGCCGATCCTCGGTCTCGTCGGGGCGATCGCGTTGTGGTGGCTGGCGACGATCGTCTTCTCCGTCGAGTCCTACCTGCTGCCGAGCCCGGCCGATGTGGTGCGCACGTTCGCCGATCAGCCGGCGTACCTGCTGAAGGAGACCGGCGTCTCGTTCCTGGAGACCGTCGAGGGCTTCCTGCTCGCGATCGTGATCGGCGTACCGATCGCCTTGCTGATCGTGCGCTCGGTGATCCTGGAGCGCCTCGTCTACCCGCTGCTGCTGATGGTGAACGCCATTCCCAAGATCGCGGTGGCGCCCCTGCTGGTGGTCTGGATGGGGTTTGGGCAATGGCCCAAGGTGGTCATGGTCCTGCTGATGTGCTTCTTCCCGATCGTGATCTCGACCGCGCAGGGGATGAAGTCGACTCCCGTCGAGCTGGTGGAGTTGCTCCGGTCGCTGAAGGCGAGCCGGGCGCAGGAGTTCTTCAAGCTGCGGCTGCGCTACGCGATGCCGCAGATCTTCACCGGGCTCAAGGTGGCGATCTCGCTGGCGGTGATCGGTTCGGTGATCGCCGAGTTCGTCGGCGCCACCCAGGGGCTGGGGTACGTGATCCAGCAGTCCGGCGCGAGTGCCGACACCGCGCTGGCGTTCGCCGCGATCACCCTGCTCAGCATCATGAGCATCGTCCTGTTCTACGGACTGGTGCTGCTGGAGTACCTGTTCCTCCCCTGGGCCCAGGAGAAGCGGTGACAGCCCAAGCGTCTGACGCCGATCGGCGTGTGCTGGTTCGGCCGGCCTGGCTGGAGGCGACCGTCTCGGCCGTGTTCAGCGCACTCGGTTTCGACCCGTCCGACGCTGCCAAGATCGCCACCGCGTTGGTCGAGGCGGATCTGCGCGGCGTGAGTTCGCACGGCATCATGCTCGTCCCGATGTACGTCGAGCGCCTGAACTCCGGCGGTGTCACCCGGGAACGCGAGCTGGACATCCTGTACGACGCCGGCGCAGCGATGGTCGTGGACGCGCGCGGTGGCATGGGGCAACTGTCCAGCCCGCAGGCGATGGGACACGCGATCGAGCGGGCCGGGCGGCACGGGATCGGCCTGGTGTCGGTCCGCAACGCCCACCACTTCGGCGCGGCCAGCCGCTGGGCCATGCAGGCCGGCGACGCCGGCTGCATCGGGGTCGCGATGTCGAACACCACTCCGCTGATGCCGGCTCCCGGCGGGGCCGAGCGGATCGTCGGCAACAACCCGCTGGCGATCGCGGTGCCGACCTCGGCCGGGGTCGAGATCGTGCTCGACATGGCCTTGTCGGCTGTTGCCTTAGGCAAGATCCGGCTGGCGGCGTCGGCCGGGCGCCCGATCCCGGACAGCTGGGCGACCGACCCGTCCGGGACGCCGACCACCGACCCGGAGCAGGCGGTCCTCGGAATGTTGCTGCCGGCCGCCGGTCACAAGGGGTTCGGGCTGGCGCTGATGATCGACGTGCTGACCGGTGTGTTGAGCGGTGGCGGCTGGGGCGACCAGGTGCGACCGCTGTACCGGGAGCCGGACCGGCCGAACGACTGCGCCCACCTGTTCCTGGCGATCGACCCGGAGCTGCTCGGCGGTGCGGAGAGCTTCCGGCGCCGATCCTCCGGCCTGGCCGCGCGGGTCCGCAGCAGTGCGACGGCGCCCGGGGTCGACCGGCTGTACCTGCCGGGGGAGATCGAGGCCGAACGCGCCGCGCATCAGCGACGGAACGGCGTACTGATCGAAAGGTCCGGGCTGGACGGGTTGCTGGCGGCCGCACGGGCGGTCGGCGCCGTCGTCCCGGCGGGAGGGATGATCGACTGATGCCGAAGGCACAGGTCTCGACGACGGAGTTGCACACGCCGAACGGGGTGTTCTCCCAGGCCACCACGATCGAGGCGACCGGGCGGCTGGTGTTCGTCTCCGGGATGACCGCGCGTCGTCCGGACGGCAGCATCGCCGGCGTCGGCGACATCCGGGAGCAGACCCGGCAGGTGTGCGAGAACGTGCAGGCCGCGGTCCGGGCGGCCGGCGGGACGCTCGCGGACGTCTGCCGGGTGGACGTGTACGTGCGCAACATGGAGGACTTCGCCAAGATCCACGAGGTCCGGGCGCAGTACTTCGCCGAACCGCTGCCGGCCTCCACCATGGTCGAGGTCAGCAAACTCGCGCATCCTGACTATCTGATCGAGATCAGCGCCATCGCGGTGATCTCATGAACTGTGCACATTGCCGCGCTGCCGCGCGGCGGGTCATGGGGCTGTTGCTCCCGGCCTTCCCTCGTCGCTCCGGTCGCTTCGCTCCCTGCGCTCCTCAGTCCAGGCCGGGAGGCCCCATGACCGGGGGTGATCGCATGCGTGGCGTCGAGTGGACGTGAGATGCGGTACGTGATGGTGGAGCACGACGGCCGGGAACGGCCGGGCGTGCTCGACGGGGATTCGGTCTTGTTGCTCTCGGCACCTGACCTGACGGCGGTGCTCACCGCCGAGGCCTCGGTCGTCGCTGAGATTCCCTACAGCGAAGGGATCCTGCGTCCTCCGCTGCGGCGGTTCCGGCGCGACATCCTGTGTACCGGGTGGAACTACTGGGACCACTTCGAGGAGAGCCGAGGCAAGCGCGAGGGTCAGGACGTCGACCGGCCCGAGCACCCGACGTTCTTCACCAAGGGCCCGGACGTCGTGATCGGTCCGTACGACGACATCGCGTGGGATCCGGCGATCTCGGCCAAGTGGGACTACGAGGCCGAGCTTGCCCTGGTGATCGGCAGGACCGGCAAGAACATCCCCGCCTCCGAAGCGCTGGACTACGTCTGGGGTTACACGCTGGCCAACGACGTGTCCCAGCGGGACCTGCAGCGGGCGCATGGCGGGCAGTGGCTGAAGGGCAAGAGCATCGACAACACCATGCCGCTCGGTCCGTGGATCGTCACGGCCGACGAACTCGGTGATCCGCAGGACGTACGGCTGCAGTGTCTGGTCAACGGTGAGGTGCGGCAGGACGCTTCCACCAAGCAGATGGCCTTCGACGTCGCCACTCTCATCAGTGAGCTGTCCTTCGGCATGACACTGCGCCCCGGCGACCTGCTGTTGACCGGTACGCCGGCAGGCATCGGCAACGCCCGCGAGCCGCAAGTGTTCCTGCAGGAGGGTGATGTGGTCGTCACCCGGGCAGACAAGATCGGTGAACTCCGCAACACAGTGGTGCGGGCATGAACGGTCCGTTGGAGCTGCTACCGGGTGGTGGCCGTGGCGGGCGTCGTACGCTCGCCGAGCACGCCGCCGCCGAGTTGCACCAGCTCATCCTGTCCGGGGACCTTCCCAGCGGTACGCCGTTGCGCCTGGTCGAGCTGGCGAGCCGCCTGGAGATGAGCCAGATGCCGGTCCGGGAAGGACTGCGGCGGCTGGAGGCGCTCGGACTGGTCGAGATCATTCCGCACCGTGGTGCATGGGTCCGTGACCTCTCACTGGACGACCTGCGCGACACGCACGAGACCCGGCTGGCGTTGGAATCCCTCGCCGTACGGGCGGCTGCGGAGCACTTCAGCGAAGCGGATCTGGAGAAGGCAGCGGCCGCGCTGGCCGAGCACCTGCGGCTGTCACGGGCCGAGGACTCGGTGGGTGCGCGGCAGGCGCACGCGGACTTCCACTTCGCCATCTACCGGGCCGGTGGATCGCAGTGGCTGGCGCGGGCCATCGAGCCGGTGTGGCAGAACAGCGAGCGGTACCGGTTCGGCAGCCGGCCGACCGCGTTCCTGATCGAGCGGAACCGGGTGGAGCACCAGGCCATCCTGGACGCGTGTGTGGCGCGCGATCCGGACGCGGCCGAGCAGGCTCTTCGCAACCATCTGGCCGGCGCGTTCCAGCGGATCACCGAGACCATGACGAGGCGGGCCGAGGGGGGATCGGCACGGACGAGGCGGGCCGAGGGGGGATCAGCACCGACGAGGCGGGCCGAAGGGGATCAGCACGGCCTGTCGACGCAGAAGGAGACGTCATGAAGGTGCGCTTCGACGCGACCGGTGAGGTCGTTGTGATCACAGGCGGCGCGCAAGGCATCGGTGCGGCGTTGGCGCGTGCAGTCACGTCCTGCGGCGGTACTGCGGTCGTCTTCGACGTGGTGAAGCCTGCGTCGGGTGTCGAGTACGTCGAGGTGGATGTCGCGGACCGTGCGTCGGTGGAGTCGGCCGTTGCGGACGTGCTGTCGCGCTACGGCCGGATCGACGGACTGGTCGCCGGAGCCGCCGTGCAGCCTCGTACGCCGGTGATCGAGCAGGACCCGTCCGAGTGGACCCGGACGCTGCAGGTGAACCTCGACGGCGTGGTGTGGGTGTGTCAGGCCGTCGTACCGCACATGGTGTCGCGGCGGTCCGGATCGGTCGTCGTGTTCACGTCGGGCATGGCTGTCACCGGGTACGCCGGTGCGGCGGCGTACGCATCGAGCAAGGCCGCGCTGGTCGCGTTTGCGAAGTCACTCGCCGCCGAGGTGGCCGAGCACCGGGTGCGGGTCAACGTGACCGCCCCGGGAGTGATCGATACCGAGCAGTTCCGAGGTGCGAACGCGGATGCGGACCGCCTGCACTGGCAGGACACCATAGGTATCGGAGACCCCGAGGACGTGGTCGGGCCGCTGCTGTTCTTGTTGTCCGACGCGGCCGCGATGACCGGGTCCGTGCTGACCCGTGAGCGGGCCTTCGCCAAGCTAGTGAGCTTTACGGAGTGATGAGTGACTGTTGACCAGCTGCCCGTCGCCGTAGTGGGTGCCGGGCCGATCGGCCTGACGACGGCCCTCGGCCTGCAGCACTACGGCATCCCGTACGTCCTGCTCGAGGAGGACGCCGTACTGTCCTCCGACACCAAGGCCGGTACTACGCTCAGCCGAACGCTCGAGATCTGGAACCGGTACGGCGTCGTGGAGGGGATCCTGGCGGCCGCACTGCGGATCGACGAGATCGGTGACATCGACCGGGCCACCAACACGCCACGGGCCTCGGTGAAGCTGGCCGAGCTGGTCAACGACACACAGTTCCCGTTCGTGATCAACCTGCCGCAGCAGAAGATGGAGCCGATCCTCGCGGCCGGGCTGGATCAGCCGGTGCTGACCCGGCATCGGCTCACCTCGTTCGAGGTACGGGACGACCGGGTCGTGCTGCAGGTGGAGACACCGGACGGGCCGCGCGAGATCGAGGCGTCGCACCTGCTCGCGTGTGACGGCGGCCGCAGCAAGATCCGCGACGCACTCGGTGTGACGGTGGTGGGGGAGACCCTGCCCGAGCGGTACATGCTGATCGACGTCGTGGTCGACCTGGACGTCGACAACGCGCGTGACTACCCGTACCTGGCGTACTTCGCGGACCGGTCCGAGTGGATGGTGCTGATCCGGCAGCCGGACAACTGGCGGTTCCTGTTCCCGCTCGGCCCGGGAGCCGAGCCGCCGGGGGACGAGGACCTGCTGGTCAAGGTGAAGCAGTTCATCGGCGAGGTGGACCGGATCGAGCTGCTCGGCTCGGTCGTCTACAACGTGCACCACCGCGTCGCGGACCAGTGGTCGCTGGACCGCAAGGTGTTCCTCATGGGCGACGCGGCTCACCTGATCACGCCGATGTGGGCGCTGGGCCTCAACACGGGGGCTCTGGACGCGTCCAACCTGCCGTGGCGGCTGGCCTGGGTGCTGCGGGGTTGGGCGGACGACACGCTGCTGGACGGCTACGAGCAGGAGCAGCGTCCGGTGGCGGTCAACGGGTCCGGCGAGATGGCCGAAGCGGCTCGCAAGTACATGTCCCACGAGCGGGGTGCGGTGACGGCGTCCGGCAGCGACTGGGCCACGGCGTACACGCGGACGCTGCTGAGTGTCCGGTTGGACGTGACCGGAGAGGGCGACTGGTCGATGGTGGCCGCGGCTGCGGAACCACCTGCCGTACGTGCTGGTGACCGTGCACCCGACCTGCAGTTGCATGGGCCGTCCGGCCGGGTGACGATCCACGACCTGTGCCGGGACTCGTTCGTCGCGCTGTACTTCACCGACGTACGACGGAGGCCGGACATCCCGGTCAACGACTCGCCGGCGTTGAAGCACTACGCCGTCTCGCGGTGGGACGCGCCCCACGACTCGGGTCTGCGTGACCGTGCCCTGTTCGACCCGGGAAGCGTTGCCGCGAACAGGTACGGCGTACCGCCGGAGAGCGTCGTACTGATCCGGCCGGACGGGCACATCGCCGCAGTGGCTCCGCTGCGTACCGGTGTGGCGGAGGAGCTCTACACCGGGATCACTGGCCGGCCTGTACCGCGGGAGGGCTCAGATGGCGTCCTTTGACGAACCGTTGCGCGAGTTGCTGCTGCAGACGGACGACCTGGAATGGGTGGACAAGTCCCTGGCCGGCCTGTCCCACAAGATGTTGTGGCGGGACCCGGAGACGGAGGCGTCGATCGCGCTGGTGCGATTCGAGAAGGGGTCCGGGATCCCGTCCGAACACAGGCATGCGTCGAACCAGTTCATGTTCTGTCTGTCCGGGCGGTACGTGTATCTGCCGACCGGTACGACCCTGACCAAGGGCAGCTTCTACTGGAACCCGAAGGGCTGTGTGCACGGGCCGACGCTCGCAGAGGAGACGTCGATCCTGCTGGAGGTGTACGACGGCCCGCACTATCCGGAGCGGCCGTCGTTCTACGACAACGACGAGGACGCCCGCTGACATGGCCGGTTGGGACGTCCACACCCATCTGATACCGCCCACTGTGCTTGCCGCCGCGCACAAGGGCGCGTTCGGGTTGTCCGTCGACAACGGCTCGCTGGTGGTCGACGGTCAGCGGCTGCCCCTGGGACGGCTTGCCGACCCGGCTGCGTTGCTGCAGTGGGTCGCCGAACAGGAGTTGGACGGTGCGGTGGTCTCCGTGCCGCCTGCGCTGTTCCGGTACGACGCCGGCGTCGAGTGGGCCGAGTTGGTGAACCAGGGGCTTCGTGAGCTCGCTACACCACAGCTGCGGGTGCTCGGCCAGTTGCCACTGCTGGACCCGGAGGCACCGGCAGTTGCCGCCTCTCTGGCTCGTGAGGGCGTCTTCAGCGGCTTTGCCCTCGGCACTGAGCTTGGTGTGCCGGGCTACGCAGGGCTGGACGCGGTGTGGGAGGTGCTGCACTCGCTGGAGGCTTTCACACTGATCCACCCGGGACACAGTGACGACAAGCGGCTTGAGTCGTTCTACTTGACGAATCTGTTGGGAAATCCGTACGAGACCGGACTGGCCGCGGCCACCCTGGTCTTCGCGGATGTACCGGGGCGGTTTCCGGGGATCCGGTTCTGCCTCTGCCATGGGGGTGGTGTGACGGCGGCGCTGGCCGGCCGTTGGCAGCGGGGGATCGACACGTCCCGGCCCGGGATCGAGCCGCCCTCGTTGCCGGTGGCGGACGCGTTGCGCCGGTTGTACGTCGACGATCTGGTGCACGACGACGCCGTACTGGACCTGCTCGTCTCGACCTTCGGGGCCGACCGGGTGCTGGCCGGCAGCGACTGGCCGTTCCCGATGGGCAGCGACTGCGTGTCCACGGCGCGGGCCGCGGTGGCCGGTCAGCTGACCGCGCCGCTGGCGAAGGAGGTCGTCGTGCGATGAGACGAGTTTTTCGTCAGCGACGAGATGTGATCAGATATCAAATCATGAACGGGGTGGAGACATGAGCGCGCGGGCGGGGGCTGTGCTGCGCAGCCATGGGCCTGGTCTGCAGTTGAAGACCGAGGAGCTCGAATTGGCGGCCGGACCGGGGGAGACGCTGGTCGAGATGCGGATGGCCGCGGTCACTCAGGCCGACCGGTCGGCGCTGGCCGGCAAGCAGCCGACGCAACCCTTCGTCCCTGGATCAGAGGGCGTCGGCGTCGTGGTCGCGTCGTCGGTTCTCGAAGCCGGGACGTCGGTGATGATTCGCGGCGAGGACGTCGGTGTGACCAGGCCCGGCCTGTGGGGTCAGTACGCCGTCGTGCCGGACGCCGCCGTACATCGTCTCCCTGCTGCACTGGATCCTGTCGCCGCTCTTGCACTGTTGACACCCGCGCTGACGGCCCACACCGCAGTACGACGGGTGGCCGCGGTAGTGGAAGGCGAGACGGTCGTAGTCACCGGGATCACCAGCGTGCTCGGCCGTCTGTGTGCCGCAGTGGCCCGATCGGCCGGTGCGGCGAAGGTGATCGGGCTGGCGTGGGTGGGTGAGCCTGTGGATGCTGCAGCCCCGTTGGTCGACCAGATCGTGCGAGTCGACGGACTGGGCCAGGTCGGACGTGAGCTGCCGTGGTGCGATGCGGCGATCGACACCGTGGGCGGTCCGGTGACCAGTGGGGTCCTTGGCCAGATCACTCCGGGCGGGCGGGTCGCCGTCCTGGGTTACAAGGCGGGTGAGTTCACCACTATCGATCTGCACCAGTTGATCGGGCGCGACCTCCGGGTGCTGCCGGTGAACCTGCAGCGAACGGTCATCGAGCCCGGCGCAGTCAGTCAGGCGCTGGCCGACGTGGTGCCGGCGCAGGCGCGACCGGAGGCCGAGGTGTTCCCCGCCGGCCGAGCGGCTGACGCCCTCGACCGGGTCGGTCCCGATCGCCGGGTTTTCCTTGATCTGACGGCGTTCTAGCGCACCTGCCCGTTCGGACCGCCGGACTAGACCAATCAGGGGCGAGCTGAGCAATCTGCTCTCGGAGTGCCCCGGGAACACCCCCCGGCCGCTACGGTTACCTCCCAGAGTTGTGCAGTGGAGGAGAGAGGCAGCCCGCACCCCATGACCCGACGACTCGAGCTCACGCCCGGGGGACCGACCGGCCGTCGTACGCTCGCCGAGGAGGCGGCGGCCGAACTGCACGAACTGATCCTGTCGGGCGAACTTCCGAGTGGTACGGCGCTGCGGCTGGAGGAACTCGCCAAGCGGCTGGACATGAGCCAGATGCCGATCCGCGAAGGGCTGCGGCGGATGCAGGCCCTCGGACTGGTCGAGATCGTTCCGCACAAGGGCGCCTGGGTCCGCGAACTGTCGATGGAGGACCTGCGCGACACCCACCAGACCCGGCTGGCGCTGGAGTCCCTCGCCGTCCGGGCCGCCGCGACCCGCTTCACCGAAACGGACGCTGCCACCGCCCGCGCTGCGCTGGCCGAGCACGTCCGGCTGTCCAAGGCCGGCGACAACATCGCCTCCCGGCAGGCGCACACCGAGTTCCACTTCGCCATCTACCGCGCGGGTGGGTCGCGCTGGCTGCCGCGCGCGATCGAGCCGGTCTGGCAGAACAGCGAGCGCTACCGGTTCGGCTCCCGGCAGACCAAGGCGCGGATCGAGCAGACCCGGCGTGAGCACCAGGCGATCCTCGACGCCTGTGTCGCCCACGACGAGGCCGGCGCGGAGGCCGCGTTGCGCGAACACCTCGAAGGCGCGATGCAGCGCATCACGGAAACGATGGAACGCCGCTACCGGAAGAGCTGAGCACCTCGAAACGGTCGGTGTGCCAGCCGCTCGCATCGAAGACTGCCCGTAGCAGCAGGGAGTCGCCACGTCGGCCGTACGTGGTGATCAGGTCGGGGAGGTCCGTCGTACCCAGGCCTTTGTAGTACTGGTCGAGTGCCTGTCGCCGGCGGGGCTCCGATGCACCGGTGATCTCCTGCAGGGGAGCAGTGCATCCGGTGACGAGGCCCGAGCCGATCTGTTCACCTGGGAGCAACTGCTGCAGGTACTGGCGACCTGCCTGCACATCCTGTGCTCGCAGCCTTGCTCCCAACGCGTGACACTGCTGTTGCTGCTGCACGGCACTTGAGATGGCTATGTGGTCCGGGTGCCCGGTGAGGCCGTCTCGGCCGACAGTGAGCACCAGCTGCGGTGAGACCTCGCTTATGGCCGTCTCCACCGCGGCCGCGAGCTCCTCGGGCTCCGCACTTGCCAGACTCTGCGGACCGCTGTGCCCGCCGTCGTCGACCCACCGGTCCTTGGTGCTCAACCAGTCCCACTCGTCAATGCCCAGTAGATCGCACGACGCGTGCAGCCTGTCGGCCGCGTCCCCTATCCCTGGCGTGGCAACACGCAGTACGACGTGCCACCCCGCAGCGCTCAGCACGGAGGTGGCAGCACCCGTGGCGAACACCTCGTCGTCCGGGTGGGCGTGTACTACGAGGACAGTGCGCACTCAGTCGGCCAGGCGGGCCGGGAAGCCGCCTGTCGCCACGGGACCCCAGCGCTCCGGGGTGATGCGGATCAGGCACTTGCCCTGCTTACGCATGGCCTCGCGGTACTCGTCCCAGTCCGGGTGCTCACCGGCGATCGACCGGTAGTACTCGACCAGCGGCTCCACCGCGTCCGGCAGCTGGATCACCTCGCCACTGCCGTCCACCTGCACCCACGGGCCGTTCCAGTCGTCCGACAGCACCACGACACTGGTCCGCGGGTCCCGCTCGACGTTCGTGCTCTTCGCCCGCTCGGGGTACGACGAGATCACGATGCGGCCCTCGCTGTCGACACCACCCGACACCGGCGACGCCTGCGGCGTACCGTCCGCACGAGTGGTGATCAGCATCATGTGGTGACGCGGCCGCACGAACTCCAGCAGCCCGTCGAGATCGACCTTGGTAGTGGTCGCAACAGTCCTCGGCATGACCCCACCCTATGTTCGCTCGGACACTGCGGTCTCATGGACACTCAACCACCGAACGCCGTACCGGGCCTGTGCGTCCGGTGTGAGTACGGCGGTGACGCGGCGGCTGGAGCCGATGGTGTGGCGCTCGAGGAACCTGCACACGGCGACGTCGTCGGTGCTGACCAGCACCTCGAACTCCTCGATGCTGATCGTCAGCCCGGGGGCGGCGCCTTGCGCACCGGCCAGCGAGGTCATGAGGGCCGGGAGGTCGAGGCAGGCGCCGTCGATGGTGATGAGGGTGAAGTCGCGGCGGTGCGCGCTGCCGAACGTCTCCAGTAGCTCCGGGCCGGCGACACCACTCAGCCAGGTTGCGAGGTCGTCGTGGTGTCGGACGACCTCGGCGTACAGGTGGTCCATCATGAGCCCTTGACCTGCAGGTCGTCCGGCGTGAGGAGTTCTTCTGCCTCGTCGTCGGTGAGTTGGTTGATGATCGCCTTGGTGCGCTGCGCCTCCGGAGTCGTCGGGAGCGCACCTTCGAGTAGGTCCGGGAGGTAGAGCTCGTAGCCGGCGCGGGCCCGTGGTGAGTACCTGTGCCTGGTCCGGGCCACGGCCGAGGAGACACGGATGGCGTGCTCGTTGCCCGGAGGTACGCCGGGACGGTCGACCTCACGGGCCGCGAATCGGAAGCCGTTGGCCTGGTCGCAGCTCGCACAACCGGTCGGTCCGGCGCCAAGGCCCGACCCGCAGTCGGGGCAGGTCAGCTGCTTCAGCGCGCCGTCAACGACCCGCCAGTCGAACTCCGAGGTGTCCTGCAGGACGACCTCGGCCAGCTCCCGCTCCTCCGCCGTACCCGCCGTGACGCCGGAGTCGCTGCAGAACCGCCGCCAGGCTTCGTCGATGCTGTCCTCGACCTGCTGGAGTGCGGCGATCAGCCGCGGATGATCGACCCGTCGCATGCCGTGACCTTAGCCGTCCGGCGACCTGTGGACGAGCGCATTGACATGTTCGAACAGGTGTTCGAACATGGGTTCATGACGGGGAGAACCGCACCAGATCGAGCGCGACCGGCGGTCACGGCGCTGGACCAAGCGCGGATGCTGCTCGCCCGGGCCAAGGCCCAGAAGGCCGCCCGCACCACTGACGGGGGACACACCCACCTGAGCCTCGCAACAGGCTCAGGGGAGCTCGGCGCCGCCGCGACTGCGGCGCCTGCCGGGCCGAGACGGCTGGTGCCCGCGCCGCGGACCACCGAAGTGCGGGTGCAGCAGGCGCTGGACACCGCGAGTGTGGACCGGGTGCTGCCCACCCTCCCGGCGGTCTCCGAGTTGCTGGCCGGGGTCGGTCTGCGCGGCGGTTCGGCGTACTCCGTGCACGGTTCATCGGCCTTGGCGATGGCGATGATGGCCGGCCCGTCCGCGGAGGGTGCGTGGTGCGGTGTCGTCGGGATGCCGTCGTTCGGTGCGGAGGCTGCGCGAGGGCTCGGCGTGGACCTCGAGCGGCTGGTCCTGGTGCCGGAGCCGGAGCACGACTGGCTCAATGTCGTCGCCGCACTGGTCGACGCACTGACCGTGGTGGTCGTCCGTCCGCCCGGCGAGGTGACTCCGGGCGAGGCGTCCCGGCTCGCCGCGCGCCTGCGGACCCGGGGTGCGGTGCTGATCACGGTCGGCTCGTGGCCGGGAAGCGAGGCGCGCCTGGAGGTCGAGAGCAGCGCCTGGGCCGGCCTGGGGTCCGGCGAGGGCATGCTCACTGCTCGACAGGCGACGGTCGTGGTGACCGGCCGTCGAGCCGCCGTACGCCGGCGAAAGCATCGGCTCTGGCTCCCCGGGCCGGATGGCGCCGTCCGGTCGGTCGACTCAGCGTCGGACTCCACCTTCCGTCCGATCGAGTCGGTCGATCCGCTGGCTCCGCGCTGGCAGGACGAGGCGGTGGGCTGATGAGCCGCGGACCGACGCGCACGATGGTGGTCTGGGTGCCGGACTGGCCGGTGACAGCGGCCGCGGGCGCTGCCGGGCATTCCCCGGACGAGCCCGTCGCCGTGCTGGAGAAGGGCAAGGTGCTCGCCACCTCCGCCGCCGCCCGGACCGCTGGGGTACGCCGAGGTCTGCGGGCCCGGGATGCGCAGTCACGCTGCCCGGAGCTCGTCGTACTGAAGTACGACCCGGTGATCGACGCCCGCGCGTTCGACCCGGTGATCAGCTGTCTGGAGGCGCTCATCCCCGGCGTCCAGGTGATCCGCCCGGGCATGTGCGCGTTGAAGGCACGCGGGCCGACCCGGTTCTACGGCAGCGAGTTCGCGGCGGCGGAGAAGCTTCTCGACCGGCTCGAGACGTTCGACGTCCCGGGCGGCCGGGTCGGGATCGCCGACGGTCCGTTCGCCGCCGAGCAGGCGGCCCGGTCGAGTCCGGCGGAGACGCGGATCCTGGTGATTCCGCCGGGGGAGTCCGCGGAGTTCCTGGCACCGTTCGGCGTCGACACGCTCGAGCAGCCGGAGCTCACCGATCTGCTCCGGCGGCTGGGGCTGCGGTCGCTGGGGGCGTTCGCGCAGTTGTCCCCGACCGAGGTGCTCACCAGGTTCGGGCCCAACGGTGCGTTCGCGCACCGGCTCGCCCGCGGGTACGACGACCGTCCGGTGGTCGGCCGCGACGTGCCGCCGGAGCTCGTCCGCACGCTCGACTTCGAGCCGGCGGTGGACCGGGTCGACCAGGTGGCGTTCGCGGTCCGGTCGGTCGCCGACGAACTGATTGCCCGGCTGACCGAGCTCGGTCTGGTGTGTACGACGTTGCGGGTCGAGGCCGGCACCGAGTCCGGCCGGATCCACGAGCGGGAGTGGCTGCATCCACGCTGGTTCACCGCGGCCGACGTGGTGGATCGGGTCCGCTGGCAGTTGCAGGGGAGTGGTACGGCGACCAGCGAGCTGACGTCACCCGTCGTACGGCTCCGTCTTGTTCCCGAACAGGTCGACCCGGTCGGGGCGCATGTCGACGGGCTGTGGGGAGGCGGGCCGGACGAGCGGATCCACCGGGCGCTGTCGCGGGTTCAGAGCATGCTCGGTCATGGTGCCGTCGCGTCGGTGGTGATCGGCGGAGGGCGTGGGTACGCCGAGCGGCAGACCCTGATCCCGTGGGGTGACCGGCCGCTACCGGCCCATCCGGCCGATCAGCCGTGGCCGGGAGCGATCAGCTCCGCCGACCCGGCGCGCTGGCCCACACTCGCGCCCACCACTGTCTTCCCCACCCCGCTGCCTGCGCGCGTTTACGCCGAGGACGGCACCGAGGTTTCGGTCAGCGCCCGCGGCGCGCTCTCCGGCACCCCCACCGCCTTCCGCCTCGACCCCGGTCCGCGAGTTGCCGACAGCAACAAGCTCCATCCGATCACCGCCTGGGCCGGCCCCTGGCTCGTCGACGAACGCTGGTGGGATCCGCGCACCGAATCCCGTCAGGCCCGCTTCCAGTTCACCACCGCCGACACCCGGGCCTGGCTCTTCTCCCTCCGCCAAACCACCTGGCAGGCCGAAGCCACCTACGACTGACCGCTCGAGACCGTCAGCGCACGTGAGGTGGGTTGACGAAAACTGTCGGTGCTGGGGATGAGAATGGCGCAATGGACGGAGGAGCGCAGTTCGGGCCGCATCGGTGGTCGGCGGGGTATCACGACGATGGGGCGACCGAGGAGTTTCGCGGGGCGACGTTCATGGTGCGGGACCTGCGTGGTGCGCGGTTCGTCGACTGTGATCTGACCGGGACGAAGATCGTCGACGGCTGGCTGGTCGACGTCGACATCTCCGGGTATGTCCAGAACCTCGTGGTCAACGGGATCGACGTCACCGGGTACGTCGACGCCGAGCTGGACCGCCGGTATCCCGAGCGGGTGCAACTGCGCAACATCCATAACGCGGACGATTTCCGCGCGATGTGGGCCACGACCCAGCGGCTGTGGTCCGAGCTGACCGCTCGTGCCGAACGGCTGCCCGAGACCGTCCGCCACGAACGTGTCGACGGCGAGTGGTCGTTCGTCGAGACCTTGCGCCACCTCGTCTTCATCACCGACTCGTGGGTGAGCCGCACGATCCTCGACCAGGAGAGGCCGTTCCATCCGCTCGCACTGCCGCAGACCGCCTACGCTCCCGCGGATGCGGAGACGCTGGGCATCGAGCCGGACGCCGACCCGACGTACGCCGAGGTCCTCGAAGCCCGCGCCGACCGGGCAGCCGTCGTCCAAGGCGTCCTCGACCGCCTCACCGACGCCGACCTGGGCCGCCCCTGCCTGCGAACCCCCGCCCCGGGCTACCCCGAAGAACCACGCCCCGTCGCCGAATGCCTCGCCGTCCTCCTGGAAGAGGAATGCGACCACCACCGCTACGCCACCCGCGACCTATCCGCCCTGGAGTCCCGCAGCTAAGGACCGACGACAGTGAGGGTGACCGTGGCTCCGAGCGGGAGCATCGTTCCGGGCGCGGGGGAGACCGCCAGGAGATCGCCCGGGGTGTAGCTGGGGGACTTCGTCGTCCGAGTTCTTGAGGTCAGGCCGAGTCTGCGGAGCTCGGCGGCGTAATTCGCGGCTCCGGTGCCCGCGCCGTGTCCGACTGCGTACGGCGGCGGCGGTACGCCGACCCGGTCCGGGACGACCGAGATGCGCTCGAGGATGCGGTCGACCTCCTCGGCGCTCGTGGACGACTCGGCCCAGAACCAGGTGTCGAGCGATGGAATGCGCACACCTCCCGAGCAGGTCCGGACCTCGGTGCCGCCATCGTCGGAGCAGGTCGTCCGCCGGCGCTCGGCGCGCACGCCGTCGATCTGGATGGTTTCGTCGGCGGTGAAGCCGAACATCGGCAGCGGCTTGCCGCGCCCCAGGTCCACACTCTCGACCCCCACCGGCCGCGCGATCGCACAGAGGTGACCATCCCGGGCGAGGATGACTGTGTCCCGCTGAGGCGTGACGCAGTGCGTCTGATTCATGCCCCAGTGCTCGGGTACGGCGATGGCCGCGTGACCGATGCCTACCAGGCGTGTCTCCGGGGTGACCGCGGCGGTCGGGCTGGTCGAGGCGATGGGCGGCGACGAGTCGTCCCGGGTCGGGTCGGGTCTCACGATGACCGCGGTGCCGCCGGCGACAGCCGCGACCGCGAGGACGGCCACCGCGGAGGCGACCCTAGTACGGCGGCGGCGGGTGACGTGGGCGTGCATGGCCTCGATCGGGGGTGGGCCGACGGGGGTGCGTTCGGCGGCGCGGTCGAGAAGTTCGGTCAGCTTGGTCTCGATCATCGGGTTCCCCGCAGTTCTGCCAGATCCGGGTCCTGGGCCAGGGCCTTCACGGCTCTGGACAGACGGCTCTTCACCGTGCCCGCGGCAACATCGAGGACGGCGGCCATCTGCTGTTCGCTCAGGTGGGCGTAGTACCGCAGTACGACGGCGGTGCGTTGGTCGGTGGGTAGTCGGTCGAGGGCGCGCATGATGGCATCGGTGTCGTCGACGCCGGCGGTGTGGTCGACGCCGGCAGTCTGGTCGGTGTCGGCGTACTCGGGCACGGTGGCTGTCGGCTTCTCGCCCGTCCAGCGGCGGCGACGTCCGGAGACGAAGGTGTTGATGAGGACCCGGTGAACGTAGGCGTCCCGGTCCTCGGCTGCCTGGACCTTGCCCCACTTCAGCAGGCACCGTTCCAGGGCGGACTGCACAAGGTCTTCGGCCTCGGCGTGCGAGCACCCCAGGAGCACGGCGGAGCGCACCAGACCCGGCCAGCGCGCCGCCACGTACTCGCTGAAGTCGTCGTTCCTGCTCATGCCCGCCCGTTCTCCCCAGGTCCCACACCCGTATAGACAGCCTGGGCCTGACCTGAGGTTCCGTCACCCGGTACGCAGCACGCGCTCGAGCTGATCCGCGAAGTCCGCCGGGAACTCGTGGCCGACGCCCGGCAGCCACTCCACCGAGACGCCGAGCCCGCGCAACTGCTCGCCGGCTTCCTCGACAACCCCGCGCAGATCGTCGTCCGTCCCCGTCAGCACCACAGAAGGCTGCAAGGCAGCATGAGCGGCATCGGGCAGCCCGCGGAGTGCCGGAGCCAGTACGACGACCCCGGCCACCGGCTGTGGCCGACCGCGCAGAGCCCAGTCGAGCGCCACCCGGCCACCGGCCGAGAACCCTGCTGCGATGACAGGCAACGACCGCAGCTCGGCCGGCAGCTGAGTCAGCGCCCGAGCAACGTCGTCACGAGAGCGCTCCGGATCAGGCCACGTCCGGTACATCGGCGACATGAGCTGCGACGACTCCACGCACAGCAGCGCGTAGCCGAGCGACGTGACACTCGCCCAGTCGCGTGCAGCATGTGCGGCCCGCTGCCCAGCGCCATGCAATGCGACCACCACACCATGCGCCTGACCGGTCGGCAGCTCGAGTACGGGCGCCACAACCGATGCCCCAGAGCGCTGCTTGCGAGACAGCTCGAGGAGGTCGGCAAAGCCCGGCAGGTCCTGCAGGCCGGCCAGGTCGTCGTCCTCCGTCAGCAGCGAGTCGTCCCACCAGGCACCGGTTGCAGCTGCGGACTGGAGTGCAGCCAGCGCTTGCTCCGGCTGACCGAGTACTCCAAGGAAACAAGCCCGAATGTGGGTCAGCTCGGCCAGCCAGGGGAGCAGCGAGTCGTCGGTGTCATCGAGTAGAGCGAGAGCCTCCCGATAGGCGCCCTGCTCGTAGAGCGATGCGACGCGATCGGTCAAAGCGTCGTACGTGGTCTCGGGTGTCTGCACTGGTCGATTGTGACGGGTCCCCGGATAGTTTGGTCGCATGCACAGGAGCCGGATGTCTACTTTTCTGATCGACGTACGGCGCGACGAGGCCGGCCGGGCAGCTGAGTTCTGGGCAAGTGCGCTCGGGGTGAAGACGTCGACGCCGCCGGGGGAGCCGCAGTTCACCGTGCTCGAGGACGCGGTGCCCGGCTATGTCACAGCAGTGCAGTCCGTGGACGACGAACCCCGCTACCACCTGGACATCGAGACCGACGACGTCGAAGCCGAGGTCGGACGGCTCGTGGGGCTCGGTGCCGTCGAGGTGTCGAGCTGGCAGGGCTGTCACACCCTCCGCGCACCAGGCGGCCACCTGCTGTGCGTCATCCCGGTGCACAGCACTCCGGAGTACTTCGCGGAGCGTGCAACCACCTGGGATTAGAGAGCGTCGGCGCGCGATTGCAGATAGCGCTGCTCCGGGACGCTCTCGGTGAGCCGCGCCGCCTGCTGGTAGGCCGCCCGGGCAGCGGAGACGTCGCCGGACAGCTCCAGGAAATGCGCACGTACGGCGGCCAGCCGGTGATGATCCTTCAGCGCCGGGTCCACGTCGTCGAGGAGCGCGAGTCCTCGAGCGGGACCGTGCACCATCGCCACCGCGACGATCCGGTTGAGGGTCACCATCGGTCCGGGCGCCGTCGTCTCGAGGAGTTCGTACAGCATCAGGATCTGCCGCCAGTCGGTGTCCTCGGCCCGCTCGGCCTGGTCGTGTACGGCGGCGATGGCGGCCTGCAACTGATAAGGGCCGACCGGTGCCGTGCGCAACGTCGACTCGATCAACTGGGTGCCCTCGGCAATCGCCTCCGCGTCCCACAACGACCGGTCCTGTTCAGGCAGCGGCACCAGCGCTCCGTCGGCCGTCGTACGCGCCGGTCTTCTCGCATCCGTCAGCAGCATCAACGCCAGCAATCCCGCGACCTCACCCTCGGCCGGCAGTTGCTCGCGCAGCTGGCGGGTCAGCCGGATCGCCTCGGCGCTCAACTCGACTCGGTGCAGCGACGAGCCGGACGATGCGGTGTACCCCTCGTTGAAGATGAGATACAGCACATGCAGTACGGCGGCCAGTCGCTCCGGCTGCTCGGCGGCCGGCGGCATCGCGAACCGGGCCCCCTTGAGCTTTACCTTCGCCCGGCTGATCCGCTGACCGATCGTTGCCTCCGGCACCAGAAATGCCCGGGCGATCTCGCTCGTGGTCAGACCGCCGACCGCCCGCAGCGTCAGCGCGACCTGCGACTGCGGGGTCAGCGCCGGGTGGCAACACAGCATCAGCAAGGTCAGCGAGTCGTCCACCGACGAGGGCGGCTCCTCCTCGGGCCACGTGGCGACCGTTTCCTCCCGCCGTACCCGGGCCGCATCGCTGCGCAGCGCCTCGATCCGCCGCCGCGACGCGACCGTGATCAGCCAGCCGCGCGGATTGTCCGGCACGCCGTCCACCGGCCACTGCTGCGCCGCCGCCAGCAGAGCCTCCTGTACGGCGTCCTCGCAGGCGTCGAAGTCGCCGTACCGCCGGACCAGCGGGCCGAGCACCTGCGGAGCCAGCTCGCGCAGCAACTCCTCGATCGTCACATCAGCGCACCGAGG
The DNA here is from genome assembly GCF_054784135.1 of Kribbella swartbergensis. Lineage (NCBI taxonomy): Bacteria > Bacillati > Actinomycetota > Actinomycetes > Propionibacteriales > Kribbellaceae > Kribbella > Kribbella swartbergensis. The sequence continues at coordinate 131,504 of NZ_BAAGPM010000014.1, forward strand.
TCCCGGACCGGGCGGATCTCGACGATGCTGAACGGCGCCTCCGGGATCTGCGGAACGATCTCGATCGCGCGCTCCATGCTGTCGCAGTCGAGCAGGTAGAACCCGGCCAGTTGCTCCTTCACCTCCGCGAACGGACCGTCGGTCGTCATCACCCGGCCGTCCCGGATCCGCACCTGCTTGGTGCTGTCCGGGTCGTCGAGCGACTCCGACGCCAGCAGTTCGCCGCGGGCCGAGAGTGCCTCCTCCAACGCGGTGTAGCCGGCCATCCCCTCCCGCTTCTGCTCGTCGCTCAGCGAGTCCCAGACCTTGCGGGACTCCGGGTTGGCGTAGATCAGCACCAGGAACTTCACCGGTTCTCCTCCCGTTCAGCTCAGCCTAGGCGAGGCAAGCATCACCCTTGGGTATCGATCGGGTCACCGGTTCATAGCGGGCGTAGCGGGAACGGGGCGAGGGCGTTCTGGTATCAGGGGAAGGGCAGGGCTTCCCCGGAGTGGCCGGGGATAAACCTGTCGACGCACCCAAGTACAGTTACGACGGGTGTCCAGGGTGAGAGAGGGAGGGGTCGCGTGCCGGACTTGGAAGTGTCCGACCGGGTACTGACGATCCCGAACGTGCTCAGCTTCCTCCGGTTGCTGGGAGTGCCGCTGTTCCTGTGGCTGATCCTCGGTCCGCAGGAGGACGGCTGGGCGATCCTGGTGCTCGCCGTCTCCGGGTTCACCGACTGGGCCGACGGCCAGATCGCCCGGCGGATGAACCAGACGACCCGGCTCGGTCAGATGCTCGACCCGGTCGCGGACCGGCTGTACATCTTCGCCACCGTGCTCGGTCTCGCGCTGCGCGACATCATCCCGTGGTGGCTGGCGATCGCGCTGCCGTTGCGCGACCTGCTGCTGACCTTCACCCTGCCCGCCCTGCACCGCCGCGGCTTCAACGCGCTGCCGGTGCACTTCCTCGGCAAGTCGGCCACCTTCTGCCTGCTGTACGCGTTCCCGCTGCTCCTGCTCGGTGACGGCGACAGCACCCTCAACCTGCTCGCGCGGGTGTTCGGCTGGGCGTTCGCGATCTGGGGGACGGGTCTGTACTACTGGGCCGGCGCCTTGTACTTCGCCCAGTTGCGGCACCTGATCCAGACGGTGAAACCGATCAAGGACCCGGCCGGGTAGACCCGTGACTCAGTCTGCGCCACCGAAGGAAGGCCCACCCACACCGCGGCGTGTCGATGCGTCCATGTCGCTGCTGAACAACCTGATGGCCCACCCGCTCGACGAGGGGTACGCCGCCGCGGCCAGCACCCGCCCGAAACAGGACGGCAAGCCGGTCCGGACCCGGCACCGGGTGATGCTCGTGGCCGCGACCCTCGTCCTCGGCTTCCTGCTCGCCGTCGCGGCCTCGCAGAACTACCGCACCGCGCCCGAGGCGGAGAAGCAGCGCAACGAACTGATCGCCCGCATCGAGCAGGCCGACACCCGGCTGAACACCATGCGCGCCCAGCAGACCCAGTTGGCGGACGAGGTACGGCGGTTGCAGGCCAGCGGACTGAGCAACACCAGTTCGGGTGCCGCCCTGCAGCAGCAACTCGACGCACTGGAACTGCAGACCGGCGCGATCGCCGTCACCGGTCCCGGGATCAAGGCCGTGGTCGACGACGCGAAGGACGCGGACAAGGAAGGCCGCCTGCTCGACGTCGACCTGCAGCAACTGGTCAACGGCCTGTGGACGGCCGGCGCGGAGGCGATCTCGGTGAACGGTCACCGGCTCACCTCGATGACCGCGATCCGCGGCGCCGGGAGTGCGATCACGGTCGACTACAGCTCGCTCACGCCGCCGTACACGGTGCTCGCGATCGGGGACACCGCGACCATGCCGGCCCGGTTCGCGCAGAGCTCGGGTGGTCAGTGGGTGCAGTACCTGGTCAGCAATTTCGGTGTCAGGATGACGATCACGACGGAGGAATCCTTGCTGGTGCCCGCCGATGCGACCATCGCGTTGCGCTACGCGAAGGTGAGTGGACCGAGATGATCGCCGTACTCGGACTGGTGATCGGTGTGGTGATCGGTCTGCTGGTCGCGCCCGACGTACCGGAATGGGCCCAGCCGTACCTGCCGATCGCGGTGGTGGCCGCGCTCGACGCCGTGTTCGGGGCGCTGCGGGCGTTCCTGGACGGGATCTTCGACGACAAGGTGTTCGTCGTCTCGTTCGTCTCCAACGTGCTGATCGCCGCGCTGATCGTCTACCTGGGCGACCAGCTCGGGGTCGGTTCCCAGTTGTCCACCGGCGTGGTCGTCGTGCTGGGCATCCGCATCTTCACCAACATGGCCGCGATCCGGCGGCACATCTTCAGGGCCTGACATGAGCAACGACAAGCCGGACCGGGAAGCCCAGGAGCCGCAGCGGCCAGACGCCGCCGCGGAGGATCGTCGCGCCGAACCCGCGGCGGACAGCAAGACGCCGGCCACGCCAGGCAGGGGCAGTGAGCCGGTCGGCACGGACGAGGGCCGGAAGCCGACCGAAGAGGCAGCCGGAGCCCCGTCATCCGGGGAGGGCGCGGCCGCAGCCGCGGCGTGGGGCGAGGGCAGATCTGCAGCCGCGTCGTCCGGTGAGCGTGGAGCCGCAGCCCCGCCGTCCGGCGAAGGTCGCCCTGCAGCGGCGCCTGGTGAGAGTAGCTCTGCAGCCGGGGCGTCGGGTGGAGGTACGCCTGACGGGGCGTCTGGTGGAGGCAAGGACGCAGGTGGGGAGGTCGGTGGGCCGGTGCATCCGGAGGAGCCGACGCCGATGCCTCGGCCGAAGTCGCCGCGGACGCCGAACCTGGCGCTGCGCCGGCTCAAGGCCGGTTTCAAACCGTCGCGCGGCCAGGCGATCGTCGCCGTCGTACTCGCACTGGTCGCCTGTATGGCGGTCGTCCAGGTCCGGGTCAACCGGGCCGACGACGGCTACCAGAACGCCCGCCGCGAGGACCTGATCGCGATCCTGGACGGCTTGGGCCAGAACACCCGGCGGCTGGAGAGCGAGATCGCCGAGCTGGAGGAGCGGAAGAACACGCTCGAGTCCAGCGCGGACAAGGCGCAGACCGCCCGCGAGCAGGCCGAGGCGCAGGTCCGCGTGCTCGGGATCCTGGCCGGAACCCTGCCCGCGCAGGGGCCGGGAGTGCGGATCACGCTGAACGACCCCGACGGCAAGATGACGTCCAGCAACCTGCTGGACGCGATCGAGGAACTGCGCGACGCCGGCGCGGAGGCGATCCAGATCAACGGCTCGGTCCGGGTGGTCGCCAGTACCGACCTGGTCGACGACTCGCCCGGCATCCGGATCGACGGCCAGAAGGTCAGCTCGCCGTACGTGATCGAGGCGATCGGGGAGTCGCACAACCTGGCCGAGGCGGCCAACTTCCCCGGCGGTCTGGTCAGCGAGGTGACCGGTCCCCAGGTCGGTGGAACGGCCGAGGTGACCGAACTTCCACTGGTCCAGATCACCGCCTTGCACGCGCCCGAGGAGCATCGTTACGCTCGCCCGGCGCCCAGCCCGACGAAGTAAGTCAGCCCCCACCAAGCAGCTGTGCTTTGAGTGAAAGAGGACGATGGTGTACCCGGAAGACCTGAAGTACACGCCCGAGCACGAATGGGTGAAGTCCGACGGCGACGGACCGGTGCGGGTCGGCATCACCGACTTCGCGCAGGACGCCCTCGGCGACATCGTGTACGTGCAGCTGCCCGAGGTCGGCAGCAAAGTGCGGGCCGGCGACGCCTGCGGTGAGCTGGAGTCGACCAAGAGCGTCAGCGACCTGTTCGCGCCGGTGAACGGCACCGTGACCGCGGTCAACGAGGCGCTCGCCGACCAGCCGGACCTGGTCAACAGCGACCCGTACGGCGAGGGCTGGCTGCTCGACATCGACGTCGAGGACGTCGAGGAGGTCGAGGCCTTGATGGACGCCGAGCAGTACCAGGCCCAGCTCGACCAGAGCTGAGCCGAAGCAGGCCGGAGCCGGCCCGGGACGCACGGTGCGGACCGCCCGGCGGCCGCCTTGCGCCAACTGATAGGTTGGCCGGACCTCAACCGCTGGTAGAGGGTTGAGGTCCGCGTTTCCGAGTCCACACTTGTTCACACGGGGTCTATCGAAAACGTCGCCGGACCGCCGGCGATCGGGAGGATCACAGCATGCCGTTCTGCAACCAGTGCGGGCACGAGAACTCCGAGGGCAGCCGGTTCTGCTCGCAGTGCGGAGCGATGCTTCCTGGCGCGGACCGCCCGGCGGCAACCTCGACCACGCCCGGTGTCACACCCGGTGTCACCGACACCGCGATGCTCACCCCGATCGGTGCCGAGCCGGAGCCGGAGCGCACCGGTGAGCCGCTGTCCGCCGACGACGAGGCCGCCGTCGGCGCGCTGCCGGCCGGGTCCGCCCTGCTGATCGTCCAGCGCGGGCCGAACGCGGGCAGCCGCTTCCTGCTCGACGTGGACGTGGTCACCGCCGGCCGCCACCCGGACAGCGACATCTTCCTCGACGACGTGACCGTGTCCCGGCGGCACGCGGAGTTCCGCCGCGACGCGTACGGCGTCAAGGTGCGTGACGTGGGCAGCCTGAACGGCACCTACGTGAACCGCGACCGCATCGACGAGGTCAGGCTGAACAACGGGGACGAGGTCCAGATCGGCAAGTACCGGCTGGTGTACTACGCCAGTGGCCAGGCCTGAGCCGTCCGCCGAGGGCCGCGGCATCGGTGAGGTGCTGCAGATCCTGCAGGCCGAGTTCGCCGACGTCACCATCTCCAAGATCCGGTTCCTCGAGTCCGAGGGGCTGGTGACGCCGGCCCGGACCGCGTCGGGTTACCGCAAGTTCAGTGCCGCCGACGTCGAGCGGCTGCGCTACGTCCTGACCGCGCAGCGTGACCACTACCTGCCGCTGAAGGTCATCAAGGAACACCTGGCCGCGATCGACCGCGGCCTGCGCCCGGCCGCGGGCGGCCCGCCGGTCGCGCCGACCTCGCTGCCGGAGCCGCCGGGCCTGCCGTCCGCCGAGGACTTCGGTGCCGAGGGCACCGAACTCAGGCTGACCCGGGAGGAGTTGCGGGCGGCCGCGGACATCCCGGCCGAACTGCTCGACCAGGTGGAGAACCACGGGCTGGTGGTGGCTCGTGGCAACCACTACGACGGGGACGCGATCGTGGTCGCGAAACTGGCCGGCGAGTTCGCCCGCTACGGCATCGAGCCACGCCACCTGCGCCCGTTCCGTACGGCGGCCGACCGCGAGGCCGGCCTGATCGAGCAGGTCACCGGCCCCCGCCGTACCGAGAAGACCGAGGAACTGGCCGCCCTCGCCGTCCGCCTGCACGCCGCCCTGGTCCGCTCCCGGCTCCCGCGCTGACCTTCGAGTTCGTCCCATCGGCGCACCCGTGGGCCTGCCCGGGGCTTCCCTGCGGAGTAGGCTGAAGGTGTGCGCGAAGTCGACGTGGTCGGAGTCCGGGTTGAGATGCCCTCGAGTCAGCCGATCGTGCTGCTCCGGGAGGTCGGGGGTGAGCGGTACCTGCCGATCTGGATCGGTGCCGCCGAGGCGAGTGCGATCGCATTCGCCCAGCAGGGTATGGAGCCGCCCCGGCCGCTGACCCATGATCTGTTCGCCGAGACCATCCGCGTGCTCGGCCACACCCTCAACCAGGTCCGGATCGTGAACCTGACCGACGGGGTGTTCGAGGCGATCCTGGTGTTCGACAACAAGACCGAGATCTCCGCCCGGCCGTCGGACTCGATCGCGCTGGCGCTGCGCACCGGGACACCGGTGTTCTGCACCGAGGAGATCCTGGCCGAGGCCGGGATCCCGATCCCGGAGAGTGAGGCGGCAGGCACCGACGAAGTGGAGGAGGAAGAGGAGGTCGAGCGGTTCCGCGAGTTCCTCGACCAGGTCACTCCGGAGGACTTCGACAAGAGTTAGGGGCGGGTCGCCGGTGCGGGACCCGCAGAGGTGAACGATCTGGTACAAGGCGCGCAAGGTAACGATTGAGGTCAGGGTTGCGACACGCTCTCGGGCGAGGGCTGTGATCGTTGACCCTCCCTGATCGGCGGCTTACCTTGAAGGAGTTGTGGGGTGTTGTCACTCCACGGATGTGACCCGTTCCAGTCGGTACCCAGGGAGGCTCAGGCGTGACACGCACCGGCGACACGGATCTGACGGCGCAGTCGACGTCCGAAGCACACGCCGAGGCGGCCGCTGCCGCGGGCGTCCAGGGTCTGCTCTTCGACGACGACCTGCGGCCGATGCCGGAGGACGTCGGGTTCCGCGGCCCGACGGCATGCGCCGCGGCCGGGATCACCTACCGTCAGCTCGACTACTGGGCACGCACCGGCCTGGTCTCCCCGTCGGTGCGCCCGGCAACCGGTTCGGGCACCCAGCGGCTGTACGGTTTCCGTGACGTCCTGCTGCTGAAGGTGATCAAGCGGCTGCTGGACGCCGGGATCTCGCTGCAGCAGATCCGGACCGCGATCGCGCACCTGAGCAAGCGCGGTATCGACGACCTGACCCAGATCACCCTGATGAGCGACGGCGCGTCGGTCTACATGTGCACCTCGCCGGACGAGGTGATCGATCTGCTGGCCGGCGGCCAGGGCGTGTTCGGGATCGCCCTCGGCGGTGTCTGGCGCGAGGTCGAGGGTTCGCTGTCCGAGCTGCCCACGGAGCGCGCCGACGGCCACGACGACGCCGACCAGCACGCGAACGACGAGCTTGCCGCCCGCCGCCGCGCCCGCATGACCGGCTGACCCGCTGCTCACACTGTGCGCCCACTCACCGTCGAAACACTGCGCGGTGTGTGGGCGACTTTGTTGTTGCCCCTCGACGCCGACGACTCCATCGACTACGCGCGGCTCGAAGCACAGGCGGCCACGCTCGCCGCGACCGAGGTCGACGGTCTGTACGCCCACGGCACCGCGGGGGAGTTCCAGACGCTGACCGAGCCCGAGTTCGATCGGGTCAACGAGATCCTCGCGGCCACCGGCAAGCCGTTCCAGATCGGTGCCGGCCATCCGTCGGCACAGCTCCAGTTGGAGCGGGTACGACGGGCCGCCGAGCTCGAGCCGGGTGCGGTCCAGGTGATACTGCCCGACTGGCTGCCGCTGAACGACCAGGAGTCGCTCGACTTCCTCCGCCGGGTCGCCGACACCGCCGCCGACGTACCACTCGTGCTGTACAACCCGCCGCACGCCAAGACCCGGGTCGGTCCGGACCTGCTGGTCAGACTCGCCGAGTCGGTGCCCAGCCTGATCGGCCTGAAGACCGCCGGCGGGGACAAAGCCTGGTTCGACGAGGCAACGAAGTCCGGCCTGTCGATCTTCGTGCCCGGCCACTTCCTGGCGAGTATGTCGCTACTCGGTGCACACGGCAGTTACTCCAACGTGGCCGCGCTCTCGCCGAACGGCTCGGTCCGGTATGCGCGCGACCTGGACGTGGAACGCCGGATCGGCGAGTTCTTCGCGCAGCACGTCGTACCACTGCAGAAGGCCGGGCTGTCGAACCCGGCGCTGGACAAGTTCCTGGCCGCCGTCGGTGACTGGGCCGATGTCGGCACCCGGGTTCGCTGGCCGATGACGGCGGCCACTCCGGAGCAGGTCGAGGCCGCCCAGCCGGTCGCCCGGAGCCTCCTGCCCGAACTGTTCGAGGATTCCTGGTAGCCTCGGGACTGCCGTACACAGCATTCGGGAGAGACCCGTTGACCCGGGCGCCGAAGGGGCAATTCCTCCCCGGAACCTCTCAGGCCCATGGACCGAATGCCACAGGCGACTCTGGAGCGCACACCACGTGACAGAGGGGGAGGCGACCCCGGCAGCACTGTCAGCCTTGGAGCCTCTAGTGAACGAAATCCCGCAAGTCTCGGCCGCCTTCGCCGACCGCCACATCGGACCGCGCCCGGACGAGGTCGCGCGGATGGTCCAGCTTCTCGGGTACGACGACGTGGACGCGCTGGTGGACGCCGCGGTCCCGGCGTCGATCCGGTCCGCCGAGGCGCTCCGGCTGCCCGAACCCGCCTCCGAGGTCGACGCGCTGCACGAGCTTCGCCAGCTCGCCGCCCGCAACAACGTCGCCACCTCGATGATCGGCCAGGGGTACTACGGCACCTTCACCCCGTCCGTCATCGTCCGCCGCCTGGTCGAGAACCCGGCCTGGTACACGGCCTACACGCCGTACCAGCCGGAGATTTCCCAGGGCCGGCTCGAGGCGCTGCTGAACTTCCAGACCGTGGTCTCCGACCTGACCGGCCTGCCGACCGCCAACGCGTCGCTGCTCGACGAGGGCACCGCGGCCGCCGAGGCGATGACGCTGGCGCACCGCTCCAACAAGAAGAGCAAGTCGGACCGGTTCCTGGTGGACGCGGACTGCTTCGCCCAGACCGTCGCGGTGGTCCGGACCAGGGCGGAGGCGCTCGGGATCGAGGTCGTGGTCGCCGACACCACCGACGGTCTGCCCGATGGCGACTTCTTCGGTTTCCTGGTGCAGTACCCGGGCTCCGGCGGCGTCGTCCGCGACCTCGCCCCGTTGATCGCCGCCGCGCACGAGCGCGACACCCTGGTCGCGGTCGCGTCCGACCTGCTCGCCCTGACGCTGCTGGAGGCACCGGGTGAGGCCGGCGCCGACATCGTGATCGGCTCGTCGCAGCGTTTCGGCGTACCGCTGTTCTACGGCGGTCCGCACGCCGGCTTCATGTCCGTTCGCTCCGGTCTGGAGCGGTCGTTGCCGGGTCGCCTGGTCGGCGTCTCGGTCGACGCCGACGGCTCCCCGGCGTACCGGCTGGCTCTGCAGACCCGTGAGCAGCACATCCGCCGCGAGAAGGCGACGTCCAACATCTGTACGGCGCAGGTCCTGCTGGCCGTGGTCGCGTCGATGTACGCCGTCTACCACGGCCCGGACGGCCTGAAGGCGATCGCCGAACGCGTCCACGACTACGCCGGCAAGCTGGCCGGGTCGCTGCGGGAAGGCGGCGTCGAGGTTGTCCACGACAACTTCTTCGACACCGTGCTCGCCCGCGTCCCGGGCCGCGCCGCCGACGTCGTCGACGCGGCCCGGCAGAACGGGATCTGGCTCCGCCTCGTCGACGCCGACCACGTCGGCATCTCCTGCGACGAGAAGACCGACGCCACCGCGCTGCGCCTGGTCTGCGACGCTTTCGGCGTCCGGTACGACGGTTCGCTCGGGACGACCGCGTTGCCAGAGGCGGTTCGCCGTACGACGGACTACCTGACCCACCCGGTGTTCAACACCCACCGGTCGGAGACCGCGATGCTGCGGTACCTGCGGAAGCTGTCCGACAAGGACTACGCGCTGGACCGCGGAATGATCCCGCTCGGCTCCTGCACGATGAAGCTGAACGCGACCACCGAGATGGAGCCGGTCACCTGGCCGGAGTTCGCCGACGTGCACCCGTTCGCGCCGATCGAGGACGCGGCCGGGTACGTGAAGCTGATCGGGCAACTGGAGCGCTGGCTGGCCGAGGTCACCGGCTACGCGAAGGTGTCGATCCAGCCGAACGCCGGCTCGCAGGGCGAGCTGGCCGGCCTGCTCGCGATCCGCGGCTACCACCGGGCGAACGGCGACGAGGGCCGCAACGTCTGCCTGATCCCGGCCAGCGCGCACGGCACCAACGCCGCCTCCGCGGTGATGGCCGGCATGAAGGTCGTCGTTGTCAAGGGCAACGACGACGGCACGATCGACCTGGACGACCTGCGGGCCAAGGCGTCCGAGCACGCCGAGAAGCTCGCGGCGATCATGATCACCTACCCGTCCACGCACGGCGTGTACGAGGAGAGCGTCACCGAGGTCTGCCGGATCGTCCACGAGCACGGCGGCCAGGTGTACGTCGACGGCGCGAACCTGAACGCACTGCTCGGGCTCGCGAAGCCCGGTGAGTTCGGCGGCGACGTCAGCCACCTGAACCTGCACAAGACGTTCTGCATCCCGCACGGTGGCGGCGGGCCGGGCGTCGGGCCGGTGGCAGTGGCCGCGCACCTGGCGCCGTACCTGCCGAACCACCCGCTGCTGGACCAGGCCGGTCCGGAGTCCGGGGTCGGCCCGATCAGCGCGGCGCCGTTCGGGTCGGCCGGTGTGCTGGCGATCTCGTGGGCGTACATCCGGATGATGGGTGCCGAGGGCCTGACCGCCGCGACGAAGGCCGCCGTACTCTCGGCGAACTACGTGGCGAAGCGGCTCGAGGGCGTCTTCCCGGTGCTGTACACCGGTGAGAACGGCCTGGTCGCGCACGAGTGCATCCTGGACCTGCGGCCGATGACGAAGGAGACCGGGATCACCGTCGAGGACGTCGCCAAGCGGCTGATCGACTACGGCTTCCACGCGCCGACGATGTCGTTCCCGGTGGCCGGCACGCTGATGGTCGAGCCGACGGAATCCGAAGACCTCGGGGAACTCGACCGGTTCTGCGACGCGATGATCGCGATCCGGCACGAGATCGATCGGGTCGCGGCGGCGGAGTGGCCGGCCGCGGACAACCCGCTGGTGAACGCGCCGCACACCGCCGAGTCGGTGATCAACGACAAGTGGGAGCACGCCTACACGCGCGAGGAGGCGGCGTTCCCGCGGTCGGTCGACCGCGCGTCGAAGTACTGGCCGCCGGTCCGCCGGATCGACGGCGCGTACGGCGACCGCAACCTGATCTGCTCCTGCCCAGCCCCGGAGGCCTTTGAGTGACTTCTGTACGTCCTGACACCGCCGCCGCTCTGTTCGCGCAGATCGCGGCGGCGCAGAGCGAATGGAAGCTGCCGTCGGTCAACGCCGGCGTGGTCCGGGACGGCGAGTTGGTGTGGACCGGGTCGCGCGGGCGGTTCGCCACGGCGGACGGCGGTGCGCCCGGTCCGGACGTGCAGTACCGGATCGGGTCGATCACCAAGACGCTGACCGCGATCCTGGTGCTGCAGTGCCGCGACGACGGGCTGCTCGCGCTGAACGATGCTGTGGGCAAGCACCTGCCTGGAATCGCCTTCGGGGACAGGACGATCCGGCATCTGCTCGCCCATTCCGGCGGCATGAACGCCGAGCCGGAGGGACCGTGGTGGGAACGCAACCCGGGTGTCACGTTCGACCAGTTGACGGCGGCGATGGACGAGTCGCAGGCCGCCGGACCCGCCGATCGGCGGCACCACTACTCGAACCTCGGTTACGGGTTGCTCGGCGAGATCGTCGCCCGGCTGCGCGGTGAGTCCTGGCTCGACCTGGTGCGGCAGCGCATCCTCGATCCGCTGGAGATGCGTCGTACGACGTACTTCCCGGCCGGTGCGGCGGCGCAAGGGTTCTCGGTGCACCCGTTCAGCGGCCGGCTGATGGAGGAGCCGGCGTACGACGCGGGTGCGATGGCGCCGGCGGGGCAGTTGTGGAGCACGATCGAGGACCTGGCGAAGTACGCGATGTTCTGGATCGACCCGGTGTACGAGGTGCTGAGCCGCGACACGGTCGAGGAGATTGCGTCGCCGGTGGCCTCCGATCCGCGCGAGGCTCTGAGCGCGTCGTACGGGTTGGGTCTGCGGTTGATCGCCGACGACCCGTACCTGTTCGTCGGTCACACCGGCTCGATGCCCGGCTTCCTGGCCGGTCTCTTCGTCGACCGGGTACGGCGGATCGGCGCGGTGACCCTCGGCAACGCGACCTATGGCCGGGTCGCCTCGCTCCCACCGGATCTTCTGCGTGAACTGGTCGACCATGAGCCGGTCCTCGCGCAGGAGTGGGTCCCGGAGCCGCCGCTCACCCAGGGCGAAGACATCCTCGGCCATTGGTACTGGGGCAACTCACCAGTCACCATGTCCGTCTCCGGCGGCATCCTCCAACTCACCGGCGCCCTCACGTCCCGCTTCTCACCCGTAGCCCCCGACCTCTACCAGGGCCGCGACGGCTATCTAGCCGGCGAGAAGCTGAAAGTCATCCGCGACGGCGACACGATCTCCCACCTCAACGTAGCGACGTTCGTCCTCACCAGGACCCCCTACGGTTCCTGATCCTCGGCCGGTATGCGGCACGTAGGGCGGATGCTCTCGCCGGAGCACACTGAACGAGCAGTCCGAACGTGCCCAGGCAGCGAATCGTGAGGATCGCCACGTCGGCCGTGGCCGAGTTGACACGGTACGTCATCGGCGGCAAAAGTTAGGTCTGCCTTACTAAGGCTTACCTAACAACTTCTTCTTCGGGAGATCTGGATGCCGCAACCTGCGCGTCTGACTGCGTTGCCCGCCCCGGTGCGCAGACCGTTCGCTTCGTGGCCGTTGGCCTCGACCGTCTCCGATCCGGGCCGGGGACCGTTGCCGGCTGGGGGGCCGGGGGAGGTTTTGCGGCGGGCCACCGAGGTGTTGGGGGAGCCGCGGGTTCCCTCGACCGGGGTCGGCGAGTCGGCGGCGCTCGAGCTGATCGCGGGGCTGCTGGCGGAGAACGGGATCGACCTGAGCCACCCGCACGCCGCGGCGCACCTGCAGCCGCCGGTGCTGCAGGTCGCCGTCGACGCGGACGCGCTGGCCTCGGCGAGCAACGCGTCGATGGACACCTACGACTCCGGTCCGGCGACGCTCGCGATCGAGCAGTGGGTGGTCAAGGCACTGGCCGGTCTGGCGGGCTTCGGCCCGGACGCGGACGGCGTACTGACGCCGGGCGGTTCGATCTCGAATCTGCTCGCCGTCCTGATCGCCCGTGACGACGCCGCCGCCGCTCTCGGTGTCGACGTACGGCGTTATGGAGTGCAGGGAATCGATCATCCGGTCGTGTTCTGCTCGGAGTTGGCTCACTTCTCGGTCCAGCGGGCGTGCGCCGCCCTCGGTCTCGGCGAGAACGCCGCGATCACGATCCCCTCGGACGAGCACTTCCGGATGCGTACGGACGTCCTCGCGGACGAGCTCGCCAAGCCGGGGCGGACGCCGATCGCGGTGGTCGCCACGGCCGGTACGACGGACTACGGCTCGATCGACCCGATCGCGCCGATCGCGGAGCTGGCCCGGCAGTACGGCGCCTGGGCGCACGTCGACGCGGCGTACGGGTTCGGGGCGCTGTTCTCCGACCAGCTCGCGCCACTGCTGGCCGACCTCTCGCACGCCGACTCGGTGACGCTGGACCTGCACAAGATCGGCTGGCAGCCCGCCGCGACCAGCGTGCTGCTGGTGGCCGACAAGAACCGGTTCGCCTCGTTCGGCCGGTCGGTCGACTACCTGAATCCGGCCGACGACATCGATTCCGGCCTGGACGGCCTGCTCGGCCGGAGCCTGCAGACCACCCGCCGCCCGGACGCGGTGAAGGTCGCCACCACCTTGACGGCGTACGGACGAGCCGGTCTGGGCGCGATGCTCGACACCTGTCACGAACTCGCGCACGCCGCCGCGGCCAGAGTCGTTGCCGACAGCAACCTTGAGTTGCTGGCGCCGGTGACGCTCACCACGGTGTTGTTCCGGGTCGCCGGGCAGGGCCTGGAGGCGGCCGAGGCGGACGCCCTGCAGGGGGAGGTCCGGCGCCGGTTGCTGACGTCCGGACGAGCGCTGATCGGCCGGACCAAGCTGCCGGCCCGCAGCGGCCGCCCGGCGGTGGTCGCGTTGAAGCTGACACTGCTGAACCCGAACGCCACCGCGTCGGACATCGAAAACCTGCTCGACCAGGTCGTGGCCACCGGCCTCGACCTCCAGGCCGAGACCGGCGAAGGAGCAGCGTGATCTCACCGACTGACACCGCGATTGCAGCCCACCTCAACGCGATCCTGCGGTGCTACACAAGGGAAACACCGGTCCCGGTCGAGGGGGGCCCGCTGAGCTTCCAAGTTGGAGACTCGACCGTGACGGCCCGGGTCGAGCACGCGTCCCGGACCGGTTTGCACGAATTCACCGACGTCCTGGTGGACGGCGTACCGCCGGCGCCGGAGGATCTGGTCCGGCTGCTGTCCGTCGACGCCGACCCGGCGGAGATCGAGGACCTCGCGGCCCGGACCGCCGAGTCGGTCCGGAACGTCGAACTGTTCGTCTCGAAGGCCGGCGGTGAGCGCGGACCCGGTCGCTTCCTGGAGATCGAGCAAGCACTGCTGTTCGGGCACTTGAACCACCCCGCCCCGAAGAGCCGGGAGGGACTGAGCGGCGACGAGCTGGCGGCTTACTCGCCGGAACTCGGCGGCCGCTTCGCGGTGCACTGGTTCGAAGCCGACGCCGAACTGGTGTCGTCGGACCAGCTGGTCGGCGCGCCCTCGCTGCAGGGACTGGACGCTCTGCAGCTCATGGGCGCGCTGGCCGGCATCACCCCGTCGGCCGGCCGAGTCCTCATCCCTGCGCACCCGTGGCAGGCGACCGCAGTGATGCAGCGCCGGCGGGTTGCCGAGCTGATTTCGGCGGGCCGGGTGAAGGCGCTTGGCCCGCAAGGAGCGCAGTGGTACCCGACCTCGAGTCTGCGGACTGTGTACCACCCGGACCTGCCGGTCATGCTCAAGCTGTCGCTCGGCCTGCGGATCACCAACTCACGCCGCGAATCCACGCCGACCGAGCTGCGTCGCGGCCTGGAGATCAACAGGTTGCTGGACGCCGCGTACAACGCCGGGACGGCGACCGCACACCCAACCTTCACCATCGTCCGTGACCCGGCGTGGGTGGCTCTGGACGAGGGCGGTCCGACACTGACCGGCCTGGACGTCGCCGTACGGGAAGTGCCGGCCGACGTCGACAGCTACGCGTGTCTGGCCGGTCTGGTCGCACCACGGCCCGGTGGGATCAGCCGTCTCAGTGAGTACGCCGCTGACGACCCGGCCGGCTGGGTGGCGTCGTACATCGACCAGGTGCTGGTGCCGATGCTGCACCTGTACGCCGAGACCGGCATCGGACTGGAGGCACACCAGCAGAACACGTTGGTGCGGCTGGACGGTGCCGGCCGGATCGAGGGCGGCGCGTACCGCGACAACCAGGGGTACTACCTGGCTTCGTCGTACTTGCGTGGACTGCTTGCTGTGACGGGATCGCAGGACTCCACCCTGGCCGTGGTCGACGATGCGATCGTCGACGATCGGCTGACGTACTACCTGCTGCACAACCAGGCGCTCGCCGTGGTGGGGTGTCTGGGGTACGACGGCGTCGCGGATGAGGACTCGTTGCTCGGTGTCGTGCGGGATCGGCTGACGTCGGCGCTGCCGTTGCTGAAGTCCGCCGGTCCGGATGGTGACCGGCTGGCTCGTCGATGGCTCGAGGCGGAGACGTTGCCGTGCAAGGCGAACATGCTCACCCGGCTGCGCGGGATCGACGAAGTGGTCGCGCCGTTGGATGCCCAGTCGGTCTACCTCGATATTCCGAACCCGCTGCGATGAGGTGTGACGTCGATCCGATGCTTCACCTGGACAACGGCTTCGACCTTCGGCCCGCCGGTCGTTCGGATGCCGCGAAGATCGCGTGGTGGATGGCACAGCCGCATATCCGGCGGTGGTGGCATCAGGACTGGTCGGTGGAGCGGTGGGCGCAGGAATTGAGCGCGCAGACCGCGGGAGAGCATTCGATTCCCTGTGTGGTGGCAATCGACTCCGAGGACTTCGGGTACGTCGAGCTCTACCGGGTCAGGTACGACCGGCTGGCGGAGTACTACGCGAGTGACGAGCACGACTGGGGAATCCACATCGCCATCGGCGATGTGACCAGGGTCGGCCGCGGTCTCGGCCGCCAACTGCTGCGTGCGGTGGCGGACGCGTTGCTCACGACGGACCCGGAGTGCCGGCGGGTCGTGGCCGAGCCGGATGTCGAGAACACGCCGTCCGTCCGCGCGTTCGCCGCGGCCGGGTTCGTCGAGCAGGGAGAGCTACAGCTTCCCGAGAAGACAGCACTACTGATGGTCCGCACCAGGACCGTGGAGGCCTGAGATGAGTACCGCACCATATGACGTGATCGCGATCGGCTGCGGGCCGTTCAACCTCGGGCTGGCCGCGCTGGCCGACGGCGTCGACGACGTACGCATCGCGGTGCTGGACAGCCGCCCGGAGTTCACCTGGCACCGCGGGCTGATGTTCGACGACGCGATGCTGCAGGTGTCGTTCCTGGCCGACCTGGTGAGTCTGGTCGAGCCGGCACATCCGCTGTCGTTCCTGTCGTATCTGCGGGACAACGACCGGCTGTACCAGTTCTACGTGCGGGAGAAGTTCCACCCGACCCGGCGTGAGTACGAGGCCTACCTGCGGTGGTGTGCAGCCCAGCTGGACTCGTTGCACTTCGGTCACCACGTGAACGACGTGTCCTGGGACGGCTCAGTGTTCCGGCTGACCGTGGAGCGCGGTGACGCGGTGGAAACGTTCGAGGCGCGGCATCTGGTTCTCGGCGTCGGGACTGAGCCGTTCGTGCCGGCTGCGTTGAGCGGACTGCCGGCCGAGCGCTTCCTGCACTCGGCGGACTACCTGTTCCGCCGGGAGGACCTGCTGCGCGCCGGTCGCGTGACGGTGGTCGGATCGGGGCAGTCCGGTGCGGAGTGCGCTCTGGACCTGCTGCGGGCGAACGGCCCGGCATTGTCCTGGCTGACGCGTACGCCATCGTTCGCGCCGCTGGACTACTCGAAGCTGGTGCTGGAGATGACGACGCCGTCGTACGTCGACTACTTCCATGCACTGGACGAGCCGACGCGTGACAGGCTGGTCAAGGAGCAGTGGCGGCACTACAAGGGCATCTCGTCGGACACGCTCGACGACATCCATGACGAGCTGTATCACCGCGACCTCAGCGCCCCACCGGTGGAACTGCAGTGTGGTGTGGCCGTGGTGTCGGCGGTGGCTCGGGCGGACGGCATCGAACTGACGATGCACCACACCGACACCGGCAAGACCTTCCAGCACCTGACCGACGCGGTCGTAGCGGCAACGGGGTATCGCAACCGCCCGCTGCCGTTCATGGCGTCACTCGAGGACCGGGTGCGGCGTGACACTGCCGGGCGATGGGTGATCAACCGGGACCACAGTGTGGCAACCGACGACGCGCTGGCTGGACGCATCTTCGTGGCCAACGCGGACCTGCACAGCCACGGTGTCGCGGCTCCGGACCTCGGAATCGGCGCCATCCGCAACGCGACGATCCTCAACGCGGTCGCCGGCCGTGAGTTCTTCCGCCTGCCGAAGTCCACCGCCTTCACCAGCTTCGCCATCCCCGGATGAGTGTCTGGACGCAGTGCTCGTCAGAACTCCTGGCGAAGCTCATCTCACAGCTCTGCACAGAAGGCCTGCTGCAGCCCGTCGACAACTGTCTGGACCTCGGCAACGTCTCCTACTCGTTCGAGGCGACCAGAGGCGCGTTCGGCAGTTGGCGCGTGACTCCTGGCTCGGTACGCCGTACGACGGCGGGGATCCTCGGCAACGACGAAAGCGAGGTCGCGACCGATCCTGTCCAGTTCCTCGTCGACGCAGCCGGCGTACTCGGGCTGGACGGGACGACGGTCGCCGGATACGTCGCCGAACTGACCAGCACGTTGGCGGCCGACGTACGAATGGCTACTACCGCCGTGTCGCGGTCCGAGCTGCTGGGACTGCAGCACAGTCGACTGGAGGGCCATCTGACCGGTCATCCGTTGCTGGTTGCCAACAAGGGGCGGCTGGGGTTCTCGGCCGAGGACAGCTTGCGCTACGCACCAGAGGCGCGCACTCCGATGCGGCTGGTGTGGCTCGCCGTACGTCGTGGCCTGGCGGAGTTCCGTGGTACGCCGGACCTCTCGGAGCACGCCGTGGTTGGTCGTGAGCTGGGGCCTGAGGTGTTCGAGGAGTTCCGGGCTCGGTTGACCGATCCGGACTCGTACGTCTGGCTGCCGTGTCACCCGTGGCAACTGGACCACGTCGTACGGACACAGTGGGCGCGTGAGCTGGCCGGCGGGGAGATCGTCGTGCTGGGGGAGGGGCCGGACGAGTACCTGCCGACGCAGTCGATCCGAACGATGGTGAACCTCTCCGAGCCGCTGCGCTACCAGGTGAAGCTGCCGTTGAAGATCCTGAACACGTCGGTGTACCGCGGCGTCCCGGAGCACTGCACCCTGGCGGCGCCGATGATCACGCAGTGGCTGCGCGGGCTGTGGCATCGCGACGAGGTGCTTGGCCGGCTCGGCACCGAACTGCTCGGTGAGGTCGCGTCCGTCACCGTTCGCCATCCGCAACTGTCGAGTGCTCCCGGGATCCCCTATCAGTGGACCGAGACGCTCGGGTGCATCTGGCGCGATCCACTCGACCCGCGGCTGCACCCGGACGAGACGGCGTGGGCGCTGGCCGCCGTACTGCACACCAGCCCGGATGGCCCACTCGTCCAGGCCCTGATCGAGAAGTCCGGTGCCGAACCGCAGGTCTGGGTCTCCCACCTGCTGTCAGCACTGCTGCGGCCGCTGCTGCACCTGATGCACCACTACGGCATCACGGTCAACCCCCACGGCGAGAACCTCGCCGTGATCTGCGGCCCCGAAGGCCTCCCCGCCCGGATCGTGATCAAGGACCTGGTCGACGACATCAACGTCTCCACCGACCCAGTAGTTGCCCGAGGCATTGAACCGGACTCGCACGCCCGGGTCCTGCCACGCAAACCCTGGCACGTCCTGCGGCAGTACCTCGTCGACGCCCTCCTCCTGGGAGTCCTCAACCCGCTGGCCGACCTGCTCGAAGACACCGACCTTCTAGGTCCGGACGTCTTCTGGGGCCTGGTGCGCGGCGAGGTCGACCTCTACACCCGGACCTTCCCGGAGTACGCCGATCGGCTGTCCGCCACTGCCCTCCTCGGACCGACCTTCACCCGCTACCCGCTGAACGGCTACCGGCTGACCCTCGGCTACACCGACCTCGACACCCGCCCACCCATCCCCTCCACAGGCACCATCCCCAACCCCCTCCACACCGCGAAGTCGATTCCGCCGACTACACCTTGGTGACGGTCGGCGGGCCGTGACGCCAGAGCTCCTCGTCGATGTGTCGGGCGATCAGCGTCCCATCGCGGTGGCGACGTTGTAGAGCCCGAAGCAGAAGACCATGACCACTCCGAAGAGCAGAATGAACAGAATCTGTTTCCAGAAGGAGATCAGGAGTATCGCGCTGGCCAGCACGACGACGGTCGCGACGAATTCGTTGGGAGGCATGGCACTTCTCCTTTTTCCGGGGCTGCAGAGCCTTCTGTCCTTCGATTCACTTCCCTTGGCTGCTTGTCTTTCGCCGCTCCTGGGTTAGAGTGAGGCGGCGGTCCGGCGTTACTGGTTACGCTTTCAGTGAACGTCACGACAATCGGTTGTCAATCCGGAAAATTTGGCATCACCGGCTATGTCCGGACATGATTTTGGCAGTGCTGGCCAGGTGCCTGGTTGCCGCTTTGGCAGCGTCCGGTGATACGCCGGAGCATTCCGGCGTACCGTTCGCTGCCAATTGGCAGACCGCTGCTGCCAACTGGCAGCACAACCCGCAACACGCCGCCAGAACTCGTCCGGTTGGGAAGTTGCGGCGACGCGGCAACGGTCGGCTAGCATGCACGCGTGGTGATCAGCGCCGCCGGACCGGCGGCTTCCGCGGTCGTCCCGCGGCCTTCGGCCCCAGCAGTCTCAGCCCCAGTAGCGCCTCGGATCTCGCTCGATGATTGCCGAACGCACGCACCGGAGTTCGCTGCCCTGCTGGCCGATGCCGTGCGCCGGCACACCGTTCCGACTCGCGCCCTGAGTGTTCGCACGCTGCTGCACCTGCCCCGGCTGGCCCGCCCGAACGGCACCGTCGGGCGCAATCAGGTGATCGCCGAACTGAATCGCAACGCCGGCCGGCTGGCGCACGACCAGAAACTGATCGAGCACCTCATTCCGACGGACGAGTACGGTCTGACCGACCTGCGTTTCGTGCGGCTCGGAAATGCCGAGGCGGACCAGATCTTCAGCCGGTTGCATTACCTGCGCAGCGCCCGCGCCGGGTCGGTGAACTTCGCTCTGGTCGACCCGGTGAACAGGCTTCCGGTGACGTTGTGCAGCCTTTCACCGCTGGAATGGCGGCGGGTCGGCCGGCAGTTGCAGACTCAGTTCGGCGTACCGCTGGGCGCCGCCTGGGACGTGTCCCGGGTGTATTCGTTCGACGTCGCCCCGCCGAATGCGATCTCCTTCCTGCTGGCGAAGGTCCGGCAGGTGATCCGGCGCGAGATTCCCTCGGTCCAGGTGCTCACCACCGCGGTCGACCCGAATCTGGGATTCGTCGGCGCGAGCTACCGGGCGGCGAACTGGCAGCAATGGATGTCGATCGAGGCGCGGCCCTACCTGTACGTCGACGGCGTCTACGCCAGCCCGCGCCAGCTGCGCACCCGGTTCGGGGGTGCCAACCTGACCGAGCTCCGTGCCGCCCACCCGCACGGGCGGTTCGAGCAGAGCCGGGCCAAGCTGCTCGACTCGGTCATCTACTGCTGCCGGGTCCGCGGCGAGACCGAGGCTGTCCCGCCGACGGACCAGCGCCGCCTCCGCCGCTAGGGCACGTCCTAGGGCACGTCCGACCTCAGGTCAGGCGCCGAGGCCGCCGCCGTTGACGGTGAACGGGGAGCGGGCCAGCAGCGCCTCGACGCGTTTGCGATCGGGCATCGAGTTCGACAGCGGGAAGTCGGCGGTCGCGCACGACATCGCGGCGGCCGCCCACAGCGCCACCTGGCCGGTGAACTTGCGGTCGTTGTCGACCAGCTTGGCCGCGAGCGCCGCGCAGAAGGCGTCCCGGGCGGCCGAGGACTCCTTGTAGATCGACGGGATCGTCGGCACGCTGATCACGTCGTGGGCCGGGCCGGAGTAGACCGTGCAGCCGCCGTTGACCAGCAGGCACAGTGTCTCGACGCCGAAGGCGAGCAGGTTCCGCGCGACCGGGTCCGGGTCGAACGGTCCGAGCCCCTGCGAGGCGAAGCTCCCCAGCTCCCACGGATGGGCGACCAGGTAGTCGATCCGGCCGAAGGTGTCCCGCGAGATCCGCTCGTCGACGTACGGCTGACCCGGTGTGACGATCGTCAGCGGCCGGCTGTCCGGGTCGCGGTGGGCGATGGCGAGGGTGTGCTGCATCGTCTCCCGCGGCACCTCGAACGTCATCAGCACCGCGTCGCACCCGGCCAGGTGGGCATAGCGGTCGTCCATGTCCTCCGGTGACAGGAACACCTCGGTCTGGTTCCGCCAGTTGACCGCGATGCTGTCGCCGAGCTCCTTCTCGAACACGCCGGTGAACGGCGTACGGCCGCGCACCCGCTTGACCAGCGACGTGTCGACGCCCTCCTCCTGCAGGTACTGCAGGATCTGCTCGCCGAACCGGTCGTCGGTGACAGCGGCGATCATCGACGTCTGCAGACCGAGCCGCGCCGCGGCGACCGCCTGATTCAGGCCTTTGCCGCCGGGGGAGAGGTCGAAGCTGTACGCCTCGCTGGACGTCTCGGGAGCCGGCAGCGTCTTGGTCCGGAAGGTCGCGTCCATCACCGCACCGCCGACCACGATCACCCGCCCGGCCGGCGGGTCGTCGGTGGCCGGCGCCGCGTCGAGCATCACGACCGTCTTCGAGCCGACCGAGTAGATGTCGCGCCGGATGAGCTGGTTCGCGAGCTCCCGCAGTACGGCGGGCTCTGTCGTACCGCGCAGCGCCCGGTCGCTCGGAGCCTCCGGCGGCTGGTGGCCCAGCGCCTGGTGGAGCCGGTGCCAGTGGTTGAGCAACGTCTCCCGGCGGCGGCCGAGGGAGGTGCTGTACAGCGAACGGGTGATCCGCTCGTCGACACCGGCATGGGTGAGCGCGTCGGTGTGCAGGCCGAGCGCCAGGATCGCATCGGCGACGAGCTGCTGGGTGCCGTGCAGATCCTCGCGCACGCAGTGGGCGACCAGGTCGAACGCGGCCGAGGCGAGGTCGAGTTCGTGCACGGTGGCGAACCGGCGGGTCGCGGCGAGGTCCATCAAGGGTGCCGCGATCCCGGTCCGGTTCGCGTGCAGCCGGGCAACGGTCAAGCCGTCATGGGTCCGCAACTTCTCGAGCACGCTGGCGAGCAACAGCACGTCCGCCGTCTGCTGATCGCTGCGGTTGGTCATCCGGCCCCCGGGCTCGTCATACTCCTCGAACCCAAGTATGCGGATCACCGGGTCACCGGGGAAACCGGCAGCGCGTCATCGCAACGCCGACAACCAGCGCGCGGCGTGCTTGGCCTGGGCGAGGCGGCGTTCGTATGTCGCTCCGACGGCGAGCAGGACGGCGCCGGCGGCACCCAGGGTGATCCAGCGCGGAATCAGCGGGGCGACCTCGAGGAACTGCCAGATCCCGATCTTCGCCAGGACGGCGGCGCCGATCACGAACGGAGCCTGGAGGCCGAGCTGGGCGCCGAGCACGATCACCGTCAGCGCCGCGGCGACGACAAGCGTCACCCGGATCCAGCTACTGTTGCCATCGGCAATCAATGCCGAGGGCACCAGGCCGATCAGCAGGCCCGGCCCGAGGAAGATCCAGCTCGGCTGGTCACGCCAGGCCAGCACGCCGATCGCGACCATCACGATCGCCGGCGGCACCGTGAACCACTCGATCGTCGTCCCACCGGCCGCGAGCACGAACGCGGTGTTCGCGACGATCAGCAGGAACCCGGCCACCAGCAGCGCGGGGCGCCGAGCCGGTGCCATGCCATAGGCAACCAGCGGAGCGGCGGCGATGGTGAGCACGACACCGGTCCCGGCGTCCGCGGACACCATGACCGCGACGATCTCGGCTGCCACGACGGCACTCGCCGACGCACACATCAACACTCGCTCGAGCGGCTGACCGACGTACCGGCAGGCGAGGCCGATACTGCAGGCTCCGATGACGGCGAGGCTCACCGCGCCCGCCCACAGGCCGACGAAGTCGTCCAGCGTGAACAGCACGACCGCGAACTGCGCACCCAGACTGGCGACCCCGGCCGCCGGGACGGCGTCGATCACCGTGCGCAGAGCGGCGAAGACGGCCAGTACGGCGACGATGCCGGAGATGAAGCCGAGCTGCCGTACGTCGGCCTGCCACAGGCAGAACAGAACGTTGACCAAGGCAACAGTGATGGTGGCGACGTGCAAGATCAACGAAACCGGTCCGGTACGTCGGTTGCGCAGGATCACCGTGATCGCAAGCGCGGTGGCGAGACCCGTGGTCAACCAGCGGCCGGGACCCGGCAGCTGCGGAAGGCACGTGGCGACCACGAAACCGGCGGCGGCCGCGCAGACCGCTTCACCGAGTTGCTGCGTGATCGAGAGCGGCCGCTTCCGCAGAATCAGAACGCCGGTGGCCGCGGCGATGCAGACGACCGCTGTGGTGGCGCTGACGGTCATGAGTCCGGCGTTGGTGAACGTCGTACCGGTGAAGTCTCGGTAATCGGCGGAGTACTTCGTCAGCAGACCCGAGAAGGTGCGCGCCATCCCGGTGACGAGGATGCCGCAGAACACGACGGCCGCGGTGATGGCCCCGGTCCGGCGGACGATCGCCGTTCCCTTGCCGGAGAGGACGAGGGTGGCAACGACCTGCGCGAGCAGAGCGGCGAGCAGCCACGGCAGGCTGACCCGGTCGATCAGGATCAGTGGCAAGGGCAACTGACCCGCGATGACGGTCGTGACGCCGTAGGTGACCACCTTCGGCGCCGCGCGCGTCATCAGAAGGTTGATGAGGGCAACGGCGCCGAAGACGATCGCACTGTAGGTGATCCCGTCGACGGAGTCCCGCGGGACGAGGCCCAGGGCGCGGGCGCCGTACAGGTCGACGGTGAGCAGGCCGCAGCCGAGGATGGCGAGGGCCTCGGCCGACGCGGCGAGAGAACTGCGGCTCGCCGGGACGGAGCCGGCGAAGGCGAGCGCGGCGAGGGTGCCGATGATGCCGGCCTGCGCGGCGACGGGAATGTTGTCCCAGTTGACCGCGAGGAAGGTGACACCGGCCGCCAGCAGCAGGAGTACGCCGAGGCTGAGCAACGTTGCCTGCGGACTCAACCGGCGGCGCGGTCGCGCGGGCCGCCGTTCCGGTTGAGCCGGCGGCCGCATCGGCAGGAAACCGGCAGCGGGCCGGCGAACCTGCCGCGGGGGCGCCAGTGTGGGTGCCGGCGTGGGTGCCGGCGGGCGTGGTGTGGGTGCAGGCGGAGGCGGGATGGGGGCCGCCGGTGAAGGTTGCATGGGGAGGCTGCGCGGGGGAGGCGGCGGGGGAAAGGGTGCCTGCGGCAATGGAGGTGGCAGGGCCGCGGGTTGTGCCTCGAGAGTGAGGTGTAGCAGCGTGTGACAGGCCGGGCACCGGAAGGGGGCGGTGGCGTGCGCGTTCATGGCGATCCTCCTGAGTCTCACCTCACTATCCCGAGCAGGAACGAGCGTCGGCGTGAGTACGTCTACTCAATTCGTGCCGTAGGCTGCTGCGGTCTGCCGGTCGTCCAGACCGGCGTGACGACCACGGGGAGCACCATGAACACTGGACATGTCGAGCTCGCGAGGGCTCAGCAGGAACGTTGGCAGACGGCGTACGAGCAGCATCCACACCTGCACGGGACCGGGCCGTCCGAGGCGGCGCGGTGGGCGGCCGGCGCGTTCGGTGCCGCGGGCATCGACGACGTGCTGGAACTCGGCGCCGGACAGGGTCGTGACGCGCTTTTCCTGGCCCAGCAGGGTTTCAGCGTGCACGCCACCGACTTCAGTGAGGCCGCGCTCGACCAGTTGCGGCTGGCGGCACAGCGCGAAGGCCTCGACGACCGCGTCACCGCGGCGCTGCACGACGTGCGCGACCCGCTGCCGCCGGCCGACGCGACCGTCAACGCCGTGTTCGCGAACCTGCTGCTGAACATGGCGTTCTCGCGCGCCGAGTTGCGGTCGCTGGTCGGCGAGGTCCACCGCGTCCTGCGACCCGGCGGGCTGTTCGTGTACGCCGTCTGGTCGGCGGACGATCCCTGGTCGGAGCAGTGGCAGGAGCTCGAGGACGGGCTCGCGATGCGCGACGGGTTCGTCGGCCGGTTCTTCGACGAGGCGCTGATCCACGACCTGGCCGACCGCTGGCGGCTCGACGACGCGACGCCGTACCAGGAAGGTGCCCGCCGGCTCTGGCGCGTCGCCCTCGCGAAACCTCACCCGGAAAGCTGAAGCCGGCTCTAGGAAAAAGCCGGTTCCGAAGAGGTGAAGTTCACTCTAGCTGCGGCGCGGCAGATTGCGGTGTGGTCACCAATGCGAATAGTTGCATTGACGAACCCCACCGGTTCCGACAGGCTCTGTCCGCGTCTCACCTTCGACCATCGGAGAATCAGCAATGCAGTGGTACATCGACGTCCTCAAGAAGTACGCCGTGTTCAGTGGCCGGGCCCGGCGCAAAGAGTACTGGATGTTCGTGCTCTTCAACGTGATCATCTCGATCATCCTGGGCATCATCGACCGGATCATCGGCACCGACTTCGGCAACAACAGCGGCAACGGCTGGCTGTCGACGATCTACAGCCTGGCCGTCCTGGTGCCGTCGATCGCCGTCGGCATCCGCCGGATGCACGACACCAACCGCAGCGGCTGGTGGGTCCTGATCAACCTGGTGCCGTGCATCGGCTGGATCTGGTTCATCGTCCTCGCCGCGCAGGAGGGCACCGCTGGTGACAACCAGCACGGTCCGGACCCGAAGGCCGCGGAGCGCTTCGGGCAGCCGGGAGCGGGACCGGCCGAGCCTGGATACCCGACAGTCTGACCCGGACACACACAGAAGCCCCGCGAGAAAAATCTCGCGGGGCGTTCTGCTTTCTAGCTGGCCTGGCTCACGCTGGACATGTTGAAGTCCGGGACCAGCAGCGGCGGGGTCGCGGTGCGGGAGAAGTCGTCACCCCATTCGCGGGAGAACGACGGCACCGTCGCGCCGGCCGCGGTGAACCGGGCCAGCAGGTCGATCGGGCTCTCGTTGAACCGGAAGTTGTTCACGGCACCGGTCACCTCGCCGTTCTCGACCAGGTAGACGCCGTCGCGGGTGAGACCGGTGAGCAGCAGGGTCTGCGGGTCGACCATCCGGATGTACCACAGACAGGTCAGCAGCAGGCCGTGGTCGAGCCCGGCGACCAGGTCGTCCGTGGTCCCGGTCGCGCTGTCGACCGACAGCACGTAGTTGTCGATGTCCGGGGTCGCGGCCGGCGCGCCGATCAGGTCCGCGGTGTACCGGCTGGTCATCAGCGTCTCCAGCCTGCCGCCGCGGATCCAGTCAGTTGCCTTCAGCGTGAGCCCGTTGTCGAACACGCTGGACGATCCGCCGGACGACCGGGCCACCGCGAACGGGAACGTCTCCAGCCCCCGCAGGAGCGGATCCGACCGCAGGTTGACCGGCTGCGGTGACAGTACGTCGCCCACGCGCGTTCCGCCTGGCGGCTTGGCGAAGGCGCTGCGCCCCTCGAACGCTTCCCGCCCGTCGAGACACCAGAACAGGTACGTCGTGAGGTCCGCAACGGCAGCCGGTGGCAGCACCGTCGGGTGCCGGCCGGCGTCCACGGACACGGTCCGGCGGGCCCAGCCGAGCCGGCGGGTCAGTTCGGCGTCGATCGCGTGCGGGTCGATGTCGGCGAAGTCGCGGGTGGCGGCGCCGACCCAGGCCGACTGGCTCAGGTCACCCGACTTCCCGGTCGCGGTGACGAAGCCGCGGGGGAGAGCGTGGCGCAGCCGCAGTCCGGTGGACGAACCGACGTACAAGGTGACGACCTGGTGATCGGCGAAGCCGTAGAGCCAGCGGTGCTCGTGGCCGGCCCGCTGCAGGGTCTCGCCGAGGGCCGGTGCGAACTTCTCGTAGACGCCGACCGAGGTCTCCTCGGGCTCGAGGTCCCAGTCGTCGGCGGCGGCCCCCTCGATCAGCGGGCGGGCGTCCTCGGCCGGGCTCGACGCCCGGGCGGTCGAGACCGCGGCCTCGACGATCTCGCGCAACGACGCGTCGGTCACCGAGGACCGGCCGACGACGCCGGCCGCCGTACCCTCGCCGGCGCCGACCGTCGCGATCACGGTCACGCTGGAGCCGCGCATGGCGCCGTTGGTGGTGAGCGTGTTGTTCGCCCAGCGGAGGTTGGTGCTGGAGGTCTCCGCGACGATGACGACGCAGCCGTCGGCGCCCGCGGCCTTGGCCAGTGCGAGACCCCGCTCGACGGTGTCCTGCGGGATGAGCTGAATGGCGGTCGTCACCGGCCGGCCTCCTGCGTGGTGTTGAGAATGCGGACGCTGCGGAACAGGGCGGACGGGCAGCCGTGACTGACCGCGCCGGACTGCGCCGGCTGGGCCTTGCCGCAGTTGAGCGCGCCGCCGAGGACGTACGTCTGCGGACCGCCGACGGCCTCCATCGAGCCCCAGAAGTCGGTGGTGGTCGCCTGGTAGGCGACGTCGCGCACCTGTCCGTCCAGCTTGCCGTCGGTGATCTTGTAGAACCGCTGCCCGGTGAACTGGAAGTTGTACCGCTGCATGTCGATCGACCACGACTTGTCGCCGACGATGTAGAGGCCGTTCTTCACCCGGGAGATCAGCTCCTCGGTGGACGGCCCTCCCGGGGCCGGCTGCAGCGACACGTTCGCCATCCGCTGGATCGGGATGTGACCGGACGAGTCGGCGTACGCGCAGCCGTTCGAGCGCGGTGTGCCGAGCAGGCCCTCGTTGACCTTCGCCATCCGGCGGTCGACCTGGTAGCCGACGAGGATGCCGTCCTTGACCAGGTCCCACTGCTGGGCGGCCACGCCCTCGTCGTCGTACCCGACGGTGGACAGGCCGTGCTCGGCGGTGCGGTCGCCGGTGACGTGCATGATCGGCGAGCCGTACTTCAGCGTGCCGAGTTTGTCGATCGTGGCGAAGCTGGTGCCGGCGTAGTTGGCCTCGTACCCGAGGGCGCGGTCGAGCTCGGTGGCGTGACCGATCGACTCGTGGATGGTGAGCCACAGGTTCGTCGGGTCGATCACCAGGTCGTAGACGCCGGCCTCGACGCTCGGCGCGGCCATCTTCTCGGCCAGCCAGCCGGGGATGCCGGCCAGCTCCTCGTCCCAGTTCCAGCCGGTGCCGGTCAGGTACTCCCAGCCGCGCCCGGCCGGCGGAGCGCAAGTGCTCATCGAGTCGAACCGCCCGGTCTCGGCGTCGACCGCGAACGCGGTGATCTTCGGGCCGATCCGGACCCGTTGCTGGGTGAACGACGTACCCGCCGAGTTCGCGTAGAACTTGCACTCGTGCACCGAGGCGACGTGGACGCTCACGTGCGCGACGCCCTCGGCGCCGAGCAGCCGGTCGCTGTAGTCGGTGAGCAGCGCGATCTTGTCGGCGCGCGGCCGGCTGAACGGGTCGATTTCGTACGACGAGATCCAGGTGGCGTCGTGGTACACGGGCTCGTCGGCGAGCTCGATCGTCTCGGCGTTGATCGGCCGCGACACCTGGGCCATGTTCACCGCCTGCTCGGCGAGCTGGACCGCCTCGTCCTTGGTGAGGGCGACCCCGGCGGCGAAGCCCCAGGTGCCGTCGTGGATGACGCGGACCGCGAGGCCGAGGTCCTCGTCGTCCTTGGCGTTCTCCAGTTGGCTGTCGCGCAGGGTGATGGACTCCGACCGGATCCGCTCCAGGCGGAACTCGGCGAACGTCGCGCCGAGGTCCTTGGCGCGCTGCAGGGCCGCCTCGGCGAGCTCATGACGGGGAAGGGCGAGAAAACTCGCGTCGACTTCAGGCACGAGTCGACCCTATACACGGAACCATCTGTTGACCGGCGGTGTAGTGACAATGTCAGCAAACAGCCTCGCTCCGCTCGGAGGGGGAGAGAAGTTACCGCCTCGCTCCGCTCGGCGGGTGGATTGAGAGTCCGCCTCGCTGGGGTAGCGGGTCGGCTGTAAACCCGCCTCGCTGCGCTCGGCGGGTTGGATCGACGGTCACCTCGCTGGAGGTGGCGGGATGGAGTTGCCCGGCTCGCGGAGGCGGGTTTCGGGTGATCTGGGACAGGAGGAGTGATCGGCGGGGTTGGGGAGGCGGAGATTCTGGCTCGGGTGCGGGGTGGGGATGCTGCCGCGTACGGCGAGCTGGTGGTGCTGCATGCCCAGGTGGCGAAGCGTACGGCGGTGTTGCTGGGAGCGGGCGCGGATGCGGACGACGTGGTGCAGGAGTCGTTCGTGAAGGCGTACAAGGCACTTGGCAGTTTCCGCACCGGGGCGCCCTTCCGGCCGTGGCTGCTCCGCATCATCGCCAACGAGACACGGAACGTCCTGCGCTCGCGCAGCCGCCGGTCCCACCGCGAAGAGCTGGCCGCACCGCTCGACGTCGTACTGGATCCCGCCGAGCAGGCCGTCTCACTGGAACGGCGGCGGGAGCTGCTGACGGCGGTGCGGTCGCTGCCGGAGCCATTCCGGCTGGTGGTGACCTGCCGCTACCTGCTGGACCTGGACGAGCAGGAGACCGCCGTGGTGCTCGGCTGGCCGCGTGGGACGGTCAAGTCCCGGCTGCACCGCGCGCTGGGACGTTTACGGGATGCGCTACCGGACAAGGAGGTGCAGCGATGAACCTGGACGACGAACTCCGCGCTCTCGGCCGTTCTGCCGTCGTACCTCCGGTCGACGAGGGTCTGAAGGCCGCAGTGCTCGCCCGAGTGGCAGACATCCCCGTACGGCGGTCGCTCAGGGACCGTTGGCGGACGTTCTTGGCCCTGTTCCTGGTGCTGGTCGCGGGAGCGGTAGCGACGCCTCCGGTCCGCGCGACGGTGGCGGAGTGGCTCAACATCGGGGGAGTGCGGGCCCAACCGATCGGCACCGCCCCGACGAGTACGCCGACCGGACCACCTGCTGTGACCGGCCAGCTCTCCTTGGCGGAGGCGGAGCGCGTTGCCGGCTTCAAGCCGGCGCTTCCGGCCGGGCTGGGGGCACCGAAGGGTGTAGAGGCGTCACCGGCGTTCGTGGCGCTGGGATGGGACGGTGTGCGCCTGGAGCAGTTCCGGGCCGAGGTCTCGCCGCTCTACTTCAAGAAGTACTACCGGAGCCTCGAGCACATACCCGAGGTCGACGGCTACTGGTTCGACACAGCGCACGAGCTCGTCCTGGTCGACTCGGCCGGCGTCGAGCGCCGGGTCCGGGTAGCAGGCCCCACCCTGGTCTGGGTCCGTTCCGGCGTCACCTTCCGTCTCGAAGGCGTCGCCGACAAGGCACGAGCCGTGCAGCTGGCCCGCGGAACCTCGTAGCCGTCGGCGGTGTACCAGGGGTGAGTCCTCGTCTCAGGGAGAGCGCCATGGTCCGCCGTACTCTTGCTCTGTTCGTCACCGTGCTCGCCGTCGCCGCGCTCGGGGCCGCGCCGGCCCAGGCCGGCGGACCGACCAGCGTCCTGCTCAGCAGCCCACCCAAGGTGGTTGCCGTCGGCTACGAGGATCAGCGGTACGCCGACCTCCAACGCCTGACCGACTCCGTCGGATCACGCGACGCGGCGGGAGACGAGCGCCATGCCGTGGGCAACTTCGTCCGCGCCGCCTGGCTGATCCACGACATGTCGGTCTGGCGGCTCGACATCATCTACCCGGACGCGCCAGGCGGTCCCTGGATCGCCCGGCAGGAGTACAACGGCGGCCCCAGTTCGGGGAAACCCACCTGGCACACGCCGGCCGACAAGGTCGGACTGCTGAAGCTCCTCGGTTCGCTGCAACTGCTCTCCGGTCAGCGCAACGGTGAGCCGTCGTACGGCGGTCCGACCTCGTTCCATCACCCGGCCGACGCAGCGCCGGCCTCGGAGCCTCCGGCCGCCGAGTCCCCGGCCGAAACCGCACCGGCCAAGGTCGAGTCGACCAGTGTCTTCACCGGCTGGCGGTGGACGATCCCCGGCTTCCTGCTCGGTGCGGTCCTGGCCGTGGTCGCCGTACGCCTGCTGCCGAGGCGTCGGGACTGGCAGCTGATCGACGCCGAATGAGTCACGCCAGCTGAGCGGCCATCTCGAAACCGGCGAACAGGCGCCCGCCATACTGGTCGAGGATGCTGTCCACCTCCTCGACCAGCGCAGCGGTGTCCCGTACGCCGGCAAGCAGGTCGCCTGCTGCTTCGCTGAGCCCTCACCTGCGCAGTGCCGGCCGTAACCGGAATGACTAGGTGCGGCCCTCTTTTTCCTGGGCCTCGAGGAGGGTGGGCTGGGTTTCGGCGTCGAGTCCCCAGTCGGCCCTCATCACCGGGTAGCCGGCCTTCTCGGCCGCCGCGCACACCTTGACGTCGTCGTCGACCAGGACGGCGATCGGCCGCTGCTCGGCCAGCCGTTTCAGCCGGCCGAGTTTCATCGTCACCGACGGGCGGCGGTCGGTGTTCCCGCGCATGTAGACCTCGCCGTCGGGGAAGCCGTTGTCCTTCAGCCACTTCAGCGTGTCCCGCCGCAGCCGCTCCGGCCGGCCGGTCAGGTAGACGATGTCGTGGTCGGCCGCGAGCGTGGTCGCGACCGCGAGACCCTCGTCCAGGACGGCGTCCTCCTTGGCATGCGCGAAGAACGAGTCCCAGTCCTTCGGCCGCTTCTGGATGAAGTGGATCCGCTTGCTGGTGTCGGACAGCGTCGCGTCGATGTCCAGCACGGCGTACGGGCGCCGATCCTCGAACCTACTGTCGTCAGGCACGTCGTCCAGCTTCCCAGGTACGGCGGTCGACGGCGTACTCGACCTCGCCGAACTCGATCCCGGGCAGCGGGTCGTCGAAGTGCTCGTGGAAGATCCGGACGAACCGCAGCCCGGACCGCCGCATGACCGCGCGGGCCCGTTGGTTCACCGCCATCGTGTCCGCGACGACCTTCTCCATGCCGAGCTCGCCGAACGCCTTGTCGATCAGTGCCTTCGTGCCCTCGGTCGCGTACCCCTTGCCCCAGGCGGTCCGGTTCAGCCGGTACCCGACGTCCACGACCTTGTCCTCCGTGGTCGGCTGCAGCCCGAACCACCCCACGAACGCCCCGTCGCTCTTCTGATGAGCCGCGAACGTCCCGAGATCCGGATGCTCGCCGTACCCCTTCAGGATCCCCGGCAGCACCAC
The DNA here is from genome assembly GCF_054784135.1 of Kribbella swartbergensis. NCBI lineage: Bacteria > Bacillati > Actinomycetota > Actinomycetes > Propionibacteriales > Kribbellaceae > Kribbella > Kribbella swartbergensis. The sequence goes on from NZ_BAAGPM010000014.1 coordinate 163,382, forward strand.
CCGCTCGACCTCGTCCCGCGGCGTCGCCTGACCGGTCAGAAACCGCATCACCTCGGGGTCCGAGTCCAGCTCCACGAGCAACTCCAGATCCTCCTCGGTGAACCTGCGCAGTACCAGCCGCTCGGTCTCCAGATAGCTCTCCACAGCCGCGATTATCCCGGGCGGCGCGTCCGGAGTGTGGGCGGTGTGCAGGTTGGGGTGTGTTGGGTTGGGCGGTTGTCGGTGGGGCGGGTTAGCGTTCTCAGCGCGATGGAAGAGTCGATCATGTTTCTGCACAGTTCGGACTGGCAGCTGGGGATGATGCGCCGGTTCCTGGGGCCGGACGGTCAGGCCCGGTGGGGTCAGGCCCGGCTGGACGCTGTCGCGCGGATCGGTGACGTCGCAACCAACACCGGAGCGGCGTTCGTCGTCGTCACCGGCGACGTGTTCGAGCACAACCAGGTCGAGCGGCAGACCATCCTGCGGGCCTGTGAAGCACTCAAGCGGATCCCGGTCCCGGTCGTCCTGCTGCCGGGTAACCACGACGCCCTCGAGCCCGGTTCGCTCTGGACGTCCGCGCAGTGGCAGGCGCACGCGCCCGAGCATGTCACGGTCCTGACCGACACCAAGCCGCTGGAGATCCTGCCCGGGGTGGAGATCGTCGGCGCGCCGTGGCGGTCCCGCCGGCCGCTGTCCGACCCGGCGGCTCCCGGGTACGCCGACCTGAAGCCCGCGCCGCCCGGCACGACCCGGATTCTGCTCGCGCACGGTCAGCTGACCAGTCTCAGCGGCGGCATGTCCGACGTACCGACGATCGATCAGGCAGCCCTCGAAGCCGCGGTCGCGGACGGCCGGCTGCAGTACGTCGGCCTGGGCGACCGGCACTCGACCACGCGGGTGACCGATCGCATCTGGTTCTCCGGGACGCAGGAGGTCACCTCGCCCGAGGAGGACGCCCCGGGGAACGTGCTCAAGGTGACGATCGGCGCCGGCGAGATCGAGGTCGAGCCCGTGCGGGTCGGCGCGTGGCACATGGTCGACCATCGCGTCGAACTGTTCGACGAGGAGTCGCTGCGGGCTCTGGAGGACTGGTTCGCGGAGTTGCCGGACAAGGAGCGGACGTATGTCCGGCTCGCCGGTGACGGTTCGCTGCCGCTCCCGCTGTACAGCCGACTCGACATGATCATCGAGGCGCAGGGCGAGGTCTTCGCGAGCGTCGAGCGGTGGGCGAAGTTCTGGACCGTCCGCCCGGCGCCCGACGCGGCCGATCTGGACGCGTTGCAGCTGAGCGGCCCGGCGCGTGCGGCGATGGAGGAACTGCGGCAGGCGCTGGCCGCCGGTGACGACGCCGCGGGTGCCGCGCTGTCGTTGATGCACCGCCTGGCGCGGGACGCGGGATGAGGTTGGGTTGAGACTGCACAGTCTGACGTTGCGGAACTTCCGCGGCGTCAAGGACCGCACTGTTCGGCTGCCCGCACTCGGCACCACCGTGGTCGTCGGTGACAACGAGGTCGGCAAGTCCAGCCTGGTCGAGGCGTTCGGCCTGATCTTCGACCTGCCGGACGACTCGAAGTCGACCCGGATCCGCGACATCCAGCCGGTCGGCCAGGACGTCGGTCCCGAGGTGACGGTCGAGCTCACCCTCGGCGGCCGTGAGCTCACCTACTCGAAGCGCTGGCTGAAGAACCGGTCCACCGAGCTGACCGTGGTCGAGTCCGACGGGCGGCGTACGTCGTGGACCGGTCGCGAGGCCCACAACGAGGCCGAGCGCCTCTTCCACGAACACGTCGACCCGGTGCTGTGGCAGACCCTGATGGTCAGCCAGGGCCAGTCGCTGGTGCTGCCGACACCGGCCGACGCCGAGCCGCTGATCACCGCGGTGACAGCCGAATCCGGTACGCCGGTCGACGGCGCGTCGATGCCCCTCGTGACGGCTGTCGAGCACGAGTACCTGCGCTACTGGACCCGCGGCGGACGGCCGACCGGCGACTTCGCCAGGTCCGAGAAGGCGGTGGCGGCCGCCGAGCTCACCGCGGCCCAGGCGCTGAAGGCGATGGAGGAGGTCCAGCAGGACATCCGTCGCGCCGAGCGGCTCGCGCTCGACCTCCAGGACGTGACGAACCGGCTGGCCGACCACCTCGCGTCGGTCGAGGAACTGCGCGAACGCAAGAAGGCGACCGACGAGATCCTGCTGCGCCGCGACTCGGTCCGGGCCCGCGCCGAGACCGCGCGCGCCCGCCTGGAGAACCACACGCGGACCCGGCTCGAGCGGGAGCGGCTGCTCCAGGAGGTCGAGCGGTTCACCAAGGCCGATGCCGAACTGGCCGAGCGCCGGGCCGATGCCGAGACCGTCGCGAAGACCGCGGCGGAGACCGTGCATGCGGCCGAGGCGGCGCTGGCCGAGGTGGTCGAGCTCAAGGACGCCCGCCGTACCGACGTCCAGGAAGCGGAACTCCGCGTCTCGGAGTTGATGGACCGCGCCGAGCTCGACCGGCTGCTCGGACAGCAGGCCGAACTGGTCGACGTCCGCGCTCGTATCGCCGCGGCCGGGACGATCCTGGACCGGATCAAGGTCGACGACGCGCTGGTCGCCGCACTGGAGGACGCGCACGCCGCGGTCGTCGAAGCCCGCGCCGCGCTCGCCGCCGGCGTCCCCGAGGTGTCGGTACGGCGGCTCGGCGCGGAGCCGGTCGAGTTGTCCGGGACCGGGCTGGACTGCCCGGGCGGCAAGGTGCCGGGGGAGCTGGGGTTCGACGAATCGACTGAGCTGCTCGTCTCCGGGGAGCTGGTGGTCGGCGTACCCGGGCAGGTCGAGGTGACCGTCCGGGCGGGTGGGGAAGCGGCGACACTGCGGTCGCGGGTGGATGACGCGGTCCGGCGCGAGCAGGACCTGCTGAAGAAGGCCGGGGTCAAGGATGTCGCGGCGGCGCGTGAGTTGCTGCGGAAGGCGGACACGGCGTCCGCCGAATTGCACGAGGCCCGGCGGACCGAGCGTTCGCTGACAGCCGGTGGTGATCCGGCGGAGCGAATCGCGGTGCTGACCGCGCGGCTCGGCGTCGGCCCGGACGACGACGCAGATGCCGAGGAGACCGGCTCGAGGCAGCCCGCGGTCGAGGGCGTGCCGGGGCAGATGTCACTGTTCGAGGAGTTCGCGTCGCCGCACGACACGCTCTTCGACGACTTCGAGCTGCCGGCCGCCGAGCCGGACGACCTGGCTGCTGCGCAGCGAGCCTTGGAAGAGGCTCGCGCCGGGCTGGCCGAGGCCGAGCGGTTGCTGGGCGACGCGGAGTTCGCGGCGGCTCAGGCCCGGAAGGCGGCCGACGAGGATCGGTCGGAGGCGCAGAACGCGCGGGCGCGGTCGGAGATCGCGGCCGAGCGGCTGGCCGCGGCCGTCGAGGCGTTGGAGACCGCTCGGGGTGTTCTCGACGACGAGGCGGTCGTCGCGGCCGAGACCGAGGCGATGGCTGACGTCGAGACGGTGCTCGAGGAACTGACCGCCGTACAGGAGCAGGCCGACGCTGCCGGAGCCGACCAGATCGCCGGTGAGTTGGCGGACGCTCTGGCCGTTGCCGAGCGGCTGCAGAGTGAGCGGGACAGCCTGCGCGATGCGCTGCGGACGACCGAGGGCCGGCTCGAGCAGTCGGGCCGGGACGGTTTGGCGACGCGGCGCGATGTGGCCGAGTTGGAGTTGGCCGCCGTACGCGCGGAGCACGACAGCTTGCGGCGCCGGGCCGAGGCGGCTCGGCGGGTGTACGAGACGTTGAGCCGGCACCGGGCGGAGGCGCAGACGAAGTACTCCGAGCCGCTGCAGAGCCGGATCGAGTCGCTCGGGCGGAGTGTGTACGGGCAGTCGTTCCGGGTCTGGCTGGACGACGACCTCGCCGTGGCCGAGCGCGAGTTGGACGGCACCCGGCTGCGAGTGGAGGCGCTGTCGACGGGCGCTCAGGAGCAACTGGCGATCATCACCAGGCTCGCGATCAGCCACCTGGTCAGCACCGGCGAGGGCAGCGTGCCGGTGATCTTCGACGACGCCCTGGGCTGGTCCGACAAGGCCCGGCTGCGCGACATGGGCGCGCTGCTCGGCCGGGCCGGCGACCACGGCCAGATCATCATCCTGACCTGCATGCCGGACCGCTACGAGTACGTCCCGAAGGCCACCTTCATCAAGCTGGACGCGTGATCCGTCCCGGTGCGCTGTAGACGACGCACCGTTCGCCGCGGGTGAAACCGGCGAGCGTCACGTCGAACCGACGGGCCAGGTCGACGGCCAGACTCGATGGCGCGCCGACGGCCACGATCATCCCGATCCCGGCGGCGACCGCCTTCTGGACGATCTCGTAACCGGCGCGGCCGCTCACCGCCAGCACCAGACCCTTGCGGCTGTGGTTGTTGAGGACCGTCCACCCGACCGCCTTGTCGACTGCGTTGTGCCGGCCGACGTCCTCCTTCACCACGACCCTCCGGCCGTCCGCGGTGAACAGCCCGGCCGCGTGCAGACCGCCGGTCCGGGTGAACATCGGCTGCCCCTCGCGGAGCAGGTCCGGCAACCGCCGTACGACGTCGACCGGCACCTGGACCGGGTCGACAGGGGCGTAGTCGCGCTCGGCCAGCTCGTCCAGGCTCTGCTGCCCGCAGACACCGCACGCCGCCGAGGTCACGCCGTACCGCTGCGGTGGCTCCCGGTCCGGTGGGCCGTCGAAGGTCACGGTGACGGTGTTGAACTGCTGCTCCCGGGTCAGCCTGACATCGGTGCAGTAGGCAACGGTCTTGATGGCGTCCGGCCGCACCGCGAAGCCCTCGCCGAGACAGAACCCCGCCGCCAACTCGAAGTCGGAACCGGGCGTCCGCATCGTCACCACCAGCGGCTCGGGCGGACGGCCGGGCCACTCCAGCCGCAGCTCGAGCGGCTCCTCGGTGACGACGACGTCCTCCCGCCGGGAGGTCCGGTCGCCGTCCAGCACCTCGACCTTGAACCTCGTGGTCGGCCCTTTGCTCATACCCTCACGGTAGCCACTGCCGCCGTACGGCGAGCCAGTCGAGGAAGGTCCAGGCGAAGTACCGCTGGTGCTCGCGGACGGCCTGCGTGCATCCGAGCGGAGGCGGCGCGTCGGCGTTCCTCAGCATGTACGCCGCGACCACGGCGGCGAAGCAGTCGAGGTGATCGGCCGGTACGCCGGCGGTCAGCGGACTGCGCCGGATCGCGGCGGCCGTGTCGATGCCGTGGTGCTGCGCGACCGGCAGCAGCCCGACCCAGTCCATCCAGCGCGGACCGAGCGAGAGCCAGTTCCAGTCGAGGATCCAGCAGGTGTTCGCACTGTCGATCAGCAGATTGTCCGGTCGCAGGTCGCCGTGCGTCGCGGCCTCTGCGGTGAAGGCCTCCGGTGCGAGCTGTAGCAGGTCGTCCAGCTGGGGCAGTACGTCGCCGGCCCACGGCTGCAGGCCGCTCGGCAAGGGCAACTCACCGGCTCGGATCAACGACGGGATCTGGAGCGGAGACGGGTCACCGCCGGAGATGTCGCTCAGGAAGGTCCCCAGTCCGTCGAACGGACTCGGCTCCATCGCCTCCGCGATTCGCTCACAGGTGGCGGTCACGATTTCGAAGTCCGCCGTCGTCCACGGAACACCCGGCATGCGCGCCGGGATCCACTCGGACGCCAGCGCGAACCATGCGCGTTCGGAGTCCGTGGCATGAGCGGTCGCGAGGACGGCCGGGACCTGGATGGCCGACGGCAACTGGGGGACCACCTCGGCTTCGCGTTGGTACGCGCCGTAGGAGTGGAGAGTGTCGTCGGAGGCCTTGACGAAGACCCGGCGGCCGTCGGCAAGCCGCACCGGCGCCGCGAAGCCGCCGGTGAAACCCGACCTCACCGGCGCACCGGCCTCGACCACCTCAGTGCCCAGGGCGGCAGCCAGGTTCTCCCGGAGCGCGAGCGGGACCTTAGCCCAGTCCGGGCGCAGGGAAGTGTCGGTGTAGTCGACCTCGGGAACGCCGGCCATGATCACAGACCATAGAGCGCGACGGCGTACTGCCGCCTGTGGTTTAGCGTGCGGGTTGTGAGTGGATCCGTTGTTCTGCAGGTGCTCGACCTGGTGGGGATCTTCGTGTTCGGCATCACCGGTGCGCTGGTGGGCGTCCGCAAGAAGCTCGACGTGTTCGGCGTTCTGGTGCTCGCGCTCGTCACCGGGCTGGGCGGCGGGTTCATCCGGGACGTGCTGATCGGTGCGACCCCGCCGGCCGCGCTGGAGGACTGGCGCTACCTGGTGGTCCCGGTCGCGGCCGGGTTGATCACGTTCTTCCTGCACCCCGGGATCGGCCGGCTCGAGCGGCTGGTGAACATCTTCGACGCGGCCGGCCTCGCGCTGTTCTGCGTAACCGGCGCGCTGAAGGCGATCGAGTACGACCTGTCGCCGCTGTCGGCCGCGCTCATCGGCACCATCTCCGGTATCGGCGGCGGGGTGATCCGCGACATCCTGAGCGGCCGCGTGCCCGTGGTCCTGCGCTCGGAGATCTACGCCACCCCGGCGTTCCTCGGTGCGGGGATCGTGGTGGTCGCGGCGGCGCTCGAGTACCACGCCCTGTGGGTGCCGATCGCGGCCGCGGTCACCTGCTTCGTCATCCGCCTCTTGGCCATCCGCCGCGGCTGGAACGCGCCCCTACCCCGCAACCCGTGACGGCGGCGCCCAGCCGTTGACGACCGCGAGCAGCTCCTGGTACCGGTGCCAGCGTGGATCGACTTCCGTGCGGCGGAGCTCGATCAGCTTTCCGCGGAGCTCGGGGTTGCGCCAGTCCCCGGCGAGCGTGCGGTAGCCGGCGACCATCCGTCGTACCCCTGTCCGAAAGTCCTCGTCCTGGGTGAGCACCGCCAGCTCCAACCAGGCCTCGACCTGCTCCGCGTCGGCGTCGTCGGGCAACTCCGGCGTCAGGTTCCGGCGGATCGCGGCGAAGTCCGGGTCGTCGCCGAGGATCGACGTGAGGAAGTCTGCGATCAAGGTACGGCGTTCGTCGTCGGAGCGAGCGGAGAGGATGTGCATGAGTTCGAGCTCCTCGGGAGTGGAGTGGCGCCGGGCGATCACCGACAGCGCCGCGTGCCGCAGCCGCAGGGTCCTGAGCTGGACCGCGAGAGCGTCGGCGAGCGCGGTGGCGACCTCGGCCAGGGTCTGCTCGTGGTCCAGCACCTTCCGGACCGTGGCCAGGTCGATACCCAGGGCACGCAACGTCCGGATCAGGTCCAGCCGGGCGAGCGCGGTGCCGTCGTACCGGCGATGGCCCGCAGAGGTACGGCGGGACGGCAGCAGGCCGTGGTCGGAGTAATAGCGGACCGTCTTCACCGTGACCCCGGCCCGCCGGGCCAGCTCGCCGATCGAGTGATCCATACCGGCCACCCTCGCATCTCCCCTCGGAGGAGATACAAGACTAGTTGTGGGCGAATCTGGTTTTGGGCCGTGCGAAGGTGATGGAGACCGCGGCGACCAGGGCGCAGGCGATGCCGACGGAGAACGGGACCCAGTACGCGGTCGACGGGCCCCAGACGTCGACGGCGTGGCCGGAGGCCGCGTTGCCGGGGGCAACACCGAGCAGGATGCCGGTGACCGTCCAGGTGATCGCCTCGGTCAGGCGCTGCGGCGGGACCCACTCCTCGACGCAGGCGGTGACCGCGACCAGCGTCGGCGCGATCGTCATACCGCAGCCGAACAGCACCACACCGAGCAGCCACACGCTGTCGACCCAGGGGAGTGGTGCCAGCGTGACGGCGAGCAGGATCGTGCCGATCAGCAGGCGCCGCTCGACGGGCGCACGCCAGTGCACCGAGCCGTACCAGAGACCGGCCAGCAGGCTGCCGAAGGCCCACACGGCCAGTACGACGCCGGACATCCCGGCCTGACCCTTCTCGGTCGTGAACGCGACCGTGATGACCTCAGCACCGCCGAGCGTCGCGCCGAGACCGAGCCCGATCAGGCTGAGCAGCAGGATCGAGAGCCAGGGGAGTGGTGCCTGCTCAGCCCCGTTGGCCTTACCGCGACCAGGCGGGTCCGATGCCCGCAGGAGTGCAAGCCAGATGCCGCCGATCAGTCCGAGCACTCCGGCCGCGGCCAGAGCGGCGTACGGGCTGACCTGAGTGGCGAGCACGGTGACCAGCACCGGCCCGACGATGAAGACGACCTCGTCACCGACCGCCTCCAGTGCGAACGCGGTCTGCAGCGCCCGGCCGCGACCGAGCAGATGTGTCCACCGGGCCCGGACGAACGAACCCACCTGCGGACGAGTGCCACCGGCAACGAACGACAACGCGTACAGCACCCAGGTGGCCGAGTCCGCACGCACCGCGACCAGCAGCGCCGCGAGTGCGATCGTGCAGACCACCGAGCCGATGTTCAGCAGCGTGCCCTGACCGAACCGGTCGACCATCCGGCCCTGGATCGGGCCGGTCAGAGCGCCCGCGATGACCGCCACACCGGACACCGCACCGGCCAGGCCGTAGGAGCCGCTCTCCTGCGCGATCAGGATGACGATGCCGAGACCGATCATCGAGATCGGCATACGCCCGAGGATCCCGGCGGCGAAGAACGCGCTGGCACCGGGTCGGCGCATGAGGTGGACGTAAGGCTTGAGCATGGGAAACCGGGAACACCCTAACCGTCTTCGGCTCAGGACCGTGCATCCTTTTCACCCCTGCCACCTCGCGTCACCACCCGGCTGAGAAACTTGAACCATGCCTGTGGATGCTTCGCCGTACGACGCGGTGCTGTTGCTGTCCTTCGGAGGCCCCGAGAAGCCCGACGACGTGTTGCCGTTCCTGCAGAACGTGACCCGCGGCCGGGGGATCCCCGACGAGCGGCTGAAGGAGGTCGGCGAGCACTACTACGCGTTCGGCGGGAAGAGCCCGATCAACGACCAGAACCGGGCGCTGCTGACGGCGCTGCGGGCGTCGTTCGACGAGATCGGGCTGGACCTGCCGATCTACTGGGGCAACCGCAACTGGGCGCCGTACCTGACCGACACGATGCGGCAGATGGCCGACGACGGCATCCGCCGGGCCGTGGTGATCGTGACGTCGGCCTACCCGTCGTACTCGGGCTGCCGCCAGTACCGGGAGAACCTGGAGGACGCCGCGCGGCAGGTCCCGAACGCACCCCGGATCGACAAGCTCCGGCACTACGCGAACCACCCCGGCTTCGTCGGCTCGTTCGTCGAGGCCACCGCGAAGGCGCTCGGCGAGCTGCCCGAGGGCTCGGCGATCGCGTATGTGACGCATTCCATCCCGACCGCGATGAACGCGACCAGCGGACCGGACGGCAACGCGTACGTCGACTGGCACCTGGACGTGGCCGCCGAGATCAGCGCGGAGATCGAGCGCCGGACCGGCCGGACCCGCAGGACCGATCTCGTCTACTGCTCCCGCTCCGGCCCTCCGCAGGTGCCGTGGCTCGAGCCGGACGTGAACGACCACCTGGAGACGCTCGCGGCCGACGGCGTACCGGGTGTGGCCGTGGTACCGATCGGGTTCGTCTCCGACCACATGGAGGTCATCTACGACCTCGACACCGAGGCCGCCCAGACCGCCGAGAAGCTGCACCTCCCGATGGCCCGGGCCGCGACACCGGGCACCGACGAGCAGTTCGTCACCATGCTGCGCGACCTGGTCGTCGAGCGGGCCGCGGTCGAACGTGGCGAGCAGCCGGCCCGGCCGTGTGTCGGCAGGCTCGGCCCGGCCTGGGACGACTGCCGCCACGACTGCTGCCCACCTCTGCGCCGACCTACTCCGAAGGACGTTGTATGACTACCGAGAGCCCCCAGGACCTGCTCAAGCTGGCCGTGGAGGTGGCGGAGGAGGCAGCCCGGCTGATCGTCGAGCGCCGCCGCGGCACGATCACGGTCGCCGACACCAAGAGCACCATCACCGACGTGGTCACCGCGGTCGACCGCGAGTCCGAGGAGCTGATCCGGGCCCGGGTCCTGCGGGCCCGCCCGGACGACTCGTTCCTCGGCGAGGAGGGTGACGACGTGGTCGGCACCAGTGGGGTGCGCTGGGTGGTCGACCCGATCGACGGCACGGTGAACTACCTGTACGACATCCCGACGTACGCCGTCTCGATCGCGGTCGAGTACGACGGGGAGACGGTCGCCGGTGTGGTCGTCGACGCGCCGAAGGGTGAGGTGTTCACCGCCACCAAGGGCGGAGGGGCGTTCCTGGACGGCCGGCCGATCCAGGTGTCGGGGTGCACGGAGTTGAGCACCGCGCTGGTCGGGACCGGGTTCGGGTACGACCCGGTCCGCAGGCAGGTCCAGGCCGAGGTGATCCAGCAGTTGATCACCAAGGTCCGTGACATCCGGCGGATCGGGGTCGGCGCGATCGACCTGTGCTACGTCGCCTGCGGCCGGCTGGACGCGGTCTTCGAACGCGGGCTGAACCCGTGGGACTACGGAGCGGGTGTGCTGATCGCGAGCGAGGCCGGCGCGACCGTCGGCGGGCTGAACGGGGACGAGGTGTCGCCGGAGATGTCGATCGCGGCCAGTCCTGCGCTGTTCGGGCCGTTCCACGAACTGCTGGCCGCCACGGATCCCTTGCGCGCATAAGTGTCGCTGCGTGCACGTTTGTGCGCATGAGTGCGCACAAACGTGCATTCGCTTGTTCGCTCCTGACATTTGTCGCGACACGCTGGTCACAACATGGACCCCGACGCGCGCGAAGGGCCCTCGATAGGGCACAATCTCGCCCTCGGGAGCGGTGAACGCCGGTCCCGGCCTGGCTGTCAAGGGTTTCGGGGGACGAAGGATTCCGGTGCGGAATTTCTCGGCCGCTCTACCCGTTCAAGGGCTCAGCAGGCAACACCACGGGTACGAAGAGGGCAGGGAACACCATGGCGACTGATTACGACGCCCCGCGCAAGACGGACGAGGACGCTTCCGAAGAGTCGATCGAGGAGCTGAAGACTCGCCGTCACGACAAGAACTCCGGCAAGGTCGACGAGGACGAGGCCGAGGCGGCCGAGAGCTTCGAGCTGCCCGGGGCCGACCTGAGCCACGAAGAGCTGGCGGTGCGGGTGCTTCCTCGTCAGGCCGACGAGTTCACCTGTTCGAGCTGCTTCCTGGTTCACCACCGCAGCCAGCTCGCGGAGACGAAGAACGGGCAGCTGATCTGCCGCGACTGCGCAGCCTGACCCAGCGCCCTCCTTCACCGAACACAGCGGGACCGCCCCCACCCGGGGACGGTCCCGCTCGTTGTTCCACCCACACTCACCACACCGGATCCTTCAGCGTCCATCAAACGGCTCGGCGTCAGTCCTTCTTGACCAGGCCGGTGTCGGTGTTCCTGACGAGGCGCTGAGTGGCGTCCTGCTCGTAGCCGGGGGGCGGGTGGCCGGTCGACTTGAGGTAGTACTCGGCCGCCCGGCGCTCGGCGAACAGCTTCGCCGCGGCCGCCGCGGCACCGCTCGCGACCGCCCAGCCGACCACCTCGGCGTAGTTCCCCTGGCCGCCCTTCGGCGGTTTCCCGCCTGCTCCGAGCTTCCAGGCCGTGCTGATCGCCTTGTTCGCGACCAGGCCCACGGCCAGTGTGAACGCGGCCAGCACCAGCTTCCAGCCGATCTTCGCTCCGACCACAACAGCCTCCTAACGGCAGTCCCCGACAGTCAGGATCTTGTCACGCTGTGCCCGGTCAGCGCTGCTGCCAACCGTTCCGGTGCCCGCGTGGCGATCACCCAGTACGGCGCCGGATCGCGCGGATCGGTGATCTCCACCCGCACCGCGCCCCGCACATAGCTGCGCAGCAGTAGGTAGGCGTTCGGGTCGCAGTCCCGTCCGAACGCGTGCCGGGCGTCGTCCCCGTGCAGCGCCTCGACTCTGCCGAGGTGCACCCGCTCGATCACGGCCCGCCCCGCCCGGAGCCGTTCCGCGTCCACCTCGACCCGCGCTCCGCCGTACCGGATGAAGAAGACGACCAGCAGGACCAGGGCGACACCGCCGACGATCGCGCCGGCCAGGGTTCCGGCCGGTACGGCGGTGATGACGAACAGCGTCACGACAGCGGCGGCGGCGATGAGCCACCAGGACACAGGCACGCTCAGACGTTCGCGGTAGGCACCCACGGGACCAGCCTGGCACGCGACCCGCCGGAGCGCGTCGGTAGGGTCCTCCCGTGACCGAGGTTCTGATCCAGCGACTCGACCCCGACCTGCCGCTGCCGTCGTACGCGCACCCCGGCGACGCCGGCGCGGACCTGGTGGCGGCGAGCGACATCACCCTGAAGCCGGGCGAACGCGGCCTGGTCGGCACCGGCATCGCGATCGCCCTGCAGGACGGGTACGCCGCCTTCGTCCATCCGCGGTCCGGGCTGGCCGCCAGGCACGGGGTGTCGCTCGTCAACGCGCCGGGCACCGTGGACGCGGGCTACCGCGGCGAGATCAAGGTCTGCCTGATCAACCTGGACCCGCATGCCGAGGTCACGCTGCGGCGCGGTGACCGGATCGCGCAGTTGGTGATCCAGCGGGTGGAGAAGGCCCGCTTCGTCGAGGTGACCACGTTGCCGGGGTCGGCCCGCGGCGACGGGGGACACGGCTCGACCGGCGGTTTCGGTGATGTGACACGCTGATCAGGTGCGCGCGTTGACCTGACGGATGCGCGAGACTACGGCGGCTGTACGAACAAAGAATCAGGCTGTACCGATCTAGAAGCAGAGGCAAGGGCTGTGATCTTCCGCCGCAAGGCCAAGAACGAGGACCCCGCGACGACCGCGGACGCGGTTGCCAAGCAGGAGGACCCGGCGACGACCGCCGATGTGGTGGCCGACGACGAGGTCTCCGAGACGACCGCGCCGGACGACCGCGCGAAGGGGCCGTTCGACTCCGGTGAGGTGGACCCCAGCGTCCTGGAGGCGGAGGACCGGATCGACCTGGGCGCGCTGGTGATCACCGGCCAGCCGGGGATGGAGCTGCGGCTGCAGGTCGACGAGCAGTCCGGCCAGGTGCAGGCGATCCTGCTGGTGCTCGAGGACTCCGCGCTGGAGCTGCGCGCGTTCGCCGCGCCGAAGTCCTCCGGCATCTGGTCCGAGGTACGGCGTGAGATCGCCGCCGAGGCCAGCCGGATGGGCGGTACGGCGACCGAGACCGAGGGTCCGTTCGGCACCGAGCTGGTACTGGTCGTCCCGGTCGAGGACCCCGACGGCCAGATCTTCAGCCAAACCTCGCGGGTGATCGGTGTGGACGGCCCGCGCTGGCTGCTCCGGGCCACCGTGCTCGGCCGGGCCGCGGTCGAGCCGGACGCGGCCCCGCCGATGGAGGAGACGCTGCGCAGCACGATCGTGGTCCGCGGGCCCGAGCCGATGGCGGTGCGTGAGCCGCTGCCGTTGCGGCTGCCGCCGGGTGCTCAGCCGGCGCCCGGTACCGAGGCGTGACGGGGCTACACTCGAATCATGGGTAGTAACAAGCCCGCTGGGTTGTGGCGGCGAGCCATCCGCGGCCTGGCCGGCGACCGCGAGCAGCAGGACGCCGAGGTCCTGCAGGACTTCGCGCAGGACTGTGGCGCGCGGTCGATCACCGGCTGCCACGACCGGGAGCTGGTCACCCTCTTCGGCACGCTGCGCACGATCACGTTCAGCCCGCGCGGCGGCGTACCGGCCCTGGAGGGGGAGTTGTACGACGGCACCGGCACGGTCAAGCTGATCTGGCTCGGCCGGCGCAAGATCGCCGGGATCCACCCCGGCTCCGAGCTGATCGTCTCCGGGCGGATCGGTGTGGTCGACGGCGATCGGGTGATGTTCAACCCGCGCTACGAGCTCCGCCCGCAGGCAGCGCATGGCTGACCCGCGCCGCGACCGGGTCGATGACGACCAGCAGGCCGAGACGGGTCTGCGCCGGCAACTGGACGAACATCTCGACGAGCAACTTGTCGAGATGTTGCGTCCCGAGGTCGAGGCGGCCGAGTCCGTCCTGACCGGTGACGAGCAGAAGGACGAGCAGAAGCAGGCCGGGCCGGACAAGCCGCAGACCACGGACAAGGACTTCTTCCACGCCCTCGGCGGCTGGGGCGCGCTGCTCGACATCGGGCTGCCGTGGATCGCCTTCCTGATCGTCTACGCCGTCAGCGACCACGATCTGCGGCTGGCATTGATCGTCGCGATCGGGTGCGCCGCGCTGGTCGCCGTACTGCGGCTGCTCCGTCGGCAACCGTTGCGCAACGTGGCCGGTGGCTTCGTCGGCGTCCTCATCTCCGCCTGGGTGGCGAACCGCACGGGCGATGCGAAGGACGTCTACCTGCCCGGGTTCTTCACCAACCTCGCGTACTTCGCGCTCTACACGCTCACGATCCTGATCCGCTGGCCGCTGTTCGGCGTCCTGTACGGCGTGATCACCCAGACCGGGACGGCGTGGCGCCGGGACCCGGCGATGCTCAGAGGTTTCACCCGCGCGACTCTGGTCTTCGCGGCCCTGTTCGCCCTGCGTCTGATCGTCCAGGTGCCGTTGTACCTCGTCGACAGCCTGAACGCCCTCGGCATCGCGAAGGTCTGCATGGGTCTTCCGCTCTATGCGCTCGCGCTCTGGCTCGCGTACGCCGTACTGCGGGGATCACTGCCACCGGACAAGTGGGACGAGGCCCGCGACCACGTCACGCATCTGCTCCGCGGGAACAAGAAGTAAGAACAGTGCCCGGGCCAGACGGCCCGGGCACTTTCTTCATTCAGCTCTGTGGTGGTGGTGCGGGGAGAGGATGGCCTCGAGTTGCTCCTCGGTCTCGTCGGCCGCGACGAACAGCAGTTCGTCGTTGAGCTCCAAGGTGCCCTCCGGGTCCGGGCGCAGTACCCGGCCCTCGCGCAGGATGACGACCAGCGCGGTGTCGAGCGGCCAGTCGATGTCGCCGACCCGTTGGCCGATCATCGGGGAGTCCTCGGGCAGAGTCAGTTCGACCAGGTTCGCGTCGCCCTGACGGAAGGTGAACAGCCGGACCAGGTCGCCGACCGAGACGGCCTCCTCGACCAGCGCGGACATGATCCGCGGGGTCGACACCGAGACGTCCACACCCCAGGCCTCGTTGAACATCCACTCGTTCCGCGGATGGTTGACCCGGGCAACGGTCCGGGGAACGCCGAACTCGGTCTTGGCGAGCAGCGAGACGACCAGGTTGACCTTGTCGTCGCCGGTGCTGGCGATCGCCACCTGGCAGCGCTGCAGCGCGGCCTCCTCCAGTGACGACAGTTCACAGGCGTCGGCCAGCAGCCACTCGGCCCGCGGCACGGACTCGGCCTTGATCGCCCGCGGGTCCTTGTCGATCAGCAGCACCTCGTGGCCGTTCTCCAGCAGTTCGGCGGCGATCGAACGGCCGACATTGCCGGCACCGGCGATGGCTACCCGCATCACAGCTCCTCAGGCATCTTCGGGCTTCGCGCCGAGTTGGGACTCGATCGCGGCCGCATCCTTTTCCAGCATCACGACGTGGACCAGATCACCCTCCTGGATGACCGTGTCGGCCCGGGGCAGCAGCCCCTCGCCCAGCCGGGTCAGGAACGCGACCCGGGCACCGGTGGCCCTCTCGATGTCGAACGCCGGCCGGCCGACCCACTCGGAGTGGACGTGGACCTCGGCCAGCCGGACCGTGCCGGACGGGTCGCGCCACTCCGGCTCGGAACCCTCCGGGAGCAGCCGGCGCATCATCTGGTCGACGGTCCAGCGCACGGTGCCGACGGTGGGGATGCCGAGCCGCTGGTACACCTCGGCACGACCCGGGTCGTAGATCCGGGCCACCACGTTGTTGATGCCGAACGTCTCCCGGGCCACCCGGGCGGCCAGGATGTTGGAGTTGTCGCCGTTGGAGACGGCGGCGAACGCCTCGGCCTCCTCGATCCCGGCGTCGATCAGGATCTCCCGGTCGAAACCCATGCCGGTGATCGTCCGGCCGGTGAAGTTCGGGCTCAGCCGCCGGAACGCGTCGGCGGACTGGTCGATGATCGCGACCGTGTGGCCGCGTTTCTCCAGGGTCCTCGCGAGCGTCGAGCCGACGCGGCCGCAGCCCATGATGACGACGTGCACTCGGTGATCACTCCTTGCCCCAGGTGGGGCCACTGGCATCGGTTCGGCAGGGATAGACGCTAC
Organism: Kribbella swartbergensis; assembly: GCF_054784135.1. Taxonomy (NCBI): domain Bacteria; kingdom Bacillati; phylum Actinomycetota; class Actinomycetes; order Propionibacteriales; family Kribbellaceae; genus Kribbella; species Kribbella swartbergensis. The sequence continues at coordinate 179,444 of NZ_BAAGPM010000014.1, forward strand.
ACCGCTCGGGGGCTCCCTCTAACATCACCGGTGTGACTCCCGCATTAGGCGATATCGGCAAGCGGCTGCTGCTCGGCCGCAAACTTCGCAGCACCCAACTCGGGGAGACGTTGCTGCCGAAGCGCATCGCCCTGCCGGTGTTCGCCAGCGACGCGCTGTCGTCGGTCGCGTACGCCCCGGACGAGATCTTCCTGACCCTGTCACTGGCGGGCCTGACCGCACTGACGATCTCCTGGAAAGTCGCCATCGTCGTCGCCCTGGTGATGCTCGTGGTGGTGGCGTCGTACCGGCAGAACGTGCACGCGTACCCGTCGGGTGGTGGCGACTACGAGGTGGCGAACGTCAACCTCGGACCTACGGCCGGCCTGACCGTGGCCAGTGCGCTCCTGGTCGACTACGTGCTGACCGTGGCGGTGTCGATCTCGTCCGCCGCGCAGTACGCCGCGTCGGCCGTTCCGTCGCTGGAGGGTCACCAGGCGACCGCCGCGGTGGTCGCGGTGCTGTTCCTCACCACGATGAACCTGCGCGGCGTGCGCGAGTCGGGGGCGGCCTTCGCCGTACCGACGTACGTCTTCATGGTCACGATCCTGGGTATGGCGGCGTTCGGGTTCGGCCGGATGCTGTTCGGGACGTTGCCGGCCGCCGAGACCGCGTCGCTGGACGTGGTCGCCGAGAGCCCGTTCGTGGAAGGGGCGGGCGGACTGGCGATGGGGTTCCTGGTGCTGCGGGCCTTCTCGTCCGGCTGTGCCGCGCTGACCGGTGTCGAGGCGATCAGCAACGGGGTGCCGGCGTTCAAGAAGCCGAAGAGCAAGAACGCGGCGACCACGCTGCTGCTGCTCGGCTGCATCTCGATCACGATGATGATCAGCGTGGTGGCGCTGGCGAACGTGATGAAAGTGCGGTTCGCCGAGGACCCGTCCCACCAGTTGCTGCGCGACGGCGTACCGGTCGGCGACGCCTACCACCAGGACCCGGTCATCGGTCAGCTGGCGAAGGGGATCTTCGACCACTTCTCACCCGGCTTCTACCTGGTCGCCGCGGCCACCGGCGTGATCCTGGTGCTGGCCGCCAACACCGCCTTCAACGGCTTCCCGGTGCTCGGCTCGATCCTGGCCCGGGACGGCTACCTGCCGCGGCAGCTGCACACCCGCGGCGACCGGCTCGCGTTCAGCAACGGCATCGTCATCCTGGCCGCGTTCGCGATCTTCCTGATCGTCGCCTTCGACGCCGAGGTGACCCGGCTGATCCAGCTGTACATCGTCGGCGTGTTCGTCTCGTTCACGATCAGCCAGACCGGCATGGTCCGGCACTGGACCCGGCTGCTGAAGACCGAGACCGACCCGGCCAGGCGGCGGCAGATGTACCGGTCGCGGACGATCAACACGATCGGTCTGACGATGACCGGTGTCGTGCTGGTGATCGTGCTGCTCACCAAGTTCACCCACGGCGCCTACATCGCGATCATCGCGATGGCGGTGCTGTTCCTGATGATGAAGGGCATCCGCCGGCACTACGAGGCGGTCGGCCGGCAGACGGCGGTCGAGGGCGACGAGCAGCTGATGCTGCCGTCCCGGGTGCACTCGATCGTGCTGGTGTCCAAGTTGCACAAGCCGACCATGCGGGCGCTGGCCTTCGCCAAGGCGGCCCGGCCGTACATGCTCGAGGCGGTCACGGTCGACGTCGACCGGGAGGAGTCCGAGGCGCTGCAGGCCGAATGGGACCGCCGCGGCATCCCGGTCCCGCTCAAGCGGCTGGCGTCGCCGTACCGGGAGATCACCCGGCCGATCCTGCAGTACGTCCGGGACATCCGGCGGCAGTCGCCGCGGGACGTGGTGATGGTCTACATCCCGGAGTACGTCGTCGGCCACTGGTGGGAGCACATCCTGCACAACCAGAGCGCCCTGCGGCTCAAGGGGCGCCTCTTGTTCACACCTGGTGTGATGGTTACGTCGGTTCCTTACCAGCTGATCTCCTCGCAGGCAGCTGAGGAACGGCAGGAACGGGTGGAGCGGGTGGCAGGCCAGGTACGGCGTGGGGCCCGCAAGGCGTCAGGAGATCGGTGACAGACGAGAACATCGTCGGGACAGTCGTAGAGCTGGAAGTAGGACCAGTAGCGCACGGGGGACACTGTGTGGCCCGGCACGAGGGGCAGGTGGTCTTCGTCCGGCACGCGCTGCCGGGTGAACTGGTCCACGCCCGGGTGACGGAGCAGACCGCGAAGTACCTGCGGGCCGACGCCGTACAGGTGCTCACTCCGTCCCCGCAGCGGATCGAGCCGCCCTGCCCGTACGCCGGGCCGGGGCTGTGCGGAGGCTGCGACTTCCAGCACGCCAACATCGTCGAGCAGCGCCGGCTGAAGGCGACCGTGGTGTCGGACACGCTGCGGCGGATCGGCGGGATCGAGCGGACGGTGGTGATGGAATCCCCGGGTGACGACGGCCTCGGCTGGCGGACCAGGATGAAGTACGCCGTGGTGGACGGGCGGCCCGGGATGTACGCGCACCGGTCACACGACCTGATCCCGATCGACAAGTGCCTGATCGCGCACCCGGACAGCCCGGACGTGCTGGGCCGGCGGTGGCCGGACGTGACGTCGGTGCAGGCTGTCGTGTCGTCCGAGGGCAAGACCGCCGTACTGACCGACCGGGACCCCGGTGGGCGGGTGGTGGAGGTCGTCCGCGGCCGGCGGTTCCGGGTGGAGGCCGGTGGGTTCTGGCAGGTGCACCCTGCCGCTCCGGAGACGCTGGTGGACGCCGTACTGAGTGGACTCGAGCCTGTGGCGGGGGAGACGGCTCTCGACTTGTACTCGGGTGTCGGGCTGTTCGCCGCGTTCCTGGCGTCGGCCGGGTGTCCGGTGCTGGCGATCGAAGGTGACAAGGACGCGGTTCGCAACGCTCGGCGGAACCTGCACGACCTGCCGGACGTGACGCTGGAGACCGGTGACGTCGACCGCGTGCTCAACACAGCGGTCGGGCAAGGGCTCGAGCACGTGGACCTCGTCGTGCTCGATCCTCCGCGGACCGGTGCGGGCAACGACGTCGTACGGCGGATCGCCGCGCTGACCCCGCGTCGGGTGGCGTACGTGGCCTGTGATCCGGCCGCGCTGGCGCGAGACCTGAAGACCTTCGGGAAGCTCGGCTACGGGATCGCGTCCCTGCGCGCCTTCGACCTGTTCGGCATGACCCACCACATCGAGTGCGTCGCCATCCTCGAGCCTGTGGACAGTGAAGTGGTGACTGTCCGGGGGCTCGGGTAGCGTTCTGGGCCTGGATTCCCTTGCGCTGGAGACCTGATGCCGCTCGTTGACCTGGACGACCCGGAGCAGTTGCGCGCCCGCTGGACCGCACTCGCCGCGGTCGCCCATGCCACCGGGTTCGACCGGCGCTGGTACGCCGACGCCGACGGGTACCACCACCAGGACGAGACGGCGTCGATCCTGCGGATGATCCGGCTCGACGGCGGGCGGGCGGTGCTGTTCGGGTTCCACACCCAGCACAGCCGGACCGCCGGCGCGGACCTGCTCGCAGGCTCGCCGGACTGGATCGCGCTGCCCGAGGTCCAGCGGCTGATCTCGTCGGGCGAGCTCGGCTTCGTGTACGGCGCCTTCAACGGCACCTGGGCGCGCGCGTCGTACCCGGGCGACCCGTGGCAGCCGCTCGACGACGGGTTCGCGCCGATCGGGCAGTGGATCACGTCCGACGAGGAAGCCGCCGGCGAGATGATCGAGTGGGTCGCCGAATGGGCGGACTACCTCGGCGGACTGGACGAACTGCTGCCGTTCGGGATCCAGCTGATCCGGGCGGCCGCGGCCGGCGGGATCACGGCCGAGGCGCTGGGGGAGTTCTTCGACCGGTTCGGGATCGATCCGCGCTCCCCGGTCCAGCCGGACCTGGCGGCCGGGGTGGTCGCCGCCGAGGACTTCACCCGGAACTTTGCGGTACCCGCACGGTTGGCCGACGGCCCTGACACAGCCGAGGTCTCGGTCGTTGCAGATGTCGTGATGGGAGCACCCGAGGGCGCCGAGGACGAGGAGTCGTACGTCGTCCCGCCCGGCATCAGCCCGTTCACCGGCCAGCCGATCGACGAGTCGATCCCCGCCGGGCCGGCGTACACCGAGCCGGAGCCGTACGACGACCGGACGCCGCAACCCCCGATCGAGCCCGCCCGCTCCGACGACTACGGCATCGTCGGCAAGAAACAGGGCTGGCTACGCCGGCGCAAACACGACAACGCGCCAGACGCTCCACCAAACGTTTCCCAGCCCGGCGGACCTGCCCGTGGCGACGCTGCCCCCGGCGGCGTTGCCCTTGGCGGTCCTGCCGCTGGCGGCTCTGCCCTTGGCGGTCCTGCCCTTGGCGGTCCTGCCACGGCCGGTGGACCTGCGCCGGGCACGTATCTGCCGGATGACGTGGTCGGGACCGGCCTACCGTACGGGCAGCTGCCTTCCTCCGAGCCGCCGCGAGTCGGCGGTGGGCTGCACGAGGGGGAGGACTTCTACGCGAGCCTGTTCGCCGACGCTCCCGCCGCGGCGACGTACCCCCAGGACGCCGACGACCAGGACTGGGAAACCGCAGAACAACCCGCCTGGACCGACGCCGACGGCGACGCCACCAGCGAATACAACCCCTTCGCCGACAACACCGCCGCCGCACCCCCGCCCCCCGCCACCCCCGAATGGCAAGGCGGCACCTGGCTGAATGGCCAATGGATCGAACACCCCGCCCCCCACCACCCCGAGGAACCCGGCCAGCAGCACCAGCGCGACCAGCAGCAGGCCGATCCCCTCCACGGCAACCGCCACCTGGCCGATCGCCCGCAAGCCGACCACCCGCAGGCCGACCGCCAGCAGGCTGGCTACCACCAGTCCGACCAGCAGCAGGCCGCACACCTCCAGCCGGAGTCCGCCGCGGACGAACCTCACGTGGCCGCCGCGCCGCCCGCCCCCGCGGCCGCCGAGACACCCGCAGCTGCCGAGTCACCTGCCGCAGCCGAGTGGCCTGCTGTAGCCGAGGGCCGCGCCGCAGCCGAGGTGCCCGACCCGGCGACGTCACCTCAACCAACTCTGGATGACGACGACGCACCGACAGCCGAAATCGCCGCCATCGTCGACCCCGACCCCTCCGAGGACTTCGACGAAGACGACGAGCCCGCCTCCTTCACCGGCCCATCCCCGTTCGCCCCAGTAGCCCCACCCGCCGCCCGACCAGCCCCGGTCACCGAGCCCACCCGCCTCAACGACTCCACCCGTGCAGGCGAACCAACGGCACGCCTCGACGCCCCCACCGTCGAACAGCCCCACCTCTCCAACCACGAGAACCCCGCCCACCGCGACGTACCGGCTGCACACTCCGCCGCACCGAACACCCGACCCGACGAGCCGCGCGAGCCCGCGTGGGTCGACGAACCCACCCGCCCGGTTGAACCCGTCGCAGGCTTCGACGCCCCGACCGCTGAACGACCCCAGCTCACCGACCAGTACGACGACCGCACCCACCGCGACGTACCGGCCGCTCACTCCGCTGCACCGACCGCCCGACCCGACCAGCCGCGCGAGCCCGCGTGGGTCGACGAACCCACCCGCCCGGTTGAACCCGTGGCAGGCCTCGACGACCCGACCGCTGGACGACCCCACCTCACCGACCAACACGACGACCCCGCCCACGGCGACGTACCGGCCGCGCGGTTCGATGGCCCAACTGACCGGCTGGGCCAGCCGCTTGATAGCCCGGCCCGCATCGAGCAGCCCGCCGATCGCCTCGCCGGTCCCACTGATTGGCCGGGTCGGCGTGACGTACTGCGCGGCGAGTCCGCACAGTACGACGGATCGCCTGACCGGCTCGAGGATCGGACCGGCCGGCACGGCGCGCCGCTGGAGCATGCCTCGCAAGCCGGCGAATCGGCGCCAGGTGAACTCCGCGACGAGCCTGTCGCGCAGGTAGAGGACCCCGAGGACGAACCGACCGCGGAGATCCCGGTGGTGGTGGACCCGACGGCGACCACCGAGCTGTCCCCGGAGCCGGCGACGACGGGGCAGTCCGTGGAGTCGACGGCGGCCACGCGGTCCGAGCACTCGGCAGCCGACGGGCCGTCCGAGGAGTCGGCGGGCGCGGCTGAGCGGTTCGAGGGCTCGAAGGCAGCTAGGCGGTCTGTGGAGTCGGCGGCGGCCACGCGGTCCGAGGAGCCAGCAGCCGGCGAGCCGTCCGAGGAGTCGGCGGGCGCGGCCGGGCGGTTCGAGGAGTTGGTGGCCGACGGGCCGTCCAAGGAGTCGGCGGGCGCGGCTGAGCGGTTCGAGGGCTCGAAGGCAGCTAGGCGGTCTGTGGAGTCGGCGGCGGCCACGCGGTCCGACGAGCCAGCAGCCGGCGAGCCGTCCGGGGAGTCGGCGGGCGCGGACGGGCGGTCCGTGGGGTCGGCGGCGGCTGGGCGGTTCGAGGAGCTGGCGGCGGAGCGGGCGGCGCCTGCGTTGCGGTTCGACGTGCCGGTGGAGTTCGACGAGGGGGAGGACGAGGTTTTCGGGGCTGCGCCGGCGGCTAAAGCTCAGGTTGAGCCTCACCCTCAACCTCAGCCCTGGCCACAGCCTCAACCCCGCCCTGGGCCTTGGCCTCAACCCGAGCCACACCCGGCCCCATGGCCCCAGCCCGGCCCAGAACCCGGCCCCATGCCTGGCCCGGAACCCGGCCCTATGCCGGGGCCGGAGCCCGGCCCAACCCCTGGGCCGGAGCCAGGTCCGACGCCTGGGCCTGACCCGTACCCACGGCCGGAGCCGCACCCCACTCCAGGTCCGATGCCCGGTCCGGATCCCGAGCCATGGCCTGAACCTGAACCTCCACCTCAGCCCACCCCGGAGCCGACCCCCGAGCCGGAGCCCGAACCCTGGCCGGAGCCTGAGCCGACACCGGAGCCGGTCCCGGAGCCCGAGCCAACCCCCTGGCCCGAGCCCGAGCCGTCGCCCCAACCAGAGCCCATGCCTCGCCCCGAGCCCACCACCCACGTGGCGCCCGCGGCGCAGCTGCGCGCCCTCGGTGACCGTGCGGCGGCGCTTCAGGGCGACCCCGCAGCGCCCAACCCCCTCGGCGATCGCGCGGCGGGGTTGCACGGCGATCCCGCCGCGCAACCGCACCCCCTCGGCGACACTGCGGCGGGGCTCCACGGTGACGCCGCGGCGACCGACCCCCTCGGCGACCGTGCGGCGGGGCTTCACGGCGAGACCGCGGCGCCCAACCCCCTCGGTGACCGTGCGGCAGGGCTCCACGGCGAGCCTGCGGCGCGGCCGCACCCGCTTGGCGGCCCTGCGGGGCGGCTGTACGGCGAGCCTGCGGCGGCGGGGGTGGATGTGGTTGCGGCGGTGCGGATGTCGATTCCTGGGTTGGGCGTGGTTGGGTCCGACGGGCCGCGGATTCAGCCGGTGCCGGGGTCGATCGAGGAGGCGATGCGGGCCGAGGTCGAGCGACCGCGCCCGCGGCCGAAGGAGTCGGAGGCGTTCCGTGCTCTGCATGCCTGGTGCCGGGCGCGGACGGCGATCGTGCCGTCCGGGTTCACCATTCAGGTCCAGGTGCTCGACCCGGCCGCGCCGTCGTACCGGTTCGACCTGGAGCCGCCGGAGGTGGACGATCCCGAGTTCGCCGCGGACAAGCTGAGCGGGTTGCTCGGTGACCTCTGGATCACCGAGGCGTCGAGTGAGCAGGGTGGCTGGTTGTTCGCCCGGATCGACGCGGCCGGCCGGACGCTGCGGATCGACCGGTGGTACGACCAGGTCCCCGACTGGTGGGACAACCCGGTGGAGCCGCGCCTCGACGTACGCGGCCTGGTACGCCGCCTGACCGACCGCAGTCCGCAGTGGCAGCCGTCGTATCTGGAGAGGCTGTACACCACCGCGAGATAGCGTGGTCCGCATGCTTCTCAGGATCTTCACCGAACCCCAGCAAGGTGCCTCGTACGACGATCTGCTCGCGGTGGCACGCAAAACCGAGGAGAACGGGTTCGACGCGTTCTTCCGGTCCGACCACTACCTGGTGATGGGCGATCACGACGGCCTGCCGGGGCCGACCGACGCGTGGATCACGCTGGCCGGGCTGGCCCGCGAGACGAGCCGGATCAAGCTGGGCACGCTGGTCAGCTCGGCCACGTTCCGCAACCCCGGCGTGCTCGCGATCTCGGTGGCGCAAGTCGACCAGATGAGCGGCGGCCGGGCCGAGCTCGGGCTCGGTGCGGGCTGGTACGAGGCCGAGCACACGGCGTACGGCCTCGACTTCCCGGACACGCCGGGCAGGTTCGACCTGTTGACCGAGCAGCTCGAGCTGATCACCGGGTTGTGGGACACGCCGGTGGGGGAGACGTACGACTTCCAGGGCGAGCACTACCGGATCACCGACTCGCCGGCGCTGCCGAAGCCGGTGCAGCAGCCGCACCCGCCGATCATCGTCGGCGGTGCGGGCAAGAAGCGTACGCCGGCCTTGGCGGCGAAGTACGCGGCGGAGTTCAACGCCGGGTTCCGCTCGGTCGAGGAGACCGAGACGCTGTTCAAGCGCGTCCAGGCTGCCTGCGAGGCGATCGGCCGCGACCCGAAGACGCTGGCCCTGTCGACCGCGCACACCGTCGTCGTCGGCAAGGACGACGCCCAGGTCAAGCAGCGCGCCGCCGCCATCGGCCGTGACGTCGACGAGCTGAAGGCCAACGCGATCGCCGGCACCCCCGCCGAGGTCGTCGACCGTCTCGGCCAGTTCGCCGCCGTCGGCTCCAGCCGTCAGTACGTCCAGATCATGGACCTCCAAGACTTGGCCCACCTCGACCTCATCGCCGCCGAAGTCCTCCCCCAGGTCTCCTGAGAAGCGCACCGCCGCCCGCCGCGGCGGGCGGCGGCGTTCGTCCACAGGTTCGGAAAGAGGTGCTGGAGTGACTCGATGTCGTGTATCTTGATGTCGAGAGAGTTTGGTGCGGAGTTAGGGGAACCTGACGTCGCGGCCGGGCCGGGTGCTCGGCAGGATGGGCTCAGCGGAACAGGACCGGATAGAGGAGCAGGTTGATGGCGAGCGTCGACAGCTTCGGTGCCAAGGGGGCACTCGAGGTCAACGGGCAGTCGTACGAGATCTTCAGGTTGGCGGGTATCGAGGGTGCGGACACCCTGCCGTACTCGCTCAAGGTGCTGCTGGAGAACCTGCTGCGCACCGAGGACGGCGCGAACATCACCGCCGACCACATCCGCAAGCTCGGCAACTGGGACGCGAACGCGGCGCCGGACACCGAGATCCAGTTCACCCCGGCCCGGGTGATCATGCAGGACTTCACCGGTGTGCCGTGTGTGGTCGACCTGGCCACCATGCGCGAGGCGGTCGCCGAGCTGGGTGGCGACCCGACCAGGATCAACCCGCTGGCGCCGGCCGAGCTGGTCATCGACCACTCGGTGATCATCGACGTGTTCGGCCGGCAGGACGCGTTCGAGCGCAACGTCGAGCTCGAGTACGAGCGCAACCGCGAGCGCTACCAGTTCCTCCGCTGGGGTCAGACCGCGTTCGACGAGTTCAAGGTCGTCCCGCCCGGCACCGGCATCGTGCACCAGGTGAACATCGAGCACCTGGCCCGGACCGTGATGGTCCGAAACGGCCAGGCATACCCGGACACCTGTGTCGGCACCGACTCGCACACCACGATGGTCAACGGCCTCGGCGTGCTCGGCTGGGGTGTCGGCGGTATCGAGGCGGAGGCCGCCATGCTCGGCCAGCCGGTCTCGATGCTGATCCCGAAGGTGGTCGGCTTCAAGCTGACCGGTTCGGTCCCGGCCGGCGCGACCGCCACCGACGTCGTCCTCACCATCACCCAGATGCTGCGCAAGCACGGAGTGGTCGGGAAGTTCGTCGAGTTCTACGGCGACGGCGTCGCCGCGGTGCCGCTGGCGAACCGGGCGACCATCGGCAACATGAGCCCCGAGTTCGGCTCCACCTGCGCGATCTTCCCGATCGACGACGTGACGCTGGAATATCTGCGGCTGACCGGCCGTTCGGATGACGACGTGGCGCTGGTCGAGGCCTACACCAAGGAGCAGGGCCTCTGGCACGACCCGGCGGTCGAGCCGCGCTACTCGGAGTACCTCGAGCTCGACCTGTCGACCGTGGTCCCGTCGATCGCCGGCCCGAAGCGGCCGCAGGACCGGGTCGAGCTGAGCAAGGCGAAGGAGTCCTTCCGCGGCGCGCTGGTCGACTACGTCCCCGAGGAGGACAAGGTCGGTACGGCGGCAGTGGACGCGGTCCCGTCGCTCGCGGACGAGAGCGTGGTCGAGTCGTTCCCGGCCAGTGACCCACCGGCGAACGGCCGCGACCACTCCGACGAGGCGCAGCCGCACGAGCCGCATCCGGCCGACGGGCGGCCGTCGAAGAAGACGAAGATCACCCTGGACGGCCAGGAGGTCGAGCTCGACCACGGCCACGTGGTGATCGCCTCGATCACCTCCTGCACCAACACCTCCAACCCGTCCGTGATGCTGGCCGCCGCGCTGCTGGCGAAGAACGCCGTCGACAAGGGCCTCGCGTCGAAGCCGTGGGTGAAGACCTCGCTCGCGCCCGGGTCGAAGGTCGTCACCGACTACTACGAGAAGGCCGGCGTCACGCCGTACCTGGAGAAGCTCGGGTTCCACCTGGTCGGGTACGGCTGCACCACCTGCATCGGCAACTCCGGTCCGTTGCCGGAGGCGGTGTCGGCCGGTGTCCAGGAGGCCGACCTGGCGGTCGTCTCGGTGCTGTCCGGCAACCGGAACTTCGAGGGCCGGATCAACCCGGACGTGAAGATGAACTACCTCGCCTCGCCGCCGCTGGTGATCGCCTACGCGCTGGCCGGCACGATGGACTTCGACTTCGAGAACGATGCCCTGGGCAAGGACCAGGACGGGAACGACGTCTTCCTGCGCGACATCTGGCCGAGCGCGGAGGAGGTCGAGCAGGTGATCGCCAGCTCGATCAACAAGGAGATGTTCACCAAGGACTACGCCGACGTGTTCGCCGGCGACGAGCGCTGGCAGTCGCTCCCGACCCCGGAGGGCAAGACGTTCGCCTGGGACCCCGAATCGACGTACGTGCGCAAGCCTCCGTACTTCGAGGGAATGGCGAAGGAGCCGGCGCCGGTCACCGACATCGCCGGCGCGCGCGTGCTGGCCAAGCTGGGTGACTCGGTCACCACCGACCACATCTCGCCGGCCGGTTCGATCAAGGCCGACAGCCCGGCCGGCAAGTACCTGGCCGAGCACGGCGTCGACCGCAAGGACTTCAACTCGTACGGTTCGCGGCGCGGCAACCACGAGGTGATGATCCGCGGCACGTTCGCGAACATCCGGCTGCGCAACCAGATCGCGCCGGGCACCGAGGGCGGCTTCACCCGCGACTTCACCAAGCCCGACGCGCCGGTGACCACGATCTACGACGCCGCCCAGGCGTACGCCGAGCAGGGCACGCCGCTGGTGATCCTGGCCGGCAAGGAGTACGGCTCGGGTTCGTCGCGGGACTGGGCGGCCAAGGGTACGGCGCTGCTGGGCGCGAAGGCCGTGATCACCGAGTCCTTCGAGCGAATCCACCGGTCGAACCTGATCGGCATGGGCGTGCTGCCGCTGCAGTACCCCGACCGTGAGACCGCGGAGTCCCTCGGCCTGACCGGTGAGGAGACGTTCGACATCACCGGCGTGACCGAGCTGAACAACGGGACCATCCCGAGCACCGTGCACGTCAAGGCGACCGCGCCGGACGGGTCGGTGAAGGAGTTCGACGCGGTGGTTCGGATCGACACCCCCGGTGAGGCCGACTACTACCGCAACGGCGGCATCCTGCAGTACGTGCTCCGCTCCCTGATCGCGAGCTGACCTACCACCCGAGGAGCCGGCCGACCAGTCCGGTCGGCCGGCTCCCGGCTACTTGTCGAGTTGTTGCGCACGGCGCTCGGCAGGTGCTGATGAGCTGGTTCCGGCGGCTGGAGCGGACTCGGGCCGCTTCACGCCGGTCAGGGGCGCCTGCGCACCAAGCACGTCATTCGGAGACAGCTCCCGGTTGCCGGCCGGAGCCCGCAATGCTTGAGCCGGCTCCGCGGTGACCGGCGTCGGCAGACCGTTGGCTTGCTTGACCACGGTGTCGGCCGTCTCGAGACCGATGCTGTAGCCCCATTGCTCGGCTGCCTCGACGGTGCTGATCGTGATCGATCGGAATGACGACAGCCGGGACCACTCCTGAGCCGCATGCCGACTCGCCTCGGAGTACGCCGACGACCGCTGCTCGGACGACAGTCTCGAGAAGACCTCGGGATCGGCCACCAGCTGCAAGGCCAGGCTCCACCGCGATCCCTTGGCTTCCGTGATCAGGCGGTCGAACACCTCGTCGCGGCCCCGACCGGTCGCGGCCGCGAGACCGTCGACGAAGCCACGGACTCCCGCGGTCGCGGTCGTCGCCCTGGGGTTCACCCGGAACGGCGTCACCATCCCACTGGACAGACCGTGGCCACCGAGCCCGGCCGCCTCCGGCGGATCCTCGACGTACACCTGAGCCATCCCGTTGTCGCCCAGCACCGCTTCGGCGATCTCGTACGTCCGCTGCTCTGCCAACGACTGGTCGAGGGTGCGCGCGTTGAGAGCCAACCCGCCGTCCAGCGGCTTGCCGGCATCGTAGTCCGTCGGCCGCACGGACGGCTTGCTGCTCTGTCGCAGCGCCTCGTAGATCACGTTGTACGCCGCGTCGCGCGCAGCCCGCGGATACCACCAGCGCCCGCCCGCTCCGCCGTGCGCGCGCATCAACGGGCCGATCACGTTGCGCGGGTGCAGGTGGATGGTGCCGTCGAGGTCCGCCTGGCTGCGTTGCCTGCTGAGGGTTGGGAGTACGCCGATGTCGCCGTTCCAGCGGTGGGACCTGGTCGCGCCGACCCGGCGATGGGCCGACGCGATGATCCCGGCGACGACCCGGTACTCCGCCGACGACGGATCCAGAAGTCCCATCCGCCGAACCTATCGAGAGCACCGGGTCAGCCGGAACTGTCGGCGGTCCAGGCTTGACTGAATCCATGACCGACCGGAAGCCGCCGCGCGAGGTCGTCCGCGGCGCGTGCGCACGGTATGGCGAGGATGCGGTGATCGATTTCGCGATCGCCGTACTGACCGGTGAGGTGGATCCGGAGGAGGCGTTCACCACCGAGGTCGACAAGCTGGAGTGGCTGGTCGGCCCGACCGTCGGCGGATGGGCGAAGCTCGATCCGGTCAACTTCTACTGGGCCCGGGTCTGGGCTGCCCGGGCCTTCCTGTACGTCTGGCGCGACGACGCCGTCGAGGCCCTCCTGGTCGCGGCGAACGACCCGGCCTGGCGCGTCCGCGAACACGTCGCCCGCGTCACCGCCCAACGCGAGCTCGGTCAACTCGTCGACGCCCTGCTGCCGGGCCTGACCCACGAGCTGCCTCGTGTCCGCGCCAGCACCGCCCGGGCGGTCGGAGCCGCCGGCGAAGCCGAACACGCCGAGCCGTTGCGGGGCCTTCTCGACGATCCCGACAACACCGTCCGCGCGGCTGCTGAGAAGGCCCTCGACCGGCTGGAGACCCGCCTGGACCGCAGCCTCCGCTGAAGGAGGCCGAAGCCGCCATCTGGTGGTCATCTGGATGTCGATTGGTGGACGCCGGGGACGGGAACGGTCGGGCGCATGGAGACCTCCCGTAGATCCGTCCTGAAAGCCGGTCTGGCTTCCACTGCGGCTGTCGCCGGCCTGACCCCCGTCCTGACCACCCCGACCACCGCCGCCGCAACCCCGGTGCGGCAGGACCCCTTCACGCTCGGCATCGCCAGCGGCGACCCCTGGCCCGACGGGTTCGTGCTGTGGACCCGCCTCGCCGTCGACCCGGTCGCCCCCGACGGCCTCGGCGGCATGCCGAGTCGCGCGTACGCCGTCCAGTGGCAGGTCGCCACCGACTCCCGGTTCCACCACGTCGTGAAGGCCGGTGTCGCCGTCGCCCGGCCGGAGCACGCCCACGCGATCCACGTCACCGTCCAGGGCCTGCAGCCTGGCCGCGAGTACTACTACCGCTTCCGCGCCCAGGGGTACGTTTCGCCCACTGGCCGGACGCTGACCGCACCGGCCCGGGGGACCATGCCGCGCGAGCTGGCGATGTCGTTCGTCTCGTGTTCCCAGTTCGAGCACGGCTGGTTCACGGCGTACCGGCGGCTCGCCGAGGACCACCCGGACCTGGTGCTCCACCTCGGCGACTACCAGTACGAGTACACCAAGGGCACGTACGTCGCTCCGGGCGGCAACGTCCGTGATCACGACGGACCGGAGACCACCGACCTGGCGTCGTACCGGCAGCGGCACGCGCAGTACAAGACCGACCCGGACCTGCAGGCGGCCCACGCGGTCGCGCCCTGGCTGGTGGTGTGGGACGACCACGAACTGGACAACAACTGGGCGAACCAGACGCCGGAACGGCCCGAGGACGGCTTCCTGGCCCGCCGCGCGGCCGCCTTCCAGGCGTACTACGAGAACATGCCGCTGCGCGCGTCGTCGAAGCCGCGTGGCATCGACATGCAGTTGTTCCGCCGGGTCAAGTGGGGTGAGCTGGCCACGTTCCATATGCTCGACACCCGGCAGTACCGCGACGACCAGGGCTGCGGCGACGGCTACAAGGACTGCCCGGCGGCCGTCGACCCGAAGCGCTCCATCACCGGCGAGCGGCAGGAGAAGTGGCTGATCGACGGCTTCCGCCGTTCGGAGGCGCGCTGGGACATCCTCGGCCAGCAGGTGTTCTTCGCCCAGCGCGACAACAACTCCGGTCCGCTGAAGGTGACCTCGATGGACTCGTGGGACGGGTACGTCGCCTCACGCGACCGGATCACCCGGGGCTGGGTCGACGCCCGGGTGCGGAACCCCGTCGTACTCACCGGTGACGTGCACGCGCACTGGGCCGCCGACCTGAAGCTGGACTACGACGACCCGACGTCGCGGACGGTCGGGTCGGAGCTGGTCTGCTCGTCGATCACCAGCGGCGGCGACGGCGCCGACTCGCCGACCGGCTCGCACCCGTGGTTCGCGTGGAACCCGCACCTGCGGTTCCAGAACAACCTGCGCGGCTACGTGAACACCACGATCACCCGCGAGTCGCTGGTCGCCGACTTCCGCACGATTCGCTCGGTGCGGACCAAGCACGCTGAGGTGTTCACCCGGGCGCAGTTCACCATCGAGGACCGCAAGCCCGGGCTCAACCTGACCGCCGACAACCCGCCGGCCGCGGCCGCCGCCCGCACGTTCGCGGCTGCCGACGACACGGTCGCGTGGGAGACCGCCCGTCCGTAACTAACCGGCCAGGGCGGCGCGGAGTTTGCCGGCGTACTCCGCTGCCTCGGCGTCGTCGGCGTACTTGGTCCGGGGCCAGAAGAACCCGCGCAGTCCGTCCCCCTTCGTCCGTGGCACCACGTGCACATGGAGATGGGGGACGGACTGCGACACCACGTTGTTGACGGCAACGAAGGACCCCTGCGCGTCGAACGCCGTACGCACCGCCGCCGCGACCGTCCGGGCCGCGCCGAACAGCGGCACGGTCAACTCGTCCGGCAGTTCCACTAGAGTCGGCACGTGCTCGCGCGGCACCAGCAGCGTGTGCCCCTTGAACACCGGCCGTACGTCGAGGAATCCGACGACGTCCGGTGTGTCGAGGACGACCTGGGCGGGTGTGGTCCCGGCGATGATCGAGCAGAACAGACAGTCGGCCATCAGCCCAGCTTCTCGTCAACGAAGCACCAGCGCCAAGTCTCACCTGGTTCGAAGCTGCGCATGACCGGGTGTTTGGTGGTCGCGTGGTGCTCGCTCGCGTGCTTCATCGGCGACGAGTCGCAGCAGCCGACGTGCCCGCAGCCGAGGCAGAGCCGCAGGTGGACCCACGTGCTGCCGATGGTCAGACACTCCTCACAACCGTCCGGCGTGTTCGGCGGGAGCACCATCGGAGCGCTCTCCAGGTGCTCGCACGCCCCGCCGGGCGGCGGCGCGAGGCGGAGGTCGTCCGACTGCCCGCCGACGTCGTCGTCCTCGTCGCGATCCAGCATGGACTCCTCGACGTCGAGTGCGATCTGGGCGCGTTGCAGCACCTCGTCGGCGACCAGGCCGGCGTCGCGCACCTTCAGCAGGTGCGCCCGCTCGGCCTCGAGCATGGCCATCCGCAACCGGCGGTAGGCCTCACTGGGCGTCTCGTACTCGCTCTCGGGCCGCCCGAGCCGCTCCCACGCGGCCTGTGCCCGCGACTCGCCACGCTGCCGGAGCACCTCGAGCACCTCGGGTGGATCGTCCGGGGTCGAGACCTCGTCCAGCTTCTCCATCGCGGCCCGATGGGCACCGTGCAGTACGGCGGCCTCCTGCAACGCATCCTCCGCCGGATCCGGGCCGGGCAGGCGCAGACGCCGTACCAGCCAGGGAAGGGTCGAGCCCTGGACCAGCAGGGTGCCTGCGGTGACGGCCAGCGCGATGAAGACGAGCACCTCACGATGTGGCGTGTCCTCGGGCAGCGTGAACACCGCCGCCAGCGTGACCACGCCACGCATCCCCGCCCACGAGACCACGACCAAACTCTGCAAGGACACCGGTCCGGGCCGCGACGGGCCGAGGGTCCGCCGGGACAGGAACGTCGCAGGGATGACCCAGATCGGCCGCAGGAGTACGACGGTCGCGAACACCGCCAGCGTCGCGACCGCGATCAGCCAGCCCGGCAGTGGGCTGTCGGCGAGGTCGTCGAGGATCCAGCGGGTCTGCAGCCCGATCAGCAGGAAGACGGTGTTCTCCAGCAGGAACTGGAACGTCCGCCAGTTGGTCCGCTCCGACATCCGCGACTTGGCCGACTGGATGATCGGAGCCTTGTGGCCGAGCAGCAGGCCGGTGACGACGACGGCCAGGACGCCGGACGCGTGCACGTAGTGGTTCTCCGCCGCGATGTAGGCGATGAACGGCGCGGTCAGGCTGAGCGTGGTGTCGAGCACCGGGTCGGTGAACCGGCGCCGGATCTTGGCCAGCCCGATGGCCACGACCAACCCGACGAGCACTCCGCCGCCGGCCGCCCGGAGGAAGTCGAGCCCGACGTCGAGGACGGTCGGCGTGACCGCCGCGGCGGCGATCGCGGTGCGCAGGCAGACCAGGGCGGTCGCGTCGTTCACCAGGCTCTCGCCTTCGAGGATGGTGACCACCCGGCGGGGGAGGCCGACCCGTCGGGCGATGGCGGTGGCGGCGACCGCGTCGGGCGGTGCGACCACGGCACCGATCGCGATCGCCGCCCAGAACGGCAAGGGCTCCTGGCCCTGCGCCTCCGCGACCGCGCCGAGCAGCCAGTAGGCGACCAGGCCGACACCGAGGGTGGTGAACGCGACCAGACCGACGGACAACAGGCCGATCGAGCGCCGGTGTTTCGAGAAGTCGACCAGGCTGGTCCGGATGGCCGCGGCGTACAGCAGCGGCGGCAGGAACCCGACCAGGACGACCTCGGGCGCCAGTTCGACCCGCGGGACGAACGGGAGGTACGACGCGGCGATCCCGATGATGACGAGAAGCAGGGGAGCCGAGATCCCGAGCCGCCGGGCCAGCGCGGCCCCGCCCGCGACCACGGCGACGAGGGCCACGACCTCGATCGCGATATGCACGGAGCACAGTCTCGCAGCTTCGGCCCCCTGATTCGCCCACAGCGAAGCCTGGATCTGGTCAGCGGGCGCGCCGTCGTCTAGCGTGTGCGCAGCGGGATTCGTCGATCACCGGGAGTGACTGATGCGTCGTCGTGTGGCTGCGCTGGCTTGCGCACTGGCTCTGCTCGGTTCCTCGTTGATCGCGGCGCCCGCCGTCGCGTCCACGGGATGTGTGTCCTCCGTACCAGAGCCCGGTACGACGACCCCGGTGCGGATCTGCTATTCGCTGTTCAAACCCGCGGGTGCCTCCGCGTCGCAGACCGTGCCGCTGATCATGCACAGCCACGGCTGGGGCGGCAGCCGGACCAAGGACCCGGCCGCTTTCAAGTCCTGGCTCGACGCCGGCTTCGGCGTACTGAGCTTCGACCAGCGCAGCTTCGGCGAGAGCACCGGTGTCGCCCACGTGATGAACCCGGACTTCGAGGGCCGCGACGTGATCGAGCTCGTCGATCTGGTCGCGGGGCTCGACTGGGTGACGAAGCAGGGACCCGGTGATCCGCTGATCGGGGCGATCGGCGGGTCGTACGGCGGCGGGTTCCAGTTCGCCGGTGCGTTCACCGAACTGCGCGACAGCGGCCGGACCCGGTTCGACGCGCTCGCGCCCGAGGTGACCTGGTGGGACCTGAAGCAGAGCCTCGCGCCGGACGAGGCGGCGCGGACGATGTGGCTGTCCTTGCTGTACGCCGGCGGCGGTACGCGCCTTCCGCCTGAGGTCTCGGCGGCGTTCGTCGTACTGATCACCACCGGAGCGTGGCCGCCGGGGAAGGCCGGGCGGGACCTGGACGAGTTCTTCGCGCGCAACGGGCCGGCGTGGCATGTGGCGCAGGGGCGCAAGCTGGACATCCCGGTGTTGATCGGTCAGGGGATCTCGGACAATCTGTTCAACCTCAACCAGGGGCTGGCGAACTACGAGCGCGCGCTGACCCCGGGCGCCCGTGCCAGGTCGATCTTCGTCGGCTACAACGCCGGGCACACGCTGCCGAGCGTGGTGCCGCCGGGATGGGCTGTTGCCGGTGACCCGTGTTCGATCGCGTTGGGATCGTCCAGCTTCTCCGGTCTCGCCCTGCGGTTCATGACGGCCAAGCTGTTGGGCAGGGCAACCGGCCTGTCCGGGTACGGCGCCTACCACTTGTCCACCGCTGATGGTCGTTGCCTCACGCAACAAAATCTGCCGGCGAACGCCCGGTATCCGCTCGGCAAGATCGTCACCCCGACCGGTGCCGGGCTGCCGGTCAACCTGAAGGTCGCCGGCGGGCCGATCACCGTCGCAGGCGTGCCCCGACTCGACGCCCGCGTCTATACGGTGGTTCCGGACTCCGGTGCGTTCTTCGCGTTGAGTGTCGGCACGAGCCCGCTGACCGCGAAGGTCGTGCAGAACAACACGATGCCGCTGCGCGAGAAGCGGGTGGTCCAGGGCGAGCGGCGGTCGATCGAGTTGCCCGCGATCGCGGTCGACGTACCGGCCGGCAAGAACCTCTACCTGACCGTCACCCCGGTCGCCGACATGTTCGCCGGCCAGCGCGGGCCGCTGCCCGGGGCGCTACTGCTGAAGGATGCGACGCTGCGCGTTCACCGCACCCTGTCGAGATAGGACTTGTAGACGGTCAGGAACGGTTCGTCGGTCGCGACCACGCCGGCCAGCCAGTCGCAGGTCGCCCGGGCGGTCTCGATCACGTCGGCCGGGTAGCCGTACTTCACCTGGTGCTCGGCGAACTCGTCCTCGTCGTCGATGATGATCGTCCCGTCCCGCTTCTTGATCACGTCCAGGTCGAGGTCGACCATCGTGAACACGTCCTCACCGAACTCCACCGGCGTGGTGATGTCGCAGTAGATCTCCGTCGACCGCGGCTCGTCGTTGAAGCTCGCCGTGAACCACCGGCCGCGCGGGAACAACTGCACATGAGCCTGCGAGTGCACCACCTCCGGCTCACTCCCACGCTGCGAAACCGACTCCGCCGGCGCCCCCAACCACACGCCGTACTCATCCTCCCCAAGCCACCGCATCCACTGATGCCAATGCAACCTCTCGTCATACTTCCGATAAACCACCCGCACATCCCGCATGACCCCCAACCTATCGCCGGGGAGGGGTCGGCCGACCGTGAACACCGAGCGAGCGGGTGAGGTCCAGGTAGGGCTTGTAGGCGGTGGTGAAGGGTTCTGTGGTGGTGATGTGGGTGGCCAGCCAGGTGCAGGTGGCTTGGGCAGTGGCTACTACCTGGGGTGGGTAGTTGTACTTCACCTGGTGGGCGTGGAACTCGTCCTCGTCCATGACCCGGACGGTGCCGTCGCGCATCAGGCGGATGTCCAGGTCGAGGTCGACGGTGGTGACGGTGTCGACGCCGAACTCCGCCGGCATGGTGATGTCGCAGTAGATGGCTGTCTGGTGCGGGTCGTCGTTGAACAGGGCGCTCCACCACTGGCCGTGCGGGAAGAGGCGGACCCGGTGGTGGTCGATGGTGACCCAGCTGCCGTCGGCGCGCTGGCCCTGGGTGCCGGGGACCGAGCCGACCCACAGGCCGTGCTCGTCCTCGCCGAGCCGGACCGCTTCCACCAGGCGGTGCGGCTGCCCGTCGTACTTCCGGAACAGCGTCCTCACCATCTCCACGCGATCACTCTAGGTGGAGATCGAACCAACCGGGCGCGGCGCGCATCCCACGGTGTGAGATTCGCCCAACCGCCCGTGCGAGTTCGGAAACCGGGCGGCGGGTGCATAGACTCAAGCATTCGAGGACGATCCGCGGGAGGAGCTCGATGCGCGTGCTGGAGACGGTCGGAGGGCCGGCGGACCTCAAGAAGCTGACCGGTCAGCAGCTGACCGATCTCGCGGCCGAGATCCGGGATGTCCTGGTCGAGACGGTCTCGCGGACCGGCGGCCACCTGGGGCCGAACCTGGGCATGGTGGAGATCACCCTGGCGATGCACCGGGTGTTCGACTCGCCCCGCGACCGCCTCGTGTTCGACACCGGTCACCAGACCTACGTCCACAAACTGCTCACCGGCCGGGCGC
Source organism: Kribbella swartbergensis (assembly GCF_054784135.1). Classification (NCBI taxonomy): domain Bacteria; kingdom Bacillati; phylum Actinomycetota; class Actinomycetes; order Propionibacteriales; family Kribbellaceae; genus Kribbella; species Kribbella swartbergensis. The sequence goes on from NZ_BAAGPM010000014.1 coordinate 200,108, forward strand.
CCAAGTTCGACACGCTCCGTCAGCAGGGCGGCCTGAGCGGTTACCCCAGCCGGGCCGAATCCGAGCACGACATCGTCGAGAACAGCCACGCCTCGACCGCGCTGTCGTACGCCGACGGCCTGGCCAAGGCCTACCGGCTGCGCAGGGAGGACCGGCACGTCGTCGCGCTGATCGGTGACGGCGGCCTGACCGGCGGGATGGCCTGGGAAGCGCTGAACAACATCGCCGCCGCCAAGGACCTGAAACTCGTCATCATCGTCAACGACAACGGCCGCTCCTACAGCCCGACGGTGGGCGGCCTGGCCACGCACCTGACCAGCCTGCGGACCAACCCGCGGTACGAGAAGATCCTCGAGCTGGTCAAGACGAACCTCGGCCGCACGCCGTACGTCGGCCCGCCGATGTACGAGGTCCTGCACGGCGTGAAGAAGGGCCTGAAGGACATGCTCGCCCCGCAGGGCATGTTCGAGGACCTCGGGTTGAAGTACGTCGGCCCTGTCGACGGGCACGACCGTCAGGCGCTGGAGGACGCGCTCCGCAACGCGAAGTCGTTCGGCGGTCCGGTGATCGTGCACGCGGTGACCCAGAAGGGCTTCGGGTACGCCGCCGCCGAGCAGGACGAGGAGGACAACTTCCACCAGATCCGGCCGGCCAACAAGCCGCGCGGCTGGACCGACGTGTTCGCCGACGAGATGGTCCGGATCGGCCGCCGCCGCCCGGACGTGGTCGCGATCACGGCCGCGATGCTGCACCCGACCGGGCTGGCGCCGTTCGCGCAGGAGTTCCCGGACCGGATCTTCGACGTCGGCATCGCCGAGCAGCACGCGGTGACGAGTGCGGCCGGGCTGGCGATGGGCGGTCTGCACCCGGTCGTCGGCCTCTATGCGACGTTCCTCAACCGGGCGTTCGACCAGTTGCTGATGGACGTGGCGCTGCACAAGTGTGGTGTCACCTTCGTCCTCGACCGCGCGGGCGTCACCGGTGACGACGGTGCGAGCCACAACGGTATGTGGGACATGTCGATCCTGCAGCTCGTTCCCGGACTGCGGCTCGCCGCGCCGCGGGACGGCACGCGGCTGGAGGAACTGCTCAACGAGGCGGTCGACGTCTCCGACGCCCCGACCGTGCTGCGGTACGCCAAGGGCGAGGTGTTCCCGGACATCGAGGCGATCGACCGGATCGGCGACCTCGACGTCCTCGAGCGCTCCGGCACCGACGTCCTGCTGGTCGGCATCGGCTCGATGGCGGCCACCGCGATGGACGTGGCGGGCCGACTGGAGGCACAGGGCTTCGGCGTGACCGTGGTGGATCCGCGCTGGGTCAAGCCGGTCGACCCGAAGCTGGTGGAGCTGGCGGCGAAGTTCAAATTCGTCGTCACGATCGAGGACAACGGCCGGGCCGGCGGTTGCGGGTCGATGATCTCGCAGGCGCTGCGCGACGCCGGGGTGACGACACCGGTCCGGGACTTCGGCATCCCGCAGCAGTTCCTGGACCACGCCAAGCGTCCCGCCGTACTGCAGGAGATCGGGCTGACCGGGCAGGAGCTGGCCCGGGACATCACCGAGATGATCGCGCAGCACTCCGGTGACGCGATCGGTGAGCCGGATCCGGCGAGCGGCCGGCCGGGCGGCGCCTGAGCCGGCCGGCATGAGCGGGCGGCACGCCGCGCCCCCGAAGAGCAGGCACGCGGCCGCCAAGGGCCCAAGGATCTGGCCGTTCCTGCTGGCACTCGTCCTCGTGGCCGTCGCGGTGGCCGGCGGTCTCGCCCTGCACCGGGCGAGCGACCGCGCCGGCGGCACGGCAACGCCGGCGCCGAGTACGCCGGACATCGACCTGGCCGCCCGGGCGGCGGCGGTGGATCAGGTACTGCGCAAGCGGGCCCAGGCCGTGCTCCAGGACGACCAGGCGGCGTTCCTCGCCGACGTGGATCCAGGGAACAGGAGCCTGGTCGCCCGGCAGCGCACCCTGTTCGCGAACCTGCGCCAGTTCGGCTTCTCCCGGCTCGTCTACCAGCAGTTGAGTCAGCAGTACGACGAGGCCGTCACGCGGAAGTACGGCCCGTCGACGTACCTGGTCGCGATCGCGATGACGTACCAGATTCGCGGCATCGACGCCGGACCGGTCCGCGCGATGCTCGGGTACACGTTCACCGAGCGCGGTGACGGCCGCTGGATGCTGGTGTCGGACACCGACCTGGACAAGCGGTTGCCGCGCGGCTCGCATCAGGAGGCGTGGGACACCGGCGAGGTGCTGGTCCGGCGCGCGCCTCGGGTCCTCGTGGTCGTCGAGAAGGGGCAGGAGCAGCTCGCGGACAGCCTGCTCGGCAAGGCGACCAGCGCGGTGAAGGCGGTGTCGAAGAGCTGGCCGGGCGGCTGGACCGGGTCCGGCGTGGTGATCGCACTGGACGACAAGATCGTCCGCGGCGCCGACTACACCGCGCCCAAGAACGCCGAGGACGCGATCGCCATGGCGACCTGGGTGTACCGCACGCTGCCCGGTGAAGTCAGCGGTGAGGGAGAGCGGGCCGACTCGTACGTCGTCGTCAACCCGCGCAACCGGTCGAAGGTCGACGCCCGTACGCTCGCCCACGAGTTCACCCACGTCGCCACCGCGCCGTACGGCGCCAACGCCCCGCGCTGGCTGGTCGAGGGAGCGGCGACGTACGTCGAGTTCCTGCCGATGGACGGGGCGGAGAACCTCGCGCTGGGGAAGTACCGGCAGGAGGTCCGCACGAAGTACCTGTCGAAGGCGAAGAGCCTGCCCGCCGACGCGGTGTTCTTCGAGACGTCCGACAGCTCGTACCCGTTGGCCTGGCTGGCCGTCGACCACCTCTTCGAACGCTTCGGCGGCACCGAGGTCGGCACGCTCTACCAGGAGCTGGCCGCGCTCGGTTCCACCCAGGCCGAGCGGGACCGGATCATGCTCGAACACGTCGGCATGACCGAGGCAGGCCTCTTCCAGGCCCTCCAGGCGGCCGCCGCCAGTTGAGGGTGGTGGAATCCGGGGAACCGAGTAGGGTAGCCGGGCTGCGACAGACGGGTACTCGGAGGATCGACCCGACGTGAGTGTGACCACCCCTAGCGCCGGACCCCCAGGCGCTCAGGATCCGCCCCGTGGGCCCCGGCGCTGGCTGGGGCTGCTGGTGGCGGTGGCGCTCGTCTCGGGCGGCGTGGTCTACACCGTTGAAGACCGGGAACGGGATGCCCGGGCCAGGCCCACCACGACACTGACCCCGGCCGGGCCGAACCAGTCGGGCAAGCCGTCGAAGACCGCGGCCGCGATCGCCGCCCGCCGGGTCGCCATCGACACGATCCTGATCCGCCGCGCGCAGGCTGTGCAGACCGTCAACGAGGCGCTGTTCCTGCAGGACGTGGACCCGGCCGACAAGGCGCTGCGGGCCGAGCAGAAGATCCTGTTCGCCAACCTGGTCGAGATGGGTTTCACCGAACTCGGCTACAGCCAGGCCGAGGAACGGTTCGATCCGGCCGTGGTGAAGGCTCACGGGCGTACGACGTACCTGGTCCGGATCCTGATGCGGTACCAGATCCCCAAGGTCGACCTGACGCCGGTCGTCACCGAACTCGGCTACACGTTCATCAACGTGCGCGGCCGCTGGGTGCTCACCGATGACGACGACCTCGACGACGACCTCGGGCCCGGCGCCCACCAGGAGGCGTGGGACCTGGGCCGGATCGAGGTGCACCGGGGACCCCGGGTGCTGGCCGTGGTGGAGAAGGGCGACACCCGGCGCGGCCGGGCGATCGTGGTCGAGGCGACCGAGGCGCTGGCCCAGGTGACCGAGTACTGGCCGCGGAGGTGGCGCGGGTCGGTGTTGATCATCGCGCTGGACGAGTCCGAGGTCCGCGACGCCCGGTTCGCCGACGAGGACGTCGAGTCGGCCGCGAGCGCGGGGTCGACGTTCTCCTCGCTGCCCGGTCAGGACACCGCCGACGGCACCGTGGCCGGCGCGTACATCGTGGTCAACCCGAACGAGCGCGACCGGGTGGACGAGATCCTGCTGTCGCACGAGATCACCCATGTCGCGACCGCCGACCTGGGCGGCTACGAACCGCTGTGGCTGGCCGAGGGGGCGGCGGAGTACGTGTCCTGGCGGGGGATCGAGGCGATCAGCGGTCCGGGCGAGGTGGCCAAGTGGGAACAGGAGGTCATCGACGAGGCCCTGCCGGCCCTGGGCGCGCTGCCGAGCGACGCCGGTTTCTACCAGAACAACGCCGACGTGTACGGCGTCAGTTGGCTCGCGGTTCGCTACCTGGTCAGGCGTTTCGGCCTCGACAAGGTCGCGGAACTGTACGAGGACCTGGCCAGGCACGGCTACGACCAGGCGGCGAGGGACCGGATCCTGATGAACCACTGCGGCCTCACCGAGGTGACGTTGTGGACATCACTGAAAACCTACGAACCACAACGCTGAGTGCCTGTTTGACCTCGCGGTGTCAGAGAGGCAGTCTCGAATGGTTCCGTCCATGTCGAGGAGGCGCAGATGAGTCTGTTGCGGAAGAAGACGATCGAGCAGTCGATCGCGGACACCGACGAGCCGGAGTACCAGCTCAAGAAACGCCTCACCGCCGTCGATCTGACGGTCTTCGGGATCGGCGTCATCATCGGTGCCGGCATCTTCACCCTGACCGGCCGGGCCGCCAAGACGTACGCCGGGCCGGGGATCGCGCTCTCGTTCGTGCTCGCCGCGATCTGCTGCGCCCTGGCCGCGCTGTGCTACGCCGAGTTCTCGTCCACGGTGCCGGTGTCGGGGTCGGCGTACACCTTCTCGTACTTCTCCCTCGGTGAGATCTTCGCCTGGATCATCGGCTGGGACCTGCTGCTGGAGTTGATGCTCGGGGCAAGCGTCGTGGCCCAGGGCTGGTCGTCGTACGCCGCCTTGTTCCTCGAACAGATCGGACTGGGCTGGCCGGAGTCGATCGGGCCGGACAGCAGTGTCAACGTGCTCGCGATGCTGCTGGTCCTGGTCCTGGCGACGCTGGCGACGATCGGCATCAAGGAGTCGCTGCGGGTCAACCTGGTGCTGGTCGCGATCAAGCTGTTCGTGGTGCTGTTCGTGATCGTGGCCGGCCTGTTCTACATCAAGGGCTCGAACTTGTCGCCGTTCATCCCGCCGAGCGTGCCGACGCCCGATCCGGAGGTCACCGTCACCACGCCGCTGTTCCAGGCGTTGTTCGGGTTCGCCCCGTCGCACTTCGGTGTGATGGGCATCGTCGCGGGCGCGTCCCTGGTGTTCTTCGCGTTCATCGGGTTCGACGTGGTCGCCACCACCGCCGAGGAGGCGCGCAACCCGCAGCGCGACCTGCCCCGCGGCATCATCGGCTCGCTGGCGATCTGCACCGTGCTGTACGTGCTGGTCTGCATCGTGATCACCGGCATGATCAAGTACACCGACATCAACAGCGAGGCGGCGCTGGCCGAGGCGTTCCGCTCGGTCGGGCGGCCGGGCTTCGCGACGCTGATCTCCGCCGGCGCGGTCGCCGGTCTGACCACCGTGGTGCTGACGCTGATGATCGGCGCCGCCCGGGTGGTGTTCGCGATGAGCCGCGACCACCTGATCCCGCGCGAAGTCGGCAAGACGCATCCGAAGTGGGGTACGCCGTACCGCCTGACCATCGGGATCGGCATCCTGGTCGCGATCGTCGCCGGGCTCACCCCGATCGGCAAGCTGGAGGAGATGGTGAACATCGGCACGCTGGCCGCGTTCACCCTGGTCTCGATCGCGGTGCCGCTGCTGCGCCGGCGGCGGCCGGACATCCATCGCTCGTTCAGGGTGCCGTGGAACCCGGTGATCCCGATTCTGTCGGCGGCGATCTGCGTCTACCTGATGCTGAACCTGTCGATCGAGACCTGGCTGCGGTTCGCCGTCTGGATGGTGCTCGGCTTCCTGCTCTACTTCGTCTACGGCTACCGCAAGAGCCGGGTCGGTATCGAGGAACGCACCGGCGAGAGCACGCGGGCGTAGGCCTGGACGATGCAGGGCCGGCTGACGGTACGATCCGTCAGCCGGCCACTGGAGGGGGAGACGATGAAGCATCCGCGGCGCCTGTTCGCAGGTCTTGCCGCGCTGCTCCTGGCGGGGACGTCCGGCGTGGTCGCCGTACGCCTCCAGGAGGGCGGCTCGACGGCCGGCAGCAGCGTGTCCGCGATCAAGGCCACGGCCACGCCGGGGCAGCTGACCGAGGGGCAGCAGGCGGCTCGCAAGACCGAGGTCGATGCGGTCCTGGCCAAGCGTTCCGCGGCGGTGCTGAAGGGTGACCTGAAAGGCTTCCTCGCGGCGGTGGACCCGCAGCACAAGCAACTCGTGGCGCGGCAGCGGATGCTGTTCACCAACCTGCGGAAGTTCCGGTTCACCACGCTGAAGTACGTCGTCGCGGACGAGCGGCCGTCGAAGGTGCTGATCGGCAAGTACGGCGCCGACGTCTTCTCGACCCGGGTGATGATGCGCTACCAGTTGCACGGCCTGGACGCGAAACCGGTGCAGACGGACCTCGGGTACGCCTTCGTCCAGCGCGGCGGGACCTGGGTCCTGGTGGACGACAGCGCGATCGAGGAGACGCTCAGCCCGGACGGGCATCGGCAGCCCTGGGACTTCCAGGAGATCGCGGTGATCCGCCGCGGCCGAGTCGTCGTGGTGGTCGACAAGGGTGAGCAGGCGCTCGGTCAGAAGATCGCCAAGGTGTCCCAGAGCGCGGTCGACGGCGTACGACGGCACTGGCGGCGACCGTGGAGCGGCTCGGTGATGGTGGTCGCGATGTCCGAGCCGCGGGTGATGGCGACGGTCTGGACGGCGGGCAGCGGCTACGGCTGGACCATCGCGGCCAAGGCGGTCTCGCTGTACGACGGTGACCCGTGGGCGGAGAAGTCGGTGGCGCCGGTGAGCAGCCGGATCGTCGTCAACCCGGCTGTCCGCAAGCAGCTGGACGAGGATCTGCTGGTGCACGAGATGACGCATGTCGCGACCCTCCAGCTGGGGGTGCGGACGCCGATCTGGCTGGTCGAAGGCATCGCGGAGTACGTCCGGTGCGCGTCGATCGAGGACGATCCGCAGTGGACCGTGGATCCCTACCGGAAGACGGTCCGGACGAAGTACCTGCCGTCGATGAAGGTGCTGCCGACGCGGGCGGAGTTCGACGCCGCCGGGGACCGGTCCTACGGGCAGAGCTGGTGGATCACGGCGTACCTGGTCGACGAGCTGGGGGAGAAGGGTGTGGCGGACCTCTACACCGACATGGCCCGGCACAACACCAGCCAGACCGCCTACACCACCATCCTGAAGAAACACACAGGCAAAACCCCCGCCCAACTGGTCGCAGCAGTCAAGAAGTACAAGGGCTGAAAAGCCCCCGCCCCCTCGCTTCGCTCGGGGGCGGGGGAGTTGAGCCAAGGCGGCCTCCCGCGGGACCAGGAGGTCCTCGTCCCGGGCGGGATGACGCGCCGGGGGGCCGGTGCTCGTGGCGGCGGGGGGATCGGCCGACGACACCACCTCGCCCGCGCCCTCACGCCCCAGCACCACCGGCGGTTTCCGGAACGGGTGGTGCCCGCGGAGGGAAGGCGCAACGGGAAGGTGCTGGGGGCCGGAGCGGGCTTCCGGGGTCGTACCGACCCCCAGCGGTCTGGTCAGGTCAGGCCGGCGGTGCCTTGGGGGAGGAAGCGGGAGCCGTTGACCTTCTCGGAGATGCCGGTGCGGTCCAGGTACGGCGTGATGCCGCCGAGGTGGAACGGCCAGCCGGCGCCGAGCAGCAGGCACAGGTCGATGTCCTGTGCCTCCGCGACCACGCCCTCCTCGAGCATGATCCGGATCTCCTCGGCCAGCGCGGTCAGCACCCGGGTCCGCAGTTCCTCCGCCGTCGACGGCTTGTCGCCGACCGTGACCAGCCCCTCGACCTCCGGGTCCACCACCGGCTTGCCCTCGGGCCACAGGTAGAACGAGCTCTTGCCTGCGGCAACCACCTTGGCCAGGTTCTCCGACACCGCGAACCGGTCCGGGTACGCCCGGTTCATCGTCTCCGCCACGTGCAGCGCGACCGGCAGCCCGACCAGCTGCAGCAGCACGAACGGCGGCATCGGCAGGCCGAGCGCCGACAACGCCTTGTCCGCCTCCGGGATCGGCGTACCTTCGTCGACCGCCGCGCTGACCTCGCCGAGGAAGCGGGTCAGCAGCCGGTTCACCACGAATGCCGGCGCGTCCTTGACCAGCACACAGGACTTCTTCAGCGCCTTGCCGACCGCGAACGCGGTCGCCAGCGTCGCGTCGTCGGTCCGGTCCGCGCGGATGATCTCCAGCAGCGGCAGCACCGCGACCGGGTTGAAGAAGTGGAACCCGACCACCCGCTCCGGGTGCTCCAGGTCCGCGGCCATCTCGGTGACGGACAGGGACGAGGTGTTCGTCGCCAGTACGGCGTCCGGCCGGATGATCTTCTCCAGGTCGGCGAAGATCGTCTTCTTCAGCTGCAGTTCCTCGAACACCGCCTCGATGACGAAGTCCGCGTCCGCGAAGACCGCCTTGTCCACCGAGCCGGTGACGAGCGCCTTGAGCTGGTTCGCCTTGTCGGGCCGGATCCGGCCCTTGCCGAGCAGCTTGTCGATCTCACCGTGCACGTACCCGACACCGCGGTCCACCCGCTCCTGGTCGAGGTCCGTGAGTACGACGGGAACCTCGAGCCGCCGGACGAACAGCAGCGCAAGTTGGCCCGCCATCAGGCCGGCGCCGACCACGCCGACCTTGCTCACCGGCCGGGCGAGCGACTTGTCCGGCGCGCCGGCCGGACGCTTGGCCCGCTTGTTCACCAGGTCGAAGGCGTAGAGGCCGCTGCGCAGCTCCTCGCTCATGATCAGGTCCGCGAGCGCCTCGTCCTCCGCCGCGAACCCCCGATCGCGATCGTTGTCCTTCGCCGCCGCGATCAGCTCGAGCGCCCGGTACGGCGCCGGGGCCGCACCGCTCACCTTGAGGTCGGCAAATGCCTTGCCCCGGGCAACCGCGGCATCCCAGGCGTCACCGCGGTCGATTTCCGCCCGCTCCACGGTGACCTCGCCGGTCAGCACCTTGGAGGCCCACACCAGTGACTGCTCGAGGAAGTCGGCCGAGTCGAGCAGTACGTCGCCGATGCCGAGCTTCACCGCCTCCGGGCCGCTGAGCATCTTGTTCTGGTTCAGGGCGTTCTCGACGACGACCTTGACCGCGTTGTCGGCGCCGATCAGGTTCGGCAGCAGGAAGTTGCCACCCCAGCCCGGGATCAAGCCGAGGAACACCTCCGGCGTCGCCAGCATGCCGGCGGCGGCCGAGACGGTCCGGTACTGCGCGTGCAGCGCGACCTCCAGACCGCCGCCGAGCGCGACACCGTTGACGAACGCGAACGACGGCTTGCCGCCGTCGACCAGTTTGCGCATCACGCCGTGCCCGATCCGGCCCAGGTTCAGCGCCTGCTCCCGGTCGGTCAGCTTCGGTACGCCGGTCAGGTCGGCACCGGCGGCCAGGATGAACGGCTTGCCGGTGACACCGATCGCGGCGATGTCGTCGCGGGCCAGCGCGGCGTCGATCGCGGCGTTGAGCGACGCCAGGCCCTTGGGGCCGAACGTGTTCGGCTTCGTGTGGTCGTGCCCGTTGTCGAGCGTGATGAGGGCCATCGTGCCGGCCTTCCCGGGCAGCACCACGTCCCGGGAGTGCGCAAGCGTGACGACCTCGTCGTCCGACAGTGCGACCGCGCTGTCGATGAGTTCCTGCAAGCTCACTTCGCCTCCCAGTTCGGGTTCTCCCAGATGACCGTGCCGCCCATGCCGAGGCCGACGCACATGGTGGTGAGGCCGTAGCGGACCTCGGGGCGCTGCTCGAACTGCTTGGCCAGCTGGTTCATCAGGCGTACGCCGGAGGACGCCAGTGGGTGACCGTAGGCGATCGCGCCGCCGTACGGGTTGACCCGCGGGTCGTCATCGGCGATGCCGTAGTGCTCCAGGAACGCCAGCACCTGGACGGCGAACGCCTCGTTCACCTCGAAGGCCTGGATGTCGTCGATGGTCAGACCGGCGAGGCGCAGTGCTTTCTGGGTCGCCGGCACCGGCCCGACACCCATCACCTCGGGCTCGACACCGGCGAAACCGTACGAGACCAGCTTCATCTTCGGCGTCAGGCCCAGCTCCTCGGCGGCCGCGGCGGAGGCGAGCACACAGGCGGTCGCGCCGTCGTTGATCCCGGCCGAGTTGCCCGCGGTCACCCGGCCGTGCGGGCGGAACGGCGTCTTCAGGCCGGCCAGGTCCTCGACCGTCGTCCCCGGGCGCATCGGCTCGTCGGAGGTGGCGTAGCCCCAGCCCTGCTCGGCCGACCGGGTCGCGACCGGGACCAGATCGGGCTGGATCAGGTGGTTCGCGTACGCCTTGGCCGCCTTCTCCTGGGAGGCGGCGGCGAACGCGTCGGCGCGCTGCTTGGTGATGGTGGGAAACCGGTCGTGCAGGTTCTCCGCGGTCGACCCCATCACCAGCGCGGAGGTGTCGACCAGCTTCTCGGCGACGATCCGTGGGTTCGGGTCGACGCCCTCGCCCATCGGGTGCCGGCCCATGTGCTCGACACCGCCGGCCACGACCACGTCGTACGCACCGAACGCGATACCCGCGGCGGTCGTGGTGACCGCGGTCATCGCGCCGGCGCACATCCGGTCGATCGCGTAGCCGGGCGTGGTGTTCGGCAGACCGGCCAGCAGGGCCGCGGTCCGGCCGATGGTCAGGCCCTGGTCGCCGATCTGGGTGGTGGCCGCGATCGCGACCTCGTCCACCCGTTCCGGCGGCAGGGACGGGTTCCGCCGCAGCAGTTCCCGGATGCACTTGATCACCAGGTCGTCGGCGCGCGTCTCGGCGTACTGGCCCTTGGCCTTACCGAACGGGGTGCGAACGCCGTCGACGAACACGACATCGCGGATCTCACGGGGCACGAGGCCCTCCTCTGGGGGTCGGAAAAGCTGCCTCGATGCTACCCGTGGGTAACAGAAGTCCCAAAGCAGGCGGGACTGTGCGGCTGCTCACACAACACAGCGGTGTGGTCACAGCGGCCGTAACCCGTGGCGCACGGCGCGGAATCGGCGCATGCTGGTGGAAAGGTACGTGTGTCTGGAGCCGTTCGATGAACAAGAACAACCTTGATCTCGCCGTACCGGTGCTGAGCCGCGGCAAGCACCGCAACCCGCGCAAAGGCGCCTGTTTCATGGAGTTCGCGTCCTACCTGGCGGGCGAGCCCTGGTCGGACCACCCGGCCTGCACCCATCCGCTGTTGGCGGGCGTCGCCCGGGACGTCAACGACTGTACGACGGACGCCGGCCGGGCCCGGCTGGCTCCGCTCATCCCTTCGGTGATCGGGCTGACTCCGGACGATCCGCACGTCGTACCGCGGGTGACCGCGCGCTGCATCCAGCACGCGCTGCCGATCGTGTCGCAGGAGCGGCAGTACATCCTGGCAGTCGCCCTGCTGGTGGGGGAGAAGCAGTTGGCCACGCTGGACGGGCGTCCGCTGGACGACCTCGAGCCGGCGTCACTCGAGGCGCTGGAGTCCGTCCCGGCCGCGGCCAAGTGGGCGCGATCCTTCACCTCCCGGGCCCACCGCAGTACGCCGGACTTCGCCAGGCGGACCGCGCCACGGGCCGTGTCGTGCGCCGTGGAAGGCATCTCGCAGGCCTGTGTGCCGGACCCGGACGACCGGCTGTACAACCTGCTCACCGCGGCGATCGACGAGTGCAAGGCCTGGATGCCGCAGCCGGCACCCGTCCAGCCGGTGACCCAGGCCGACCGGCAGCCGATCGAGCTCCGCTGAGGCTCGGTTCCGTCGGTGTCGCCGGGCTCCCGCGAGCCCGGCGACTAGGCTCGGCTGCGTGACTCTCGAAATCGATACGGGTTCGGGGCTGATGCCCGTCCACGTCTGGGAAGGGTCCGGCCCGGGTCTCCTGCTGCTGCAGGAGATCTTCGGCGTCTCGGACTACATCAAGCAGCGCGGTCAGGACCTGGCCGATCTCGGGTACTACGTGGTCGCACCGGAGATCTACTGGCGGCTGGACGACACCGAGCTGGACGAGTCCGCGCCCGACCTGCTGGAGAAGGCGATGGCGATCGCCGGCCGGCTCAACTGGGACCAGGCCGTGTCGGACTCGGTCGCGGTGCTGGAGTACCTGCGCAGTCGCGAGCAGGGCACCGGTGTGATCGGGTTCTGCTTCGGCGGCGGCCTGGGCTTCAACGTGGCCGCGGTGTCGTCGCCTGACGTGCTGATCAGCTACTACGGCTCGGCCCTGCCGCAGCTGCTCGGTCTGGCGCCCAAGGTCACCGCGACCAGCCTCCACCACTTCGGCGACGACGACCCCTACCTCGACGCCGACGCGGTGATCCCGTCATTGGGTGACGACGCCGAGATCCATCGCTATCCCGGTGCCGGGCACGCCTTCGACAACCCGTTGCCCGCGTTCCACCACGCCGAGGCCTCCGAGCTGGCGTGGCGCCGTACCGTCGCGTTCCTGTCCCGCCATCTTCCGACCTCCCAAGGATCCGAATGAGCCTGTACGACATCCCGCTGACCACCCTCTCCGGCGCGCCCACCTCCCTCGGTGAGTACAAGGGCAAGGCCGTCCTGATCGTGAACGTCGCGTCGAAGTGCGGCCTCACCCCGCAGTACGAGGGCCTGGAGAACCTGCAGAAGAAGTACGCGTCCCGCGGCTTCACCGTCCTCGGTGCCCCGTGCAACCAGTTCGGCGGCCAGGAGCCGGGGACGGCGGAGGAGATCTCCACGTTCTGCTCGACGACGTACGGCGTGACGTTCCCGATGCTGGAGAAGCTCGAGGTGAACGGCGACGGCCGGCACCCGCTGTACGCCGAGCTGACCCTGACCCCGGACGCGGCGGGCGAGGCCGGCGACGTCCAGTGGAACTTCGAGAAGTTCCTGATCAGCCCCGAGGGCACGGTCGCCGCGCGCTTCCGCCCCGGCACCCAGCCGGAGTCGCCCGAGGTCGTCGAGGCGATCGAGGCCCAGTTGCCGGCGTAGACCGGGCTAGTCGAGCGGTTTCGCCGGGGCTTCGGCTGCCATGGCGTCCGTGAGGACCTCGGCCGTGAGGCCGATCTGCCACTCGCGGGCGCCGTGGTCGCGCAGGAACGCGCTGACGACCTCGACCGTCAGGTTGGCCGGCGGCGACCAGGCCAGGCGGCGGATGGTGTCCGGCGCCATCAGGTTCTCGGTCGGCAGGCGGTGTGCCTCGGCGATCTCGCCGACAGCGGCCCGGGCGGCCGACAGGCGAGCGGCCGCGTCGGGGTCCCGGTCGGCCCAGGCCCGGGCCGGCGGCGGGCCGTCGTACCGGGGTCCCTGCTTCGGGAGCTCGGACTCGGGCAGTCGCCGGGCGTGGTCGATGGCCTCCCACCAGGTGCGCATGTGGCGGTGGGCGCCGCGGCCCTTGAACGCGGTCAGCCGCTGCAGCGCGTCCCGGTCGGCCGGCATCGCCGACGCGGCCTCCACGATCGCGGCATCGGGCAGGATCCGGCCGGGCGAGATGTCGGCGGCCGCGGCGATCTGGTCGCGGGCCTCCCACAGCGCCCGGACGACGGCCAGGCTCCGGCGGTTGCGGACGCGGTGCATCCCCGACGTCCGCCGCCACGGGTCGGGCTTTGGCTCCCGCGGGGGAGCGGACAGGATCGCGGCGAACTCCTGCTCGGCCCACTCCCACTTGCCCTCACGGCGCAGCTCGGCCTCGATCGCGTTGCGCAGTTCGATCAGCATCTCGACGTCGAGCGCGGCGTAGATCAGCCACGGTCCTGGCAGCGGGCGGGTCGACCAGTCGGCCGCGGAGTGCTCCTTGCGCATCCGGTAGCCGAGCACCTCGCTGACCAGCGAGGCGAGTCCGACCTTCGGGTACCCGAGCAGGCGGCCGGCCAGTTCGGTGTCGAACACCTTCCGCGGCACCATCCCGACCTCGGCCAGGCAGGCCAGGTCCTGGTTGGCGGCGTGGATGATCCACTCGGCGTCCACGATCGCGTCGCCGAGCGCGGACAGGTCGCCGAACGGGATCGGGTCGACCAGGGCCGAGCCGGCGCCCTCGCGGCGCAGCTGGACCAGGTACGCGCGGTGCGAGTACCGATAGCCGGACGCGCGTTCGGCGTCGACGGCCACCGGTCCGGTGGCGGACCGGAACGCCTCGATCACCTCGCCGAGTGCGGTGTCGGTGTCGACGACCTCGGACAGGCCGTCACGGAGTTCGAGCAGTGGCAGGTGCGCGGTCGGGTCGTCCGGGACAGGCGGCTGCTGGGTTTCGGCCGGGCTCATCGGCCCCGCTGTCCACGCCGGGTCGGCATCGCCACCACCCCCGGCGGCACCGGCGGCAGGCCGGCCGCCGTGCAGAGCACCTCGCCCCATGCCTCCGCGTGCCGGGTCACGTCCACCAGCCCACCAGGTCCTGGCACGGGACTCCAGGACGCGCGGATCTCGATCTCCGCCGTCGCCTCGTCGTCGGCCATGCCACCGAAACTTTCCGATACCACCCTGGTCACGGTACCGCTCGGGGCCAGGAAATCGGCACCCCGGTCGGTCAGCGCCTCCATCAGCCAGGTCCAGCCCACGCCGCCGAGCAGCGCGTCGGTCACCATCTCCGGCTCGACGGCCGCACGCACGTACGCGACACAGCGGAAGGTCGACTGCCAGGCGTCGTTCCCGTCCGGGTCGTAGAGGACGACCAGACGGCCGGTGGCGACGTCGTCACCGTCGACCGTCACGTCGGCGCTGACCGCGGCCGCGTGCGGTGCGATCCGCTGCGGCGCGGGCATCTCCTCGACGAAGACCTCGGGCCGGTACCGGGCACCGCGCAACTGCGTCACTGCCTCGGCGAACTCCGCGGGTGGCGCGTCGACCTGCTTGCGGGCACCCATGCTTCGCAGCCTACGACTGATTACTCACAGACGCTGGCGACGACGCGCCGGTAGCTGTGCTGTTGGCCGGGCCTCCGGCGCCGCCCTTGGCTGCCGTGACCGCGTGTGACCGGGGCGGAGGTGGCGTGGGATCATCGAGGGGTGCCCTCGACACCGTCCGCTGCGCTCGACCGTTCTCCCTTCCTGCTCGCGGCCCGGGGCGAGCCCGGCCCGCACACGCCGGTGTGGTTCATGCGCCAGGCGGGGCGTTCGCTGCCCGAGTACCGCGCGGTCCGCGAGGGCACCACGATGCTCGAGTCCTGTATGCGGCCCGACCTCGTCGTGGAGATAACGCTGCAGCCGGTACGCCGTTACGGCGTCGACGCGGCGATCTTCTACTCCGACATCGTGCTGCCGCTGAAGGCGGTCGGTTTCGACATCGAGATCAAGCCGGGTGTCGGCCCGGTCGTGGCCACGCCGGTCCGGGACGCGGCCGGCCTCGACACGGTCCGCCCGGTGACGCCCGCGGACGTCCCGTACACCTCGGAATCGGTGAAGCAACTGGTCTCCGAGCTCGGCGGGACGCCGCTGATCGGCTTCGCCGGGGCTCCCTTCACGGTGGCGTCGTACCTGGTCGAGGGCGGCCCGAGCAAGGACCATGCCAAGACCAAGGCGCTCATGCACGGCAACCCGAAGCTCTGGCATGCCCTGGCGGACCGGCTGGCCGACGTGGCGATCGCGTACCTGGCGGTGCAGATCGAGGCGGGCGCGTCCGCGATCCAGCTGTTCGACTCGTGGGCCGGCGGGCTCTCGGCGCGCGACTACGCGCAGTTCGTGCAGCCGCACTCCGCCAAGGTGTTCGAGGCGCTGGCGTCGTACGGCGTACCGCGGCTGCACTTCGGGGTGAACACGGGTGAGCTGCTCGGCCTGATGAGCGAGGCCGGCGCGGACGTCGTCGGTGTCGACTGGCGGGTTCCGCTCGACGAGGCGGTACGCCGGATCACGGCGGCCGGAGGCGGTCCGAAGCCGGTCCAGGGCAACCTGGACCCGGCCTTGCTGTTCGCCGGGTGGGACGCGCTGAGGCCCGAGATCGACCGCATCCTCGCCGAGGGGAAGGCGGCCTCGGGGCACATCTTCAACCTCGGTCACGGGGTGCCGCCGGACGCCGATCCCGAGGTCCTGCACCGCATCGTCCGGTACGTCCACGAGGAGTCGGCCCGTGTACCTGCCTGACCACAAGGTAAGGCTGGAGCGCCTGACCGAGCGGCACGCGGACGCTGTCCTGGCCTTCGAGCAGGAGAACCGGGCGTACTTCGCGGCGTCGATTGCCGACCGTGGTGACGCGTACTTCGAGGAGTTCGCGGTCCGGCACGCGGCCCTGCTCGCCGAGCAGGAGGCCGGAGTCTGCCGGTTCCACGTGCTGGTGGACGACACCGGCGCGGTGGTCGGCCGGGTGAACCTCGTGGACATCGAGGACGGCTCGGCCGAGCTCGGCTACCGGATCGCGCAGAAGGCCGCCGGGAAGGGGCTCGCCACGGCCGCCGTGCTGGCGATCGGGAGACTGGCTGCGTCCGAGTACGGCCTGACCGCTCTGCGAGCGGGAACCTCGAGCGGCAACCTGGCATCGCAGGCGGTGCTGACGCGGGCCGGTTTCCGCCAGGTCAGCGATGCCGGCGGACAGAAGACGTACGAGGTGGAGCTGTGACCACGGTCGTCGTGGTTGGTGGTGGGATCAGCGGGCTGGCGGCCGCGCACGCGCTGGCGACCGGGCCGAATCCGCCGCGGATCACCGTGCTGGAGGGCTCGCCGCGGCTCGGCGGCAAGCTGGCCGGGGACGTGCTCGAAGGCGTGCCCGTCGACCTGGGTGCCGAGTCGGTGCTCGCCCGGCGGCCGGAGGCGGTCGACCTGATCAAGGCGGTCGGACTCGGTGACGACATCGTGCACCCGGCGACCACGTCGGCCGGGCTCTGGATCGGTGACCGGATCCGGGCGATCCCGCCGACCGTGATGGGCGTACCGGTGGACGCCGCCGCGACGGCCGACGTACTGGGTGCTTCCGCCGCCGAGGCGGTCGCGCACGAGGCGGAGTTGCCGGCGCCCGCGCTCACCGAGGACGTCGCGATCGGACGGTTCGTCGCCGAGCGGATGGGGCCGGCGGTCACGGACAAGCTGATCGACCCGCTGCTCGGCGGGGTGTACGCCGGGCGGGCCGAGGAGATCTCGCTGGCGGCCGCCGTGCCGGAGCTGTACGCCAAGCTGCACACCGCGCCCAGCCTGCTCGCCGCGACCGCCGAACTGCGGGAAGCCGGTCAGCGGCGGGCGGGTCAGCCCGTGTTCGCGGGCATCGTGGGCGGGGTCAACCGGCTCATCTCCGGCCTCGAGAAGGACCTGACGGCCAAGGGCGTCGAGATCAGTCGTCAGTTGGCGGTACGGCGCATCACCCGGACGGCTCACGGGTTCGCGCTGGAGGCCGGACCGGTGCCGGCTCCGACGCTGGTCACGGCGGATGCGGTGATCGTCGCCGTGCCGGCGACTCCTGCCTCCCGGATGCTGTCGGAGCTGGTGCCTGCAGCGTCGGCGGAGCTGGCCACCATCGACTACGCGAGTATGGCGATCGTGACGCTGGCTGTCCGTAAGCGGGACTGGCCGGCTGCGGCGACGGGCTCCGGGTTCCTGGTGCCGTCGGTGGAGGGCCGGACGATCAAGGCCTCGACGTACTCGCATGCGAAGTGGCAGTGGTCGAGAGACGCCGGTAAAGACCTCGCAGTACTCCGGGCCTCGGTGGGGCGGCTGGGGGAGGAGTACGTGCTCCAGCGGTCCGACGAGGAGTTGGTGGAGCTGGCTACCGCGGATCTGCGGCGTGCTGTGGGCCTGCAGGCGCCTGTCGTGGGCTCTCTGGTGACGCGGTGGGGCGGCGGGCTTCCGCAGTACGCCGTGGGGCACCTCGACCGTGTGGACCGTGTGGAGGCGGCTGTCGCGGCAGTGCCCGGGTTGGCCGTGTGCGGAGCGGCGTACCGGGGCGTGGGGATCGCTGCGTGTGTGGCCTCCGGCGGCAAGGCGGCGACCCGGGTGCAGGATCACCTGAACGCATTGGAGACAATGGCTCCGTGACAGAGAAGCCGAAGGCGCGTGAGCTGAACAATGTGATCCGCTACACCATGTGGTCGGTCTTCAAGGTCGAGACGCCACTGGGTGACGCGGACAGGGACGAGCTGACCGCCGAACTGTCGGACCTCGTCGGGAAGCTGGCGGCCGACGACGTGGTGATCCGGGGCTTCTACGACGTCGAAGGCTTCCGGGCCGACGCCGACTTCATGATCTGGTGGCACGCGCCGTCCTCGGATGCGCTGCAGAAGGCGTACCACGGGCTGCGCCGGTCCCGGCTCGGGCGGCACCTGGCGCCGATCTGGTCCCAGCTGGCGCTGCACCGGCCGGCCGAGTTCAACAAGAGCCACATCCCGGCGTTCCTGGCCGACGAGGAGCCGCGCGCGTACGTGTGCGTGTACCCCTTCGTGCGGTCCTACGAGTGGTACCTGCTGCCGGACGAGGAGCGGCGGGCCATGCTGGCCGAGCACGGCAAGATGGCCCGTGGGTACCCGGACGTCCGGGCGAACACGGTGGCCTCGTTCGCGCTCGGCGACTACGAGTGGATGCTGGCCTTCGAGGCGGACGAGCTGTACCGGATGGTCGACCTGATGCGCGACCTGCGCGCCTCGGCGGCCCGGCGGCATGTGCGCGAGGAAGTGCCGTTCTACACCGGCAAACGGACCGAGCTCAGCGAGCTGGTCGCCAACCTCGCCTGAGCACGTCGTGTCTCACTCTGGGCATCGCAAGGCGTTCCCCGTCCTCTATGTGAGTGACGTACGCCGGTCCATCGACTTCTACGCCCTGCTCGGCTACGAGCCGACGTACCAGTTCCCGCTCGAGGGCGACCCGCACTACGTCGGCCTGGAACGCGGCGACTCCTCACTGGGACTGTCCGACGCCGGTTGGCCCGAGGCCCAGCTCGGCATCACCGTCGGTACGGCGCCCCGCTTCGAGCTCTTCGTGTACGTCGACGACGTCGAGGCCGCGGTGGAGTCGTTCCGCGCGGCCGGCTACACGGTCCTCCAGGAACCGGCGACGATGCCGTGGGGCGAACGGCAGGCGTACATCGCCGACCCCGACCACAACCCCGTCGCCCTCGCCACGCCGGTGTGAGTCGTCAGGTCCCCGGCCGCTGGAGCAGGTAGTCCTCGGCCCTCATCGACGTGGGAGCCTTGACGTCCTCGGGCAGGAGTTCGCGCAGGTCGCGCTCGGTCAGGCTGTCCGGGTCGCGCTCCGAGAGCCGGGTCGCCTGGTTCGAGATGGCTTCCTCGAGCACGTTCCGGATGAACCGGCCGTTGCCGAAGTTGTGGCCGCGGGGAGCGGGCGGGATGACGCCGCGGACCACGTCCAGCACGTCGTCGGTGTAGACCATGCCCTTCTGCCGGGCCATCAGCTCGAAGATCGCGACCAGCTGGTCGTTGGTGTACTCGCTGAACGACAGCAGCTTCGGGAAGCGCGAGGCGAGGCCGGTGTTGGACTCCATGAACCGCTGCATCTCGCGGTGGTAGCCGGCCACGATCACGACGCACTCGTCGCGGTGGTCCTCCATCATCTTCAGGATGGTGGCGACGGCCTCGAGGCCGTAGTCGCCGGGGCTGTTCTCCGGCACCAGCGTGTAGGCCTCGTCGACGAACAGCACCCCGCCGAGCGCCTCGCGGAACTTGGCCGCGGTCATCGGCGCGGTGGTGCCGACGGTGGACCCGACCAGGTCGGAGCGGTCGACCTCGACCACGTGACCCTTCTCCAGCACGCCCAGCTGCTTGTAGATCCGGCTCAGCAACCGGGCGATCGTCGTCTTCGCCGTACCGGGTTTGCCGACGAACACCATGTGCCGGGCGCGCTCGTGACTCGGCAGGCCGAGCTCCTTGCGGCGCAGGTTGGTCTTGATCTCGGCCACCATCCGGCGGACCGAGTCCTTGACCGACTCCAGCCCGATCAGCGAGTCCAGCTCGGCCAGCGGGTCGGCGCTGAGGTCGACCGGCTCCGGCAGCGAGGTGTCCGCGGGTTCCGGCCGGGCCGGCGCGCGATTGGCCACGGGGGCGATGGCCGCCACCGGTTCGGGGACGGCCTCGGTCTTGCGTTGCGAACCCGCCTCGACCGCCTGCCGGCGCTGGCGGTCGAGCAGATCGAAGAGTGCGGTCAGGTCCGGGACCTGCGGCTCCGGCCACGGTCCGTCCGCGAGCACGCCGGCCAGGTGGACCGACACCCGAGTGGCCGCGGCCGCCCAGGACCGCGCGAGTGCCTGCTGGTCGTGGCGCACGGCGCGGGCCAGCCACTCGGTGTTGGCGGCCAGCCAGGTGTGGGTGTCGAAACCGTTCCTGGTCTCGGCCAGGGCCCGCTCGACGTCCTGGCCGGCACTGCCCAGGATCTTGGCCACCGCCGGCGGAAGGCCGGTGAGTCCGCCGGCGCGGATCAGCCGGGCCAGGAGCTGGGCGAAGTCGCCGGCGTCGTCGTCCGGGTTCGCCATGAACAGCTTGGCGTGTGCGTTCCGCAGCGTGTTGAGCGAGTAGCGCAGAGCCGAGCCGGAGCCGGCCAGCTCCGGGAGCAGCGCCCGCTCGTCGTCGTGGAGTGCGCTGGTCCGCCAGAACTGGACGATCGTCTCGTAGTCGGCGGTGACGTGCATGCGGGTGGCCTCGCGATCGGCCAGCACCCGGTCGAACGCGGTCGTCAGAGCCCGGGCCCGGGCGGCCATCGGCGGCGCGTCGACGAACAGGCTGACCACGTCCCGCGACAGCTGCAGCGCTTGGCGGCGGCCCTGCTCACGGAAGCTCCGCGCGCCGGAGATCACCTGCAGCGGCCAGTCGGTGGCCGCGCTGTGGACCACGTGGCCGGCGCCGCCGAATCGGGCCGACGGCCGGTAGAAGTCCCGGGTCAGCTCGGCGGAGATGTCGGCGTACTCACCGTGCAGCACAGGAATCCAGCCGGTCAGCAGCGGTGCGACCTGATGGGTGAACCACACAGCGGCCGGCGTGCCCTTCACGAAGCCCGGGAAGGCGTCGGCTCGGGGCGGTCGCAACGTCCGCGGGTCGTTGGCCCAGGCGCGCAACTGGCGGCGGACGTTACCCAGCCAGACCTCCGGAACCTCCCACGGCCGCTCTGCAGCAAGAACATCGAGCACTCGCCGCCACCGCGTCTCGTCAGCCACGCAATCCCTTTCCACCACAGCCACCGCCCGCCGAGTCTAGTGCTCAACCAGCCGACCCCGGCCACGGTGCCCCGTGGCCGGGGTCGGGTGATCGCCGGCGTGCCGCGGCCGTCAGTGGTGCGCCGGGCGGGTCAGGAGGGTTCGAGGGTGAGGCTGATGCTGTTGATGCAGTAGCGCTGGTCGGTGGGGGTGGGGTAGCCCTCGCCTTCGAAGACGTGGCCGAGGTGGGAGCCGCAGTTGGCGCAGCGGACCTCGACGCGCTTCATGCCCAGGGTGCGGTCCTCGATGTACTCGACCCGGTCCTCGGCGAGCGGCGCGTAGAACGACGGCCAGCCGCAGTGGGAGTCGAACTTGGTCTCGCTGCGGAACAGCTCGGCATCACACGCCCGGCACTTGTACACACCGACGGTCTTGGTGTCGGTGTACTCACCGGTGAACGGCCGCTCGGTGCCGGCCTGGCGCAGTACGTGGAACTCGGCGGGCGTCAGCTGCGCCTTCCACTCCGCCTCGGACTTCTGTACGGCGTACTGCTTCGTGTCATCTGTCACGATCCCAGTATCGGCGCCCGGACAAGGAAAACCCCGCCCGGGCGCCGCCCGTAAGAGTCCCGCAATCACCGGTGCCAGGACGGCAGGGGTACCACGCGCACCACCTGCGGGTCGTGGTCACTGATCTGGTCGGGGAACTCGGCGTTCATGTGGACGATGTCGTACGACGACGCCGGCTGCAGGTTCTGCGAGATCAGGATCTGGTCGAGGATCTGGCTGTTGCCCTCGAAGACGTAGCTGTAGCGCTCGCTCGGCGGCAGTGTCCGCGGCATGTCGATCAGCGCGGTCTTGCCGGAGCCGACCAGGATGTCCGTCGTCTGCGAGAAGTCGAAGTCGTTGATGTCGCCGAGCACGATCACGTTCGCGCCGGTGTCCTCGGCCAGGATCTGGTCGACGAACCGGCGGACCGACTGGGCCTGCTGGTGCCGCTTCGCCGCGGTCACCTGGACCGGGGGCTGGGTGCGGCCCCACAGCGGGTCGTCGCCGCCCTTGGAGCTGAAGTGGTTGACCACGACGAACAGGCTCTGGCCGTGCCACTTGAACTCGCCGGCGAGCGGGACCCGGGCGGCCTCCCACGCCGGGTTGGCCGGGTCGACGCGGCCGGGCGAGGCGCTCAGGTGCGGCCGGCCGAACCGGTCGGTGACGATCGTGGTCGCGACCGTGGACCCGCCGCCGGGACGGTCGACGAACTTGACCGGCTTGTCGGTGCGGTACAGGAAGGCGACCCGGATGTTGCCGCCCGGCTCGCCGCCCTCGGCGTTGTTCACCGGGTCGATCTGCCGCCAGGCGTACTCCGGTCCGCCGGCCTTGACGATCGCGGCCACGAGCTTGTTCAGCGTCACGTCGGCGGCCGTCGTACCGGAGTTCGTGGCGCCGTCGTTGTCCTGCACCTCCTCCAGCCCGATGATGTCCGGAGCCGCGAGGTTGCGAACCACCGCCTGCGCGAGCCCGTCGAACTTGGCGTCGCCGTCGGACGGGTCGAGGTTCTCCACGTTGAACGTGGCGACCGACACCTGCAGCGGCGACGAGGCCTTGGTCGTCTCCCGCGTCACACCGCCGTCGACCACGGTCGGCGTCTGCGTCGGCAGGAACTTGAAGTTGCCGAAGGAGTAGTCCAGTACGCCGGTCACGACCCCGGCCAGCGTGTCGCCGGTCTTGGCGGTCGGGATCGGCGCCAGTACGTCGTCCAGCAGCACACGCTCGGGATTGCTGTCGGCCTTCTGCAGCACGATGCCGCCGCGGACCGTCCGGACCGTGGAACCTGCCGGTACGACGGACAGCTCACGGAACGAGCTGGTCGGACCGGTGACCTGCGGCTCGTCGATGCCGAGCCACATGCCTTCCAGCGATTCCCAGAAGTCCAGGCCGTCGGTCGCCGGCTCGAACGTGCCGGTGGTCTCGACGTCGCCGTTGGAGTCGTCGTCGATCACCGTCGACGGCGGGACCCGGCCACCCGGGCCGACGATCGTCGGCGCCGGCACGGCAGCGGTCCCGGTGACGGTGACCCGGGGGTTGGTGATCTCGGTGGTGGTGAGGTTGTCGGTGCCGACCGATCCGCCGGGACGGAACTCGGCGACCGTGCCCTGGACCGTCACCGCGTCGCCGACGTTCACGGTCGGGGCCGAGCCGGTGAACACCAACAGGCCCTCGCTCGTGGCCGGGTCGGTGTCGGGTTGCGGGTCCTGGAACCAGAACCCGTTCCGGCCGACGACGGTGACCACGCCGGTGACGTTGCCGACCAGCTTGCCGTTCAGCGGCGACAGGTGCGCGGAGCCCTGGATGTCGCGGATCTTCGCGTCGATCGGGTCCGGGTCGGGCGGCGTCGAGGTCAGCGTCTTCGGCGACGGGTTGACGGCGGCGAACTCGGTGCTGTTGTTGTCCGCGTCCTTGGTCGGGTCCTTGCGGGTGGCGGACGTGGTGTTCGACGTACCCGGCGCCGCCGCGGTCTCGAAGTCGTTGGCCGCGCCGTAGCCGACGAAGTCGACCACACCCGGCGCGGTCGCACAGCCCGTCGTACAGGTCAGGCTCGTGGTCGAGGTGACCAGGGCGACCTTCCCGGACGACGCGGACATGTTCACGCTGCCGGTCGCGTCCGGGGTCGGCAGCGGCTGCCCGGTGGCGCCGCCGGAGGCGCCCTGCGCGAGGTAGACCCCGCCGGGCGCGATCGAGCCGGTCAGGGTGATCTTGTTCGCCCAGGAGGTGCCGCTCGACGACGCGTACTGGATCGACCAGCCGGTCAGGTCGACCGGCGACGAGCTGTTGTTGGTCAGTTCGACGAAGTCGTGCGTGTACGGCGCCCCGGTGTTTCCGCCACCGCCGTACACCTCGGTGATGACCACGGTGGACGAGGCGGCGTCCGCCGGTGCGGCGGCGAGTGCGACCGCGGCACCGGAGCAGACGAGACTTGAGGTGACCACGAGGGCGCCCAGGCGGCGCCGTGGTCGGTTCTGGGCAGACATGGCCGGATTCTCACACCCGTACTGGTCCCGGCCAAGGTCCAACGCGTGAACACCAGGTGCGCCGCGGAAAGGCACGGGTGATCATTCGCGGGACAGGGCGACCAGGCGGTAGACCTCGACCGGCTCGGCCTTGCCCTTGAGCTCCACCAGGCCCAGCGACTCGGTCACGGCCTCGGGCAGCAGGGCCTTGGTGGCCGGGCCGATGGCCACGCCGCCGCCGGGGGCTTTGCCCTCGATCCGGGAGGCGACGTTGACCGTGTCGCCGATGACGGTGTGGGTGCGGCCGCCCTCGGTGCCGAGCAGGCTGACGGAGGCGACGCCGCTGTTGATGCCGACCCGGAACCGCGGCCACTCCGGGTGTGCCTTCAGGACTTCCGCCGCCGCCTCCTGCAGCGCGAGCCCGGCCGCGGCGGCTCGCGCCGCGTGGTCCGGCTGGTCGCCGCGCTTGTTGAACGTGACCATCAACGCGTCGCCGATGATCCGGTCCACGTCGCCGCCGTGACGCCGTACCACCGGAGGCACGACGACCTCGAAGTACGTGTTGAGCATCGCGGTGACCTCGGCCGGGTCGTGGTTCTCGGAGAACGTGGTGAACCCCTGCAGATCCGCGAACAGCACGCTCAGCTCCCGCCGTCCGGACACCGTGTCCTCGAGGTACAGGTCGGCGAAGCGTTCCTCGTACCACTGCATGCGGACGCCGGCCACGACCAGGACGAACGCGGCGAGCATCAGCACGTGCCATTCCCACCACGACAACGCCCAGTTCCGGGCGAACACCAGCGCGACCATCGCCTCGGCGAGCAGCACGAACGCCGCGATCATCGACAACAGCATCAGCGACGGCCGTTCCGACCAGTTCCGCCAGTAGCGGCCGGCCGCGATCGCGTAGAGCAACACCGCCGGTACGGCAAGCGCGCTGAGGATGCCGCCGGCAACTTCCGGTACGGCGGTGCCGTGCAGCGGAGGCAACCGCAGTACGGAGGCCAATGCCCACAAGGCCATCAGGACAAGCAATCCCGCGCGCAGCCACCGTCCCCAGCGGACAGCGGTGACGACGCGCCCGCCGGTCATGTTCAGGCTCGACAGAACTGCGAACACCGAGCCCAACGCCACACCGACCGGTGTCGCCAGAGTGAAGCCGGCGTTCGGTGTGTCGAGCAGCACCTTCGGTGTCGCGAGTGCGTGCAAGCCGAGAAACCCGGCCGCCGACAGGAAAGCCAGCGACACCATCAGCACGCGAGGATCACCACGTCGCAGGGCCGCGGCGCCGGTCGCGTAGGCCAGTACGGCGCTCAGCACCGCAGTCAGCAGCACCAGCCAGAAGTGCGCGGGGTGGTGCTCCCAGTGCACGTCCAACTGCGGTCGCCGCAACACCAGGA
Source organism: Kribbella swartbergensis (assembly GCF_054784135.1). Taxonomy (NCBI): domain Bacteria; kingdom Bacillati; phylum Actinomycetota; class Actinomycetes; order Propionibacteriales; family Kribbellaceae; genus Kribbella; species Kribbella swartbergensis. Next base: position 225,600 of record NZ_BAAGPM010000014.1, read on the forward strand.
GCAACCCCGCCAGCGGTACCAGCAAGACCAGCACGGTCAGGCCGACCATCGCCGGCGTGTAGACGAACCGCCGTTCAGGCATCTGCGGACGCCTTCAAATGCGTGTGGATCTGCGACACCACCACGGACCCCTCACCGACGGCCGACGCCACCCGCTTGACCGAACCGGACCGGACGTCGCCGATCGCGAAGAGCCCAGGCAGCGTCGTCTCGTAGGGCTGCGGCGGCCGCGACTCGTTCCACTGCGGATCCGCGGCGGCATCCGAGCCGGTCAGTACAAAACCACGAGCGTCCCGGCCGACCTTGTCCGGCAACCAGTCCGTACCCGGTACCGCGCCGATCATCACGAACAACCCGTCGACCGGGAGCGACTCCTCGGAACCGGTCAGCCGATCGCGCAGTACGACGTGCTCGAGCCGGCCGTCGCCGCCACCACCGACGACCTCACTGTTGGCATGCAGCGCCACGTTGGGCGCGGCGTCGATGGCGTCGATCAGGTACTGCGACATGGTCGCGGACAGATCGTTGCCGCGGATCACCAAAGTCACCTGCCGGCAGTAGCGGGCCAGATGCAACACCGCCTGTCCGGCGGAGTTCCCGCCACCGACCACAGCCGCGTCGAGCCCCTGTAAGCCATGGGCTTCCGACACGCTCGCGCCGTAGTACACGCCGTTGCCCATCAGCTTCTCCAGGGACGGCACCTCGAGGCGCCGGTACGACACCCCGGTCGCCAGCACGACCGCCCGTGCCGTCACCTCACCCACCTCACCGATGACAGCGCGGAAGTGGTCGTCCTCCTTCTCCAGCGAGACGATCGACCGCATCAGCACGAAGTGCGCGCCGAAGACCCACGCCTGCTGATACCCGCGCTGGGCGAGTTCGGAGCCACGGATGCCACGGGAGAAGCCCAGATAGTTCCGGATCAGCGAACTCGTCCCCGCCTGCCCGCCGATCGACTCCCGCTCCACCACCAGCGTCCGAAGGCCCTCCGACGACGCGTACACGGCCGCCGCGAGCCCACCCGGCCCGGCCCCGATCACCAGGACGTCGAACGAGTCCTCGCCGTCGGCCAGGGTCGTCGGCACCCCCCACGCCTCGGCGATCTCGGCATCGGTCGGGTTCCGCAGTATCGGGCCGCCCACCGCCGGCATCCAGACCAGGACACCGTCACCGGGATCGGGCTCGCCGATCCAGCGCAGCGCCGCCTCTGCCAGCGGCGAACCGCTGGCCCGGAACGCGCTCGGAATCCCGTTGCGGGCCAGCAGACTGCGGATCGCCTGGCCGCGCACGGAATGGCCGGACGCGATCACCACCACCTCACGCAGGTTGGCGACCTCGAACCTGGACCACTCCTGGATGAACTCCGCGATCGTCCGGTGGAACAGTTCGTCCCGCTCGATCCACGGCTTCAGCACGTAGTAGTTGATGTCCCCGACCGCCATCGCGGACAGGATCGCCGAGGCGGTCGACCGGTCCGCCCACGACCCCCACTCGATCAGCAGCGCCCGCCGAGCGTCCGGATGCGCGGTCCGCGCCACGTCGAAGACGTCGGCCCGATCGTCGTCCGGCAGCGCGTGATCGACCAGGACGACGGCCACCCGCTGCTCCAGCTCGTGTGCGCGCCGCAGACAGTCCGACGCGGCGGCCGCGGTCAGCTCGCCGCGGACCCGGAAATCGACTCCGAACGCCCGCTCGAGCTCTGTCTCACAACGTTCCAGCCGCACGGGATCGGCGTCGACCACCAGCAGCAGCGGCCGCGCCTCACGCAGGCTGGACCTTCCCCCGGGCTCCCCTCCCATGCTTGTGACGGTAAATCCGCCCGCACCGATGGGCAATGGACAAAACGTTTGTTCGCCGGTCCTGCCCACCCCAGTGGGACAGGACCGGCGAAGATTCGACCACAGCTCAAACGGTCAGTTGACGTTCACCGCGGACCACGCGGCGGCGACCACGGCACGCTCGGTGCTGGTCGCGCCGTACAGGTCGGTGGCCGCGTTCAGCGTCGCGGTCCGGGCCTGGGCGTACGTCGTACCGGTCGTCATGTACACGGTGAGCGCGCGGTACCAGATCTTGCCGACCTTGTCCCGGCCGATGCCGGTGACGGTGGAGCCGTTGCAGGTCGGCGAGTCGTGCGGAAGTCCGCCGAACTCCTTGGCGCCGCTGCCCTCGGAGGCGAGGTAGGCGAAGTGGTTCGCCACGCCGGAGGAGTAGTGCACGTCGAGGTTGCCGATGCCGGAGTAGTAGCAGTCGGGGGAGTTGCCGTCCCTGCTCGGCTTGTCCATGTATCGCAGCGCCGGGCGGTCCTTCATGATCTCCTCGCCGATGTAGTAGTCGCCCGGATCGGAGGCCCGGTTCGAGTAGAACTCGACGAAGGTGCCGAAGATGTCGCTGGTCGCCTCGTTCAGGCCGCCGGACTCACCGGAGTAGGTGAGGTTCGCGGTCGCCGAGGTCACGCCGTGGGACATCTCGTGGCCGGCCACGTCGATCGACACCAGCGGACCGGCCACCACGCCGTCGCCGTCGCCGTACGTCATCTGCTTGCCGTCCCAGAACGCGTTCACGTAGTTGGTGCCGTAGTGCACCCGGCTCGGCACGCCCTTGCCGTTGTTGAAGATGCCATTGCGGCCGTGCTGGGTCTTGTAGTAGTCCCAGGTCGTGGCGGCACCGTAGTGCGCGTCGACCGCGGCTGTCTGCCGGTTCGTGTTCAGCCCGTTGCCCCAGTGGTTGTCGGCGTCGGTGAACCGGGTCGGCACCGGGCAGCCGAAACCGAAGAGCTGGCACAGGGCCGAGTCGGTCTTGTTGTTCGCGTCGGCCGTGTAGCCGTTGCCGCGCACCGGGTCGGTCAAGGTGAACCCACCGGTCGCCGGCGTGCTGTCGATCGGCACGGTCCCGCTGTACAGGCTCTGGCCGTCGCCGGTCGCTGTCTGGACGTGCTGCTCGGAGACGAGTTTGGCCCCGGTGAGTGCGTCGATCGTGGTGGTGACGTGGCTCGGCGTACCGTCCGCCTGGGTCCCGGCCGAGGTGACCAGGTAGGCCAGCCGCGGCGCACCCTTGCGGGCCTCGATCACGAGCGTCGGCTTGCCCTCGGCCCGCTGCCCGCGCGACAGGGCCTTCGCGGTGGCCGTGGCGGCGCTCACCTTCGGGGTCCGGCCGACATCGGCGGTGCGGCTCAGGGTCAGGCTGGCACCCTTCCAGCTGCCGTCCTTGGCCTGGTGGACGACGACGTCGCCGCCGAGCACCTTCAGGCCGCCGACGGTCCGGTCCATCCGGACGTGGCTGGACCCGTCAGGGTCGACGATGACGTCCCGGACGACGAACGCGTCGGCACCGGTGGCCCGCACGGCGGCGAGGTTGGCGCCGATGGCGGCCTTGGCCCGGGCAACGGCCGTTGCAGGGGTGGGAACGGGGTCTGCCGTCGGCGCACCGGTGGCGGTGGTGGCGCCGGTCAGACCGAGGGCGGTGGTCGTCGCCACTGCGGTGGCAGCGGCGAACAGGGCGGATCTGTTCATCCTCGCGCTCCTTCAGAGGTGTCCCGGGGGCCTCACGCCCCAGGAACGAGGTGCAGGCACGTTACCGCCCGGTCACCTACCGTGGCCAGGGGTCGCGAACCCCACCTTTCCCGCCGCCGGCCGGGAAATTTCAGCGAGCGCAGCCGGATTTGGTCCGTGCCGGGCGGTAGCGTCGCGGCATGGCGGCGACCAAGGCAATCGAGCTGGAGATCGCGGGGCGGACGGTGCGGGTGAGCAGCCCGGACAAGCCGTACTTCGCCGACCGCGGGCTCACCAAGCTGGACATCGTGAACTACTTCGTCGCGGTCGGGGACGGCATCCTCGGCGCGCTGCGGGACCGGCCGACGACCCTTGAGCGCTGGCCGAGCGGCTGGTTCGAGGGCGCCAAGCTGTCCACCCGGATGGACAACAAGGGCGACGCGTTCTACCAGAAGCGGATCTCCAAGGGCGCGCCCGACTGGATCGAGACCGCGACCATCGCGTTCCCGAGCGGCCGGCCGGCCGACGAGCTGTGCCCGACCGAGCTCGCGGCCGTCGTCTGGGCCGTCAACCTCGGCACCCTGACCTTCCACCCCTGGCCGGTACGGCGTCCGCTCGTCGACAACCCCGATCAGCTCCGGATCGACCTCGACCCGCAGCCGGGCACGGACTTCAAGAACGCGGTCACCGTCGCGCCGGTGCTGCGTGAGCTGCTCGCCGAGCACGGCCTGGAGGGCTACCCGAAGACGTCAGGCGGTCGCGGGCTGCACGTGTACGTGCCGATCGAGCCGCGGTGGGACTTCATCCAGGCCCGCCGCGCGGTGATCGCGGTCGGCCGGGAGCTGTCCCGGCGGATGCCGGAGCAGGTCACCGTGAACTGGTGGAAGGAGGAGCGCGGCGAACGCGTCTTCATCGACTACAACCAGATGGCCCGCGACCGCACGATCGCGTCGGCCTACTCGGTCCGCCCGAACGCACGCGCCCGCGTCTCGGCGCCCCTGCGGTGGGAGGAGCTCGAGGACGTCGTACCGGACGACTTCGACGTCCTCACCATGCCGGCCCGCTTCGCCGAGGTCGGCGACCTGCACGCGGCCGTCGGCGAGAAGGCGTTCTCCCTGGAGTCCCTGCTGGAGCTGTCCGCCAAACACGAACGCGACCACGGCGAAGGCGACCTGCCCTACCCGCCCGAGTACCCGAAGATGCCCGGCGAGCCGAAGCGCGTCCAACCCTCCAAGGACCGCGACCGGCCCAGGGACTAGACCGCCTAGAACGCGCGCAGGGCGCCGCCGTCGATCGGGAGGATGGCGCCGGTGATGTAGGAGGCGGCGGGGGAGAGGACGAAGGCGGCGACGCGGCCGAACTCGTCGGGGGTGCCGTAGCGGCGGAGCGGGATGGTCTTCTCGGAGGCGCGGCGGGCCGCTTCCGGGTCGCCGCCCTTGGCGTCGAGTTCCTTCACCCGGTCGGTGGCGATCCGGCCCGGCATCAGGCCGTTGACGCGGATCCCGTTCGGCCCGAGCTCGTCGGCCAGCGTCTTGGCGACCATCGCCAGCCCCGGACGCAGCCCGTTCGAGATGGCCAGGCCGGGGATCGGGGACTTCACCGACGACGACAGCACGAAGGCGACCGACGTACCCTCCGAACCGGCCCGGGCGACCGAGCGGGCGATCCGCAGGCCGCCGAGGAAGACGCTGTCGAAGGCGTTCCGCCAGTCGTCCTCGTCGGTGTCCAGCGCGGTCCCCGGCCGCGGGCCGCCGACGCTGATCAGGGCGCCGTGCAGCGCACCCCACTTCGCGATCGCGGTCGCGGCCAGCCGCTCGGCACTCTCCGGGTCGGCGTTGTCGACCGGGATACCGACCACGTTCTCACCGAGCTCGGCGGCGGCGCGTGAGATCGACTCCTCGCTGCGGCTGGAGATGACCAGCCGGGCACCTTCCGCGGCGAGGGCTTTCGCGGTGGCGAAGCCGAGACCGGCGCTCGCGCCGGTGACGATGTACGTGCGATCGCGCAGTCCGAGGTCCACGGGCACCATCCTGCCTCACCGCACCCGATCTCGCACGCCGACGCCGGTTGGTGGCCGACGGCAAGTTCTCGGCGACTAGTACGCCGACCTGCGCAACGGACTCTCGCTGCTGTTGAGATGCCAGCCGGTGTTGACCAGGCCGAGATGCGAGAACGCCTGCGGGAAGTTGCCCAGCATCCGCCCGGTCGCCGGGTCGTACTCCTCCGCGAGCAGGCCCACATCGTTGCGCAAGGCAACAAGCCGGTCGTAGAGGTTGCGGGCCTCGCCGACCCGGCCGATCAGCGCCAGCGAGTCGGCCAGCCAGAACGAGCAGATCAGGAACACGCCCTCGTCGCCGGCCAGCCCGTCGTCGACGTGCGAGGTGATGTACCGGCGGACGAATCCGTCGTACCCGAGCTCCTTCTGCACCGCCTCGACGGTGCCGACCACCCGCGGGTCGTCCGGCGGCAGGAAGCCGACCTGCGGGATCAGCAGTACGGCGGCGTCGAGCGCCTTGCTGCCGTAGGCCTGGGTGAAGGTGCCGCGATCGGTGTCGAACGCCTTCTCACAGACCTCGCGATGGATCTCGTCCGCGGTCGCCCGCCACTGCTGGGCCGGTCCGCTCATGCCGAACCGTTGAACCGCCCGCGCGGCCCGGTCGAACGCGACCCAGGCCATCACCTTCGAGTACGTGAAGTGCTGCCGGCCGCCGCGGACCTCCCAGATCCCCTCGTCCGGCTGCCTCCAGACGTCGGTCAGGTGCCGCATCAGACCGCGTTGCATCGACCATGCGTCGTCGCTCGGCCCGACCTGGGACTCCCGGGCGAGCGCGAGGACGTCCATCACCTCGCCGAACACGTCGAGCTGCAACTGCTCCGCGGCGGCGTTCCCGATCCGGACCGGTTGCGAGCCGCCGAACCCGGGAAGCCAGCCGGCCTCGAGTTCGGTGAGCCGCCGCTCGCCGGTGACGCCGTACATGATCTGCAGGTCGGCGGGCGACCCCGCGATGGCCCGCAGCAGCCAGTCGCGCCAGGCGCGCGCCTCCTCGGTGAACCCGGACCGCAGCAACGCGGTCAGCGTCATCGTCGCGTCCCGCAGCCAGCAGAACCGGTAGTCCCAGTTCCGTTCGCCGCCGAGCGTCTCGGGCAGGGACGTGGTCGCAGCCGCGACCAGGCCGCCGGACGGCGAGTAGGTCAGCGCCTTCAGCGTGAGCAGCGACCGAGTGACCTCCTCGTCGAACCCGTCGACGTCGTTGCCATGGGCGATCCAGTCGGTCCAGTACGTCTCGGTGGGTCCGAGCGCGTCGATTGCGTCGATGGGTTCCGGTACGGCGTCGTGCGACGGATGCCAGGTGAGCACGAACCAGGCCCGGTCGCCCGCGGAGATCTCGAAGTCGGCGTACGTCGCGAAGTCCCGGCCGTACTGGTGGACGTCGGACCGCAGCGACACCGCGTCCGGACCGGCGATCGCCACCACCTGACCGTTGACACTGCGGACCCACGGGACCACGTGGCCGTAGTCGAACCGCAGCCGCAACTCGGACCGCATCGCGACCCGGCCGCGGATGCCTTCCACGATGCGTACGACGTCCGGCGCCTTGTCGCGCGGCGGCATGAAGTCGATCACTCGCACCGAACCCGCCGGGGTCGACCACTCGGTCTCCAGGACGAGCGTGTCACCGCGGTAGTGGCGGCTGCTGCGGGCATCGGCGTCGCGCGGCGCGAGCCGCCAGTGGCCGTTGTCGTCGGTGCCGAGGAGCGCGGCGAAGCAGGCCGGCGAGTCGAACCGCGGCAGGCACATCCAGTCGATCGAGCCCTGTTTCGACACCAGTGCCGCGGTCTGGGTGTCACCGATCAGCGCGTAGTCCTCAATCCGCCGCTCCGGCACGGACGCCGGGTCGGGCCGGGTCGGACGAGTCGTCGTCGGAGGAGTCACCGGATCCGTCCTGTCGGGAGAAGTAGATCAGCCCGCCGATGGCGAGCAGGGCGAAGAAGAACCATTGCAGCCCGTAGAAGAAGTGTGGCCCGTCGTCGATCTCCGGACCCGGGAACGCGCCGAACGCCGGGTCGTTGGCCGGCTCCTGCTGGTCGATCGTCAGATACCCGTCGTACAGGTTCAGGCCGAGCACCTTGGCGTAGTCGGGTCCGTTGATCAGCCGCGCCGTCCCGTTGTCCGGCGTACCGCCGGTGGTGTGCCCGCCGCGCTCGCTGCGCCGCAGCCGGCCGGTGATCGTCACCTCGCCCGGCGGTACGGCGGGGATGTGGCCCGGCGCGAGCTCGGCACCCTGACGGGCCAGGAACCCGCGGTCGACCAGGATCGCCTTGCCGTCCGGGAGCAGCAGCGGGGTGACGATCTCGAACCCGGGCCGGTCCTTGACGTTGCGGTACCGCAGGACGATCTGCTTCGAGGCGTCGTACCGGCCGGTGACGACCGCCGCCCGCCAGTCGTGCTGCTCGCCGACGACTCCGTCCGGGCCGACGATCTGGTCGATCGGCGCCGGCGGAGCGGCCAGGTTCGCGCGGGTGACGTCGTTGCGCGCCTTCCGCTCGTCGAGGCGGTGGAACTGCCAGCGGCCGAGCTGGACACACACCCCGGCGAGCAGCAGTACCGCCAGTGCGGCAGCGATCCAGCGGACATTCAGCAGACGACGCACATCTCGAACTTAAGCCATCGGCTGAAACCGTTGGCGTCCGGCACGTAGGCTGGAGCCGTGACAGCGACGGACGAGGTGACGCAGCTGGGCCTGGCGGACAGGTTCGGCCGGGTGGCCACGGACCTGCGGGTGTCGTTGACCGACCGCTGCAACCTGCGCTGCACGTACTGCATGCCCGAAGAGGGCCTGGACTGGCTGGCGAAGCCGGAGCTGCTCACCGACGACGAGGTGGTTCGGCTCGTTTCGGTGGCGGTTCGGTTACTCGGCGTACACGAAATCCGTTTCACCGGCGGCGAGCCGCTGCTGCGCCGCGGCCTGGTCGGCATCGTCGCCCGTACGACGGAACTGCTGCCACGGCCCGAGGTGTCGCTGACGACCAACGGGATCGGCCTGGCCCGGCAGGCCCAGGCGCTCAAGGACGCCGGGCTGGACCGGGTGAACGTGAGCCTCGACACGATCCGGCCGGACACGTTCCAGCAGCTCACCCGGCGGGACCGGCTCAAGGACGTCCTGGCCGGGCTGGAAGCGGCCCAGGACGCGGGGCTGACACCGGTCAAGGTCAACGCGGTGCTGATGCGCGGGCTGAACGACCAGCAGGCGCCCGAGCTGCTGGAGTTCTGCCTGGAGCGTGGCTACGAACTGCGGTTCATCGAGCAGATGCCGCTGGACGCGCAGCACGGCTGGGACCGCGCCACCATGGTCACCGCCGACGAGATCCTCGCCCAGCTCGCCGAGCCGTTCGATCTCGAGCCGACGGACGCGGCGGCCCGGGGGAGTGCGCCGGCCGAGCAGTTCACGGTGCGCGGCGGGCCGCAGACCGTCGGCATCATCGCGTCGGTCACGCGCCCGTTCTGCGGCGACTGCGACCGGGTCCGGCTGACCGCCGACGGACAGGTCCGCGACTGCCTGTTCGCGCGCACCGAATCCGACCTCCGGACGGCGCTGCGTTCGGGGGCCGGCGACGAGGAGTTGGCCGACCGCTGGCGGCGGGCGATGCGGGGCAAACTTCCGGGCCACGGGATCAACGATCCGAGCTTCTTGCAGCCCACTCGTCCGATGTCCGCGATCGGCGGCTGAACCGGCTGAACGCCGTACCGAACCGGCCCAATCCGGAAATGTAGTTTTTCGGCTCGGGATTCATCCGGAGAATGGCTCGACCTCGCGCAGGAATGACCGTCGGGCGAGGAAGTCCGAGAGGCTCTCCTTGTGTTCGTCACAGGCCAGCCAGGTCTTACGCCGGTCCGGGGTGTGGATCTTCGGGTTGTTCCACAGCAGCGCCCACTGAGCCTGCGCGCCGCATCCCTTGGCAGAGCACAGCGACGGCAGTGCTTCTTCGGTCATGAGTGGCTCTCCTGAATGCTGTCCCCGCCCCACCGCGCCGGTCTTTCCCGAGTGGACAGGCGAATTGTTCCTGACCACTCAATTATCAAAACGGTGGGGAAAATGAAGCGACGTCGGACAGCCACGGGGGGAGCCGTCCGACGCCGCATCAAGTCCCTGAATTTCATCCGTGAACTTCAAGGCACGCGGGAGATTCTGACACGAACGACGCCGAAGTTTCCAGTCCCGGCCCAGATCACTTTTCGGTGTCGATCTTCCGGCCCTGATCGGGGTCCGTATCCGGCGGTGTGACGACGATGTGGTGCGATCCGATCGCGGGGCGATCCGGGGCCACGTAGGCGTCGGCGCCGGACAGTTTCGTCGACCGGTGCGCGTTCGCCAGCACGACGGCGAAGTACGGCAGCGCGATCGCCGCGACGACGAACATCCAGCGCCAGGGCGACGGGGTGAGGACGGCGAGGACGAAGCAGACGATCCGGATCGACATCATCCACGCGTACCGAGCGATCCGGCTGTCCAGATCCTCGGACCGGCCCGGTTGCGCGGTCGTCACCGACACCACGGTCTCACCGGCCCGCTCACGGCGTCTCGACATCTATCCTCCTCACCAACACCCACGGTACGCCGTGCCCTCGGCACAGGCGCAGCCAGCATCGCGAGGCTGCGCAACTTCGAAAGGACTGGCTCATGACCGACCGCACCTACCGCGTCACCGAGATCGTCGGAACCTCGAAGGAAGGGGTGAACCAGGCGATCACGAACGGGATCACCCGGGCCGGCGAGACGCTGCGGCACCTCGACTGGTTCGAGGTCACCGAGATCCGCGGCCACATCGTCGACAACCAGATCGACCACTACCAGGTCGGCATGAAGGTCGGCTTCCGCCTCGAAGACGCCTAGCTGCACCGCCCACCCCCACCCCGCTGACGCCACCATCTCAGGGGTCAACCCCTGAGATGGTGGGTTGCCACCCTGCATGCACCCGGGGCAACCCACCACGTGAGGGGTTGGCCCCTGGGATGGGTCGGCTGCGGCGGCGGTCGACCCGCTGTGCGGGGCGCCCGGCGAGTGGCGATAGCGTTCGTGCGACTGGTGACGTGTGAGGAGGGCTTGTGAGCAGGTCGGTGTTGGTGACCGGTGGCAACCGGGGGATCGGGCTGGCGATCGCGACCGCGTTCCGGGAGGCCGGCGACCAGGTCGCCGTCACCTACCGCAGCGGTGAACCGCCCGAGGGCTTCCTCGGGGTCAAGTGCGACATCACCGACCAGGAGCAGGTCGACGCGGCTTTCGAGACGATCCAGCAGGAGCAGGGCCCGGTCGAGGTGCTGGTGGCGAACGCCGGCATCACCCGCGACACGCTGTTGCTGCGGATGTCCGACGACGACTGGTCCTCGGTGATCGACACGAACCTCACCGGTTCCTTCCGGGTCGCCCGGCGGGCGGCCAAGGGGATGCTGCGGCTGCGCAAGGGCCGGATCGTGTTCATCTCCTCGGTTGTCGGCATGCTCGGCTCACCCGGCCAGGTGAACTACGCGGCCAGCAAGTCCGGCCTGATCGGCATGGCCCGCTCGATGGCCCGCGAACTGGGCAGTCGCGGCATCACCGCGAACGTCGTCGCTCCGGGTTTCGTCGAGACCGACATGACCGCGGTGCTGCCGGAGGAGACCCAGAAGCAGTACCTGAGCCAGATCCCGCTCGGCCGGTTCGGGCTGACCGAGGAGATCGCCAACGCGGTGCGCTGGCTCGCTTCCGCGGAGGCCGGTTACATCACCGGTGCGGTGATCCCGGTCGACGGCGGCATCGGCATGGGCAACTGAGACAACCAACTCTCTAGCAAACCTCACTACGAAAGGGACGCCGGTGGGCATCCTCGACGGCAAGCGGATCCTGGTCGCCGGAGTCACCTTGGACTCCTCGATCGGCTTCGCCACGGCCAAGGTGGCGCAGGAACAGGGCGCCACCGTGCTGATCTCGAACTTCGGCCGCGCGCTGAGCATCACCAAACGGATCGCCAAACGCCTGCCGGTCGAGCCGCCTGTCCTGGAGTTGGACGTGACGAATCCCGACCACCTCGCGGCGCTGCCGGACGCCGTACGCGAGCACGTGGACGGCCTCGACGGCGTCGTGCACTCGATCGCGTACGGCAACCCGGAGACGATCCTCGGCGGCAAGTTCCTGGACGGGCCGTGGGAGGACGTGTCCCAGGCCGTGCACGTGTCGGCGTACTCGCTGAAGGCGCTCGCGGTCACCTGCGCGCCGCTGATGAGCCGCGGCGGCAGCATCGTCGGGCTGACGTTCGACGCCACCGTGGCCTGGCCCGGGTACGACTGGATGGGCGTGGCCAAGGCCGCGCTGGAGTCGACGAACCGCTACCTGGCCCGTGACCTCGGCGCCCAGGGCATCCGCTGCAACCTGGTCTCGGCCGGCCCGCTGAAGACGCTGGCCGCCAAGGCGATCCCGGGCTTCGAGAAGTTCGAGGAGCCGTGGCTGGACCGGGCCCCGCTCGGGTGGGACCCGTCCGACCTGGAGCCGACCGGCCGGACCATCGTCGCCCTGCTCAGTGACTTCTTCCCCGCGACCACCGGCGAGATCGTGCACGTCGACGGCGGCTACCACGCGATGGGAGCGTAGGGGTTGGCCACATCTCTGGTTGAGCTCCGGGTCCTGGACGGCGCCAACCTCTACTTCAGTCGTGCCGCCGTCAAGCTCACGCTCGACGTGTCCGCACTCGTCGACGCCCCGGCCCCGGCCGCGAAGGCGTACGCCCAGGCCATCGGTCTCGGCGCAACCCGGCCCGGCCGGATCGGCTCCGGGTTCCGGCAGCGGTTCGCGATCCGGGTCGCGGGTCACGTCGTCCGGCGGATCGCCCGCGAGGCCGGGATCGGCCGGATCGGCGTCCGGGTCCGCCCGGAGTCCGACGTACGGCGTCTCGTCGTGGCCTTCCCGTGGGCACACGAGGGCCGGGCCCGGGCACTCGGGCAGGCGATCGCCGACGTGGTGGACGCCTTCGGCACCGACGACCTGAGCGACCTGATCGCGACGGTCGGGGACCGGGTGCGCAACGAGCCGCCGGGCAACCCGCCGCCGACGCTGCGGCCGAAGGTGCCGGTGGTCGCGGTGACCGGGACGAACGGCAAGACCACGACCTCGCGGATGATCGCGCACATCGGGCGCGCGGCCGGACTGCATGTCGGCTGGTCCAGCACCGACGGCGTCTACTTCGACGGCAAGCTGGTCAAGTACGGCGACTTCTCCGGCCCGAGCGGTGCCGGTCAGGTGCTCTCCCAGCCGGGCATCCAGCTCGCCGTCACCGAGACCGCGCGTGGCGGCATCCTGCGCCGCGGTGTCGGCGTCGCCTCGAACGACGTCTCGGTGGTCACCAACGTCACCGCGGACCACCTCGGCCTGGGCGGGATCGACACCATCGACCAGCTGGCCGAGGTGAAGGCGGTCATCACGCAGATCACCCGGCCGCGCGGCTGGTGTGTGGTGAACGGCGACGACCCGCGGACGTTCGCGATGCGGCTCGGCTCGCCGGCCAAGTGCTGGGTGTTCTCCCGCGACCCCGACTCGCCGTCGATCCGGACCGTGCTCGACGAAGGCGGCCGGGCGACCACGGTGCTGGACGGCTTCATCACGGTGCTCGACCAGTCCAGCGACCCGGAGCCGCTGCTCAAGGTCGTCGACGTACCGATGACCCTGTCCGGACTGTCCCACTACAACGTGGAGAACGCGCTGGCCGCGGCGTCGGCGGCGCTCGGGCTCGGGCTGCCGCGGGCCGCGGTGATCGAGGGCCTCAGCTCGTTCGCGCCGAACGAGAACAACCCCGGCCGGATGAACATGTACTCGCTGCGCGACTTCACCGTGGTGATCGACCTCGCCCACAACGAGGCCGGGCTGGAGGCGCTGCTCGAGATCATGAACGGCGTCCGGCCGCCGGACGGACGGTTGCTGCTGGCCCTCGGTTCGCCCGGGGACCGGGCCGACGAGATGGTGTCCGCGCTGGGTGCGATCGGGGCCCGGGCGGCGGACCGGGTGGTGATCGGCCACAAGAGCGAATACCTGCGCGGGCGGCCGCCGGAGGAGCTCGACGCGGTGTTCCGGGAAGGTGCCGCGTCGGTCGGCATGGACGACGTACCGTCGTTCCCGACCGAGCTGGCCGCGGCGCAGGCGCTGGTCTCGGAGGCGAAGCCCGGCGACGTGGTCGCGGTGATGTCCTTGCAGGATCGGGCGAGTCTTGACGCCTGGTTGCGGGCCGAGGGGGCTACCGTCGACACACCGGAGATCTTGAAGAGCAAGGTCGAGAGAGCCCACGCCTGACCGGGGTGGTGGGGCCGGGAACGCAGAAGGCCGGCCCCGTCCGCCGCGATAGGGGCGGAAACGGGGTGTCATGCGCTACCTGTGGTCCGTGCCGTCCGCGGTCGCCGCGTGGTTCGTGGCCGGGTTCGCCGCCACGTACCTGCAGGGACTCCCGGGCGGGACGACGTACTTCGTGCCACCGCGCCTGGACCTGCTCGTGCTGGGCGGGTTCGCCGGTGGGGTCGCGGCCGGGCTGTTCGTCGGCCGGATCCGGTTCACCCTGCCCCTCGTCGTGGTCGTTGCCTCGGGCATGTGGTGGCTGACCGGGAACTCCTTCACCGAGAGCGGGTTGCTGATCACGTTGCTGGTGGCAAGCGTGCTCGGCGGACTGTTCGGTGCCCTGGGCACCAGGAGCTCGGTCGCGGCCGCATTCGCCCTGGCGATTCCGGTCGCCTGGCTGGCGCTCCGCCCGGCGAACCAGCTGCAGGACTGGCGTTGGCTGTGGCAGCTGAACGGCCTGCTGGTCGCTGCCGGACTGGCGATCCTGTTGTACGTCGCCTGCTGGCGACGCGGCTGGAGATCGGCGTACTTCTGGTTGCCGTTGGCGGGCTTCTATCTGGTGGCGTTCGGGATCGTCGCCGCGGTCCGCACGATCAGCCAGGCGCCTGCCGGTCAGTCGACCGGCAAGACGGCGGACGCGGCGACCGACGCGTTCTTCCGGTCCTTCGAGCCGGTCCTGCGCGAGTACTGGCCGTGGATGGTGCTGGCAGTGCTGCTGGCGATCCCGATGGTGGCACTCAAGCTCCGGGCCCTCCCACCGCCACCGCCACCGCCCGACCCGTACGCCGAGCGCCCCAACGACGCCGTACTCTCCGACGACCTCGACTGGATCGACCGCGACGAGCCTCAGCGCCGACTGCTGCCGCGGCGGCCACAAGCCAGCTCCTGAGTGTGTTGCCCGGGAGGTCGAGTCCTCTCCCGGGCAACGGGTGTGCCTGATTACTTGGCTGGTGTCGCCGTTCCACACTCGGCGCCCGGATCCGTGTCACACGGCAGGCCAGTCGGGATCCCGGTGGGCGGGTCGGCGAGCTTCCCGGCCGCGTCCAGCGCAGTGGTCTGCGTGACCTTCAGGTCCTTGGCCGGGATCACCAGGGCGAAGAACCGCAGCCGGTTCGTCGCGGGGGTGCCCACCGCGTCGGCCGTGTAGGTCTTCCCGCCTGCCTTGATCACCACCTTCCGCGCGTCGGCCGAGACGGCGCCCATCACGAGCGTCTGGGCGATCTTCGCGGCGTTCTTCTCCTTCGCGTGCCCCTGCACGACGTGATGGCTGACGCGCTGACCGGGCCTCCACTCGTTGAAGCACACGTACGGGCGCCCGAAGCTGTTCGCGGGGCCCTCGTCGGTGACCATGCAGCCCTGGTTCGAGAAGGCGAGCACTGCCCAGCTCTCGGTCGGTATCGTGCCCGTCGCGACGTAATAGGCCTTGGGCCGGTAGGCGTTGGCGTCCGGCATCTTGGTGAAGACCTTGTCCGACCACGGCGCCGGCATCATGGTCTGGTGGTCGCCGGTGGGGGACGCGGCCGGAGTCGTCGACGGAGTGGTTTGCACCGGTACCGACGGGGCGAAGCCGGCGACGCCGGGCTCGTTGCCTGCCGAGCGGACGTTGTCGAGGACCGGGCCGGCGGCGAGGACCGCGGCGGTGGCTGCGGCTGTCGCCACGACGACCGCCGTACCGCGGCGTCGACGCTGACGGCTCTTGATGCGGAGCCGGATCGGCGCGGCCGGGTCGGCCGGCTCGGGACGGGCTTCGGTCAGTACGGCGAACTTGGTGCTCAGGTCGTCGGTCATGCGATTCCCCTCCCGGCCAGGTCGGCCAGTTCGTCGGGTGTGCTGAAGCGATGGTCGGTGCGGAGTGCGTCGAGACCGCGGCGGGTGTGCTGCTTCACGGCGCCGACCGAGCAGCCGAGCAGGTCGGCGACGGATTGCTCGGACAGATCCTCGGCGTACCGCAGGTAGACGGCGGCGCGTTGGCGTGGACTCAGCCGGGCCATCGCGGCGCGGAGGGCGAGTCGTTCGTCCACTTGTCCGGTGGACGAGCCGACCGCGGTGTCGGGTGGCGTCTCCGTCGGGCGTTCACCGATCCAGCGGCGGCGCCGGCCGGACAGGAACGTGGTCGTGACGATCTTGCGCAGATAGGCCTCGGGGTTCCCGGCGCTCACCTTGCGCCAGTGGAACCACAGCTTGGTGAACGCCTCCTGCGCGAGGTCCTCCGCCGTCTGATGGTCCAGGGTGAGCGCATAGGCGAGCCGCGCGGTCGTGCTCCAGCGAGCCCGCACGAAGGCGTCGAAATCGTCGCTGGTCGGGTCTTGTCTCATCGGCATCCCTTCCTCACCCCTTGAACGCCGTCGCCGGCGTCGCAGGGTGACAGGTCAGCCGAGGAGTTTCCGACCAGCCGGCCGCCGGGGCTTGTCAGTCGGCCGGGTCGGCGGGCTCCTCGTCGGGCTGGACGTAGTCGGGGTCGCCGCCCTCGTCGCCCGACCGGGCGCCGGCCTGCGCCAAGTGGGAGACGGACTCGAGTTCGGCCAGGACGGTCTGGTGCTGGTCGACACACAACACGACCAGATCGCCGCGGTTGGAGCGGCCGAGCGCGTGCCGGACAGCGGTGAGTTCGTCCAGCACGATGTCGACCCGACGGCACCGGGCGCCGTTCTCCATCGCGGCCCGTACGCCGGCCTCGACCAGCGCTGCCGACTCACCGCGCTTCCGTCCGCGCAGCCGTGCGTCCTCGCGGACGACGACCACGTCGAAGTGCTGTGCGGCGACCTCGCCGAGTTCACGGATGTCGTCGTCACGCCGGTCGCCGGCGGTCGCGACCACACCGATCCGCGACGGCCGGCCGGTCTCCGACGACGCGCTCAGGCTCTCGCCGAGCCGGTCGACGAAGTCACCGAGCATCCGCATCGCCGGCGCGTTGTGGCAGTAGTCGACGATCACCGTCCGGCCGTCCACGTCGATCTCGTTCAGCCGGCCGGGGGACAGGTAGTACGACGTGTTGAACGTCCGGAGCCCCTGCCGGATGTCGTGCAGCGGCGCGCCGGCGGCGAACGCGGCCGCGGCGGCCGCCATCGCGTTCTGCACGTTCATCATCGCCCGCCCGCCGAACGTTGCCGGCAGCAAGTGAGTCCAGGCCAGCTGCATCGACCGGCGGCCGTGCTTGACCACGATCATGTCACCGAGGTCCGACCGCTCCAGGACGACGGCCCGGCCGCCGCGCCGGCAGTGCCCCTCGATGTAGTCGCGCACCTCGCTGCCCGCCTCGGCCATGCTGAACCAGACCACCTGGCCGGAGCACTTCCGCCGCATCTTGCGCACCAGCGGGTCGTCGGCGTTCAGTACGGCGAACCCGGTCCGCGGAACCGCCTCGACGAGCACCGCCTTCACGTCGGCCAGCTGCTCGAGGGTCTCCACACCGCGCAGACCGAGGTGGTCGGGCTGGATGTTCAGGACGACGGCCACGTCGTTGCGCTCGTACCCGAGACCCTCGCGCAGGATCCCGCCGCGGGCCACCTCGAAGACCGCGAAGTCGACCCGCGGGTTCTGCAGCACCATCCGGGCGGACTTCGGACCGGACGCGTCGGCCCGGATGACCAGCCGCTCGTCGATCACGATGCCGTCCGTGGACGTCATCCCGACCTTGCGGCCGATGCCCTTGAAGACGTGGCTGATCATCCGCGCGGTGGTGGTCTTGCCGTTGGTCCCGGTGACCGCGACGATCGGGATCCGGCTGGTCGAGCCCGGCGGGAACAGCATGTCGACGACCGGCTTGGCGATGTACTGCGGCTCACCGATCGTCGGGTTGGTGTGCATCCGGAACCCGGGGGCCGCGTTCACCTCGCAGATCGCGCCGCCGGTCTCGCGGACCGGCTGGGTGATGTCGGGGCAGATGAAGTCGATCCCGGCGATGTCCAGCCCGATCATCCGGGCCGCCTCCTCGGCGATCTCGACGTTCTCCGGGTGCGCCTCGAAGGTGCGGTCGATCGAGATGCCGCCGGTGGACATGTTGCCGGTGAGCGTCAGCTTCACCATCACGTCCTCCGGCGGTACGTCGTCCAGCTCGAACCCCTGGCTGCGGACGAGTTCCCGGGCCGCGTTGTTGATCGTGATCCGGGTCAGGATCTTCTCGTGCCCGACGCCGCGGCGCGGGTCGGCGTTGGTGATGTCGACCAGTTCGGCGACGGTGTGGACGCCGTCACCGACCACGTGCGCCGGCACGCGTTCGGCGATCGCCTCCATCCGGCCGTTGATGATCAGGCAGCGGTAGTCCTTGCCGGTGACGAAGTTCTCCACGATCACCCAGCCGCGGCGGGACTGCTCGGCGGCGATCGGGAACGCTTCCCGGACGGCGTCCGGGTCGGACAGGTTGAGGCAGACGCCGCGCCCGTGGTTGCCGTCGAGCGGCTTGCAGACGACCGGGTACCCGATCTTGGTGGCGACCGCGACCGCCTCCTCGACCGTGCGGACCGACTCCGACCGCGGCACCGGCAGACCGGCCGACGCGAGCAGCCGCGTCGTCAGGTCCTTGTCGCCGGCGATGTCGACCGCGATCGACCCGGTCTCGGACGTCATCGTCGCCCGGATCCGCTTCGCGTGCACACCCTGGCCGAGCTGGACCAGGCTGGCCTTGTTCAGCCGGATCCACGGGATGTCGCGGGAGACCGCCTCGTCCACGATCGCCTGCGTCGACGGGCCGAACGCGGTCCGCTCGGCCTGCTTGATGAACTTCTCCAGCTCGACGGTGAAGTCGAACGCCGGGTCCGGCTGGACCAGGTGGTTCACGAACCGGACGGCGAGCTCACCGGCGGCGAGTCCGACGAACTCGTCGGCGTACGCGTAGGTGATGTTGTAGCGGCCGGGGAAACCCTTCACCTGGCGGGTCTTGCCGCGCCGCATGTCGTGGCCGGCCTCCTGCTGCAGCTGCAGGGCGACGTGCTCGGTGATGTGGCCGAGCCACGTGCCCTCGTGCAGCCGCTCGATGAAGCCGCCTTTACGGCCGCGTGAGCAGTGGTGCTGGTCGAGCCGGGGCAGGTACTCGAGCAGCTTGTCGGTGAACCCGGGGATCGTGTTCGACGGGAAGTTCTCCAGCGATCCCAGGTCGACGACCAGGTGGATCGCCTGGTCGTAGCTCCAGACGTTCGGTCCGCGGTAGACGCGGGTCTCGATGATCTTGAGGTCGGGGGCGGGGGTTCCGTGGGTGCCGTTAATGGTCATGCGTGTCCATTGTCTGGTTGCGTGCGGTCGGGCGTGCCTGAGGGGAGGTCGAGTTCGGCGCCGGCCGTGATCGGCTCGGTCGCCTCCGGTCTGGACTCCCCGGCGGCCACCGGTCTGGTGGATCTCGACGTCCGGCGTCCCTCCCGCCGCTTCCGCTCCGCGTAGTACTTGGGTGACACGCCCTCGGCGGCGATCTCCTTGGCCAGTTTCCGCAGGTCCCGCTCGGCGGCCTGCAACTCGGCGATCTCCTCGGCCGGCGGCTGCGGCCCGTACGACAGCAGCACCCGCGCCTGCAGGTCGAACGTCGCGGTCGCGGGCAGCACGTGCAGTACGACGCCCGACGCCAGGATCGGCTCGGATCGCTTTGCGTAGTGCGCGTTCGAGGTGATCCGGCTGCCGTCGAAGATCGTCACCGCGCCGCGTCCGACGACCTCGAGGTGAGTTCCGCGGACCACGGCCGCGGTGTCCTCGTCGACGCCGATGCCGAGCAGGCCGGGGGACTGGGCGACGAGCGACAGCAGCCGGCCGTACCGGTTCCGCTGGGCGAAGTGCTGGTCGACGATCGCGCCCTGGACCAGGCCGAGGCCACCGGCCAGCTGGCTCATCCGCTGCCGCGGGGTGGCGCCGGAGCGGCCGAACGCGATCATGTGCTCGGCCAGGATGCTGGCGCCGGCCGACGTACCTCCGACCGCGGCGCCGCGCGCGTGGGCGGCGGTGATCGCGCGGCCGAACGCCGTACCGGTGACGACACCGGCGAGCTTCAGTTGGTTGCCGCCGGTCATGAAGATGCCGGTGGCGTCGTCGAGCGGCTGAACGAAGGCCGGGTCGTCGGCGTCCTCCCGGTTCTCCGGGCGGACGCCGACGACACTCTCGGCGCCGAGGGCGGCGAACAACGCGTGGTAAACGTCGACGATGTCGGGGCCGAGCGCCGACGCGGTCGGCACGACCACGATCCGGGCCTTCGACCCACCGGCCGCCTCGACGAACTCCTGCAGCACCATCCGCTTCTTGAGTTTGTCCTCGGCGCCACCGATGGCGAACAGGGCCCCCGGACCCCTGCTCACCCCACGCTGCTGTTCAGACATAGCCGAAGGATAGGTGCTCACCTCCTCCGGAGCCGTCTGGCCCCGTCGTCGTACCGCGGTCAGCGGCCGAAGGCCAGCCAGTTGAGGTTGACGTAGTCGGCGGGTTGGCCGCTGGTGAAGGTGATGTAGACGTCGTGGACTCCGGTGACGGCGGAGATGTTGGCGGGGACGGTTCGCCAGGATTGCCAGCCGCCGGTGTTGGCGATCGCGAAGCTGCCGATCGGGGCGTTCGACCGACTGTCCAGGCGTACTTCGACCAGGCCGCTGACTCCGCCGGCCGCGCCGGACGCGACTCGCGCGACGAACTGCGTTGCCGCCGTACTGCCGAAATCGATGCCGCGGTACAGCGCCCAGTCGCCGTTGCTGATCTGCATGAGGTTCTGACCGCCGCCGGTGTCGGTCGTCGCCTCCAGACCCATCCCGGACTGCTGACCGTACGACTCGGCCTGGATCGTGCTGTAGGCACTGCTGCCGCCTGGCGGCGGTGTGGTCGGGGGAGTGGTGCCGCCACCGCGTGAAGTCACGGCCACGTAGTCCACGATCATCGGATGCCCCGGAACGGTCTCCGGCCGGGGCGTCGGCCCGTTGAGCGCGTCCGGGAAGGCGCCGCCGATGGCGACGTTCAGCAGGATGAAGTAGCCGGCGTGCGAGGTCATGTTCGACCAGGTGTCGGCCGGCAACTGCCCTTGGCTGATCGAGTGGTACTGCTGCCCGTCGACGTACCAGCGCAACTGGTTCGGCGAGATGCTCGTGTCCCACTCGAACCGGTAGGTGTGGAAGCCGGACTGGCAGGTCGAGCCCGGGCACGCGCGGCTGGCGCCGAGGCCGCTGGTCTCGTTGCACGGGCCGCCGGGGTTCACACCGCAGTGCAGGACACCCCAGACCGAGTTGATCCCGTTGACGTTCTCCATGATGTCGAACTCGCCGATGCCCGGCCAGTTCCAGTAGTTCCCGCGGTACGGCGATCCGAGCGCCCAGAACGCGGGCCAGTAGCCGAGGGCCGCGGCGCCGGTGACGTTGGGCATCTGGATCCGGCTCTCGATCGCGAGCACGCCGCCGCTCGGCGGTTTGAAGTCGCCGCGCCGGGTCTCGATCCGGGCCGACGTCCAGTTGCCGGCCGCGTCGCGGCGGGGTGTGATGCGCAGGTTGCCGGTGCCGTCGAGGGCGAGGTTGCTGGTGCTGTTCGTGTAGTTCTGGATCTCGCCGGTGCCCCAGTTCGCGGGGCCGCCGGGATAGCCGTGGCCGGTGTCGACGATCCAGTTGGCGCTCGACGGCAGCGTGCCGCCGGGTCCGTCGAAGTCGTCACTCCACACGGTCGTCCAGCCGTTGGCCGGTGGCGGGACGCTGGCGTCGGCCGCGACGGCCAGGGCGCCGGTGACCAGGAGTGGGGCGATCAATGCGGCGATCAAGGGGCGGGAACGCATGACTACCTCCTTCAGGGGTTAGTCTATGGGAGCGCTCTCATTCCGGTGTGTCAACAGCTCGTCACAGGCTGGGTTTCAGTGCGTGCGGCGATAGACCGTCGTACTCCGCCGGACCCGCATGCCGAGGCGTTCGTACATCCCGAGCGCTCCGGTGCCGGAATGCGTCCAGAGGATGCAGTCCCGCCGACCGAGCCGGTGAAAGACGGCACACGTGTCGTCGAGCATCGCCCGCGCCACGCCCTTGCCCCGATGATCGGCGCGTACGGCGAGTTGCTCGACGTACCCCTCGTCGGTCTCCGGCAGGTCGAGGGCGACGACGGCACCGACCAGCTCGTCACCGGCGAACGCCAGCGTCGAGGCATCCGGCCGGAACGTGGAACGCTCCACAGTCAGCCGGGCCCATTCGTCGTACGACTTCCGCCGCTGCTGGAACTCGGAGAACGCCGTCTCGATGAGCTCGTGCACCTCGCGCGCCCGGGCCTCGTCGTACGGCGTGAGCGTGATGCCGTCCGGCACCTTCCTCGGTCCTGGCGCGACGATCGGCCGTTCGAGCAGCCAGTTGGTCGCCAGCACCTCGTACCCGCGCGACCGGAGCAGCTCGGTTCCGGCCCGGTCGGCGTCGTCGACCGCCTGCGCGAGCCACTCGCTGCCCTCCTCGCGCGACCGCGCCTCCGCCCAGTCGAGCAGCGCCGTGCCGATTCCCCGGGCCCGGTACGACGGGTGCACGTCGACCTGAGCGCGTTTGCCCAGGTGCACCCAGGCCCACCCGGCCAGTTCGCCGTCGGGCGCCTCGACGACGAGGGTGTCGCGTGTCATGTCCAACTCCGGCCGCCGGAGATCCGCAGCGACCGCATCCGGGACCACCTCGGCCCGGCCGTGCCAGCGGATCTCGCCCTCGGCCAGGAGCCGGTAGATCGCTGTTGCGTCGTCGATCGTCGCGGGACGGCTCGTGAACCCGTGCGGGAGCATGCCCCGATCATCGCGCACCGGCGGGGCAGAACCGGTCAGGCCGGATTGTCCGCGTCGGCGGCTTCGACTTCCTCGCGGCTGATGCCGAGCAGGTACAGGATCGTGTCCAGGTAGGGCACGCTCAGGTGCGTGTCGGCCGCCTCGCGGACGACCGGCTTGGCGTTGAAGGCGACCCCGAGCCCGGCGGCGGCGAGCATGTCGAGGTCGTTGGCGCCGTCACCGATCGCGACCGTCTGCGACAACGGCGTACCGGACATCTCCGCGAACTCGCGCAGCGCGGTCGCCTTGCCGGCCCGGTCGACCACGTCGCCGACCACCCGGCCGGTCAGCTTGCCGTCGACGATCTCCAGTTCGTTGGCCTTGGCGTAGTCGATGCCGAGATCGGCGGCCAGCTTGTCGGTGATCTGGCTGAACCCGCCGCTGACGATCGCGAACTGGTACCCCAGCCGCTTCAGCGTGCGAACCAGCGTGCGCGCTCCGGGCGCCAGCTGGATCGCCTGGTACACCTCGTCGAGCGCTGACTCGGGCAGGCCGGCCAGCTGCGCGACCCGGTGGTGCAGGGACTCGGCGAACTCGAGCTCGCCGCGCATCGCCTGTTCGGTGACGGCGGCAACTTCCTCCAGCCGGCCGGCGTGGCCGGCGAGCATCTCGATGACCTCGCCCTGGATGAGGGTCGAGTCGACGTCCATCACGATCAGCCGCTTCGCCCGCCGGTACAACCCGCCGGCCTGGACGGCGACGTCGAGCTTCTGCCGGACCCCCTCCATCGCCAGCACGGCCCGCAACGCGTCCGGATCGGCACCGGAGACGGCGATCTCCATCGCGGTCACCGGGTAGCGCGCCATCCGGCTGATCCGGTCGATGTTCGCGCCGGTGTCGGCGATCCGGCCGGCGATCGCGGCCAGGCCGGCCGCGGTGAGCGGGTGCCCGATCACGGTCACCTGGGTGCGGCCCTTGCGCCGGGGCTCGTTGTCGCCGATGCCCTTCTTCACCGAGATGTCGACGTCGAGGACGGTCTCGAGCGCCTTCAGTTCTTCCTTGAGGCTCTTGTGGTCGCGCGGCGCGGACACCAGCACACCGAGCACCAGCCGGCCCCGGAGGACGACCTGCTCGGCGTCGATCACCTCGACCCCTCGGGTGGCGAGCGTCGAGAGCACAGCGGAGGTCAGGCCCGGGCGGTCTGTGCCGGTCAGAATGACCAATAGCGTCGGGCGATCGGGCGAGGGCGTCTCGAGCTCAGCCTGTCCAGTCATGGCAGCACGAACGGTACCCAAACCACATCAGTCGCGGACCGGCGGTCCACATGCCGCGACGAGAGCACGACGGGCGGCCGCGGCCAACTCCGTCAGCGTCCGCCGGCGGGCGTCGGCCTCGGCGCCGGTCACCGCGGCGCCGTCGTCCTCGAGCGCGGCGTCGGCGATGGCCAGGCACCGGCGCGCGGTGGCGGCCGTCTTCACGGCTCGCGGTTGGTAGCCGGGGGCAAGGTCGTCGTTGCGGCCGGTGCCGATCTTGCGGATGTCGATCAGCGCGTCGGCGATCTCCGGCTTCCACCGCGCGACGTCGAGCGCCGCCAGCGATTCGGCCGCCTCGATCAGCGCCATCCGCAGTCCGCGGTCGGCTTCGCCGAAGTCGGCCGGCACCGGGCTGGTCGCGGCCATCACGGTCCACTGCACGGCCGGACCGACGTACGACGGAACCAGCCCGAGCTCGGCTCCGGTCAGGACGACGGCCTCACCCGACTCCAACGCCGCCTCGTTGAAGGCCGGCGGGCCGGCCAGTCCGATCGGATCGCCCGGGATCGGCAACGCCAGGTGCGCCTGGGTCGCACCCGCGGCCCGCAACAGGTTCAGCGCGACCGGCAGCGTGGCCGGCGCCGGGTGCGCGGCAAGGCCGGCCACGTGGTGCCCGACGTCGTCCCCGAGGATCTTGTGGGCGGCCGTGTCGGGGTCGCAGGCACCGGTCAGCATCGCGTTGGTCCACACGGTGAACCGAACCGAGGCGGAGGTCGTCAACACGCCCGCAAGTCTCCCATCACCCCGTCCGCCGTACGACACCAGCAGGGTGGGCGCGAGACCGGGGGGAGCGACCCCGTAGGTTTTGGGGCATGAGTGCAGTGGTGGAGCTGGCCGGGGTGTCGATCGTTCGTGGTGGGGCGCGACTGCTCGACGGGATCGACTGGACAATCGACGAGGCCGACCGCTGGGTCGTGATCGGCCCGAACGGCGCCGGCAAGACGACGCTGCTGCAGATCCTCGCGGCGCAGATCCACCCGACCGCCGGCGTCGCCGGGCTGCTCGGCGAGGTGCTCGGGGCGGTCGACGTGTTCGAACTGCGGCCGCGGATCGGGCTGACCAGTGCCGCCTTGGCCGACCGGTTGCCGCGCGGCGAACGGGTGTCGGACGTCGTCGTCTCCGCGTCGTACGCCGTACTCGGCCGCTGGCGCGAGGAGTACGACGAACTGGACCACCAGCGGGCCAAGGAGCTGCTGACCGAGCTCGGCATCGGCCACCTCGCCGACCGGACCTTCGGCACCTTGTCGGAGGGGGAGCGCAAGCGGGTCCAGATCGCCCGCGCGCTGATGACCGACCCCGAGCTGATGCTGATGGACGAGCCCGCGGCCGGACTCGACCTCACCGGCCGCGAGCAGCTGGTCCGCTCGCTCAGCTCGATCGCGACCGCGGCCGGCGCACCGGCGATGGTCCTGGTCACCCACCACGTCGAGGAGATCCCACCGGGCTTCACCCACGCGCTGCTGCTGAAGGAGGGCCGGATCGTCTCCGCCGGCCCCATGCAGGAGGCCCTCACCTCCGAGACCCTCAGCGAAACCTTCGACCTGGCGCTCTCCCTCAAACAGGAAGACGCCCGCTACACCGCCCGCGCCCTCTGACGCCGGCCGGGCATTTCAGGGGTTAACCCCTGGAGTTGCCCGTTCTGCCCCGGTATGCGGAGGCGAGAACGGGCAACTGCGGGGGTTATCCGCTCATGTGTTCGGGGGCGGGGAGGTTGGATCGGGTGGACGGCGGTGTGCGTCCGATCGTTGTGGACCTGCTTGGGGCCCGGAACGCGGATAGGCTTGGGAAATGATGGATTGGCTGCGGGACAACATCT
Organism: Kribbella swartbergensis; assembly: GCF_054784135.1. Lineage (NCBI taxonomy): Bacteria > Bacillati > Actinomycetota > Actinomycetes > Propionibacteriales > Kribbellaceae > Kribbella > Kribbella swartbergensis. Next base: position 251,234 of record NZ_BAAGPM010000014.1, read on the forward strand.
GGGCGGCGTGGCTGACGATTGCCGCCGTCCTCGGTCTGGCCGAACTGGCTTCACTCGACTTCACCTTGCTGATGCTGGCGGCCGGCGCGCTGACCGCCGCCGGGGTGAGTGCCGTCTTCCCGGGACTGCTCTGGCTGCAGATCGTCGTCGGCCTGATCACCGCCGCCGCGATGCTGGTCGCGATCCGTCCACTGCTCGCCCGGAAGTTCCACCACGGCGCCGAGCTGAAGACCGGCTCCGCGCACGTCATCGGCCGGACCGGGACCGTGGTGAAGGAGATCCATCCCGACGGCGGCGGCTCGATCCGGCTCGGCGGTGAGCTCTGGACGGCCCGTCCGTACGACGAGGTGTCGACGATCGCCCCGGGGACGCGGGTCGAGGTGATGTCGATCGACGGTGCGACCGCGGTCGTCTACCCGGTCGGCGACCCGCTGCACCACCAGTTGAACAACCCCGAGTCGAACCCCACCGACCCGCCGCAGAGCTGAGGGCCGACCCCGGTTGCGTGACCGGGTGACCGCAGTACTGTCGGAGCGGAGGACGACAGAAGTACTTGTCCGATCAGGCAGCCCACGCGCCGGGGAACCGGTACGCCGAGTGGACCGTCGATAGGAAAGACTGTCCGTCCTGAGGTTCTGTCGAGTGGAGGGTCGGAATGACCGCGTTCCTCGTAGTGCTGGCAGTGGTCGCCGTGATGGTGATCGTCACGCTGGCGAAGTCCGTTCGGGTGGTGCAGCAGCAGACCGTCGGGATCGTCGAGCGGTTCGGGAAGTTCAAGACCGGTCTCCAGCCCGGCCTGAACCTGCTGATGCCGTTCGTCGACAAGGTGCGCTACACCATCGACATGCGCGAGCAGGTCGTCGCGTTCCCGCCCCAGGGCGTCATCACCGAGGACAACCTGATGGTGTCGATCGACTCTGTCATCTACTTCCAGGTGAACGACCCGGTCCGGGCGACGTACGAGATCTCCAACTACATCCAGGCGATCGAGCAGCTCACCATGACCACGCTGCGGAACATCATCGGTGGCATGGATCTGGAGCAGACGCTGACCTCGCGTGAGGAGATCAACGAGAAGCTCCGGTACGTCCTCGACGAGGCCACCGGCAAGTGGGGTATCCGGGTCAACCGGGTCGAGCTGCGCTCGATCGACCCGCCGCCGTCGATCCAGGACTCGATGGAGAAGCAGATGCGGGCCGACCGCGACAAGCGCGCGGCGATCCTGACCGCCGAGGGTATGCGGCAGTCCGCCGTGCTGTCGGCCGAGGGGCAGAAGCAGTCCGCGATCCTGACGGCCCAGGGTGACAAGGAATCCCGGATCCTGCGGGCGCAGGCCGAGCGGGAGGCGCGGATCCTCAAGGCCCAGGGTGAGGCGCAGGCCATCACCACGGTGTTCAACGCGATCCACGCCGGCAAGCCGGACCAGGGTCTGCTCGCGTACCAGTACCTGCAGATGCTCCCGTCGATCGCTCAGGGCGACGCGAACAAGCTGTGGATCGTGCCGAGTGAGATCGGTGACGCGCTCAAGGGTCTCGGCAGCGCGGTCGGTCAGGTGGCCGGCATCCCGCAGAAGGCCGAGGGTTCCTGGCAGGCGCCGGAGATCGACAACGGCCAGGTGCCGGAGGTCGAGGCGGGATCGGATGCCGCGCAGGATGCCGCGGTGGCCGAGGCCGACCACGCGGTCGCCGAGGCGATCGCCGCGGCGCAGAACGCGGCCGTCAGCAGCCGCGGCCAGCAACCGGTCACGCCGCCGCCCTCGATCGGGCAGAACCAGGAGCCCCCGGCTCCGCCGTCACCCGAGCCGCCACTCGAACGCTGACCCCGAACCGCCCCGGCCTGGCCCGGGGCGGTTCTGCTGTGCCGGCCGCCGGATGAGTGCTCAACGGACGGACGGCTGAGCGATGGATCCGGTCAGGTGCGTAGAGTCTGGCAGCGATGACATGGTTCGAGGCGCTGTTCGTCCTGCTGGCGGGGATGGGCGCGGGCACGATCAACGCCGTGGTGGGCTCGGGCACGCTGCTGACCTTCCCCGCGTTGCTTGCCGTCGGCATCCCGCCGGTGCTCGCGAACGTGAGCAACAGCGTCGGTCTGGCACCGGGTACGGCGGCCGGCGCGATCGGCTACCGGCGTGAGCTCGAGGGCCAGCGCGGGCGGATGATCCGCTTGATCCCGGCGTCGCTGGTCGGCGGCGTCGTCGGGGGAGTGCTGCTGCTGACGCTGCCCGATTCCGCGTTCGACGCCGTCGTACCGGTGCTGATCCTGCTCGGGTGTGTGCTGGTCGCCTTCCAGCCCTGGTTGTCGCGGTGGATCAGCGTGCCGTCGCATCACCACCGGGGTGCCTGGTGGGTGATCCCCGCGGTGTTCGCCACCGGTGTCTACGGCGGGTACTTCGGCGCCGCGCAAGGCGTGCTGCTGATGGCGATCCTCGGCCTCGGCCTGGACTCCAACCTGCAACGGATGAACGGCCTGAAGAACGTCCTCGCGACCGTCGTGAACACGGTCGCCGCCGTGTTGTTCATCATCGTCGCCGATGTCGACTGGACGGCCGCGGTGCTGATCGCGGTCGGCTCCACGATCGGCGGCTTCCTCGGTGCCCGCTACGGCCGCAAGCTGCCGCCGATCGCGTTGCGTGCCCTCATCGTCTGCATCGGCGTCCTCGCCATCGTCACGATGGTGTTCTGAGCTGCAACCCGGCCAGCAGCAGGTCCAAGCCGTAGTCGAACTGCTCGTCGCCACCGGTTGTCCGGGCGAGCTCGGGAGCCAACTCGACAACGCTGGGGAACTCCCGGGCTGACAGTGACTCCATCGTCGTCCGCAACCGTCGCCACGCCTCCGGGTCGCGGCGCTCGGCGGCCATCTGGATCTCCCAGGACGTTGCCCCGAGCACGTAGGTGAACAACGTGGTGTGCGTCCGCGCCGCGATCTCCGGCGCGAATCCGGCCTTCCGCAGCACGCTCAGCAGCCCCTCGGCGACCCGAGCCGTCTCGTCGCCGCTCAGCGGCCGGCCGGACAGAAGTTGCGCCAGGCAAGGATGTTGCAGCATCAGCAGCCGCAGTCCGCGGCACACCGCCCGGACCTGATCCGGCCACGGCAGATCTTCCGGTACGGCGGGCAGCAACGCCATCAGGTGGTTGCGGACGGCGTCGTACAGGTCGGCCTTGTTCCGGAAGTACGTGTAGAGCGCCATCGGCCCGACCCCGAGCTCGGCCGCAACCCCGCGCAGGCTGAACCCGTTGAGACCCTTCGACTCCATCAACTCCAGGGCGGTCCGCACGATCAGCTCGGAGCTGAGCGTGTTGCGCGGCGTCCTCGCCATGTGACGCACCTCCCGTCGGCGTCTTAACGTACAGTGTATAGTACGGTGTATGCGAGCGATACGGATTACTCAGTTCGGCGGACCCGAGGTGCTCGAGATCAGCGAGGTTCCGGAGCCGGTCGCCGGTGACGGCCAGGTCCTGATCACGGTCGACCGGGCCGGCATCAACTACGCGGACACGCACCAGGTCGAGAACAGCTACCTGTCGAAGACCCAGCTGCCGCTGATCCCGGGTGGCGAGGTCGTCGGACGGACGGCCGACGGTCGCCGCGTGGTCGCGCTCGTCGGTTCCGGTGGCTACGCCGAGAAGGCTGTTGCCCAGGCGCCGTACGCCTTCGACGTGCCGGACGGTGTCAGCGACGGCGCCGCGCTCGCTCTTGTCCTGCAGGGCACCACGGCCTGGCACCTGCTGAGGACGTCCTCGCATCTGCAGCCTGGGGAGTCCGTGCTGGTGCACGCCGGAGCTGGTGGGGTCGGATCCCTCGCGGTACAGCTCGCGAAGCTGTGGGGTGCCGGCTGGGTGATCGCGACCGCGTCCAGCGAGGAGAAGCGCAAGCAGGCGGTCGAGCTCGGGGCGGATGCCGCCATCGACGGCGAGCCGGAGGGCCTGAAGGACCGCATCCTCGATGCGAACGCCGGCAAGCCGGTCGACATCGTGCTCGAGATGGTCGGCGGTCCGACGTTCGACGAGTCCTTCGCCGCGCTGGGGCGCTTCGGCCGCCTGGTGACCTTCGGTGCCGCGTCGCGGCAGGCCGCCGCCCCGATCGATCCGGCCCGGTTGATGAAGGGCTCGAAGACGGTCGCCGGCTTCTGGCTGGCCGACTGCTTCCGCAACCCGGCCCTCTTGGCCGAGCCGCTGGCAGAACTGTTCGACCTGACCGCGAGCGGCAAGCTCCGCCCGATCATCGGCGGCGACTATCCGCTGTCCGACGTCGCGACGGCCCACGAAGACCTCCGGGCCCGCCGCACCGTCGGCAAGCTCCTCCTCGACCCGACCCGCTGATTCCGGAGACGACAGCTATGACGATCGCAGTAGAGAAGGTTCTGTACACCGCCAAGGCCACGGCCCAGGGCGGTCGCGACGGCAAGGTCGCGAGCAGCGACGGCAAGCTCGACGTGGTGGTGGTGCCGCCGGTCGAGATGGGCGGCAACGGCAAGGGCACCAACCCGGAGCAGCTGTTCGCGGCCGGGTACGCCGCCTGCTTCCACAGTGCGCTGAAGCTGGTCGCCCGCAAGGCCCGTCAGGACGCCGACGGCTCGACCGTCACCGCCGAGGTCGGCATCGGCCCGATCAACGGTGGCGCCGGCTACGGCCTGGAGGTCGTGCTCGAGGTGAGCATGCCCGGTGTCGACCACGCGGTCGCCGAGGAGCTGGTCGCCAAGGCCCACGAGGTCTGCCCGTACTCCAACGCCACCCGCGGCAACATCAAGGTCGACCTCCGGGTCGCCTGAGGTCAGTCCATCCGGGCGAGGGCGTCCTTCAAGAGGGTCTCGGTCTGCGACACCGGCGCCGCCGCGATGGTGAGTGCCTCCATGATCGCGACGTACTCGTCGACCTCTTCGAGCTTGTCCAGGTACAGCGCGCTGGCCGCGTGCTCGATGTAGACGATGTCCGGCAGGTCGCCCTCGGGGAACCGCAGGATGCTGAACGCGCCGCCGGCGCCCGGGTAACCGACGCTGCTGAACGGCATCACCTGCAGCGTAATGTTCGGCTGCTGCGCCCACATCATCAGGTGCTCGATCTGCGCCCGCATGATCTTCTCGCCGCCGACCGGGCGGCGCAGCACGGACTCGTCGATGACCACCCACAGACGCACCGGGGTCGGCCGGGTGAGGATCTGCTGTCGCGTCACCCGGAGGGCGACCCGCTGGTCGATCTCCTCCGCGGGCAGGTAGGCCCTGCCCATCTGGACGACGGCCCGGGCGTAGTCCTCGGTCTGCAGCAGACCGGGGACGAACATCACCTCGTAGGTCCGGATCAGGGTGGCCGCGACCTCCAGGCCGACGTAGTTGGTGAACCAGGTCGGCATCACGTCGCCGTACCGGGACCACCAGCCCGGGTTGTTCGCCGCCCGGGCCAGCTCCATCAGCCGGAAGCGTTCCTCCTCGTCCCGCATGCCGTAGAGGTCGAGCAGGTCGCTGACGTCGCGTTCCTTGAACCCGACCCGGCCGAGTTCCATCCGGCTGACCTTGGACTCGGAGGCGCGGATCTGCCAGCCGGCGTCCGCACGGCTGATCCCGGCCTGCTCCCGCATCCGCCGCAGCTGTCCGCCCAGCATGATCCGGAGAGCGGTCGGTCCACCGTCTCCCGCAGCCACCGTCACCTGGTCACCCACACCCCGCACCCGTCCACTCACCCATTTCAGCCCGCGAGCCTACCGTCTGTCCACGGCAACAGGCGGCAAGCCGTCCACAGACACGGCCTACAGTGGCGGCATGGGAAACGAGATCAGCGTGGTGGACGCCAAGGAACGCAGCCGGTACGAGGCGGTCGACGCCGACGGGAACCTGATGGGCTTCGTCGACTACAAGCTGTACCCCGGTGTCATCACCTTCCTGCATGCCGAGACGCTGCCGGAGTTCCGCGGCCAGGGCGTGGCCGGCCGGATCGCCACCAAGTCCCTGGACGACGCGCGGGCGCTCGGGCTGCGGGTCAAGCCGGCCTGCCCGTTCTACCAGGACTACCTCGCCGAACACCCCGAGTACGCCGACCTGACCAAGCGGGAGGGCGAGTGAGGGAGCCGGTGCTGGGCAAACTCGAGTGGCGGCAGGCCGCCGAGGTGCCGGAACTGCTGGCCGATCCGGTCCGCGACGGCCTCGGCTCGATCCCGGCGTACGCCGCCGCGATCGACCCCGGCCTGGCCGACACGGCCGCGTTCTGCGCGGAGTACGACGTACCGATGGCCGCGTCGGCGAACTGCGTGATCGTCCACGGCAAGCGCGCCGGTGAGTCGACGTACGCCGCGGTGATGGTGCTCGCCACCCACCGGGCCGACGTGAACGGCGTGATCCGCAAGCACCTCGGTGTGCGGAAGATCTCGTTCGCCGCCCAGGACGACGCGGTCGGCAGGACCGGGATGGAGTACGGCGGCATCACACCGATCGGACTGCCGGCGGACTGGCCGGTCCTGGTCGACGAGGCGGTCGCGAACGCCGGACCGGTCGTGATCGGCAGCGGCGTCCGGGCGTCCAAGCTGCTCGTCGACGGCGCCGACCTGGCCAAGCTCCCCACCGCCGAGGTGCTGCAACTCGCTGGTCCCGTGAGCTGACCGGTGCCGTCGCGGGTGCCCCGCCGTAAGGTAGGCCGGTGGGTTCGCTCCTGATTGCCGGTACGACGTCCGACGCCGGGAAGACGACCGTGGTGACCGGGCTGTGCCGGTGGCTGGCGCGCCAGGGTGTCCGGGTGGCGCCGTACAAGGCACAGAACATGTCGAACAACTCGATGGTCTGTGCCGACGGCGCCGAGATCGGCCGGGCGCAGTGGATCCAGGCCGTCGCCGCCGGCGCCGAACCGGAGGCCGCGATGAACCCGGTGCTGCTCAAACCGGGCAGCGACCGCCGGAGCCACGTCGTGCTGATGGGGGAGCCGTGGGGTGAGCTCACCGCCCGCGGCTTCCTCACCGAGCGGGCCGAGTTGGCCAAGGCGGCGTTCGCGGCGTACGACGATCTGGCCTCCAGGTACGACGTAGTGATCAGCGAGGGGGCCGGGAGCCCGACGGAGATCAACCTGCGCCGGTCGGACTACGTGAACATGGGGCTGGCCCAGCATGCGAAGGCTCCGGTGGTCGTGGTCGGCGACATCGACCGCGGGGGAGTGTTCGCGTCGATGTTCGGCACGGTCGCGTTGCTCGACGCCGCGGACCAGGCGCTGATCAGCGGGTTCCTGGTGAACAAGTTCCGTGGTGACGTGTCGCTGCTGCAGCCGGGGATCGACATGCTCACGTCCGCGACCGGCCGGCCGACGTACGGCGTACTCCCGTGGCTGCCCGAGCTCTGGCTGGACTCGGAGGACGCCCTGGACATCCCGGTACGACGAAGCTCGCCGGCGGACCTGCTCACTGTGGCGGTGGTGCGCTTCCCCCGGATCAGCAACTTCACCGATCTGGACGCGCTCGCGGTCGAGCCGACGAACAGTGTGTTCTTCACCACCAGCCCGGCCGAGGTACGGGACGCCGATCTGGTCGTCCTGCCCGGATCACGGGCGACCGTGGCGGACCTGCGGTGGTTGCGGGAGCAGGGGCTGGCGGAGGCGGTGACTGCCCGGGTCGCGGCCGGGCGGCCGGTGCTCGGCATCTGCGGTGGATATCAGATGCTGGGCGGTGCGATCACGGATCCGCACGGTGTCGAGGGTGGCGGGGAGCACAGCGGGCTCGGGTTGTTGCCGGTAGCAACCGTGTTCGAGGCCGGGAAGGTGCTGGCCCGGCCGGCCGCGACGGCGTACGAGATCCATCACGGTGTGGTGACGGTGGCCGGGGAGGCGGACGCGTTCGCCGGTGGCTGCCGGGTCGGCAACACCTGGGGGACGATCTGGCACGGGCTGCTCGACGACGATGCGGCGCGCCACGCGTTCCTGGCCGAAGTGGCCGGGCTGACCGGCAAACCGGCGCCGGGCGGCACGGTCTCGTTCGCCGCGCTGCGCGAGGCCCGACTCGACCGGCTTGCCGACGCGATCGACGAGTACGTCGACACGGACGCGCTGATGAAACTGATCGAGCACGGGCCGGTGGCACCGCCGTTCATTCCACCGGGTGCGCCGAAACTGTCCGGGGCGTGAGCTAGCGTCGTCGGCTATGAAGGCTGAGCTGCAGGAGTACCTCCAGGCGACCCGAGCGTTGATGCTCTCCAAACTGGAGGGCCTGAGTGAGTACGACCGGCGTCGTCCGCTCGTGCCTTCGGGGACGAACCTGCTGGGGCTGGTCAAACACCTCACCGGGGTCGAGTACGTCTACCTCGGGACCAGCGTCGGGCGACCGCCGGAGAAGCCGCTGCCCTGGGACGAGGACGGCTCGGTCTGGGAGGGCGGCGACATGTGGGCGCTTCCGTCGGAGAGCTCCGACTACATCACCGACCTGTACCGCGCTGCCTGCGCCCACAGTGACCGCAGCATCGCCGAGTTCTCGTTGGACACCCCTGCGGAGGTCCCACACTGGGCCGAGGACAAGCGTCGTACGACGTTCGGCGCCTTGCTGGTCCGCGTCGTCGACGAGACCGCGCACCACGCCGGCCACGCCGACATCATTCGGGAGCTGATCGACGGCCAGGGCGGTGCGGATTCCGGCATGCTCGACGAGGCCGGCTGGACCGACTTCTACGCCAAGATCCAGCGCGCCGCCGAGACGTTCCTGCCGGGCTGATCAGGTGACCACCGACGGACTGACCGCGTTTCAGCGGGTGCGAGGGCGGTTGTTCGGGATCGCCTACCGGATGCTCGGCACGGCGACCGACGCCGAGGAGATCGTGCAGGAGGCGTGGCTGCGGTGGCAGGGCGTCGACCGGGAGACAGTGAAGGACCCCGGTGCCTACCTGGCCAAGGTGGTCACGAACCTGTCGATCCAGCAGCTCACCTCGGCCCGGGTACGACGAGAGACGTACCTCGGGGAGTGGTTGCCGGAGCCGGTGCTCACCGGCCGGCCCGAGTTCGGCGAGCTCGGACCGCTCGACGTGGTCGCCGAGCGCGATTCGGTCTCGTTCGCGTTGTTGCTCCTGCTCGAACGACTCACGCCGGCCGAGCGGGCGGCGTACGTACTGCGGGAGGCGTTCGGCTACAGCCATCGCGAGGTCGCCGAACTGATCGGCACCACCGAGGCGAACGCGCGCCAGCTCGCCTCCCGGGCGGCCAGGCGCGTCGCCGCCGAGCCGAAGCGGGAGCGCCGGGTCGATCCCGCGGAGTGGCGCAAACTGGTCGAGCGGTTCGTCGCCGCGGCGCAGCTCGGTGAGGTCGGTGAGCTGGAGAAGTTGCTCGCCGAGGACGTCGTGGCGCGGGCCGACGGCGGCGGCAAGGTCGTTGCCGCGCGCAACGCGCTGACCGGCCGCGAGCGCGTGGCCCGCTACCTGATCGGCGTCGTGGAACGCTTCGGCGCGGGGATCGAGCCGCGGATCGCCGAGGCGAACGGCCGGCCCGCGCTGGTTGCCGTCAGCGCCGACGGTGTCGAGGCCGTCTGTTTCGTCGAGTTCGGCGACGACGGGGTGAGCGAGCTCCGGTTCGTGCTGAATCCGGACAAGCTGGGATTCGCGGTCGGGCAGTTGTCACGAATCGGAGGGCTACCCGATCTCGGCTGGTGAACGAAAGGACACCAGATGGGAACCATCCTCGTCACCGGCGGCACCGGCACCCTCGGCCGGCCCACCGTCGACCACCTCCGGGCGGCCGGCCATGAGGTCCGCGTCCTCAGCCGTCGGACCGGACCGGGCCTGGTCACCGGCGACCTGACGACCGGCAGCGGCATCCAGGCGGCGGCCGACGGCGTCGACACGATCGTCCACCTCGCGACCGGCCTCGGCCGGCGGGACGTGCAGCAGGCGCGCAATCTCCTGCAGGCGGCACGCGGCTCGGCGCACCTGGTGGTCATGTCGATCGTCGGCATCGACCGGATTCCGCTGCCGTACTACCGGCACAAGCTCGAGGTCGAGCGGCTCGTCGCCGCGTCGGGAACGCCGCACACGATCCTGCGGGCGACGCAGTTCCACAACCTGCTGGACCGGATCTTCAGCGTGAAGGTTCCGGTCGTCCTCGCCCCGCCGGTCACGCTCCAGCCGATCGCGGTCGAGGACGTCGCCGTACGCCTCACCGAACTCGTCGCCGAACCGCCGGTCAACGGCCGGGCGCCGGACATCGGCGGGCCTGAGCGTCGTCGGGTCACCGACCTCGCCCGCGCGTGGAAGGCGGCCCGGTCAGCTCGCCGGCCGGTGGTCGGAGTCCGTCTTCCCGGGAAGGTGTTCCGTGCGTACGCCTCCGGTGCGGCGATCGTCGACGGGCCGTCGTACGGATCGATCACCTTCGAGGAGTACCTCGGATGAGGGGCTACGTGCGGTCCGTCCTCATGGTGTTCGCGGCGTACGAACTGATCCTCGGCGTGTGGCTGACGTTCTTCCCGGCGTCTTTCTACCAGCTGCCGACGGTCGACTGGACGCCGCCGTACAGCGAGCATCTCTTCCGCGACTTCGGCGGTGCGACGCTCGGGGTGGCGGTCGTGCTCGTCGCAGCGGCGATCCGCTTCGACCGGTTCCTCACGGTTGTCGCGCTGTCGGCGTACCTGGCCTTTGCGGTGCCTCACCTGTACTTCCACCTCGGGCACCTCGAGGGCGACTCGCCGGGTTGGTCCGCCGTCGTGGCGGTGGTCACGACGCTCAGCGTGCTCGTGCCGGCGAGCGCTCTGGTCGCCGCACGCAAGCTGACTTGACGACTGTGACAGTAGAACTGTCACAATAGCGGGCATGGGTCCTCTGCAGGGGGTGAAGGTCGTCGAGTTGGCCGGGATCGGCCCGGCACCGTTCGCCTGCATGATGCTCGCCGAGCTCGGCGCCGAGGTTCTCCGGGTCGACCGGCCCGGCGGCGGCCTGTCGTTCGGGCCACCCGAGCTCGACCTGGTCAACCGCGGTCGCCGCAGCGTCGCCCTGGACCGGAAGAACCCGGCGGCGATCGACGTCGTACGGCGCTTGGCCACGAAGGCCGACGTACTGGTCGAAGGCTTCCGGCCGGGGGTCGCCGAGCGGCTCGGGCTCGGGCCGGAGGACCTGCACGCGATCAACCCGAAGCTGGTGTACGGCCGGATGACGGGCTGGGGGCAGGACGGGCCGCTCGCCCAGACCGCCGGGCACGACATCGACTACATCGCGCTGTCCGGTGCCCTGCACCTGATCGGCCGCGCCGGCGGACCGCCCCAGGTGCCGTCCAACCTGCTCGGAGACTTCGCCGGCGGGTCGCTGTACCTGGTCGTCGGCATCCTGGCCGCGCTGCACGAGGCGCAGCGGAGCGGGCGTGGTCAGGTTGTCGACGCGGCGATCGTCGACGGATCGGCGCACCTGACCACGATGATGCTCGGCGCCCTCGCCGCCGGGGCCTGGAAGCAGGAGCGCGGCACGAACCTGCTGGACACCGGCGCGCCGTTCTACGACGTGTACAAGACCGCCGACGGCAAGCACCTGGCGGTCGGCGCGCTGGAGCAGCCGTTCTACGACGAGCTCATCACCAGGCTCGGCATCAACGCCCCGGACCGCAACGATCCGGCGAACTGGCCGGAGCTCCGCAAGCTGCTCTCCGAGACCTTCGTTCGGCGGACCCAGGCCGAGTGGACGGAGGTGTTCGACGGCTCCGACGCCTGCGTCGCGCCGGTGCTGCCGCTCGCCGCCGATCATCCCCACCTCGTTGCCCGGGGCACCTTCGTGGACAAGGACGGCGTCCGCCAGGCCGCACCCGCCCCACGCTTCTCCCGTACGCCGACCAGCCTCGCCCGCCCGCCCGCGCGGGCCGGCCAGCACACCCGCGAGGCGCTCGGCGACTGGGGCATCACCGACATCGACGACCTGCTGGCTGCCGGCGCCGCCGTACAGGACTGAGAGGAAACCGCCCGTGGAACGTCAGCTCTTCGACGCCGATCACGATGCCTTCCGGGAGACCGCGCGGGCGTTCTGCGACAAGGAGATCGTGCCGCACCACGACGCCTGGGAGGAGGCCGGCATCGTGCCCCGGGAGGTCTGGACCGCGGCCGGCCAGGCGGGTCTGCTCGGCTTCATGATGCCGGAGGAGTACGGCGGTGGCGGCACCCGCGACTTCCGGTTCAACGCCGTACTGATCGAGGAACTGACCCGGGCCCGGGCGAGCGGGGTCGGGTTCGCGATCCACACCGACATCACGTCGGCGTACCTGCTGGACTACGCCACCGACGAGCAGAAGGCGCGCTGGTTGCCCGGGTTCTGCTCCGGGGAGACGATCACCGCGATCGCGATGACCGAACCCGGTGCGGGCAGCGACCTGCAGGGGATCCGGACCACGGCCCGGCGGGACGGCGACCACTACGTGCTGAACGGCCAGAAGACGTTCATCTCGAACGGCATCCTGGCCGATCTCGTCATCGTCGTCGCGAAGACCGATCCGGCCGCGGGCGCGCAGGGGATCTCGCTGCTGGTGGTCGAGCGCGGGATGCCCGGGTTCGAGCGCGGCCGGAACCTGGACAAGATCGGCCTCAAGGCGCAGGACACCGCCGAGCTGTTCTTCGACGACGTCAAGGTGCCGGTGGCGAACTTGCTCGGCGACGAGGGCAAGGGTTTCGTCTACCTGATGGAGAAGCTGCCGCAGGAACGCCTCGCGATCGCCGTCGTCGCGGCCGCGGCGTGCGAGAACCTGCTGGCCGGGACGCTGGCGTACGTGAAGGAGCGGAAGGCGTTCGGCCGCCCGATCGGCTCGTTCCAGAACAGCCGGTTCGTGCTCGCCGAGATCGCCACCGAGACCCAGATCGCCCGGGTCTTCGTGGACCGCTGCATCCAGGAGCTGAACGCCGGCACGCTGACCGTGGCCGAGGCCGCGATGGCGAAGTGGTGGACCACCGAGCTGCAGAAGAAGGTCGTCGACCGCTGCCTGCAGCTGTACGGCGGCTACGGCTTCATGACCGAGTACCCGATCGCCAAGGCCTACCTCGACACCCGGGTCCAGACGATCTACGGCGGCACCACCGAGATCATGAAGGAAATCATCGGCCGGACGATGGGAATCTGAGCAAGGCGTGATTGACTTCCCTCAGGCGCGTCGAGGGAGGTCGCCATGGGGATCGTGTCGCCGGGGTTCACCGGGCGTCGGCGGGGCGGGTCGGATCTGCCGCCCGGGCAGTACCTGACAGAGGACTTTCCGGTGCTGTCCGCCGGGCCCACGCCGCACATCCGGACCGAGCACTGGGAATTCACCGTCACCACCGAGACGGGCGAGGCGCACCGGTGGGACTGGGCCGGTCTGCTCGGCATGCCCGCCGAGGAGATCACCAAGGACATCCACTGCGTGACCAGGTGGTCGAAGCTCGAGACCTCCTGGAAGGGCGTCTCGCTCGACACCCTGCTCGCGGACGTGGAGACCTCGGCCGATTTCGCGCTCGCCCACAGCTACGGCGGCTACACGACGAACCTGCCGCTGGACGATCTGCTCGACGGCCAGGCCTGGATCGCGTACGAGTACGACGGCGAGCCGCTGGACCCCGAGCACGGTGGGCCGGCCCGCCTGCTCGTGCCGCACCTGTACTTCTGGAAGAGCGCCAAGTGGGTCCGCGGTCTGGTCCTGTCCGACACCGAGGACCTCGGGTTCTGGGAGACCGCCGGCTACCACGAGTACGGAGATCCATGGAAAGAACAGCGATACGCCGGCGACTGAGCTGGCAGGTCGCCACAGTCACCGACGTACGGCGCGAGACCGCGACCGCCCGGACGCTGGTCCTCGACGTACCGGACTGGCCGGGACACCTGGCCGGTCAGCACCTCGACGTGCGGCTGACCGCACCGGACGGCTACCGGGCCTCCCGGTCGTACTCGCTCGCGTCGGCCTGGACCGGTGACACGATCGAGCTGACCGTCGAGCAGGTGCCGGACGGCGAGGTCTCGCTGTACCTGGTCGACGTACTGAAGGTCGGCGATCCGCTGGAGATCCGCGGGCCGGTCGGCGGCTGGTTCGTCTGGAAACCGGAGCAGGAGGGGCCGGTGCAGCTGATCGGCGGGGGATCGGGGATCGTCCCGCTGATGGCGATGCTGCGCGCGCACAAGCAGGCGGACAGTACGGCGCCCGTCCGCCTGCTCTACTCCGTACGGCGGCCCACCTCGGTGCTCTACGTGGACGACCTGAAGTCGGTGGCGGCTGCGAACCACGTCGACATTCGGCTGGTCTACACCCGGGAGGCGCCGGCGGGGGAGCCGCGAGTCGGCCGGATCGACGCCGACCTGCTCGAGCAGTTCGCGTTCCCGCCGGCGGACGCGCCGACGACGTACGTGTGCGGGCCGACGCCGTTCGTCGAGGCGGTGGCGGACCTGCTGGTCGCGGCCGGTCACGACCCGGCCCGTGTGAGAACCGAACGTTTCGGACCAACCGGAGGCCCGCAGTGAGTGAAGCCACCTACCTCGACGGCAACGCGGCCGCCGGTGCGTTGAGCCAGCTGTTCGCCGTGGACATCACCGCGGCGATCGCCCGCTGCGCCGGCTGCGGCCAGGAAGGCGTGTTCGCCGACACCCGGCTCTACGTGAACGCGCCGGGCCTGGTCGCCCGGTGCACCGGCTGCGACGGCGTACTCGTCCGCGTTGTCACGACACCGACCGACACCTATGTGGACATGCGCGGACTGACCTACCTCAAGCTGCCCAACGACAGCCAGTGATCTGTCGTCGGGTGGTGGTGCACGGCCTCGTTCAGGGTGTGTTCTTCCGGGACAGTTGCCGTCGTGAGGCTCAGCGGGCCGGCGTCAGCGGATGGGTGCGGAACCAGCCGGACGGCACGGTCGAGGCGCTCTTCGAGGGTGCGGAGGACGACGTCGAGCGGATGCTGGAGTGGGTTCGGCACGGGCCTCCGTACGCGCGGGTCGAACGCGTCGACGTGACCGAGGAGCAGCCGAGCGGACGCAGCGGCTTCGCCGTCACCCGCTAGCTACTTCTTCGGCGCACGCCGCGGCGGCTTGCTCCCGGTCCGGCGGATGGTGTCGCGCTGGGTCTCGCCGACGGCACGCTCGTAGGCGAGGACCAGGCCCTGGATCGTCACCGGTTTGAACCGCTCGACCAGTTGCTGGATGTGCTCGGGCGGCCCACCGGAATCCCGGTAGTGCGGCCACACCTTGGTGCGGAAGACCTCGGTCAGTTCCTCGGCGATCGCGCGGCCGTGCTCGGTGAAGATCCGGCCGGCGTCCAGCACCGCCTCGACCGGCAGGTCCAGGTCGAGCAGTTCCACGCCCAGGCTCAGGTGCGCGGTCGCGACCTGGAAGACGTCCTCGTCCGGCGTCGGCTCGACCACGCCGAGGGCGACCAGCATCTCGATGTCGTCGTCGCTCAGTTCGCGTCCGGTACGCCGTACCAGCGCGGCCCGATCCAGGGTCTCGGGCAGATCCCGCATCCACGGCGTCAGCAGGGTCCGGTGGAGTGCGATGTCCTGCGGCGTCGCGTCGGCCGGGATCCGGTCCAGGTAGCCCTCGATCGCCGACAGGGTGAACCCGTGCGCCTGCAACTCCCGGACCAGGTCGAGCCGCGCGATGTGCTCCGGCCCGTAGTACCCGACCCGCCCGCGCCGGATCGGCGGCGGGATCAGCCCGCGGCCGGCGTAGAAACGCAACGTCCGCACCGTCATCCCGACCCTCGCCGACAACTCGTCGACGGTGAGGGTCGCATCGTCCCCCGCGACTTCAGACATGGCGGAGATCATAACGAGCCCTACTTGACCATCGTGACACCAGAACTGTCACAATCGGGGTGACGACTCGACCGACGGGATCACCGATGACCACTTCCGGGACCAGTGACGCCTTCCTGTACGACGCGATCCGTACGCCGCGCGGCAAGGGCAAACCGACCGGCGCGCTGCACGAGGTCAAACCGATCCAGCTGATCACCGGCCTCCTGCACGAGCTGCGGAACCGGCACCCCGGCCTCGATCCGGCCGCGATCGACGACGTCGTCCTCGGCGTCGTCACGCCGATCGGCGACCAGGGCATGGACATCGCGCGGACGGCGGTCCTTGCGGCCGGTTATCCGGAGACGACCGGCGGCGTACAGCTCAACCGCTTCTGCGCGTCCGGCCTGGAGGCCGTCAACCAGGCCGCTCAGCGGGTCCGGTCCGGGTGGGAGGACTTCATCCTGGCCGGTGGTGTCGAGTCGATGTCGCGGGTGCCGATGGGCTCCGACGGCGGTGCCTGGGCGATGGACCCCGAGACCGCGCTGCAGACCGGCTTCATCCCGCAGGGCATCAGCGCGGATCTGATCGCCACCCTCGACGGATTCTCCCGGACCGACGTCGACGCGTACGCCGCCGAGTCGCACGCGCGGGCCGCCAAGGCCTGGGCCAACGGCTACTTCGCCCGCTCGGTGATCCCGGTCAGGGACCGCAACGGCCTGCAGATCCTCGACCACGACCAGCTGGTCCGCCCCGGGACGACGGTCGAGACGCTGGCCGGACTGCCGCCGTCGTTCGCGGCGATCGGCGAGCACGGCGGGTTCGACGCGGTCGCGCTGGAGAAGTACCTGACCGTCGAGCGGATCGAGCACGTCCACCACGCCGGCAACTCGTCGGGCATCGTCGACGGTGCCGCTCTGGTTGTCATCGGCAACGAGAAGGCCGGTGAAGCGCTCGGCCAGGCACCTCGTGGCCGGGTCGTCGCCACCGGCGTCAGCGGCGCCGACCCGACCATCATGCTCACCGGCCCGGCACCTGCCGCCCGCAAGGCGCTGGCCAGGGCCGGTCTCGAGGTGAGCGACATCGACCTGTTCGAGATGAACGAGGCGTTCGCGGCCGCCGTACTCCATTTCATGAAGGATCTCGGCGTACCGCACGAGAAGGTGAACGTGAACGGCGGCGCGATCGCGCTCGGCCACCCGCTGGGTGCCACCGGCGCCATGCTGATCGGAACCCTGCTGGACGAACTGGAGCGGCGGGAGCTCCGGTACGGACTGGCCACCCTGTGCGTCGGCGGCGGCATGGGCGTCGCGACGATCATCGAGAGGCTTGCCGCATGATCTCCTGGCAGAACGTCGACGGTGTCGTCACGCTGACGATGGACGATCCGGACGCGTCGGCGAACACCATGAACGACGCCTACATCGCCGCGATGGGCGAGACCGTCGCCAGGTTGCAGGCGGCCAGGGCCGACCTCAAGGGCGTGGTGATCACCAGCGCGAAGCCGACCTTTTTCGCCGGCGGCAACCTGCAGATGTTGTCGAAGATCCAGCCGGAGCACGCGGCCGAGGTCTTCGAGACACTGGAGGAAGTCAAGCGTCAGCTGCGTTCCCTGGAGACGCTCGGGGTCCCGGTCGTTGCCGCAATCAACGGATCGGCTCTCGGCGGCGGTCTGGAGATCGCGCTCGCCTGTCATCACCGCATCGTCGCCGACGATCAGCGGATCGAGCTCGGCGTTCCCGAGGTGACCCTGGGCCTGCTGCCCGGCGGCGGTGGCGTGACCCGCACGGTCCGGATGCTCGGCCTCCAGGACGCGCTGATGAAGGTGCTGCTCCAGGGCCCGCGGATGAAACCGGCCCAGGCGCTGGAGGTCGGCATCGTCGACGAGGTCGTTCCGGCGTCCGAGTTGCTCGACGCCGCCTACCGGTGGATCGACGCGTACGACGGGGACGCCAAACAGCCGTGGGATCGCGACGGCTACAAGATCCCCGGCGGTACGCCGTCGTCCCCGAAACTGGCCGCGTTCCTGCCGGCCTTCCCGGCCAACCTGCGCAAGCAGCTCAAGGGCGCGCCCTACCCGGCGCCGCGGGCGATCATGAGCGCCGCGGTCGAGGGCAGCCAGGTCGACTTCGACACCGCGTCGCGCATCGAGTCGCGGTACTTCGTGTCGCTCGCGACCGGGCAGATCGCGAAGAACATGATCCAGGCGTTCTTCTTCGACCTGCAGGCGATCAACGCCGGCGCTTCCCGGCCGGCCGGCGTACCGAAGTACCGGACCCGCAAGGTCGGCGTACTGGGCGCCGGGATGATGGGCGCCGGCATCGCGTACGTGTGTGCCAAGTCCGGCATCGAGGTGGTGCTCAAGGACGTCTCGCTCGAGGCGGCCGCTCGCGGGAAGGAGTACTCGGAGAAGCTGCTGGCCAAGCAGGTGCAGAAGGGCCGGAAGACCGCGGCGGAGGTCGAGGAGTTCCTCAGCCGCATCACGCCGACCGCCGACCCCAACGACCTGGCCGGATGCGACCTGGTGATCGAGGCCGTGTTCGAGAGTGAAGAGCTCAAGCAGAAGGTCTTCGCCGAGATCGCCGGCGTGGTCGAGCCGGACGCGCTGCTCTGCTCCAACACCTCGACCCTGCCGATCACCTCGCTCGCCGACGGCATCGACCGGCCGAACGACTTCCTCGGCATGCACTTCTTCTCACCGGTCGACCGGATGCCGCTGGTCGAGCTGATCGTCGGCGCGAAGACCTCCGAGCGGGCCGTCGCCAAGGCGTACGACGTGGTCCGGCAGCTCAAGAAGACGCCGATCGTGGTCAACGACAGCCGCGGCTTCTTCACCTCCCGGGTGTTCGGCACCCTGGTGATGGAGGGAGCGGCCATGGTTGCCGAGGGCGTGGACCCGGTGACGATCGAGCGGGCCGCGACCCTGATGGGCTTCCCGGCCCCGCCGCTGGCGATGCTCGACGAGGTCACCCTGACCCTGCCGCAGAAGATCCGCGACGCGGCGAAGGCGGCGGGCGACAACGCGGGCGCCTTCGACGACCACCCCGGCATGGCGGTCACCGACCGTCTCGTCAACGAGTTCGGCCGCCGCGGAAAGGCGGCCGGTGCCGGGTTCTACGACTACCCGGCCGACGGGCCGAAGCGGCTGTGGCGCGGGTTGTGGGACCACTTCGAGCGCGCGACGGACGCCGTACCGCTGATCGATCTGCAGGAGCGGCTGACGTTCGCGATGTCGCTCGAGACGGTGAGATGCCTGGACGAAGGCGTACTGCGATCCGTCCCGGACGCCAACATCGGGTCGATCTTCGGCATCGGGTTCCCGCCGCTGCACGGTGGGGCGCTGCAGTACGTCAACGCCTACGGGTTGCCGGGGTTCGTGACCAGGGCCCGTGAGCTGGCGGCGTCGTACGGCGCCCGCTTCGAGCCGCCGGCGTTGCTGGTCCGCAAGGCCGAGGCCGGCGAAACCTTCGGCTGATCACGAACAGGTACCAACACCCCACAGATTCGAACAAAGAACAGCGCGTCCGGTCTTGCGCCGGGCGCGCTTTTGAGCGAAGGTGCTAGGCACTTCTCCAACGATTCACCTGACGGCCGGAAGCGCAAGGACGTCGAGGGCGGGAGACTCCGTGCCCGAAACGTCATGTGCCGAAGGCTGTTGCGATGTTCGAGCGAGTTGTACCGTGTGCGAAATCGGAGATGCTTAACGCTGTTAAGTAACTCGGAACCGCCGGCGCCGTACCCCTGCGGCGCCGCTCTCGGGAAGGTGGAAGTCATGCCTGCTCATGTTCCGAACGCCGGTCTGACCCGGCGCGATCTGCTCAAGCGGACCGGCGGTCTCGCCGCTCTGGCCGCGCTGACCGCGGCGTGCGGCGGCAACACCGGCAGACCGTCCGGCGGCGGGGGAGACGGCGGCGGCGCCAAGGTCACCCTGTCGCAGTGGTACCACCAGTACGGCGAGGCCGGGACGAAGGAAGCCGCCCTGAAGTACGCCAAGGCGTACCCCGACGCGAACGTCGCGGTGCAATGGACGCCCGGTGACTACGGCAGCAAGCTGTCGTCCGGCCTGCTGTCGAACAAGGGCCCGGACGTCTTCGAGAGCCAGCTCAACATCGGCATGGTGAAGAGCAACCAGGTGGTGCCGCTCGACGACATCGTCGCCGACGTCAAGGACGACTTCCAGCCGGGCGACCTGGCCACCAACACGGTCGACGGCAAGATCTACGGCATCCGGATGATCGTCGACCCGCAGGTCATCTACTACAAGAAGAGCCTGCTGGACAAGGCCGGCATCAAGCCACCGGAGACGATCGACGACCTGATCGCCGCGGCCAAGGAACTCACCACGAACAAGGTGAAGGGCATCTTCGTCGGCAACGACGGCGGGCTGGCCCTGGGCGGCCCGGCGCTCTGGTCGTCCGGTGGCTCCTACCTGACCGAGGACAACAAGCCGGGCTTCACCGGAGATCGTGCCGCGCAGGCGTTCTCCAAGCTGCGCCAGTTGTACGCCGACAAGAGCGTGCTGCTCGGTGCGCCGACCGACTGGTGGGACCCGGGTGCGATCAACCAGGGCCTGGTCGCGATGCAGTGGATCGGCATGTGGGCCGTGCCGGGGATGCAGAAGGTGCTCGGCGACGACATCGGCGTCATCCCGTTCCCGAAGCTGGACGCGCAGGGGCAGCCGGCCGTGTACTCCGGCGGCTGGACGCAGTTCGTCTCGGCGAAGAGCCAGAACATCGACGCGGCCAAGAAGTTCGTCAAGTGGCTGTGGATCGACAAGGCGGAGTTCCAGGAGGACTGGTCGCTGAACTACGGCTTCCACATCCCGCCGCGCAAGTCCCTGGCCGCCAAGGCGTCCAAGCTGCAGAGCGGTGTCGCCGCCGAGACCGTCAAGCTGACCCAGGACCACGGCCACACCGACAACCCGGCCTGGACCCCGAAGATGGGTACGGCGTTCGGCGACATGCTCACCAACATCATCCGGAAGGGAGCCGACCCCGCCGCCGAGATCACCAAGGCCGAGAAGACCGTCAACGCCGAACTGTCCCGGCTGTTCGGATGACCAGCACTGTCACCCCGAAGACGACCGGCCCCGCCGCCACTGGTGAACGGCGGGGCGCGCGGCGGCAGAAGGGGATCGCCGGGAACACCCGGTGGTTCTGGATCTTCGTCGGCCCGTTCGTCGCCGGTCTGCTGGTCTTCTCGTACCTGCCGATCATCTGGAGCCTGGTCCTCAGCTTCTTCGAGGCGTACAACACCGTCACGCCGTCGAAGTTCGTCGGGTTCCAGAACTACGTCGACATGCTGACCGACCAGGCCTTCCTGTCCAGCCTCGGCACGTTCACGATCTTCGCGGTGTTCATCGTGCCGCTGACCTTCGTGCTGTCGCTCGCGCTGGCGTTGCTGGTCAACCAGGTGAAGATCGCCCGCGCGTTCTTCCGGTCGGTGTTCTTCCTGCCGACCGCGTGCTCGTACGTGGTGGCGTCGCTGATCTGGAAGCTGTCGATCTTCAACGGCGTCCGGTTCGGCCTGGCGAACACCGTGCTCGGCTGGTTCGGGATCGACGGGATCGCGTGGCTGTCGACGGTGGATCCGCCGTGGTACTGGATCCCGCTCGTCACCGTCCGGCTCTGGCTGCAACTCGGCTTCTACATGATCCTGTTCATCGCCGGTCTGCAGCGCATCTCGCCGACGTTGTACGAGGCGGCGTACGTGGACGGGGCGAAGCCCGGGTGGCAGGTGTTCCGGTACATCACGCTGCCGCAGTTGCGGTCGACGTCGGTCGCCGTACTGATCCTGAACCTGATCGCGGCGTACCAGGCGTTCGACGAGTTCTACAACCTGATCGGCAACGTGAACTTCGCCCGGCCGCCGCTGGTCTATCTCTACGGCATCTCGCTCGGGTCGATCCAGGACCTCGGCCACGGCTCGGCCGGTGCGCTGATCCTGGCCGTGATCATCATGCTCGTCACGCTGCTGCAGAACAGGATCTTCGGATTCGGGAAGGCGGGTGACTGATGGCCGCATCCGAACGTACGTCGGGAACACCGCAACCGATCGGGTTCAGCCGCAGCACCGCCGGCCGGATCGGGATGGTGCTGCGCTGGATCGCGTTGTTCGTCGCGGTGGTGCTGTTCCTGCTGCCGTTCTACCTGATCCTGCGCAACGCGTTGTCGACCGAGGCCGACATCACCGCGCCGGAGTGGACGCTGTTCCCCACGAACCTGCAGTGGGGAAACATCGGTGAGCTGTTCAACGACACCGAGGTCCCGATGGCCCGGTCGCTGTACAACTCGGCCGTGGTCGGCATCCTCGGTACGGCGGGACAGTTGCTGCTGGCATCGATGGCGGGGTACGGCCTGGCCCGGATCCCGTACCGTCACGCGGACAAGGTGTTCTACGCCATCATCGCGACGCTGATGATCCCCGGCGCCGTGACCTTCATCCCGAGCTTCATCGTGGTGTCGTCCCTCGGCTGGGTCAGCTCGCTGCGCGGCCTGATCATCCCGACCCTGTTCAGCGGCTTCGCCGCCTTCCTGTTCCGCCAGTACTTCATGAACTTCCCGCGTGAACTGGAGGAGGCGGCCCGGGTCGACGGTGCCGGCCACCTCGGGGTGTTCTGGCGGATCGTCGTACCGAACTCGCTGCCGTTCTTCGCGGCGCTGGCCGCCATCACCTTCATCGGCAACTGGAACTCGTTCCTGTGGCCGCTGGTGATCGGCCAGGACTCGTCGTCGTGGACGGTTCAGGTGGCGATGTCGACGTTCGTCACCGCCCAAACCATCAACATCCACGAACTCTTCATGGCAGCCGCCGTCTCCATCCTCCCGCTGGTCCTCATCTTCGCCTTCCTCCAGCGCTACCTGATCCAAGGAGTAACCCAATCCGGCCTCAAAGACTGACCACAACCACCTCCGCCGAGAAACGACACCGCCTTCGGCGGCGGCAGTTCTATCGGCCGACTCCGTCGGCGCCGCCCGTCGTTGGACGCGCCGGTCCGATCGACGAACAGCCGTGAAGCGGTGAACCCACAGAGTTCAACTCATCCCCGGAGTTGACAGACCCCGGCGGGGAGTCCACCAGGCTCCCCGCCGGACAACCCCACCCCCGCCGGAAGGCGTGGCTTCGGGCTCAGGGTTGGGGCAGGGTGAGGATTTCGGGTCCGTTGGTGGTGATGGCGATCGTGTGTTCGCTGTGGGCTGTGCGGCAGCCTGTCGCGCTTCGGAGCGTCCAGCCGTCGGCGTCGGTGACGAGTTCGGCGGTGTCCGCCATGACCCACGGCTCCAGGGCGAGCAGCAAGCCGGGGCGCAGTTTGTATCCCCGGCCGGGCCGTCCGGTGTTTGCGACGTGCGGGTCCTGGTGCATCGTCGAGCCGATGCCATGACCTCCGAACTCGGTGTTGATCGGGTAGCCCGCCTCACTGAGGACCGAGCCGATGGCATGAGAAATGTCGCCGATGCGAGCCCCGGGCTCGGCAGCGGCGATCCCTGCGGTCAGTGCGCGTTCGGTGGCGCTGATCAGCGCGACGCTCTCCGGGGGTTGTGAGTCGCCCACGATGAAGCTGATGGCAGAGTCTGCGGCGACTCCGCCTTGGGAGACGGCGAGGTCGAGGGTCAGCAGATCGCCGTCGGCCAGCGCGTAGTCGTTGGGCATTCCGTGGAGTACGGCGTCGTTGACGGCGGTGCAGATGTAGTGGCCGAACGGCCCGCGTCCGAAGGACGGCTCGTAGTCGACGTAACAGGACTGAGCCCCAGCCTCGACGATCATGGACTTGGCCCACTGATCGATGTCCAGGAGGCTCGTGCCGACGGTGCTGCGACTCTTCAGTGTCTGCAGAATGTCAGCGACCAGGGCGCCGGTGTCTCTTGCTCGGGCCAGTTGGGTGGGGTTCAGGATCTCGATCATGCGGCGCCTTCCTCATGTACCAATAACTATACCGGTCATACTATCCCGGTACTAGAATCGGATCATGGTCAGGTTGCCGCTCACTCCCGCCGAGGTCGAGCGCGGACAGCGCCTCGGCGCGTTGTTGCGTCGCGCCAGGGGAGAGCGCTCGATGCTCGAGATCGCGCTCGATGCCCGTGTCTCACCGGAGACCCTCCGGAAGATCGAGTCGGGCCGTGTAGCGACCCCTGCCTTCCAGACCATCGCCGCGATCGCCGATGTCCTGGACCTCTCCCTCGATGCGGTGTGGGCCGAGATCAACCCGCCCGACGGTGGTGTTGAACCAAGCAGGTCTGGTCACCACACCCGTGAGCGGTTGGTCTCGTAAGTCTCGATCCCGCAGCAGCAGCCCGAGGAGAGACAGTCTGCGCACGGCTGAGCGGCCGCCCCGAAGCCGGACAGTCCGCGAACCGGGGCGACCGCTCAGGCTTGCTGGTCAGGGCTTGGCGTCGACGACGATGGTCCAGTCCTCGAGGTCGTGGGGGACGGAGATGTGCTCGTGCGTGATCAGCCACCGGCCGTCCAACCGCCGAAGGCACACGGTCGAATGCACCCAGACCGCCAGCTCCAACCCGTTCCTGCGGGTCCCGCTGTCCAGGTGAAGCATGTGTGCGAACGCCACATCCCCACTCACGGCGACGCTCAGATCCCGGGTCTCCAAGCCGATCGGCCCGGCGTACTCGGCGAACCACCGCAGAAAGTTCGCCCGGACCGAGTCGTGCCCGATGAACTGCAACGGCTCCACGACGTCGAAGTACACGATGTCCTCCGAGTAGAGCGCCATCAGCGCATCGATGTCCTTCGCCCGGCAGGCCTCGACCCGCCGCTCCAACACCTCCCCGACGTCAACCTCGCCCGAACTGACCGACTCATGCGCACGCTCGTTGATTTGCGACATACCTCTCCGACGACACAGCCCACCCAACTGTGAGCCACCGCCCCACCGTGGTCGGCGACGTCGTGGTGGAGCGGGCGCTTAGGATCGCCGGCATGGCACTGCGACCTGTTCAGGTGAACATCAAGGCGCTTGATGCGCCGGTGGTTGGCCGGTTCTGGGCGGAGGCGCTTGGCTGGAGTGCTTACAGCCCCGGCGTGACCACGTACGTCGGTCCCGGCGGCGGCCTCGTCTGGCCGGACCCGGTTGGCGTCGGCGTCGACGTCGTTCCCGTCCCGGAACCGAAGACAACAACGAAGAACCGGGTGCACCTCGATCTCGCCACCACCTCTGCGGATCATCAGAAGGAGTTGGTGGCGCGCCTGAAGGAGCTCGGTGCGACGCCGGCCGATGTGGGCCAGGGTGACGTGCCGTGGACGGTTCTGGCGGACCCGGAGGGCAACGAGTTCTGCGTGTTGGAGCCTCGGGAGATCTACCGGGACACCGGGCCGATCGCCGCGGTGGTGGTCGACTGCGTGGACCCGCGGGCCATGGCCCGGTTCTGGGGCGAGGCGGTGGACTGGACCCTGCACGAGGTGTCCGACGATCATGCGGTGTTGCGCTCCGCCAATGGTGTCGGGCCGTATCTCGAGTTCCTGCGCACGCCCGACGTGAAGACCGTGCCAGACCGCGTCCACCTTGACCTGCTGCCGTACCCCGGTGACGACAAGGCAGCGGAGGTGGCCCGGCTGCGGGCACTCGGCGCCACCGACCTCGACGTCGGCCAGGGTGACGTCCCGTGGACGTGCCTGGCCGACCCGGAAGGCCACGAGTTCTGCGTCCTCGCCCCGTCCTGACGTGGAACGACAGCGGTCCGGCCGCTGAGGGAGTTATTCGGGGATTTGGTAGGTGGGGGTGAGGATGGCTCGGGCCAGGGTGTGGAAGGCCAGGTTGAAGCCGACTACGGCTGGGGTCACGTCCGGGTCTACGTCGAGGGCCTCGACGTCGATGGCGTGGACGACGAAGTAGTAGCGGTGGACCTGGTCGCCGGCCGGCGGGGCGGCGCCGCCGTAGTTCTTGGTGCCGAAGTCGTTGCGGACGTGGAAGGCGCCGTTGTCGAGGCGTTCGGTGGTGCCTGCGCCGGTGTCCAGGGAGGTGACGGTCGCGGGCAGGTTGACCAGGACCCAGTGCCAGAAGCCGGAGACGATCGGGGCGTCGGGGTCGAAGCAGGTGACCACGAAGCCCTTGGTCTCCTCCGGGAACCCGGACCAGCTCAGCTGCGGCGAGGTGTTGCCGCCGGCGAAGGCGTGGTCGTCGGACAGCGGTTCACCGTGGGCGACGTCGGTGCTGGTGACGGTGAAACTCCCGGCCTTCGGGAGGAGTTCGTACGGGTCCGGTGCGACGGGCCGATCGAGCGACATCTGTGATCCTCCGGGATCTCGCGACGTGTGGTGATTCCGACATTACTGTCCACATCCCGCCGATCGGTCCAGGGGCACCTGGCTGGGGATGCGAAGATCGGACCAGACGACGACTGGAGGCGTGCGGTGGAGGAGTACCTGGCCCGGATCGGCCCGGCGGACGAGGCGGCGATGCGCGCCGCCGCGGAGCGGCAGCGGCAGCTGACGAAACCGGCCGGTTCCCTCGGGGTTCTGGAGGAGCTTTCGGTTCGCGTCGCCGGGATGACCGGCAGCTGCCCGCCTGCCGTGCCGGCGCCGGCCGTGGTGACGGTCTTCGCCTCCGACCACGGCGTCCACGCGCAGGGTGTGTCGCCGTGGCCGCAGGAGGTGACGGCCGCGATGCTGGCGAACTTCGCGGCCGGCGGTGCCGCCGTGAACGCGTTCGCCGCGAACAACCGGGTCGACGTCCGCGTGGTCGACGTCGGCGTGGCGTCGGATGTGGAAGATCTCGACATCGTCCACGCCAAGGTTCGCCCGGGCACGCGCGACCTGTCCGCCGAGCCGGCCCTGACGCAGGAGGAGGCGAAGGCGGCGATCGCGGTCGGCTTCGACCTCGCCGAC
The DNA here is from genome assembly GCF_054784135.1 of Kribbella swartbergensis. Classification (NCBI taxonomy): domain Bacteria; kingdom Bacillati; phylum Actinomycetota; class Actinomycetes; order Propionibacteriales; family Kribbellaceae; genus Kribbella; species Kribbella swartbergensis. The sequence continues at coordinate 277,729 of NZ_BAAGPM010000014.1, forward strand.
ACCCTGGTGAGGGACGGGTACCGCTGCCTCCTCACCGGCGACATGGGCATTGCCAACACCACGGCGTCGGCCGCGCTCATCGCGACGTTCACCGGCTCGACCGCGGACGTCGTCACCGGCCGTGGCACCGGCATCGACGACGCCACGCTCGCGCACAAGACCGCCGTGATCAGCAGAGCTCTCGCGCTGCACGACGTACCTGCGACCGAGCCGCTCAAGGCTCTTCAGGCGTACGGCGGCCTCGAACATGCGGCCCTGGCCGGCTACATCCTCGGCGGAGCGGCCAACAAGGTGCCGGTCATCCTCGACGGCGTCATCGCGGGCGCGGCCGCGCTCGTAGCGCAGGCGTTCCACCCCGCGGCGATCGACTACTGCGTCGCCGGACACCGGTCCGCCGAGCCGGGCCACGCGGTCGCCTTGAAGACGCTCGGTCTGCAGCCGCTGGTCGATCTGGACCTGCGGCTGGGGGAGGGGACCGGCGCCGTCCTGGCGTACCCGATCCTCACCTGCGCGGTCCGCGCGCTCGGCGAGATGGCCACCTTCGAGTCCGCGGGGATCAACTCGTGACGAGTCAGTACCTCTCCGGCCTGGTGCTCGAGGGACGCCGGGTGGTCGTCGTCGGTGGCGGCGGTGTCGCCCAGCGGCGGTTGCCGCGGCTGCTCGAGTCCGGCGCCCAGATCGACCTGATCTCGCCGTCGATCACCCCCACGATCGAAGGACTCCTCTCCAACCCGTCGCTCACCTGGACCCGGCGCGGATACGAGTACGGCGACCTCGACGGCGCCTGGTACGTCGTCGTCGCGACCGACGACACCGCGGTGAACGACCAGGTGTCACAGGAAGCCGAGGAGCGGCGGATCTTCTGCGTCCGGTCGGACGACCGGTCCCGCGCGACGGCCTGGACGCCGGCGTCGGGGCAGCACGACAACGTGACGATCGGCGTCCTGGGCGGCGGCGACCACCGGCGATCGGCCGCTGTCCGCGACGCGATCCTGGAGGAGCTCCGCACCGGCGCGCTGGCCGCCCGCGAGACCGACAGACGACCCGGTGTCTATCTCGTCGGCGGGGGACCGGGCGACCCGGACCTGATCACCGTCCGCGGGCGCAGGCTGCTCGCCGAGGCGGATGTTGTGGTCGCCGACCGGCTCGCGCCGCAGCAGTTGCTGGACGAGTTGCACCCGGAGGTGGAGCTCTTCGACGCGGCCAAACTCCCTCGTGGGCGGGCGGCGCAGCAGGAGGAGATCAACCGGATCCTGGTCGACCGCGGCAAGCAGGGAAAGGTCGTCGTACGGCTGAAGGGCGGCGACCCGTACGTGTTCGGCCGCGGCTTCGAAGAGGCACTCGCCTGCGCGGAGGCCGGCGTGCCGTGGACCGTCGTACCCGGCATCACCAGCTCGATCTCGGTGCCGGCCGTGTCCGGGATCCCGGTCACGCATCGCGGCGTGACGCACGAGTTCACCGTGGTGTCCGGGCACATCCCGCCGTCGCACCCGGACTCCCTGATCAACTGGGACGCGCTCGCGCAGCTGTCCGGCACGCTTGTCCTGCTGATGGCGGTGGAGAACCTGCCCGCGATCACCGAGCGGCTGATCGCCGGCGGCCGCCCGCCCGGGACACCGGCCGCGGCCATTGCCGACGGCACCCTGCCCGGCCAGCGGATGGTGACGTCCGACCTTGCCGGAATCGCCGCCGCGATGAAGGACGCCGGCGTCGGCGCGCCGGCGATCGTTGTCATCGGCAACGTGGTCGAGGTGGCGGCGCAGGTGGGCGACAACGCGCGGCCTGGTTCGGGATGAGCGAGCGAAGCGGGCTCATCATCCACAGCGCCCTTGTGCCTCATCCGCGCCCGCAGCGAAGCGAGGACGGGGATGAGTGAGCTGATCCCGGTGGACGATCCGGCCGATCAGCGGCTGGCGGACTACGTCCGGCTGCGGGAGGTGAACCTGCGCCGGCTCCTGGAGGAGGAGCACGGGCTGTTCATTGCCGAGGGCGACAAAGTGATCCGCCGCGCCGCGGACGCCGGGTACGAGCCGCGGTCGTTCCTGCTCGCGCCGCGCTGGCTGGACTCCTTGCAGGACGTGCTCGCGAAATGGCCGGATGCGCCGGTGTACGTCGTATCCGAGGAACTGGCCGAGCAGGTCACGGGTTTCCACGTGCACCGCGGCGCGTTGGCGTCGTACAAGCGTCGGGCGAGCGCGCCGCTGGACACCCTGCTCACCCCGGACGTACGGCGGATCGCGATCTTCGACGACATCGTGGACCACACGAACGTCGGCGCCGGGTTCCGCGCCGCCGCGGCGATGGGGGTCGGGCTCGTGCTGGTCACGCCGACCTGCGCGGACCCGCTGTACCGGCGGTCGATCAAGGTCTCGATGGGGACGGTCTTCCAGGTGCCCTGGACGCGCCTGCGGTCGTGGCCGGGCGACCTCGAGATCCTTCAGGACCGTGGGTTCGTCGCGGCAGCGTTCGCACTCACCGACGACGCGATCACGCTCGACGAACTGGTGGCGCGGCGGGACGAGCGGCTGGCACTGATCTTCGGCACGGAAGGGCACGGCCTCAAGCCGCACGTGCTCGAAAAGGCAGATCTGACCGTACGCATCCCGATGGCGGGAGGTGTGGACTCCCTCAACGTGGCATCCTCGGCAGCAGTCGCCTTCTACGCGACGCGCTGAGAGGGGGAGCTATGCGTACGACGGAACGCCTGGTACTGCGCCCGTTCCGCGAAGAGGACCTGGAGCCCTGGGCGGCCCTGAACTCCGATCCCGAGGTGATGAAGTACCTCGGCGGCCGGCCGTTGACCCGGGAGGAGTCCGATCGGATCGCCTCACATGTCAACCAGCGGTACGCGGCCGACGGCACCGGGTTCCTGGCGATCGAGCGCCGTACCGACGGAGCCTTCATCGGCGCGTCCGGATTGCAGTTCACCCCGTGGTACCCGGACGACTTCGAGATCGGCTTCCGGCTGGCCCGCGCGTACTGGGGCCACGGCTACGCGACCGAAGCCGCGGCGTCGTGGCTGGAACACGCCTTCACGACGATGGACCTGCCACGCGTCATCTCCGTGACCGACACACCGAACCTGCGCAGCATCGCGGTCATGCGCCGGCTCGGCATGAGCTTCGACCACGAGGCGGTGCTCGAGGACGACGGCGTACCGTTCGATGCCACCGTCTACTCGATGACGGCGGCCGCTTGGCGCGAAAACGGGTGGACGCGCATGATGTGATGGCCGCATGCCGAAGGTGGTTCTGGTCACGGGGATGCAGGCTGCGGGGAAGTCGACGATCGCGCCGCTGCTGGCGAGTCGGCTGGGTCCGCCCGCCGCAACACTGGATGGCGACGTGTTCTACCACGGGGTCGTTGCCGGCGGCGTGGACATGACGCCTGACCCGTCACCCGAGGCGCTGCGCCAATTGGAGCTTCGGTACGACGCCTCGGCGCTGATCGCGCAGCACTACGCCGACGCCGGATTCGATGTCGTCTGCAGCGACAACATCTTCGAGCACCACGTCGAGCGCTGGTTCGGCAAGCTCCACGGCGTCGACCCGTACCTGGTCATGCTGACGCCGTCCGTCGAGTCGGTCGCCGAACGCGAACTCGCGCGCGGGGGCAACAACGCCTACCGCGACTGGCAAGGCGCGTCCGGCAGTCTGCTCGATGCCGTCCGGGCCTTTCAGACGTACGTCGACAACACGCCGCGCCGGGGCCTGTGGCTGGACACGTCCGACCTGACCCCGGAGGAGTCGGTCGAGGCGATCCTCGCGGACCTGCCGAAGGCGCGCTGGTAGCTCAGACCGCCGAAACCCCGAATGGCCTCAGGCCGCCGAGACCGCGGTCGGCCTCAGGTCGCCGGGGTCTCCTCATGGTGGTGGTCCTCGTGCTCGACCATGGGGGAGACGGGCCAGTCGTCCGGGTAGTCGGGGGCCAGTTCCTCGGCCTCGGCGAACAGCCGCTTGCGGTACTTGCGGGAGAGCCGGTCGCCGAACACCATGCCCTGGGTGTGGTCGGTCTCGTGCTGCAGGCAACGAGCCAGCAGTCCGGTGCCCTCGTACGTGACCGGGTTGCCGTGCTGGTCGACCCCGGTGACCCGGGCGAAGTCCGGTCGGGCGCATTTGGTGAACGCGCCGGGCAGCGATAGGCAGCCCTCATCGCCCTCGTCGAGGCGGCGGTCCTTGCCCTCGGGCAGCTCGATCACCGGGTTGCAGACGACGCCCTGGACGCGGTTCCCGTCCTTGTCCGGGCAGTCGAACACGAACACCTGCAGATCCACGCCGATCTGGTTGGCCGCCAAGCCGACACCCTCGGCCGCGTTCATCGTCGCGACCATGTCGGCGACCAGCGTCTGCAACTCGTCGCCGAAGTCCGTCACAGGCTTGTTGACCCGGTGCATCACGTCCTCGCCCCACCGGGTGATGGGCCGCACCGAACCGTTCGCAGGCAAGTCAGACATGCCGGAAATCCTAGCCGCCCCGCCGGCCGCGACCGGCCGGGTGGGTGCCGGGTGGCACACCGCGCCACCCGGCACCAGCCGCTACTTGCTGTTGACCTCGTCGCGCCAGGCGACCCACTCGCGGAGCAGACCAAGGTCGTAGTCCGGCCCGGAGGACGAGACCGTGAACAGCCGGGTGCCGACGTCGAGCAGCGACTTGCCCAGGTCCTCCGGCGACTTGTTGCCGACACCGGCCGACCGCTCGATCTCACCCGGGTCGCGGCCGATCGTCTTGCAGTGCTCGTCCAGGACGGCGTGCTTGTGCGCGATCGTCTCCGCGTCGCCGAACCCGTGCCAGATGTTCGCGTGCTGCGCGACCAGCTTCAGCGTCTTCTTCTCACCGCCGCCGCCGATCAGCACCGGGATGTCCCGGGTCGGCCGCGGGTTGAGCTTGGCCCAGCGCCGCTCGATCCGCGGCAGCGCCTCGCCGAGCGCGTCCAGCCGGCCGCCCGCCGTACCGAACTCGTACCCGTACTCGTCGTAGTCCTTCTCGAACCACCCCGAGCCGATGCCGAAGATCAGCCGGCCGTCGCTGATGTGGTCGACCGTACGGGCCATGTCGGCGAGCAGGTCGGGGTTGCGGTAGGAGTTGCAGGTGACCAGGGCGCCGAACTCGATCCGCTCGGTCGCCTCGGCCCAGGCGGCGAGCATGGTCCAGCACTCGAAGTGCAGGCCCTCCGGCTCACCGCTCAGCGGGTAGAAGTGATCCCAGTTGAACGCCACGTCGACGCCGATCTCCTCGGCCGCGGCGACGGTCCGCCGGATGTCGGCGTACTGGGCGTGCTGGGGCTGGATCTGCAGGCCGATCCGCACCGGGAAGGCGGCGTACGGACGGTCGGTGGACTCGGAATCTGTCATGGTGGAGATCCTATCCGGCGTTGCGGAGGACCCTCCGGATCAGCCCGGTATCCGAACGTTCAGGGGGTACGACGCGATGGCGGACGAGACCGAGATCGACGAGTTCGCACGACTGTTCACCGGGTTCCTGGAGCGGATGCAGCAGCACCGCTCCGGCCGCGACCGGGAGAGCCTGCGGGACCGGCTGCGCGACCATCTCGGCGCCGACCCCGAGCAGGTGCCGGTGGTGGCGGCGAGCTTCCCGTCGTACGACCTGCCGAACGTGCAACTCGCGGTCGAGGCGTGGTTCGACTCGTTCGAGGTGGTCGGGCTGGCCGGGTCGAACCGCGGTCACCACTCACTCGGTGAGCTGCTCGAACTCGCGCAGTACGACCGGTTCGGCATCGGCGCGGTCGACTACCAGCGGCTGCAGGTCGACGTCGACAGGGAGATGGACTGCGTCGCGTTCGGGTTCTACCTCGGGGCGCGCGGTGAGGATCGGTACGTCGCCCTGTTGCGGGCCGCCAGCCCGCAGTACGGGCGGATGAGCGTCGACCTGGAGGTGCTGGCGACCGGGCAGGCGAACAGGTTCCTCGATGCGCTGCCGGAGCTGATCCGTGAGCACAACATCTTCCGCGGGAAGGTGGTCTCGTTCGAGGGGCACGAGTTCGGGCACGGCGTGGGTCCGTTCCGGTTGCATCCGCGGCCGGGGATCACGCGTGCGGACGTCGTACTGCCGGAAGGTGTGCTGGAGCGGGTCGAGCGTGAGGTGATCGGGATCGCCGACCACCGCCAGACGCTGCTCGATGCCGGTCAGCACCTGCGTCGTGGGGTGCTGCTGTACGGTCCGCCCGGGACGGGGAAGACGCACACCGTCCGGTACCTGTTGTCGCGGCTGCCGTCGTTCACCGTTGTACTACTGGCCGGGACGAGCATCGGATTCATCTCCCAGGCGTGTGCGCTGGCGCGGATGCTGCAGCCGGCTTTGGTGGTGCTGGAGGACTGTGACCTGGTGGCGGAGGCTCGCGACTTCTCGCACGGGATGGAGAACCCGCTGCTGTTCCAGGTGCTCAACGAGATGGACGGCCTCGCGGAGGAGGCCGACGTCGCCTTCCTCCTCACCACGAACCGCGCCGATCTCCTGGAGCCCGCGCTGATGCAGCGCCCCGGCCGCGTCGACCTGGCCGTCGAGGTACCCCTCCCGGACGCCGAGGGCCGCGCTCGACTCCTGGACCTCTACGGCCCGGACCTGAACCTCCGCCCCGCCGTCATCGACGAGATCGTCGCCCAAACGGAAGGTACGACGGCTTCGTTCATGAAGGAGCTGGTACGCCGTACCGTCCTGCTGGCCGCGGAGTCAGGAGCCACCCCCGACGCCGACCACCTACGGACCGCGGTAGCCGAGCTCCTTTCGTCCCGCGACGCCCTCACCCGCCGTCTCCTCGGTGCAACTGGCGGAAACGTCCCGGATTACACCCCGCCCCCGGCCGCCGTACCCGGCGTCTACCCGGGCTCAGCCGGATGAGTGCATAGGGGACGGCCCGGCCACCACATCCCACGCCACGATGGTTGCACTGTCCAAACCGTTGCCGTCGTGGACGGCCTGCATGGTGTGTTGCACTGCTCCTCTGGCCGCCCCTTCGGCGAATTCCGCGATGAGATCTCCACAGACGTCCAGAACTCCATCGGTGACCAGTGCGATCCGGGTCCGTCCCGGTCGGAGCGCGTGGACGCCCGAGGCGAAGCAAGGCACCTCCAGTTGCAAGCTGTCGACCCGGCCGAACCACTCGTAGAACGAGCGCTGGTTCAGCGCGTACTGACCCAGTTCGGTCAGCTCCGGGTGTACCGCGTACGCCACGCAGTCGCCGATGCTCAGCCACAACAGGTAGCGATCCTTGCGAGCCACAGCCAGCACTGAGGTCTCGCCCTGGAGTTGGCTGGTGTCCGCGTCCATGAACAGCTGCAACAGGTGTGTACGCACCACGCTCAACGCGGACGAGACCGGCAGCTCCATCAGATCGGGCAAAGCCGGGTCTCCCTCGAGCAACTCCACGGCGAGCGCTGAACTGTCCGCGCCGGCATGCCCGTCAGCAACCGCGGCGAACTCCCAGTCCGCCCCTTCCATCAGAAACGCGGCGTCCTCATTCTTCTCGGCCCCCGCTTCGGTTCGACCGCCGTACCGCCCAAGCACCAGTCGCCCAACCGCCTCGGCCGAGGGCCGATCAAGATGCCCCTCCTCACCACCCACCCATCGCACACGCGAACCCTAACCCCGGCCGCAGTGCTTCGCGGCGTGCATGATCGGCGCCCGCCGGGCGGGCACTACCTGATTTCCACCGCGCGGTACGACCCGGATCGGGCATCTGCTCCGGATTATGGAGAGGGAGGTAAGCGCTAGGGTCGGCGCATGAAATCGAGGATTGCTCCGGTCCGTTGGACGCCTCCGCCTGCGCCGCCTCGCCCGGAACCCACGAGTATCGACGTCGAGACTGTCGCGTTGCCGGGGAAGGGGCCGGAGGACACGCTGATCGACGACGACGGCAGCGTGCTCACCGGGCTGTACGACGGACGCATCCTGCGCGTCAGCGCGGACGGGAAGACGATCACGACACTGGCCGATACCGGCGGGCGGCCGCTCGGGCTGGAGTGGCTGCCGGACGGGAAGGTCCTGGTCTGCGACGCGAACCGCGGCCTGCTGACACTCGACAAGGACGGGCGGGTCACGACGCTGCTGTCCGAGGTCGAGGGCCGGCCGATGCGGTTCTGCAACAACGCGGACGTGACGCCGGACGGGACGATCTACTTCACCGACTCGTCGACGCGGTTCGGCATCGACGAGTGGATGGCGGACCTGCTCGAACACTCCGCGACCGGGAGCGTGTACCGGCTGACGCCGGACGGCGAGCTGACGCGGCTGACCACGGGCCGGGCCTTTCCGAACGGCGTGGCGCTGAGCGGCGACCGCCGTACGCTCTTCTGGGCCGAGACTGCGGCGTACGGTCTGTACAAGCTCGACCTCACCACGGACGCCGCCGAACCTCAGCTGGTCACGGCGATTCCGGGTCTGCCGGACAACATCGCGCGCGGCTCCGACGGTCTGATCTGGGTGACGATCGGCTCACCGCGCAACGCGCTGCTGGACTTCCTGCTGCCGAAGCCGCCGGTCCTGCGCACCCTCGTCTGGAACCTGCCCGAGGCCCTGAAGCCCAAGGCCGCCGACGTGATCGAGATCCAGGCGTACGACGACAACGGCACGCTGGTCCACGATCTCCGCGCGCACCATCCGAGCTTCCACATGCCCACCGGCGTCCGCGAACGCGACGGCCGCGTATGGCTCGGCAGCATCGCCACCAACACCCTCGCCACGTTTCCCACGCCGCCCCGCTGAACCGGGCGCGGGCCGCCGCCGGCTCGACCTGTCGTCGGCCGGCGGCGGTGCGCGCCAAGGGCTGGGAGCGGCCCGTCAGAGCTCGGGCTTCGGCGGCGGAACCTCGCCGCGCGGCTGCGGCGACTCCGGTATGTCGGTTCCGGCGTCGTGCCCGTTCCCGGCGACGACCAGGGAGAAGTCGTCACCGTGGATGCTCACGCCCTCGATGACTGCCGCTTCGACCGCCTCCGAGCCGATCGCACGCCGCAGCATCAGAGGATCCGTGCGCAGGTCCTTGGCCAGCGCGACCGCGAGCCCGACCATCACCAGCGCGAACGGCAGTGCGGCGACGATCGTCAGATTCCGCAGGCCGGTGAGGGCTTCGTCGCCGCCACCGCCGACCAGCAGCATCACCGCCGCGACGGCACCGGTGAGCACACCCCAGAACACGACCAGCGGCTTCTTCGGCTCGATCGCGCCCCGCTCCGAGAGCGTACCCATCACGAGGGACGCGGCGTCCGCACCGGACACGAAGAAGATCGCCACCAGGACGACCACCAGGATCGTCGTCACCGCGGCGAGCGGGACGTGGTCGAGTACGCCGAACAGCTGGGCCTCGGTGGTCGACTGACCGGCGACGTCGACCCCGTTGCGCTGCAGGTCGATCGCCGTTCCGCCGAAGATGCAGAACCAGACCAGGCTGACCAGGGACGGCACCAGCAGGACACCGGTGACGAACTGCCGGATCGTCCGGCCCCGGCTGATCCGCGCGATGAACATCCCCACGAACGGCGTCCAGGAGATCCACCAGGCCCAGTAGAAGACCGTCCAGCCGGACAGCCAGGTGGCCATCGCGTCGCCGCCGCTGGCCTCGGTCCGCGCCGCCATCTCGGCCAGGTCGCGGAAGTAGTCGCCGATCGCGGTCGGCACCAGGTTGAGGATCAGCACGGTCGGCCCGGCGACGAAGACGAACAGCGCCAGGACGACGGCCAGCACCATGTTGATGTTGGACAGCCACTGGATGCCCTTCGCCACTCCGGACACCGCGGACGCCACGAAGGCCGCGGTGAGTACGGCGATGACGCCGACCAGCACGGCGTTGCCGGTCTTGTCCAGCCAGCCGAGGATCTGGACACCGGAGCCGATCTGGAGCGCGCCCAGGCCGAGGGACGCGGCGGAGCCGAACAGCGTCGCGAAGATCGCGAGACTGTCGATCACCTTGCCGATCGGTCCTTCGGTCCGGCGGCCGAGCAGCGGGGCGAACGCGGAGCTGATCAGCTGCGACCGCCCGCGCCGGAAGGTGCCGTAGGCAATGGCTATGCCGACGACCGCGTAGATCGCCCACGGGTGCAGGGTCCAGTGGAACAGGGTGGTCGCCATCGCCGTCTGGAGCGCGGGGGCCGAGCCGGCCTCGACGGTCCCGGGCGGCGGGCTGGTGAAGTGGGTCAGCGGTTCGCTGACGCCGTAGAACATCAGGCCGATGCCCATGCCGGCGCTGAACATCATCGCCACCCAGGACACGGTCTTGAACTCGGGTTCCTCGTCGTCGGCGCCGAGCGGGATCCGGCCGTACCGGCCGGCGGCCAGCCAGAGCACGTAGACGACGAAGCCGGAGGCCAGCAGGACGAACAGCCAGCCGGTGTTGGTCTCGACCCAGGTCAGGGCCGAGGTGGACGCCGTACCGAGACCGGTGGCGTCGGCGAAGCCCCAGCCGACGAAGGCCAGGGCGATGACCGCGGTGACACCGAAGACGACGCGGTCGAGGCCGGAGCCGCGACTTCGGCTGCCGGGCGGCGGTGGTGCTGCGATCGCGGGATGTTCTGCATGGTCGGGGTTCGTGTTCTCTGCCGGGCTGTCGATGTCGATGGCCACAGGTGAATCACGCCTCGCTTCGGCGCGCCTCCGTTTCGTTTCGTCAGGGGAACTGCCGTACGACCGTGTCGGAGATCGTGGCAAAACGCAACTAACGTGGTCTCGGCCACACTCGCGAAGTCTTGACGCACGGATCAGGGCTTAGGGTGCGCTCATGCGATTCGGCATCACGATCCTGCCCGAGTACCGGTGGAGCGAGGCGGCACCGCGCTGGCGGCGGGCGGAGGAGCTCGGCTTCGACCACGCCTGGACCTACGACCACCTGACCTGGAGCGGTCTGCAGGACTCGCCCTGGTACGGGACGACCCCGACGCTGACCGCGGCCGCGCTGGTCACGTCCGCCGTCAAACTAGGCACGTTCGTCACCTCGCCGAACTTCCGGCACCCGCTCACCCTCACCCGCGACATCCTGGCGCTGGACGACGTCTCGAACGGCCGGTTCCTCTGCGGTGTCGGCTCCGGCGGCGGGATCGACACCACCATCCAGGGCGGCGAGGAGCTGAGTCCGCGGCAGAAGGTGGACCGGTTCGAGGAGTTCGTCGTACTGCTGGACAAGCTGCTGACCACGGACGGTGTCGACTTCAAGGGGGAGTACTTCGAGACGCGGAACGGCCGGACGCTGCCGGGGTGCGTGCAGCAGCCGCGGGTGCCGTTCGTGATGGCCGCGAACGGGCCCCGGTCGCTGAGGCTGGCGACCAGGTACGGCGCCGGCTGGGTGACGACCGGAGTGAAGTCACCGGACTTCGATACCTGGTTCGCGTCCGTGGCGGACCTGAGTCACCGGCTGGACGACGTACTCGCGGCGCAGGACGACGGGGCGGATCAGGACGGCGGGGCGGGGCAGCGCGGTTACAGCTCGTCGTTCGACCGCTACCTGGCGCTGGACTCGGCCCGCTTCTCACTGAGCAGCGTGGACGCGTTCGAGGACGTGGTCGGCCGTGCCGCCGAACTCGGCTTCACCGACGTGATCACCCACTGGCCCCGCGCCGAGGGCGTGTACGCCGGCTCCGAGGACGTGCTGGAGGCGGTGGCGGCGGAGGTCATCCCCCGTTGGCGTTGGCGCGGACCCAGGCCGGGATGACGTACCAGAAGACGGTGAACCAGACCAGGACGATCGCGGCGATCAGAATCGCCATTCCCCGGGACAGGACGACGTCCAGCGCGAGGAGGACGCCGCCGGCCATCGCGATGACGAGGAACGCCAGTCCGGCCGCGGCCATGTGACCGGCGATCGGCAGCATCCGGTCGCGCAGCCTCTGGCGGTAGACCAGCCGGTGGAAGGACACCGGCGCGAGGAAGAGGCCGACGGCCAGCGCCGACGCGACCAGCGTCGCGGCGTACACGTCGTGGGTGAACTCGTCCGCCTCCTGGAACTTGGCCTGGAAGGCGATGCTGAGCAGGAACGCGAACAGGATCTGGGTGCCGGTCTGCGCCAGCCGCAGCTCCTGCAGAAGTTCGTTCCAGTGCCGGTCCAGCCGCTCGGCCTCGTCCTCGCCGCCGCGGTCGTACCGAGCCTCACGATCGGTCATGTCCCAGACGGTACCCGTTCTGGAAACGGCGAAGGGGCCGCACGCCGGTCGGTGTGCGGCCCCTCCGCTTCGGATTCGAGAAGGGTTGATCCTGGGGATCAGATCGGGCGGATGTTCTCCGCCTGCAGGCCCTTCTGGCCCTGGGTGATCTCGAACTCGACCCGCTGGTTCTCGTCCAGCGAACGGAAGCCCGACATCTGGATGGCCGAGTAGTGCGCGAACACGTCCGCACCACCGTCATCCGGGGTGATGAAGCCGAAGCCCTTGTCAGCGTTGAACCACTTGACAGTACCGACAGCCATTTGTGTCTATCTCCTCGATGGCTTGTAACAATCCGCGACCCACACCTCATGAGCCACGCGTCGCCGAAAGGCCCCAGACGACAGACCGGCCATGCAGCACAGCAAAAGTCAGGGAGTCCAAAACTGCAACGCGATAACTGTAGCCGTTATCCGGCCGTGGGGAAGGGGTGACCACGAACACGTGTCGCTAATAGTCGCCGGTCGCCACGCTCCGTGTCTGTCCCGATTCACTTCCCGGGGCGCCCGGGCCGGCCCGGAAATCGCCCCGCGACCTGCTGATTTGCGGTCGCGACCCGGCCCTGAGGGTCGCATCGTCGGACAATCCACCGGTACGCCGGGTGATGGACGCGCGAACCTGATCGAATGTCCCGGCGTGTCGCGCGCCTGTGGACAATCGTTGCGCGATACGCAATGGTGACCGGAAGGAGGACGGTTGATCGTCAAGGTGACCCGCAGCGGAGGTTTCGCCGGCCTGATTGCCGAGGGTGAGCTAGACACTGCGTCCGAGCCGGACGCGGCCGAACTCGAGGCCGCGATCCGCGCGCTCGACCAGGACAGACTCGGCACCGGTCGGCCGCAGCCGGACCGGTACGTGTACCGGCTGGAGGTGCGCGACGCCCCGAATGCGGACGCCACCCACCTCACCGTCGCCGAGCAGGACCTGGACCGGACCACGGCCTGGCTACTGGACCGAGTCCTGCAGCGCTAATGGCCCGGCGTCATGCCGCCTCTTCACAAAGCTGTCGCCCAGGACAGTCATCCTCGCACTCTGCCATCCGCACGCGACGCCGAGCCAGCACCGGCTCGTCTGCCGTCATGGCGACCAGCGCGACGATCGCCAGCAGGCCGCCTACCAGTGCCACACTGCGTACACCGGTACTGTCGAGCAGCGCACCGCCGAGTACCGCACCCGCGGCGATCCCGACGTTGAAGGCGGCGTTGGTGCCCGCGGAGGCGAGGTCTGTGCTGCCTGGCGCAACCTCCAGCGTCCGGTTGAGCAGGCCGATCGCCAGCATGCTGAAGGCCATCCCGACGAGCGCGATCAGCAGCACGGTCGGCGCCTGCTGGTGTCCGAGCGAGTACAGGCCGAGCAGCGACGCTCCCACCAACGCCAGCGGCAGGGCGACCGCAGCCCACGAGTCACGCTCGAGGACCCGGCCGATGAGCAGAGTGCCGGCCAGGCCACCCAGTCCGCAGGCCAGCAGGATCGGTCCGAGTGCACCGGAGTCGAAGCCACTGATGTCCAGGAGGAACGGGGTGACGTAGGTGTTGAAGGTCAGGAAGCCGGCCACTCCGACAGCCGTGCTCGCTACGAGTACGGCGTACCGGCGTACATCGGGAGCGCTTCCCCGACGGGACCCGGCCTGGCAGGCGTTGACGCGCGGCAGGAGGCTCACCACCCCGAGGCCGGTCGCTGCCCCGACGACGGCCATCAGAACGAACGGAATCCGCCAGCCGGCCTGCTCGCCGAGCCAGGTGCCGAGCGGGACACCGATCACCGGAGCGAGCGCGGAGCCGATCGACAGCTTGGCGACCACGCGGGCGCGAAGACCGGGCGGGAACAAGCCGGTCGCGATCGGGAAGATGATCGACCAGAAGAGCGCGTGCGACAGCGCCGTCAGCAGCCGCCCGACGAGCAGCACCTCGTACGTCGGCGCCGCCGCGGAGACGGCCGCTCCGACGGCCATCAGGCCGAGCGTGGCACCGAGGACGAGCCGGCGGGGGAGACCGAGGGTGAGCCGGGCCAGCGGGATGGCGGCCAGCACGACGATCACGGCGTACCCACTGACCAGGAGGCCGACATCGGAACGGTTCCGGCCCAGGTCCGCCGCGATCACGGTCAGTAAGCCGATCGGCAGGATCTCGATCGTCACGTAGGAGAAGGTTCCGGCGCCGAGAACGGCGAGCGCGGCCTGGGTTCGGCGGGACGTGTTGAGCATGACGTCACCTGTGATTCCAGTAAATTGGGTTATTGGTGGTAGCATGTCACGTATGGCTGAAGCGCGCAACGAGGTATTCCGGATCGTCGGAGGGCATCCCGCCCTCGAGCTGGTGAACACGGTCGCCCCGCGCGTCGTCGGCGGTGCGGACGACGAGCATGACTACATCCCGGACGCCGGCCGGCTGCTGGCATGGAGCCGGCGGACCGGGTTGCTCGACGAGGCCGAGGCGGCCGCTGTCGGCGCGGCCTGGGGCAGCGCGCCGGGCGCGGCCGAGCAGGCGCTGCATGCGACGGTCGAGATCCGTGAGGCTGTCTACACCGTCCTCAGTCGACGTGACCAGTCCGCCGAAACGGCTGCTGCGCTTGAGCTTCTGACGCTGCGGTGGTCGGCGGCCGCGGCCCGTTCGATGCTCGTCCCGGGCGGTGCTGTCGCCGAGTTGATGGTCGGTACGTCGCCCGCGTCGATGATTCCGGACCGGTTGGTCAGCGCCGCGGTCGAACTGCTGCGCACCGTCGACCTGCGGCAGTTGCGTTCCTGCCCGATCGAGGAGGGCGGCTGCGGCTGGCTCTTTCTGGACCGCAGCCGGAACGGGTCGCGCCGGTGGTGCTCGATGGAGGACTGCGGGACCCGGGCCAAGATCCGCAAGCTCAGCGAACGCCGCCGATCTGCTTCCACTGACTGACCATTTTGCCGGTACGGCGAACGGTCGCTCACCGTCCGCATTCGCGTGAGACGTCAACAACGCGTGTCGAAAGGTGCGAACTGTCCGTCCGACCTGTCATCGTAGGCGGCCCGGCCTTCCGACCGCGACGGGCCTGGCCGGGCCTGCCCCGAACACGGGGCCGGCTGACGAAACAGAAGTTGGAGGACAGATGACGCAGGTGGCAGAGCAGCCGGGCAGTACTGCCGGGCGGCTCGGCTCGGTGGTGCTGGACTGCCCGGACCCACTCGAGCTCGCCCAGTTCTACTCGGCGCTGCTGGGGCTGGAGATCGACGAGAACGGTGACGACGACTGGCGGAGCCTGACCGGCCCCGGCTCCTCGCTCGGGTTCTCGACGCTGGCCTTCCGGCGCTCGGAGGACTACGTGCCGGCCACGTGGCCCGGCGCCGACGCGCAGGATCTGCACCTCGACCTCATCGTCGAGGACCTCTCCAGCGGACACGCCCGGGTGACCGCGCTGGGGGCCGAACCGCTCGACCCGCTGGACCCACCACCCGCTGAGAACGCCCGCGGCTGGCGCATCTACGCCGACCCCGCAGGCCATCCGTTCCGGATCTGCCTCGAGTAGGCGCTGATCCGAGAGCCCGCCCCGGCCAGCCGGCCGGGGCGGGCTTCTGCTTGTGTCAGGCCCACTCGCCGCTGCCGTTGAACGGGAAGTGGCGGCCCTCGACGTACCGGGGACGCGGCTGATAGCTGTTCACACCCGGCTCGCCGCGCAGGTGGAACGCGCTCGGGTACGGCACCTCCGGATCGGTGATCCGCGTGGAGGTCGGGATGTAGCGGATCGTCAGCCCGCACCGCCGGTTCGGCGAGGTGTTCGCGTTGCTGCCGTGGACGATGTTCGGGTGGTGCACCTCGACGTCACCGGGCGCCAGCACCATGTCGACGGCCCGCGACTCGTCCACCTCGACCGCGATCTCCTTGCCGAGCACGCTCTCCACCCCGGTGTTGTCCCGCATGCCGGCCACCTCCGACCGATGGCTGCCGGGAATGACCCGCACGCAGCCGTTCTCCGGTGTCGAGTGGTCGACGGCCAGCCACAATGTCACCACCTTCATCGGTTCGAGCGGCCAGAACGCCGCGTCCTGATGCCACAGCACCGGTTGACCGGAGTACGGCGGCTTGGAGATGTAGTGGGACGCGAACAACGCGATGTCCGGACCGACGAACTGTTCCGCGATGTCGAGCAGCCGGTGGTCGCTCACCAGCCGGACCCAGAACGGGTCGTCGCGCAGGTACACGTGCCCGAGCTGCTCGGGCCGTACGTCGGGATGCCGGGCCTGGAGCCACTCGACATGATCGTTCACCTCCTTGATCAGTCCCTCGTCGATGACATCGCGGAAGATGACATAGCCGTCACGTTCGTACATTGCTGCTCCTTGGAGGGTCGCCGTACGTCCATGCTCCCGGCGGAACTGGTCCGGCGACTAGCAGCGAGCTGACGAGAACTTGTAACCTCTTGATGTGGACCAGGTGCTGCGGTTCGAGCGCACGCGTTCGGCCGGCCGTATCACGCGGCCCGGGTGCGGATCCCGGCGCGGGCCCGCGACACCGAGTTGCACACCCATGCCGACTTCCACGAGTTCATGGGCGTCGTGTCCGGCGGCGGCGAACACCTGCTGACCACCGGCACCCAGCAGTTGCGGCCGGGTGACGTGGTCCTGGTCCGGCCCAGCGACCGGCACGCGATCCGCGGCTCGGCACCCGACGGCCTGGAGTTCGTGAACATCGCCTTCCCGAGTTCGGCCTGGCAAGGGTTTCTCGACCTGACCCGGTCCAACCCGACGGCGAGTTGGGCGGCCGCGCGACAGCCCGTCGCGTTCCACGCGCCGGAGGCGATCGCCGTCTTCGAGCAGGCCCTCGAACGCTTCCAGCACGACCCGGCCGCGTACGACCTGCTGCGCTTCTGGATCGACCTGCTCCCGCTGGTCTCGCCTCACGAACCCACAACCCGCCCCGGGACGCCAGACTGGCTGGCCAAGGCCTGTACGGCGATGCGCGCCGAGGACAACCTCCGCGGCGGCGTGCCGCGACTCCTGGAACTCGCCGGCGTCAGCGCCGCGCACCTCTCCCGCTCGATGCGAGCCGCGTACGGCGTGACCCCGACCGACTTCGTCACCGACCTCCGCCTCGAACACGCGGCGTCGTTGCTAGCAGCAACAAACGACCCGGTCGCGGCCGTCGCCGTCCGCTCCGGTTTCGCCAGCCAGTCCTACTTCAGCCGCTGCTTCACCGCCGCCCACCACCTCCCACCCCGCGAGTTCCGCCGCCGCTCCCAACGCGCCTTCGTGCCGTAACCACATCCACCGATCGGTTGATGTGGGGAAGCGCCTCGGCCGGGATTCTCGAGACATGACAGCAATCGAGATCGAGAACCTCCGCAAGACCTACGCATCGCGGACGGCGGTCGACGGCATCACGCTCACGGTGGACTTCGGTGAGATCCACGGGATCGCCGGCACCAACGGTGCGGGTAAGACCACCCTGGTCGAATGCGCCTCCGGACTTCGGCGCCCCGACAGCGGCGTACTGCGGGTTCTCGGCCTGGACCCGCGGACCGGTCGCCGTGCGCTACACCAGCGGATCGGAGTGCAGCTGCAGGAATCCGCGCTACCGGATGCGCTGAAGGTGGAAGAGGCGTTCCGGGTGTACGCCTCGCTGTACGACGATCCTGCCGACTGGCGCGGGTTGATGGCGGACTGGGGGCTGCTCGAACGCCGGCGCGCTCGGTTCGGCAGTTTGTCCGGCGGCTGGAAGCAGCGGCTCTTCATTGCGCTCGCGCTCGTCGGCAGGCCGGAGGTCGTGTTCCTCGACGAACTTACGACCGGTCTCGATCCGGCCGCCCGCCGCATGACGTGGGGACTGATCAAGAGATTGCGCGACGACGGCTTGACCGTCGTCCTGGTCACGCACTTCATGGACGAGGCCGAGGCGCTGTGCGATCGGGTGTCGATCGTCGACGACGGGCGGATCCTCGCGACCGGGAGCCCGAGCGAACTCGTCAGCCTGGCCGGCGCCGACTCCCTCGACACGGCATACCTCGAACTCACCGGAAAGGACCTGTCGTGAAGGGCATCCTGAACGTCATCGCGATCGAGCTGACGCTGATCGTCCGGGACCCGATGTCGGCCTTCTTCGCACTCGCGTTCCCCGTCGTGCTGCTGTGGGTCAAGATGCGCGGCGGTGACGACCTGCCCGGCGGAGTTCGCGAGATCGACGCCACCGTGCCGATGCTCAGTGTCTTCGTCATCGGCCTGGCCGCGCTGGTTGTGCTGCCGGGGACCCTCGCCCAGTACCGCGAACGCCGCATCCTCAAGCGACTGCTGGCGACGCCGGCGGCTCCTGGCATGCTGCTCGGTGCGCAGTGGGTCGCGCATCTGTTGCTGGCTCTGCTCGGTACGGCGGTCCTGGTGCTGACCGGAGCGATCGGCTTCGATCTGGCGGCGCCGGCGAGCGTGGTGAAAGTGGCGATCGCCTGGATCCTGGGGGCGTCGAGTTTGGGCGCGATCGGGATGCTCATCGGTGCGCTCGTGCCGAACAGCCGAAGTGCGACGCTGGTCGGGCTGACCGTGTTCTTCCCCATGGTGTTCGTGTCCGGGGCGATGGTTCCCCGGGAGTTGACGTCCGGTGCGATGCGGACAGTCGGGGACCTGACGCCGATGGCTCCGGTGGTCTCGACGATCCGTGCGGCCTGGTCCAGCGGCGACCTGTCCGCCACTACGCTTGCGCTCATGGCGATCATCACTGTCGTCGCCACCGCGACGGCGGCCAAGGTCTTCCGCGCGTGAGCACCGCCCCGATCGAGCGGTGGGAGCGGGCGCTGCCGGCGTTGCCGTACCTCTTCCTGCTCGTCCCTGCCACCTTCGCCCTGCTCGACGAGTGGCGACCGCTCGTCCTGCTGCTGACCATGGTGGGCGTCGGCTGGACCGCCGGCCTCTACCGGCCGTCCGGGGCCCGCGAACGCCTCGCATTGGTCTACCTCGTGGGGATGCTCGCCGTGCTCGCGGCCCTCGTTCACCAGGACTCGCTGTTCTCCGTGACCGGTGTCGGCCTGTTCGTCCAGGTCTTCACGCTCCTGCCGGGTTGGAAGGCCTACGCCGGTGTCGCCGCGACCTCCGCCGTACTCGTGCTGGCTCGTCCTCGCGGCACCGACACCATTCGCGAACTGCTGGCGTCGTTCGTCGTCGCACTCCTGATCGCCTCGGCGACCGGCATGCTCTTCAACGCCGTCGCGCGCCAGAGCGAAGAACGGCGCCAACTGATCAACCGCCTGCGGGAACTGGCCGAGGAGAACGCGGACCTGCAGGCCCAGCTACTCTCGAGCGCTCACCAGGCCGGCGTCCTCGACGAACGTCGGCGGATGGCCCGCGAGATCCACGACACCATCGCTCAGGCCCTCACCGGCATCCTCACTCAGGTGGAGGCTGCTGAGGACGAGGGTGGACCGACACGCCGCCTCGACACCATTAGAGCCCTTGCGCGTGACAGTCTGGACGAAGCCCGCCGTTCAGTCCACGCTCTACGCCCCGCCCAACTCGAGCATGACGACCTCGTGTCCGCCCTCCGGCAGACCGCGGACAGGGCTGGGATTCCCGTGGCGGTTGCAGTGACCGGCGACCCGAGGGCGTTGCATCCAGAGGTGGAACACACACTGCTCCGGGTGGCACAAGAGGCCCTGACCAATGTCGGCAAGCACGCGGAGGCGACGCGCGTGGGCGTCACTCTGTCCTACATGGACGACGTGGTAGCTCTGGACATCCGTGACGACGGCAGAGGCTTCACCGCAGGTACGACGGCCGGCGTCGGTCTGATCGGAATGCGACAACGGGTGACGCGGCTCGCCGGTTCGTTCGAGGTCGAGAGTACGCCTGGCGAGGGAACCGGGATCTCCGCCACTGTGCCCGCCATCCAGGCTCCTGACCGCCGGGAGGATCGGTGACGATCCGGCTGATCATCGTCGACGACCATCCGGTGGTCCGGGACGGCCTGCGCGGGATGTTCGCCGCGGACGACGCCTTCGAGGTGGTCGGCGAGGCAGGCGACGGACCTGAGGCGTTGGCCCTCGCCCGGCAGACCGAGCCCGACGTCGTACTCATGGACCTCCGGATGCCCACCATGCCCGGCGCCGAGGTCATCCGCCGCCTCCGCGAACAGCAGCCAGGCGTCAGGGTCCTGGTCCTCACGACCTTCGGCGACGACACCGACGTACTGCCCGCGATCGAGGAGGGCGCCATCGGATACCTGTTGAAGGACACACCGCGAGCGGAGCTTCGACGTGCGGTCCAGGCAGCCGCTCGCGGTGAAAGCGTCATCTCACCGGCTGTCGCCGAGGTGCTGAAGCGCCCCGAACCGCGACACACCCTCAGCTCCCGGGAGGTCGAAGTACTCGGCTTGATCGCTGGTGGAGCGACCAACCGGGACGTTGCCGCGCAGCTGTTCATCACCGAAGCCACGGTGAAGACACACCTCATCCACATCTACGCGAAGCTCGAGGTCAGGGACCGCGCTGCTGCAGTGGCCGTCGCCTACAGGTCAGGCCTGCTGTAGTGCCTTGCGGATCCGTTTCTCCGAGACGGGGTACGGCGTACCGAGCGTCTGGGCGAACAGGCTGATCCGGAGTTCCTCGAGCATCCAGCGCACCTCGAGCAGCTCCGGGCTCGGTGACTTCCCGGTCGGTACGGCGTCGAGGCGGGCGCGGTACTCGTCGTCGAGGGTTTGGACGATCGCCATGCCCGAGCGGTCCCGCATCGCGTTCGCGGCCACCTTGTCCAGCCGCTGCTCGATGCCCTTGAGGTAGCGCACCACATCCGGCAGGCGCTCGGCGCCGGTCTCGGTGATGAAACCGCGATGCACGAGCCCTTCAAGCTGACCTCGTACGTCGGACAGCGTCGCCAGCAGCGCCGGACTCGAGGCCCGCGAGATCTGCCGGTCGACCGCCCGCGCATGCGACAGCACCTGCTCGACCTGCTTCAGGATCGCGAGCACAGTGTCGGCCAGGTCGGCTCGTACGGCGTCCCGTAGCCGAGCGAAGTCGTCACGGTTCCATGCCGGCCCGCCCGCCGCGGTCATCAACTGATCCACGGCCGCGGACACCGCGTCGTCGAGCAGATCACCGACGTTGCGGTGCGGACCACCCATCAGCGTCATCTTGGCCTGGTTCGACAGGTTCCGCTGGACGACGTCGATCACCGAAGGCATCGTGAGCAGCAGCAGGCGCCGAGTCCCGGCCCACATGGACGCCGCCTGATCGCGCTCGGTCTCCTGCAGCCGGACTGCGACCGTCTTGCCCTCGTCGACCAGCGCCGGATAGCCCGCGACGGTGAGACCGTTGCGGTGCTCGGAGAAGCTGCGCGGCAACTCGCCGAAGGTCCAGTCGCTCAGACCGGTCCGTTCCAGCCCGCTGACCGCCTTCGACGCGACCTGCGAGATCGCGGCCTTGGTCTTCGGCTTGAGCCGTTCCTTGAGCTTCGCGAGGTCCTTGCCTTCGGCCACGGTCTTGCCCTTGTCGTCGACCACCCGGAACGTCATCCGCAGGTGCTCGGGCACCCGGCTCCAGTCCCAGTCGCCCGGCTCGATGACCACGTCGCGGAGGTTCCGCAGTTCACGGGCGAGCGCGTCGGTCAGCGGACCGGAGGCCGGATCGAGCCGGGGGAGGACCTGACGGGCGTGGTCGGGGGCCGGCACGATGTTCTTCCTGATGGCCTTCGGCAACGACTTGATCAGGCTGGTGACCAGCTCCTCGCGGAACCCGGGCACACTCCACTCGAAACCGTCCGCGGTGACCTGGTTCAGCACCAGCAGCGGGATGTGCACGGTCACGCCGTCCGCGTCGGTCCCGGGCTCGAAGGCGTACGTCAGGTCGAAGGTCATCCCGTTCCGCGTCCAGGTGAGCGGGAACTCCTCCTCCTTGACCTCCGCACCCTCACGGACCACCAGCGACCGCTCGAAGTCGAGCAGGTCGGGATCGCGCTGCCGTGCCTTCTTCCACCAGGTGTCGAAGTGCCGGCCGGTGACGACCTCGCTGCCGATCCGCTCGTCGTAGAACGCGAACAGCGTCTCGTCGTCGACCAGCAGGTCGCGCCGCCGGGTGCGCTCCTCGAGCTCCTCGACCTCCTCGATCAGCTTGCGGTTCTCGTGGAAGAACTTGTGGTGGGTGTCCCAGTCGCCCTCGACCAGCGCGTGCCGGATGAACAGTTCACGCGACACCTCCGGGTCGACCTTGCCGTAGTTGACCTTGCGCCGCGCCACGATCGGAACGCCGTACAGGGTGACCTTCTCGTAGGCCATCACCGCGCCGGCCTTGCGTTCCCAGTGCGGCTCGGAGTACGTCCGCTTGATCAGGTGCTGAGCGAGGTCCTCGGCCCACTCCGGCTCGATCTTCGCGTTCACCCGCGCCCAGAGCCGGGACGTCTCGACCAGTTCCGCGGCCATCACGAACTGCGGCGGCTTCTTGAACAGGCCGGAGCCCGGGAAGATCGCGAACTTGGTGCCGCGGGCGCCGATGTACTGGTGCTGGTTCGCCGGGTCCTTCATGCCCAGGTGAGACAGCAGGCCGGCCATCAGCGAGATGTGCACACTCTGCGGGTCGGCCGGCTCGCCACTGTTCAGGGTCACGCCGATCTGGCCCGCGACCTGGCGGAGCTGGGCGAAGATGTCCTGCCACTCGCGGACCCGCAGATAGTTCAGGTACTCGCTGCGGCACATCCGGCGGAACTGGTTGCCGGACAGCTCCTTCTGCTGCTTCTTCAGGTAGTTCCAGAGGTTCAGGTAGCCGAGGAAGTCGCTGTTCGGGTCGCGGAACCGGGCGTGTGCCTGCTGCGCCTGTGCTTCCGCCTCGATCGGGCGTTCGCGCGGGTCCTGGATGGACAGCGCGGCCGCGATCACCATCACCTCGCGGACGCAGCCGTGCTTGTCCGCCTCGACGATCATCCGCGCCAGCCGCGGGTCGAGCGGGATCTGGGCCAGCTGCCGGCCGACCGGGGTCAGTCGGCGGTGCGCGCCCTTCGGCGTCTCGATCGCGCCGAGCTCGGTGAGCAGTTGCAGGCCGTCGTTGATGCTGCGCTTGTCCGGCTCGTCGATGAACGGGAACGCGGCGATGTCGCCGAGCCCGATCGCCGTCATCTGCAGGATGACCGAGGCCAGGTTGGTGCGCAGGATCTCCGGGTCGGTGAACTCCGGCCGGCTCTCGAAGTGCTCCTCGGAGTACAACCGGATGCAGATACCGTCGCTGGTCCGGCCGCAACGGCCCTTGCGCTGGTTGGCGCTCGCCTGCGAGACCGGCTCGATCGGCAGGTGCTGGACCTTGGTGCGATGGCTGTAGCGGGAGATGCGCGCCGTGCCGGGGTCGATGACGTACTTGATGCCCGGGACGGTCAGCGAGGTCTCCGCGACGTTGGTCGCGAGCACGATCCGCCGGCCCCGTGATCCGGCACTCTGCGGTTGGAAGACCCGGTGCTGCTCGGCGTTCGACAGCCGGGCGTACAGCGGCAGTACTTCGACCGCACCCGGACGGCCGCGCTGCGCGGCGTACTTGTCGTTGAGCGCGTCGGCCGTGTCCCGGATCTCGCGCTCACCGCTGAGGAACACCAGGATGTCGCCGGACGGCTCGAGCGACAGCTCGTCCACCGCGTCCAGGATCGCCTGGGTCTGGTCCCGCTCGATCGTGCTCGGCTCGTCCGGGTCGTTGATCGGGCGGTACCGCACCTCGACCGGGTACGTCCGGCCGGACACCTCGACGATCGGGGCCGGCTTGCCCTCGCTGTCACTGAAATGCTCGGCGAACCGTTCGGGGTCGATCGTCGCCGAGGTGATGATCACCTTGAGGTCAGGGCGGCGGGGGAGGAGCTGCTTGAGGTAGCCGAGGATGAAGTCGATGTTGAGGCTGCGCTCGTGCGCCTCGTCGATGATCAGCGTGTCGTAGCGGGTCAGGTCCCGGTCGCGCTGCAACTCGTTCAGCAGGATGCCGTCGGTCATCAGCTTCACCAGCGAGCGGTCGCTCACCTTGTCGGTGAACCGGACCGCGAAACCGATCGTCTCGCCGAGCTCGGTGCCGAGCTCCTCCGCGATCCGCTCGGCGACCGTCCGCGCGGCCAGCCGACGCGGCTGCGTGTGCCCGATCATGCCGTGGACGCCACGCCCGAGCTCCAGACAGATCTTCGGGATCTGCGTGGTCTTCCCGGAGCCGGTCTCACCGGCGATCACCACGACCTGGTGCTCCCGGATCGCGTCCGCGATGTCGTCCTTCAGCTGACTGACCGGCAGCTCTTCCGGATACGAGATCTCCGGTACGGCGAGCCGCCGCAACTCCACCCGTCGCTCGGCCTGCTCGATCGCGCCGACCACACCGAGCAGCGCCTGCTCGCGCTTCCGGGTGTCCTTGATACTGCGAACCCGCTCCAGCCGCCGGCCGAGCTGCTCCCGGTCGTACACCGTCAACCCGTCAAGCCGAGGCAAAACCTCATTCAAACTCACTCCGGCCACCCCGGACTCGCCGGTCTGCGCAGCTCCCGTCGTACTGGGTTTGCTGCGTTCTGCGGCTGCCGCGGTGTTGGGTTTGCCGGGTTGTGCGGCTGCCGCGGTGTTGGGTTTGCCGGGTTGTGCGGCGGACGGCGTACCGGAACCGGTTGGTCCGGCGCCCCCACTCGGTCTCCGCCCGCGACGACGCGGCCTCCGCGGGCGCGCCGCGGGATCCTGCTCAGGACCGGCAACTGGGGAGGGACTCGACGACTCGGTCCGTGCATCAGGCATAACCAGACCAGTCTAGGCGTCCACCCCCAGCCCTTCACCTGGGTTTCGGTCGTGTGCGACGCCCCCCCGCCTACTGGGCGGCACCCGTCCGCGGCGGTGGTGGTCCGGCAGACACGACTAGTCGCGGGTGGAGGGAGCCTTGACGGCGAGAACGGGGACGGGAGATTCGAGGAGGACTCGTTGGGCGGTGCTGCCGAGGATGAGTTTGCCGACGGGGCTACGGCGGCGCAGGCCCAGGACGATGAGGATGACGTCCTCGCCGGCGGCAGCCTTGATGAGCTCCCCGGCGACGTCGCCGGTCGAGACTGCCTGCTGGATCGTGACGTCGACGCCGCGCTCGCGCAGGGCGGCCTCGGCGGCGGCGAGCTCCTCGGCGTTCGCATACCGGCGGTTCACGTAGGCGTCGCCACGACTCGTGTTGAGGAGCAGCACGGACGCGCCCCGCAGTTCCGCCTCGGCCGCCGCGGCCGCCAACGCGGCCTCGCCCTCAGGAGTTGGCACGTAGCCCACCAGGATCTTCACAGGCCTACTCTCCCATCCTTGGTCCCTGCCGGAGCTCAGGCGGTTCGTGAGCGGGTCGGGTCACTGCCATCTCGCTCGTTGCTTGACTCTTCCATTGATGTGAGGGATTAGCGTCGAACGCATGGTTGAGCTGCAGGTGGTACTGCCCGACGAATCCCCGTCCATGCCGCCGGAGCGGCTGACCGACCTCGCCGTCGCGGCGGAGGAGCTCGGCTACGGTACGGCTTGGTTGCCCGACCACCTGCTGCCGCCGGGAGAGTTCGGCCCGACGTACGGCGGTGTCTACGAGCCGCTGGTGACGATCGGATTCCTGGCCGCCCGGACGACTCGGATCCGGCTCGGGACGTCCGTGCTCGTGTTGCCGATGCGGAGTCCGTACGTCGTCGCGAAGCAGGCGGCGACGCTGCATCGTCTCTCCGGGGAGCGCGTCGTCCTCGGGATCGGTGCCGGGTGGAACGCGACCGAGTTCGCCTCGGTCGGCGCGTCGTTCGACGAGCGCGGCCGTCGTACGGACGAGGGTCTGGAGATCATCCGTGGCTTGTTCGAGGGAGAGGACCGCGGAGGTGTGTTCGAGCCGAAGCTGCGGGCGCCGCTGCCGATCATGATCGGTGGTACGACGGGTCCGGCCTTGCGCCGGGCTGCTCGCTTCGGGGACGAGTGGCAGGGGCTGAGGCTGGACGGCCCGGGGTTCGCGGCCGCGGTCGAGAGGATCCGGGCCGAGGCGGTCCGGCCGGTCGAGGTGGGGACACGGCTCGACTGGCCGGGTGGGGACGTGGACGCGATCGTCAAGCTCGCTCACGAACTGATCGACGCCGGTGCCGAGACGCTCGCGGTTTCGTTCGGTGACGAGACCGGTGCGCTGGATCGGATGACGAGCTTCGCGCGGCTCCTGCCCCAGTAGCGCCGGCCCACGGCGCTCAGGATGGGGGCGTGAGTCGGTTGCGAAGAACTTTCCCGGTGGCGTTGCGGGGGAACTCGTCGAGGGTCACGATCTGACGCGGGGTCTTGTAGCGGGCCAGGTTGGCCTTGACGTGGTCCAGCAACTCCTCCTCGGTGGCCGGTTCGCGGAGTACGACGTAGCCGATCAGCCGCTGGCCGAACTCGTCGTCCGGTACGCCGACCACCGCCGCCTCGGCGACGGCCGGGTGACGGGCGAGGCACTCCTCGACCTCGACCGGGTACACGTTCTCGCCGCCGGAGACGATCATGTCGTCCTCGCGGCCGTCGACGAACAGCCGCCCGGCCCGGTCCAGGTGTCCGAGGTCACCGGTGCTCATCAGCCCGTCGACCACGGTCTTCGACGAGCCGTCGGAGTACCCGCCGAACACCAGCCCGCCGCCGGCGAAGATCCGCCCGGTCCGGCCGACCGGGACCGGCTTGTCGTCGTCGTCGAGGATCCGGACCGTACTGCCCAGACACGGCCGGCCGACGGTCCCGGGCGCCGCGATCAGGTCGGCGGAGGTCGCGATCGTGGCGATGCCGATCTCGCTGGAGCCGTACGCGTCGCACAGGATGGGACCGAACTGGGCGATGAACCGCTCGGCCAGTGGCGCGCCGAGCGCCGAGGCGCCGGAGATCACCGCGCGCAGAGAACGAAGGTCGTGCCGGGCGATCTCGGCCGGTCCGAGGTCGAGCATGCGACGCAGCATCACCGGTACGGCGACGATCGAGCCGGCCCGGGTCTGCTCGACCTGGGCCAGTACGACGCGAGCGTCGTACCGGCGGGACAGGACGATCGGCGACCCCAGGAGCAGCGCGAGCATCGAGGTGAGCAGACCGAGCCCGTGGAACAACGGCGGGCAGATGATCATCGGCTCACCGGACCGCAGCCCGAAGCGGTTGAGCGCGCTCGCGGTCAGCCCGGCGAGGCCCAGCGCGGTCGGGACGCGCGGGGCCGCCTTCGGTGTACCCGTCGTACCTGACGTCAGGATCGTGATGTGACCGGGCGTGGCGGGTTTGGGAGCCGCGGGCGCCTTCGAGCCGGCGAGGTGGTCGAGCTGCTCGGCCTGGACGGCCGGGGTGTCGGTCTGCGGCTCGAACTCCGCGTCGTGGATGAGTACGTCGGGTGCGTGCCGCTCGAGGACGGCCTGCAGTTGCGGGGGAGCGAACTCGGTGTTGACGAACAGCACGTCCGCGCCGACCCGAGACGCCGCGAGCGTCGCCTCGAGGAAGCCGCGATGGTTCCGGCACAGGACAGCAACCTTGCTGCCGGCAACGATCCCGTGGTCGGCGTGCAGGGCGGAGGCGATCCGCTCGCAGCGGCGGTCCAGTTCGGCGTACGTCGTACTGCCTGTTTCGTCGATCACCGCGAGACGGTCCGGGAACCTGATCGCGGCGATGGCGCCGAGCGCGGCCATCGACTGACCCCAGTGGCGCAGCGCCCGCTCGATGCCCACCAGGTGCGACGGGCGCGCCGGGCGCCATACGCCGGACTTGATCAGGGCGACGGACACGCCGCCGAGCTCGGCCGCGGTCTGCACCAGCCAGTCCGGCGGCCGGATCGGTGGGATCGGGCGCGGCGGCCTCACGACTGGTCGCCTCCTGTTGTCCGCCTGCGCTTGGAGCCGCCACCACTCAGCCGGAAGTACAGTTCCAGCAGCCGGTCGGTCGGGACGCGGCACAGGTTGCCGAGCAGCTCGGCGGGCCGGACCAGGGGCGGCGTGATGTTGTGGGTTCTTTCGGCGATCGCCGTACACACCTGATCCGCGGCCTGTTCCGGCGTCAGCCCCGGCATCTTGTTCAGCACCGGCGTCGGCTCGCTCATCCTTGTGTGCACGAGCCCCATGTAGACGGTCGACACGGTCACGCCGTCGCCGCGGATCTCCTGGGCGACACAGCGCAGCCAGACGTCGAATGCGCTCTTCGACGCCAGGTACGCCGACCAACGCGCCATCGGCGGCGTCCGTACGCCGGCCGTCGACACGTTGACGATGTGGCCGGACCCGCGCTCGCGCATCGACGGCAGCAACTCGAGCACGAGCTTCGACGGGCCGAGATAGTTGATCGCATTCGTTCGCTCGATGTCGTGGAACCGCTGGTACGAGTCCGCGATCGACCGCCGGATCGACCGTCCCGCGTTGCTCACCAGCACATCCACATGCCCGTGGTCGCGGAGCACGTCCCGGACCAGCTCCTCGACGGCTGTCGGGTCGGCGAGGTTCACGGCGTACGTGAATGCCTCCCCGCCCGCGGCCCGGATCTCCGCGGCGACCTCCTCCAACCGCTCCGCAGTCCGCGCCACCAGCAGCACCCGGGCCCCAGCCCGGCCGAGGCGCCGAGCCGTCGCCTCCCCGATCCCGTACGACGCCCCGGTGACCAGCACGACCCGCCCCCGAACAGCCCCCGCCAACCGCTCATCCGAAACCCGCCGCCGCCCCTGCACCAGGGCAACCAACACCCCCCACCCCACCACCCGCCGCCCAAGCACCATACCCAGACATTACCCGCAGGTAGCCCCTCACGGCAGCCCCGCGGGACAGCCGACAGTGCGAGGGGGGCGGGGGGAGCACCCGGCCGCGGGGAGCGCAGCGGAGGGCGCGCAACACGACGAAGGCGACCCGGTCCGCGCTGTGCGCGGGCACGAGTCGCCCATTGTCTTCGTGGACGATACTGGGATCGAACCAGTGACCTCTTCCGTGTCAGGGAAGCGCGCTACCGCTGCGCCAATCGTCCAACGTGGTGAAACCTGGCAGTGCGGGTTTCGAGGTGGAGACGGGATTCGAACCCGTGTACACGGCTTTGCAGGCCGTTGCCTCGCCTCTCGGCCACTCCACCAGTGAGAAAGCTGGCCTGCCGAACCCTCTCCGAGCGGACGACCGGGTTCGAACCGGCGACCTCAACCTTGGCAAGGTTGCGCTCTACCAACTGAGCTACGTCCGCATCGCTCCGGCGACTGTTCCGCTCGGTGCGAGAGCAGAACAGTAGCGCACTTTCCGCGTCTGTAAAAACCGGATTCCGGGGTGTCGCATTCCCGAACCCTCCAGCGTGGATTCCGTCACACCAGCACCACCAGCCACACCCACACCCACGGCTCGCCGACCCGCCCACAGCTGCCTCTTGGCACCGACAACGCACCTCCATCCCCGGGCCAGGCGTACGGCGAGACGTCGTACCCGGGGGTCAGGTTTCGAGCGGGGCCAGGTCGACGGATGAGAGGTAGTCGGGGTTGCCGAGGAGTTCGATGGTGGTGATTCGGCCGTTGGTGATGGTGAAGTTGAAGACGACCTGGGGTTCGCCGCGGTGGGACCAGACGGCGCCGGCGAGGCCGTCGACCAGGGTGAGCCGGGCTGCTTGCGCCCGGCCGGAGAACCGCTCCGCCACGGCCGTTGCCCCGCGCACCAACGCGTTCGCACCGCGCGCCACGACCGCCTCTTCGGCGCGCAGCACCACCTCCGGGTCGAGCATCTCCAGCAGCGCCTCGAAGTCCCCACCCCGCGACGCCGCGAGGAACGCGGTGACGATCTCCTTCTGCCGGCTCGCGTCGGCGTCGGACGGTTCCGGCGCGCCCTGCACCCGCCGCCGCGCCCGGCTCGCCAGCTGCCGCGCCGCCGCCGGTGACTTTCCCAGGATCGGCGCGATGTCCTCGAACGGTACGGCGAACATGTCGTGCAGAACGAACGCCAACCGCTCAGCAGGCGTCAACGTCTCCAGTACGACGAGCAGGGCAAGACCGACCGAATCAGCTTGAACCGCTTCGAGCTCAGGATCGGGTACGTCGACGTCGGCCAGCGCAGGGGAGTGGTCATCGACGGGCTGCTCGGGCCGCGCACGCCGCAACCGCAGCATGTCGAGGCAGATCCGCCCGACCACCGTGGTCAGCCAGCCGCCGAGGTTCTCGATCGTGTCGGCGTCGGAACGGCTCAACCTGATCCACGCCTCCTGCACGGCGTCCTCGGCCTCGGTCGGAGAGCCCAGGATCCGGAACGCGACCGCCCGGAGATGGTCGCGGTTCTCCTCGAACCGCGCCGCCAGCCAGTCGTGTTCACTCATCTCCACCACGTTCCTCTCCACCGGTCACACCCGCGGCCGGGCGTCGTCATGGGTCTGACGGAGAATTCGCCGTACATGTGACACTGCAGTCCCATCCTCGGAGGAGTTGACCATGACAGAGCCGGCCCGCCCGCTGTCCGTACGCAAGCAGGACACGCTGCGCCGCCTCGAACAGGACGTCGACCTCTGGGTCGCGACCGCGTCCCCCGACGGCGCGCCGTACCTGATGCCCCTCTCCTTCCTGTGGGACGGCAAGACCTTCCTCCTCTCCACAGCCGCCGCCAACCCCACCGCCCGCAACCTCCGCGCGAACCCCACCACCCACCTGACCCTCGGCCACACCCGAGACGTCATCCACATCGCAGGCACCTCGCAGTTCGTGGACGCCGATGACCTCACGGAGACCGAAGGAGACGCGTTCACGGCCAAGGCAGGATTCGACCCGCGGAAGTCCGGCTACCCGTACTTCCGCATCACCCCCACCAGAATCCAAGCCTGGCGTGAGGTCAACGAACTGAAGGACCGTCTTCTCATGCAGGACGGCGTCTGGCTCGTCTAGCCCGGCGAACCGTCACCAAAGGAAGGCGAGTTCCGCCAGGGTGACCTGCGGTCGGTCTGCGAGCCATTCGTCGAAACCAGCACGCAGGTCATCCTCCGAGCCGGCGAGTCCGACGACGGTCGTGTCGGTCGGCGCGGGCGCGTGGTCGTGTGCCGGACCTGGCGACCCGTGGGAGCACTCCGAACACATCAACCGGATCCCCGACCAGTCGTCGAGTCCGAGCCCTCGGGGCCCGATGATGTCGGCGAGAGCCGCCAGGTCGGAAGGCCCGGCGCCCAGCAACTGCGCCTGCCAGGTCGGCAGACCCGACTCTTCGAGCCGGGCCAGTTCGTCGAAGACCGGCACCTCCCGGTCGCCGAGGCGCCGTTGTCCCTTGGGTTCGCCGTCGTGCAGTACGACGTCCCGGAAACGATGACCGGACTCCGGCAGCGGAACGCTCGAGATCACGGCATGAGCCGGGCTGCGA
Organism: Kribbella swartbergensis; assembly: GCF_054784135.1. Lineage (NCBI taxonomy): Bacteria > Bacillati > Actinomycetota > Actinomycetes > Propionibacteriales > Kribbellaceae > Kribbella > Kribbella swartbergensis. Next base: position 309,075 of record NZ_BAAGPM010000014.1, read on the forward strand.
CGCCAGCACCAGACGACCTCGGTGTCACCCAGGTTCGGGGCTACTTGATGCGACAGGCTCGGCCGATCGGGATTCAGCCGGACGGGCGTCAGGCCGAAGTCTTCGTCGATCGGCTCGGACCCGGATGCGATCCCGTCGATCCCGTACGCCGCCCAAGCCCGCCGAGCAGTCGCCCAATCGCCGAGAGCGGTGGCCGCGATCCCCAGGTTCCAGGCTGCCGGATTGACACCATCGAATTCTCGGGCGACCCGCGGCGTGAACAACTCCATGGCCCGCTGGTTCCGCGCCGCGGACTCCGCCCACTCACCACGTGCCTTCGAGTACAACCCCGCCTCGAACCAGGCATCGAACGACTCCGGCGCCAGCTCCACCAGTTCACGCACCAGCCGCCCCGCGCCCTCCGCATCCCCAGCCCGGCCGGCCTCCGCCCACTCCGCCCACACCACTCGCGCCGACCGCCGTTTACCCCGCCCCAGCAAACCCATCTCGCCATTCTGCAGCCTCTGACGTCATTCCCGCCGGGTCCCGACCTCGACGGAGAGAGCGGTCGTCAACGCAGTCATTCGCGTGGTTCGTCCCCGGCACGCAAAAGGCCGGTCCGATGGGGACCGGCCTCGGTATGGGTGGGCGATACTGGGTTCGAACCAGTGACCTCTTCGGTGTGAACGAAGCGCGCTACCACTGCGCCAATCGCCCGGACAGGTGGTGCTGGTGTTGCCTTGTGGTGCCTTGCGGGTGAAACCATAGCGCATCAGTCGGCGACGATCTAATCGGGCCGGGCTACTCTTGCTGCAAGACGGAGACCCCGTCGCGTTGGAGACGTGATTGTGACTTTCTCGCACGACACCGAGCAGGCGCTCGGCACGCTGGTCCGGCTGGTCAATACGCTGCCCGGGCCGAACAGCCAGGTCGACACGATGGCAACGCTGGAGGACCTGGAGAAGTTCGTCCAGGAGCGGGAGTTCAGTGCGGTCGGGACGCTGACGGAGAAGGATCTCGCCGACGTGCGGGACCTACGGCCGCTGTTCTCGCCGGTCTTCACCACGGATTCCGATGCCACCGCGGCGGCGATGATCAACGCGATCATCGCCCGCGGTACGACGACGCCGCGGCTGACGAACCACGACGGTCACCCGTGGCACATCCATTACTCGCGCGACGGTGCGTCGCTGGCGTGCCGGATAACCGTCGAGTGCGGGATCGCGCTTGCCCAGGTGATCTCGGCCGGCGAACGCGAACGCCTCCGTCGCTGCGAAGCCCCGGACTGCGACGACGCCCTCATCGACCTGTCCCGCAACCGCTCGAAGCGCTACTGCGACGCCCGCACCTGCGGCAACCGCCTCCACGTCGCCGCCTACCGCGAGCGCCGCAAAGCCTCAGGCGAATAGTCCCCATCCCACAGCTCTCCGCTCCACGCGGAGAGCTGTTTTGGTTTGCGCCCGAGAGGGCGGATGGGTCCCGGTGCCGGGCGGAGTGTCTCGTCGTACTGCGTGAATCTGGCCGTTCCTACTGCGGCGGCCGTGTTACGGGTTCAGGTCTTCGGTGGAGCGGGCTGTGAAGACTTGGGCTACCTGGGTGGTGATGGGGCCCGGGGCTGGGAGGTTGTGGTTGTCGACGCGGTGGATGGCTTGGACGTCGCGGGTTGTGGATGTGAGGAAGATCTCGTCGGCGTCGAAGAGGCGTTCCAGAGGTACGTCGCGTTCGGTGGCGCCGAACCATTCGAGGACCAGGGCTCGGGTCACGCCGGCCAGTGCGCCCGACTCGAGGGTCGGTGTGACCAGTTCACCGTCGTACACGCAGAAGATGTTCGAGCCGGTGCCCTCGCAGAGGTTGCCGACGGTGTTGGCGAAGATCGCCTCGCTGCCGCCGCGTTCCTTCGCGTAGGCGAGGGCGCGGACGTTCTCGGCGTACGACGTCGTCTTCAGGCCGGCCACCGCGCTGCGTTCGTTGCGGACCCAGGGGACCGTCACGACCGCCGACGTCCGGCCAGGGCGCTCGATGGCCTGGGACGCGACCACGGTCGTGGGACCCGACGTACCGCGATCGGACGACAGCGGGGAGACGCCGCCGGTGTAGGTGATCCGCAGCCGGCCGAACGGGATGTCCGGGTCGGCCTTCACGACCGCCGCGATGCCCTCCTCGATCTGCGCGACATCCGGCTCCGGCAGGCCCAGGCCGACGGCCGACCGGACCAGCCGGTCCAGATGCCTGGTGACCGCGAACGGGCGACCGTCGACGATCTTGATCGTCTCGAACACCCCGTCACCGGTCGTCAGCCCGTGATCGAGTGGCGAGACGACGGCGTGGTCGTCCTGCAGGGTGCCGTTCAGCCAGATACGCATGGATGCTCCTTCCGCAGAACACCTTAGTGCGCAGGCGATCCGGGCCGTTCGGGCTGTCCACAGGTGACCGGCCGATGACCGTACGTCGTACTCCGGGGGACCCCGATTTTTGAACTCCGGCGGAGATGGGCTAATGTTCTTCTCGCGCCGGGGGACACGGAATCCCGGGTCGCAGCGCGGACGTAGCTCAGTTGGTAGAGCGCAACCTTGCCAAGGTTGAGGTCGCCGGTTCGAACCCGGTCGTCCGCTCGGAGAGGGTTCGGCAGGCCAGCTTTCTCACTGGTGGAGTGNNTCACTGGTTCGATCCCAGTATCGTCCACGAAGACAATGGGCGACTCGTGCCCGCGCACAGCGCGGACCGGGTCGCCTTCGTCGTGTTGCGCGCCCTCCGCTGCGCTCCCCGCGGGCCGGGGGCTTCGCCCCCCGCACCTCTGGAGCCTTCGCTTCGCTCGGCGTCTCGGGCCAGCCCCCGCCGTCCGCTTCCCGGTCCTGGGCTGATCGCCGCGGTTCGGCTGTCCCGCGGGGTTGCGCGCCGCGGTTGGCCTTCCCGGAGGGCTTGACGCGGCCAGCCGTCCGACGTTAGTTGCCCGCGGCCGCCGACTGGGGTTGGTGCGGGTTGGTGGGTGTATTGCTGGGCGGATGCCGGGATGAGCCCGCGACGTGTCGATACGATCATCGTCGAACTACGATCGGCGTCGAATTAGGGGTGAGTTGTGCGGGCGTTGGTGCTGGAGGAGTTGGTAGGGCCGCGAGGGCTGTCGGTGCGGGACGGGGTGGCGGTGCCGGCGCCCGGGGTGGGGGAGGTGTTGGTGAAGGTCGGGGCCGCGGGGGTCAATTTTGCGGACGTGATGCAGACCCGGGGGACGTACGACGGTGGGCCTCAAGCGCCTTACGTGGCGGGTTTCGAGGCGGCGGGTGAAGTGGTTGCCGTGGGCGCCGAGGTGGATCCCGCGCTCGTGGGGACCCGGGTGATCGGGACCGGCCCAGGGGCGTTTGCGGAGTACATGGTGATGGCGGCAGCCAACCTCGCTCGGGTGCCGGAGGGTTGGCGGGACGAGCAGGCACTCGGGTTGGTGCTGAACTGGGCGACTGCGTTGGCCGCGCTCAGGCCTCTGGGACAGCTCAAAGCCGGCCAGACCGTGCTGGTCCACGCGGCAGCCGGGGCGGTGGGACAGGCGGCGGTGCGGCTCGCGAAGCATTACGGGGCGACCGTGATCGGAACGGCGTCGTCCGAGAAGCACGAGGTGGTACGGCGGCTCGGCGCCGATCACGTGGTCGACTACCGGACCGAGGACATCACCGACGCGGTACGGCGGCTGACCGACGGCAAGGGTGTGGACGTCGTACTGGAGTCCGTTGGTGGCGAGACGTTCCGCAAGAGCCTTCAGGTCGCGAAACCGGTGACGGGGAAGGTGGTCGTGTTCGGCGTCGCGGGTGGGGAGGCGTCAGTCAGCAACTGGGAGTTGAACTTCAAGCACCAGGTGCACGTGATCGGGCTGCACATCGGCCTGCTGGCCGAGCATGCGCCGGAGACGTTCGCCGAACTCCACGAGGAGTTGGGCAGGCTGATCGAGATCGGCGTGTACCCGCCCGGCGAGCCGACGGTGTACGACCTGGCCGACGGCCCGAAGGCCCTGGCAGAGCTGGAGGCACGCGCGACCGTCGGAAAGATCGCACTGAAGCCCTAGCCGGACTGCGCCACCCGAAGCCCCAGGTCTTCGATGGCGAAGGTGGGATGGGAGCGGCGGCGGACCGTGGAGCCTCGGCCGACTACTGGTTGCATAAGGCAACGGCGGCGTACCAGCTCAGGTCGGTGAGGGGTACGCCGTCCGCGCCATCCGGGAACCCTAGTAGTAGCGCCTGAGCTTCGGCCACAGGATTGACCACGGCTCTGCGGGGGAGTCGCAGCGGACGATGGCGGCGCCGTCCTCGTCGTTGGCGACGACGTTGTCGATCGTGCCGACCTGTTCGCAGCCGCGGAAGTGGGCCTCGTACGCCGGACTGCGTTCCATTTCGACCAGGAGCACCGGACCGTTCTGGGTGTCCGCGGGACGTTCCCAGTCCGCGAAGCTCATGTGGCCCGAGTACGCCGGCGGCAGCCCGAGCTCAGGCCCGTAGCGGCGCAGGGCACCGGCCTCGCCGTAGTTGCCGGTGAAGATCGTGGCCGACGAGCGTTGCTCCGCCGGTATGCGGTTCCACTGGTCGGCGACAGCAGCAGCGAAACCGGGCCAGCCGATCTGCTCACCCTGCTCCTTGTTGACCGGGATGACGAAGTCGACCGCCGACACCGGCAACACCGGCAAGGTGAAGACGGCGGACGTCACAGCCGTCAGCGCCAGACCGACAGCCACAACCCCACGAGACCACGACAGCACCCGCTCTGCACCGGCCGCGACCAGGACGAGCAGCAACGGCAAGGCGTAGTACGACTTCCCGCCGACAGCCAGCACGACGACGCACAGCAGGGGATACGCCAACGCCACGGCCCGCGCCCACGGCATTCGCCACAGCCGCCGGAAGCCGAGCACCCAGACGGGGACCAGGAACGGCGAGAGTTGCAGTACCTGCAGCGGGACGAACATGATTCGGTTCTCGGTGCCGTCGTCCTCGCTGATGCCACCAGCCACTGTGAGCTGCGGCCAGTCGTGCTGGAACTGCCACAGCACGTTGGGTAACGCTACGAGCCCAGCCACCACCAGACCGGCCGGCAGCCACCAGGAACGCAGGACTCCACGCGGCCCCACGATCAGCAGCGCTAGCAACAACGCGCCGACAGGCAGGACGACCAGGTACTTGTTCTCCAAAGCCACACCGGCCGTGAGACCGAGCGCCAACCACCAGCGACCGTCACCAGTCCGCAGCAGCTTCACCGCGAACAGACAGATCAGCATCCATGCCAGCAGGTCGAACGTGGCCGTCGACACCATGTGCCCGACACCGAGGACGAACCCGGACACAGCCGCACACACCGCAGCCAGCACCTGCCCGCGCCGCTCGCTGCCGAACTCCCGCGCGATCAACGCGACTACAACGATCGTGACCGCGCACGCCATCGTCGCTATGACCCGCAGGCCTGCAGGGGTGTCGCCGAACACCTCCGAGGAGACCCGAGCCAGCAGTGGGGTGAGCGGCGGCTGGTCGACGTACCCCCAGGCCAGCTTCTGACCGGCCACCACGAAGTAGAGCTCGTCCCGGTGGTACCCGTACCGCCCGGACAGGGCAGTGAGTACGGCGGCCACGACCGCAGCGACCGCGAAGACGGGAACGGTGGCGAATGCGGGCACCGGCGGACGCGTGGCGGTCATGGACGGAATGCTGGCAGGCGGACAGGGCCAGAACCAGCGGTTCAGTTGAGGAAGAACGGCCGCTCCGCGCGGTCGAGCAGCAGGACGCGGCCGGCCAGCGTCTCGTCCTCGACGAACCGGACCACCGCATCGGTCAGCAGCGAGAGCGGAACGAGTTCCGGGCCGCGCTCGTCGGCGGGCAACTCGGCCTGTTCCCGAAGACCGCGTTCCGTCGCCACCCAGTCAGGCACCACGCAGTTCACTCGCACGCCGTGGCTGTGAGCGAGCGGAGCCAGTGTCGCCGTCAGCCGGATCAGTCCCGCCTTCGCGGCGCTGTACTCCGGCGAAATATGCGGCCCGAATCCCACTCCAGCCGTCGAGCCCACGTTGACGACCGCCCCACCGCCGGCCTCGCGCATCGCCTCCAGCGCGAGCTGCGTGGTCAGCATCGGTGCCCGGAGATTCAGTGCCAGCGACGCCGACCAACGCTCGACCGACGCCTCTGGAAAGCACGGCCGCAGCGACGGGCCGCCGCCCGCGTTGTTGACCAGGATCTGCGGTTGACATGCCATCAGGTCCGCGACCGCGTCGTCGTCCCGCAGGTCGACCTCGACGAAGCGCGCGGCGGCGCCGATCGCGTCGCACGTCTCCCGCCCGCCGGCCACGTCGATGTCCGCGACGACCACTTCGGCGCCTTCGGTCGCCAGCCGTTGGGCGACGGCGCGCCCGATGCCGACCGCTGCCCCGGTGACGACTGCCCGTTTCCCGTCGATCCGCATCCATGACCACCTCCGGAACCCACGGTGCCACTGCCCACCGACAATGCGACATGATGTTGGTATGTCAACCGGACAACGAACCGGCCTGCTCTACGAGCAGCTCAGCACACACGTGCTGGAGCAGATCCGCCGCGGCGCGCTGCGGCCGGGCGACCGGGTGCCGTCCGAGATGGAGCTCGCGACCCAGTTCGAGGTCAGCCGGATCACCTCCAAGCGGGCGCTCGAGGTGCTGCGCGAGGCCGGTCTGGTCGAGCGGATCCGCGGCCGGGGCACGTTCGTGGTGCGGAACCTGCCCGACCTTACCGGTGTCACCGTCCCGCTCAAGGGCCGGGTGTCCCGGCCGAGGCACGAGGCCCGTTCGGTGGCGTTCGTCGTACCGGACATGTCCGAGGCGTACGGCCTGGATCTGCTCAACGCGATCGAGGAGCGATGTGCCGAGTACGGCGCTCACCTCGTGGTACGGCGGACGCACGGCCGGCAGTCCGACGAGGAGAAGGCCGTGGACTCCCTGGTCGCGACCGGCGAGGTGGACGGACTGATCGTCTTCCCGGTGCACGGCGACTTCTACAACGCGAGCCTGCTGCGTCAGGTGCTGGACGGCTATCCGGTGGTCCTGGTCGACCGGCACCTGTCGGGCATCCCGGTCGCAGCCGTGCACACGGACAACGTGGCGGCGTCGCGGGCGTTGACGACCCGGCTCCTCGACCGCGGGCATCGGCGCATCGCGTTCGTCTCGCCGCCGCCGGTCAACACCTCGTCGATCGAAGAACGGCTGGAGGGATTCCGGTCCGCCTTCAAGGGCCGCGGCCAGGCGTACGAGCTGACCGAGCTGCGGAGCACTCTGCCCGGCTCGACCACGCCGGAGAGCATCCGGGCGGACATCGACGTCATCCGGGCCTTCCGCGAGCGGGTGCCGGACGTGACGGCGTACATCGCCTGTGAGTACAACCTGGCCCGGATGGTCGACCGGGCACTGGACGGTGAGCTGCTGGTCGCCTGCTTCGACTCCCCGGGCGACTCGATCGGCGGGCCGCCGTACCTGCATGTCCGGCAGAACCAGCGGGAGATGGGCCGGCGCGCGGTCGACCTGCTGATGGCTCAGCTGCGCGGTGAGTCGGTGCCGAACCTGACGCTGGTGCCGTTCGAGCTCGTCGATGCGGAAGGCAACTGAGGAACCTGACTTTCGGCAGTACGGCGCCGTCGGCGCGACTGTGTAGCGTCTGAGCATGACCTGGCGACGCGTGGGAGACGTCGGCCTGTGGGCCGGGCTGTGTTCCCTCGTGCTCGCGGAGAGTGGCGCCCGCAACGATCCGTACTGGCTGCAGGGCGCCTGCTTCGCCGTTCTGTTCGTTGGGGTCTTCCTCCGCCGGGCGCGACCTTTGCTCGCCTTCACGGTGGTGGCCTGGGCGCAGATCGTGATCCTCGCCCTCGCCCTCGGTACGACGAACGGCGTGCAGATCGCCCTGGTCCCGGCCATCACCCTGCTGGCCTATCTGGCCGGGCGGCGGGAGACACAGCTCAAGCACTTCGTCCTGGTGTGCAGCTGGTCGCTGATCGGGATGCTCCTGCTCAGCCTGATCGTGCGTCGGGAGGAGCAGGCGACGGAGGCGGTGCTGACCTGGCTGGGGATGCTGCTGCTCGCGTTGCTGCTGGTCGTGTTGCCATGGCTGGTCGGGCGCTACCGGGCTCAGCAGGCGCTCCTCGTGTCCGCGGGCTGGGACCGGGCGGAGCGGATCGAACGCGAGCAGCGGATGGCGATCGACCAGGAGCGACTCCGGGAACGTTCGCGGATCGCTCAGGACATGCACGACTCGGTCGGCCACGAGCTGAGTCTGATCGCGCTACGGGCCGCGGCGCTCGAGCTCGATCCTTCGCTGCCGGAGAAACATCGTCGCGCCGCGTCCGAACTGCGGGAGATGGCGGGTACGGCGACCGACCGGCTCGGCGACATCATCGGCGTACTGCGGGACACCGATGCCCCGCTGGTCCCGCGCGACGAGACCGTGGCCTCGCTGGTCGACCGGGCCGCCGCCTCCGGGCTCTCGGTGCGACTCGTCCAGGAGGGTGACGCCGAGCTGTCGCCGATGGTGGATCGGGCCGTGCATCGCGTCGTACAGGAGTCGCTGACCAATGCGAGCAAGCACGCGCCCGGCGCGTCCGTGACCGTCACCGTGACGATGGGTGAGGACGACGTACGCGTGCGCGTCGCCGACACCGGAGCCGTGCGGCCGGTCCCGTCGTCGGTCCCGTCGTCGGGTCGCGGTCTTGAAGGATTGCGTGAGCGGGTCCGGCTCGTGGGTGGGACGCTGACCGCCGGACCGAGCAAGGGCGGGTTCGAGGTCGTGGCGACGATGCCGCGGGCGGGTGGCCGGCCCGAGCCGGAGGAGCAGCCGGTCTCCGCGGCGGCCGCGGAACGTGCCACGGTACGTCGCAGTGTGCGGCGCGGACTGATCACGGTCTTCGCCGCACCGCTGATCCTCGGCGCGGTGATCGGCGTGGTTGCCCTCGGCTACTACCTGATCGCCGGTTACAGCTCGATCCTGAAGCCCGGTGAGTACGACGGCCTGAGCGTCGGGCAGCCGGAAGACGAGGTGGAGAAGGTGCTGCCCGCGATGCAGATGATCGACCCGCCGGGCGAGGGTTACACACCTCCCGCGGGGTGGACCTGCCGCTACTACCGCCCGGACGCGCCGTTCTCCATCACCTATGCCTACCGGCTCTGCTTCGCCGACGGCGTCCTGGTGGCGAAGGCGATCGTGCAGAGTGGTTCCGTGCCCCCGACCGCCGAGACGACAGGATGACCGCGTGATCAGGGTTCTGCTGGCCGACGACGAGGCCATGGTGCGGGCCGGCGTACGGGCGATCCTCGGGACCGACGACGAGATCGAGGTCGTCGCCGAGGCGGCCGACGGCATCGAGGCGGTGGAAGCGGTCCGCCGGCATCGCCCGGACGTGGCCGTGCTGGACATCCGGATGCCGCGGATGGACGGGCTGGCCGCCGGTGCGGAGATCAGGCGCACGATGCCCGAGACGGCGGTGGTCATCCTGACGACGTTCTCCGAGGACGCGTACATCGCCCGCGCGCTCGGCGACGGCGCGAGCGGGTTCCTGCTCAAGTCCGGCGATCCGCGCGAACTGATCGCCGGCCTGAAAGCAGTCGCGGAAGGTGCCGCCTACCTGTCCCCGCGGGTCGCGAAGCGGGTGATCGCCGAACTGGGCGCGGGATCCGGCGGCGGCGCGATGGCCCGGGCCGCGGCCGCGAAGGAGCAGGTCACCGTCCTGAGCCCGCGCGAACTGGAGGTCCTCGGCCTGGTCGGCGCGGGTCTGTCCAACGCCGAGATCGCCCGGCGTCTGTTCCTGGTCGAGGGCACGGTCAAGGCGTATGTCAGCGCCATCCTGCTCCGGCTGGGCGTGAGGAACCGGGTCCAGGCCGCGATCGTCGCCTACGAAGCCGGTCTGGTCGCCGGCTGACCTGTTGCTGACACCCGTGCCCCCGGGTCCGGCATCGGTGGTCAGGTGGTGGTACGACGCTCCGGGTGGTGACACCGTGTGGACACCCGGTCATGGGATAGTGGACCTTCCCCGGAGACCTCACCTCCGGAACCGATCCAGCAAGCTCTGGGGCCACCGGCCCCCTCTCACAGAATCGGGGATCCAGGTCGTGACCGACTCGCACAACTCCGGACAGCACAAGGACCGGGAAGCGGCGGCGGCCGAGGTCCGGAGAATGTGGCAACCGACTCCCTCCTGGACCCAGCCGGACCCGAACCCGGTGCCCGCCCGCGACCCCGAACCGGCCGAGAACGCCGAGGAGCAGCCGGACGCGCTGTCCGCGGACTTCCCGGGCGACTCCTGGTCCCGGCCCGCCGCCCAGCCGGCGCCCTGGGCTCAGCCTCAGTCCCAGCCGCCCGCCCATTCGCAGGCTGGCCCGTCCTGGACGCAGCCGGTGGCCGATCCGGGCGCCTCGTGGACACAGCCGGCGAGTGAGCCGGACGAGTTCGACGAGGCCGACAAGCCGGCTGGTGAGCCCGGCGCCGGTGATGACCACCCTGCGGGCAAGCACGGCGCCGGCAGCACGGGCACAGCAGGCGCCGCGAGCTCCGGTACGGCGGGGGCCAGGGGCTCTGACGTGGCGGATACAGCAGGCGCAGGCGGCTCCGGCGTGACGGGTGTCGGCGTGGCGGGCGTTTCAGGCGGCGCCGGTGTGACGGGTGCTGGTCTCGCGGGCGGCGCGGGCGGCCCCGGTGTGGCGGGAGCCGGTTTGGCGGGCGCTGCAGGCAGCGCCCGTGTGGCCGGTGGTGCGAGCGGCACGGCCGAGGGTGTGCCGTCGGGTGCGCCGGTGTTCGGCGGCTCCTCCTTCCACGGCTCCGGCAGCGGTCAGGTGCCCAGCAGCCCGGCTCCGGGCGGTCAGCAGCTGTCTCCGGCTGCCCAGCAGTTCTTCCCACAGGGCATTCCCGGCCAGCACCCCCCGCAGCAGCGTGAGGTGTCGTACCGGACCGACGAGCTGATCCAGGCGTTGCCGCTGCCGCGGGAGGCTCCGGCGGAGCGCGGTGTGCGCAGTGTGCTGCGGCTGCGTCCCGGTAGCGCCGAGCGGGCGGAGCGGATCGCGCGGGCGACCGCGGCGACCGCGTTCCGGCGGCCGGTGACGATCGTGGTCGCCAACCCCAAGGGCGGCTCCGGCAAGACGCCGACCACGCTGCTGCTGGCCGGTGCGCTCGGTCAGGCCCGCGGCGGCGGTGTCGTCGCCTGGGACAACAATGAGCTGCGCGGCAACATGCATCTGCGGACGCACGACACGAACAGCCGGTCCACGGTCACGGACATGCTGCAGGCGATGCCGATGCTGACCCAGCCGGACGCCCGGCTCGGCGACGTCGCGGCCTACCTGCGTCACCAGGTCGCCGGGCAGTACGACGTACTGACGTCCGCGACCACGACGTACGCGCAGATCGAGGCGAAGGACTTCGACCAGATCCACCGGCTGCTCAGCCGGTTCTACAAGGTCCTGGTGATCGACACCGGGAACAACGAGGGCTCCAGCAACTGGCGTGAGGCGATGAAGGCGGCCGACGCCCTGGTCATCCCGATCAAGTGGAAGAGCCTGTCCTGCGCGGCCGCCGTGCAGATGCTCGAGGAGCTGGACAACCAGGGCCCGGAGGCGCAGCGGCTGATCCGCCGCGCGGTGATCGCGGTCTCCAACGGTCCGGGCGACGTGAACAAGGAGGTCGAGAAGCAGCTCCGGCCGTACTTCGACTCCCGGGCGGCCGCCGTGGTCGACATCCCCACGGACCCGCACATCGCGGCCGAGGGGCCGCTCGACCACTCGGCGCTGCAGCCGGCCACCCGCCGGGCCGCCCTGGAGCTGGCGGCCAAGGTGTCCGAGCAGATCACCATCGCCCTCAACGTCCCGCGCTAGTCAGCACGTCGAAGTCGCCCAGGCCCACGCAGGGCCTGGGCGACTTCGTCTTTCTACGCGTCTCGGTGGCTCAGCACTCGGGTGCCCAGGATCAGGGCGGCCGTGGTCCAGGCGAGCAGGACGACGACGCTCAGCGTGGGGGAGAGCGGGTCGGTGGAGCGGCTCAGGAAGTTCTGGCCCGCGCCTCCCGGGAGAAGGGCGGCGACCCAGACGAGCGGTCGGAGGCCGCTCTGCCCGAGCATCAGCGGCAGCACCATCAGCAACAGGAACGCTGCGGTCAGAGTCCCTGCTGTACTGCGGACGACCCACGCGATGCCCGCCGAGAACAACCCGGCCGCAGTCAAATAGAAGGCGACCGAGAGCAGGTCCGTCAGCAGCGGACGGGCAGTCCAGTCGGCCCAGGAGCCCGCGGCCAGGCCTCCTGCGACAGCAGCGATCGCCGCCAGCACCAGCCCGTAGACGAACAGCACGGGCGCCAGGACGACCGCCTTGGCCAGTACGACGTTCCGCCGTACGGGAGTCCACTGGATCGTCGAGCGGATGCTGCCGGTCGCGTACTCCGACGTGACTGCCAGCAACGCGAACGCGGCGACGATCACCTGCAGGATCAGGACGGCCGAGATGCCGTACCCGCCCACCGCCTGTGGCCCGACGACCCGTCCCGGCTCGGGGTGGGTGTTGTCGTACGCAGTGCTGAAGCCGAACTGGACGCCCAGCAGCGCGGTCAGCCCTACCGCGGACACGATGTTCAGCCAGCTGGACCGGACGGTCCAGAGCTTGGTCCACTCGGATCGTGCCGCGTCAGCCAGCCGCGACCTCGACCTGAGCGTGTTGGTTGCCGTCGTCATTTTCCACCTGTTTCGACCAGTACCGGCTCGACCTCAGCTCGAGCCTGACGCTTGCGGAGGTGGTGACGGACGATCTCGACGATCACCGTCACCGTGAGGGCGAGACCGATACCGAGGACGACACCCTTCAGCGGGTTGTCCTCGAACGCCTTGCCGCCGATGTAGCCGACCAGGGCGCAGTACAGGCCCCAGCTGATCGCCGCGAGCCCGGCGAAGAAGGAGAACTTCCGGAGCGGGTAGCGCACCGACCCCATCGTCAGCGTGACAGCGGTCCGGCCGCCCGGGATGTAGCGGGCGACTACCAGGACCAGTCCGCCTCGCTCGGCCAGTGTTCGCCGCGCCCACAAGCTCATGGCGTGGCGCTTCGTCCCTGGTTGCAACCGGTCCAGAAGCCGTCCACCGGCCCCACGGCCCAGTGCGTACGAGACGTGGTCACCGACGAAGGCGCCTGCGGCTGCAACGACCACGACGCCCCACAGCTTGGGCTCGCCGGTGGCTGCAAACACTCCGGCCGTGACGACCAGCGTCTCGCTCGGGATGGCCGGGAAGAACCCGTCCAGCGCTGCGAACCCCCACAGCGCCACATAGATCCACCACGACGACATCAGCTGCTCGGTAAGGTGCAGAATCGCTTCACTCATGACGCGACGCCGTACTGAACGCTGTCGGCGGTGAGCTCCATGTAGGCCTCTTCCAGCGAGGCGTGCTCGGTGTGGAGCTCGTGCAACCGCACACCCAGTTCGTGCGCCAGGTCACCCACCCGCTCGACCTGTACGCCGGTCACGATCAACCGGTCGTCCGCCGACTCCACCCGGTCCGCCTCGCCGGCGAGCCGATCCCGCAGTACGACGCGATCGTGGCGATCCGGCACGCGGACGACGACCGTCGTACGGGACGAGCCCGCGATCACCTCGGCGACCGGGGCATCGGCGATCAGCCGGCCTCGGCCGATCACCACGAGTTGGTCGGCGGTCAGCTGCATCTCGCTCATCAGGTGGCTGGAGACGAACACGGTCCGGCCCTCGGCCGCGAGTGAGCGCATCAGCCGGCGGACCCAGCGGACGCCGTCCGGGTCGAGGCCGTTCACCGGCTCGTCGAACATCAGCACCTCCGGGTCGCCGAGCAGGGCGCCGGCGATGCCGAGTCGCTGGCCCATGCCGAGCGAGAACTGGCCGGCCCGTTTCCGGGTGACCGAGTCCAGCCCCACGACCGACAGCACCTCGTCGACCCGGCTGACCGGGAGGCCGTTGCTCTGCGCCATCGCGACCAGGTGGTTGCGGGCACTCCGGCGCGGATGCAGGGCCTTGGCGTCGAGCAGGGCGCCGACCTTGGTCAGTGGCCGGGGCCAGGCGGCGTACGGGCGGCCGTCGATCAGTGCGCTGCCCTCGGTCGGGGTGTCGAGTCCGAGGATCATCCGCATGGTGGTCGACTTGCCCGCGCCGTTCGGGCCGAGGAAGCCGGTCACCCGGCCGGGCGCGACGGTGAGGTCGAGTGAGTCCACCGCGACCGTGTCGCCGTACCTCTTGCTGAGTCCTTCGAGCGTTATCACGCCGGGCCCCTCCTGCTACGAGTAGTTGACTCGAACCTAGGAACCCGGGCACCCCGGCCACATCGGACGGACGACTGGTCCGACCCCCTACTTTCGTCAGGTGATCGGCGGCTGTGGATACGGCGTCGGGGCGCGGTCGGGGAGTCGATACCATCTGTGCGTGAACGGCCCGCAGTTCCGCGAGCCGTCCGAGAGACGCAACGCTGTCCCGAGGAGTGAACGTGTCGGAAGTCAAGGTCCGTCTGATCGGCGTCGAGGGCGAGGCTGAGCGGAGTGTGACCGAGACGACGACGATCGGGGAGCTGTTCGCCGAGATCTTCGGTCAGGACCGCTCCGCCATCGCCGCCCGGGTCAACGGCGAACTGCGGGACCTGTCCCGCGTGGTCGCCGACGGTGACGAGATCGAGCCGGTCAGGGCCGGGTCGGAGGACGGCCGCGCGATCATCCGGCACTCGACCGCGCACGTGCTCGCGCAGGCGGTGCAGGAGCTGTTCCCGGAGGCCAAGCTGGGCATCGGCCCGCCGGTCGAGAACGGGTTCTACTACGACTTCGACGTGCCCACGCCGTTCACCCCGGACGACCTGGGCAAGCTCGAGAAGAAGATGCAGCAGATCATCAAGGAGCGGCAGCGGTTCAGCCGCCGGGTGGTCTCCGACGACGATGCCCGCGCCGAGCTGGCCGCGGAGCCGTACAAGCTCGAGCTGATCGGCATCAAGGGCGCCGCGGCCGACGCGGCCGAGGGCGCTTCGGTCGAGGTCGGCAGCGGCGAGCTGACGATCTACGACAACGTACGGCGTGACGACTCGGTGGCGTGGAAGGACCTCTGCCGCGGCCCGCACGTGCCCGCGACCGGGTATCTCGGCCACTTCAAGCTGATGCGGACCGCGGCGGCGTACTGGCGCGGCAGCGAGAAGAACCCACAGCTGCAGCGCATCTACGGCACGGCCTGGGAGTCGAAGGACGAGCTGAAGGCGTACCTGACCCGCCTGGAGGAGGCCGCCAAGCGCGACCACCGCAAGCTCGGCACCGAGCTGGACCTGTTCAGCTTCCCCGACGAGATCGGCTCCGGCCTCGCGGTCTTCCACCCCAAGGGCGGCGTGCTGCGCAAGGTGATGGAGGACTACTCCCGTCAGCGGCACGTCGAGGACGGCTACGAGTTCGTCTACTCACCGCACATCACCAAGGCGCAGCTGTTCGAGACGTCCGGCCACCTGGACTGGTACGCCGACGGCATGTATCCGCCCATGCACCTCGACGAGGAGCGCGGCGCGGACGGGCAGCTCCGCAAGCAGGGCCAGGACTACTACCTGAAGCCGATGAACTGCCCGATGCACAACCTGATCTTCGGGGCCCGCGGCCGGTCGTACCGGGAGTTGCCGCTGCGGCTGTTCGAGTTCGGCACCGTCTACCGGCTGGAGAAGTCGGGCGTCGTGCACGGCATGACCCGGGCCCGTGGGTTCACCCAGGACGACGCGCACATCTACTGCACCCGCGAGCAGATGCGCGACGAGTTGCGCAACCT
Source organism: Kribbella swartbergensis (assembly GCF_054784135.1). Lineage (NCBI taxonomy): Bacteria > Bacillati > Actinomycetota > Actinomycetes > Propionibacteriales > Kribbellaceae > Kribbella > Kribbella swartbergensis. The sequence goes on from NZ_BAAGPM010000014.1 coordinate 324,815, forward strand.
GCTGACGTTCGTGCTCGGCCTGCTCGCCGACTACGGCCTGGACGACTTCTACCTCGAGCTGTCGACCAAGAACCCGGACAAGTTCGTCGGCTCCGACGAGGTCTGGGAAGAGGCCACCGAGACGCTTCGGGAGGTTGCCGAGGGCTCCGGTCTCGAGTTGGTCCCGGACCCGGGCGGCGCGGCGTTCTACGGCCCGAAGATCTCGGTCCAGGCCAAGGACGCGATCGGCCGGACCTGGCAGATGTCGACGATCCAGCTGGACTTCAACCTGCCGGAGCGGTTCGAGCTGGAGTACACCGCGCCGGACGGTTCGCGGCAGCGGCCGGTGATGATCCACCGGGCGCTGTTCGGCTCGATCGAGCGGTTCGTCGCGGTCCTGACCGAGCACTACGCCGGCGCGTTCCCGCCCTGGCTGGCCCCGGTCCAGGTGATCGGCATCCCGGTCACCGACGGGCACGTCGACTACCTGTACGACGTGGCCGCGAAGCTGAAGGCGCAAGGCATCCGGATCGAGGTGGACGCCTCCGACGACCGGATGCAGAAGAAGATCCGCAACGCGCAGAAGTCCAAGGTGCCGTACATGCTGATCGCCGGTGACGACGACATGTCCGCCGGGTCGGTGTCGTTCCGGTACCGGGACGGCTCGCAGAAGAACGGTGTCCCGATCGCCGACGCGGTCACCGAGATCGTCGAGGCAGTCTCGAAGCGCGTGCAAGTATGACCGATACCCCCGACCAGCCGTCCGGTGCCGAACGGAGCGGGGTGCCGGATTCGCCGTACGCGCCGGGCGAGGTGGTGCCGCAGGACGGCGTCGGGGTGCCGGATCCGTTCATGCGGCTGTGGACGCCGCACCGGATGGCCTACATCGAGGGTGAGAACAAGCCGACCAGCGCCGAGGCCGGGTCGGGGTGCCCGTTCTGCCGGCTGCCCGGGCTGCCGGACGCCGACGCGCTGATCGTGCATCGGGGTACGGCGGCGTACGCTGTGCTGAACCTGTACCCGTACAACCCCGGCCACCTGATGGTGGTGCCGTACCGCCACGTCGCGGACTACACCGAGCTGACCGGGGACGAGGTGGCGGACGTCGCGACGCTGACCCGTCAGGCGATGCACGCGATCCGGGCGGTGTCAGGGGCGCACGGTTTCAACATCGGCATGAATCAGGGCGAGATCGCGGGGGCCGGTATCGCGGCCCACCTGCACCAGCACGTCGTACCACGGTGGTCCGGCGACACGAACTTCATGCCGGCCATCGCGCACACGAAGGTGCTGCCGCAACTGCTCCCCGACACCAGAGCCCTGCTGGCCAAGTCCTGGCCCAGCGAGCCGTAGACGGCAGATCGCCCCACCCGGGATGCCGGGTGGGGCGATCCGATCAGTGCTTGATCACTCGCCGGCCAGGTGCGGGTCGGCGTAGTTGGCCCACCGGAAGTACACCGGGTCGGTGAACGAGCCGGGGACCTTACCGAGTCCCTTGATCGCCGTTGCCGTCCCGTTCGCGTGCCCCATCGAGTACAGGTAGCCCGAGCCGGTGTCCTTGTCGATGCCGAGCAGCAGCGTGCCGGTGCCGCACGGCGCCGCCACCAGCGACTCGAATCCCTGCCAGGTCGAGCCGCGGACCTGCTTCACGACACCGGGGATGATGTGCCCACCGGCGAGCGGCAGCCGCGCGGTGTAGAGCTTGCCACTGGTCAGCGTCATGAGGAACGTGTCGTACGTCGACGTCTGGCTGATCAGCGTGAGCGCCTTGACCCCCCGATAGCCGGACTGGTAGCCGGTGACCTGCCGGTACGGGGTGCCGTTGGTGTAGCCGACGTTCCGGCGGTACATCGTGCCGTCGGTGTGCAGCGAGTACTCGGTGTCCCGCTGCTTGGTCGCGGTCACGAAGGTGGAGCGGTCGAGGGTGCGGTAGACCCCCCACCCGGGGCCGACCCGGGTCACCTTCTTCTGCGACACCGGCCCGCCGCCGTACGGCGTCAGGTAGTCGGTGTCGTACAGCGTCGATCCCATGATGACCGGGCCGCTGTGCGACTCGGCGCCGACGTCGCCCTTCCCGTACCGCATCGTCGCGCTCAGCCGGACCTGCCCGTCCGGGTAGATGTCCTTGGCAACGATCTTGTCGGCGACCTTCGCCCCGGTGGCGGTGAAGGTCTGCAGCCGGTGATGGCCGCCGGCCGTCACCGAACCGACCGACAGCTGACACGTCGCCGCGGCCCGGTTCGGCGCGGTCGTGGTGCTCGGTTGTGCCGACGCCAGGCCGGTCGTCAGCAGCCCCGTCGCGAGTACACCGGCAGCCACGAAGCCGCCGTATTTGGTCCAGTTGGTCATGTGTGAAGCCCCCACTTTCTGCGTTGTCGGTCGTTGGATGCCGGACTGGACCGGAAAGTTCGATCACTCTCCGAATCGCGGTGCGTCGACGGCGGTTGGATGCGGACCGAACCGGGAAGTTGTCAGCGGAGGAACAACGGCAGCAGCGGGTCGACGATGCCGAGCAGCGTGTCGAGCGAGACCTCGCGGGCAGGGTTCGTCAGACCACTGACGCGGACGACGCGGCGTCCTTGCCGGAAGACGAGCACGCCCTCGCCGGGCAGGTAGTAGCCGGGCCGGCCGATCGGGGCGAGGCGGGGTGGCGGCACCCGTTGCGCCTCCGGGATGTCGGGTTGGCCGAAGGCCTCGACGATCGAGACGGTGGCGTCGTACGTGCCCCAGATGCAGGTCAAGGCGCCGTTCACCCGGTAGTCCCGGCGCAGTTGGACGTGTGCTCCGACGAACCGCTCCGCTGCCGAGTTCGAGAGCTGGCAGGCGGCATCCGACTGCCTTGCCTTGCGAAGTGTCTTCGGTACGGCGTCCCGAGTGGCCGACGCGATCGCCACCGCCTTGGTCCGGTCGATGCCGGCAGCGGTACTGCGGTCGATACCGCCGGCCGCTGTGATCCGGACGGCTCGGTCGTCCACTGGGAAGACGACCCGGGACTCGGCGATCCGGGCATCCGGACCGAGTTCGGTCAGGGGCTCGGGGGAACCGGCACCGGCGAGGAGCCGGTCGAGGGTGTCGGACTGGCGGGCGAGCGCGCTGACTCCGATCGTCACCGGCCGTCCTCCGACCAGGAGCGTGCAGAGGTCCATCGCTGGCAGGCCGCCGTCGTTCCAGGAGTTCGGTTTGGCGGTGACGGCGACGCGGAGGGATGTGGTGAGGGTGCCGGCGATCGCCGTACACACCTGTGGTCCGGGTGCGCCCGCCGTACCGTCGAGGCCCTTGGCCTGGGGCGGGGCGATCACGGTTGGTACGACGGCCGGCGCGGGGGACGGGCTGGGGAGCGGGCGGGCGCCGTCGGCGCGGCGGGCGATCGAGCAGCCGGAGGTCGCCAGGCCGAGCGCGACCACACAGGCGACGGCGCAGAGCGGCCGGGTCCTCCGTCGCATGCAGGCACCTCCAACCCTCACCGTGCTGCCTCAAGCATCGCGCGAAACCGGTGATCGCGCAGGAGCGCGGGGGCCCGATCGGTCGTCGGTCGGGTGGTGTGTGACCGGAAGGTGATCCGGCTCGACTACGATCGCGTCGCCATGCTTAACAGATTCCGGCAGTTCTGGACCAAGGTGATCACCCCGATCGCCAACCTCCTGCTCAAGCTCGGTGTGAGCGCCGACGTGGTCACGCTGGTGGGCACCCTCGGGGTGTCCGCCGGTGCGCTGATCTTCTTCCCGCGCGGCCAGTTGTGGCTGGGCGTGGTGGTCATCACCTGCTTCGTCTTCTCCGACCTGATCGACGGCCACATGGCCCGGACGTCGGGCACGTCGTCGAAGTGGGGGTCGTACCTGGACTCCACCCTGGACCGGATCGGCGACGGCGCGATCTACGGCGGCCTGGTGATGTACTACGCCAACTCGCGCGCCGGTGACTCGACGCTGATGGCCGCGGTGACGCTGTGGGCGCTGGTGATGGGTGCGGTCACGTCGTATGCGCGGGCCAAGGCCGAGAGCCTCGGCCTGAAGGCGAGCGGTGGTCTGGCCGAGCGCGCGGACCGGCTGGTGTTCACCCTGGTCATCGCGTTCTTCTCCGACGTGCTGGACCTGCCGATCCTGCTGAAGATCGTGATCTGGGCGGTCGCGGTGGCGAGCACGATCACGGTGATCCAGCGGTCCCTGTCGGTCCGCAAGCAGGCCCTGGCCGACCCGGCGAACGCCGGTCTGGACACTCCACCGGCTGAGCCGGACTCGAAGAACTGACGTGATGGACGGGGTCCGGCACCGGGTTGTCGACCTGGTCTTCGCCCTTGCGTGGATGCTGGTGCGCCGCCTCCCCGAGCGCGTCCTCAGCGGGCTGTTCCGGCAGGCCGCGGACCTGGCCTTCCGGCGGAACGGGCGCGGCGTACGGCGGCTGCGCGCAAACCTGGCCGTGGTCCGCCCGGATGCGGGGGCGCCGGAACTCGACGCGCTCACGCTCGCCGGGATGCGGTCGTACCTGCGGTACTGGCAGGAGGCGTTCCGGCTGCCGGAGTTGAGCGACCAGGAGATCGTCGGCCGGGTCCGGACGGTCAACGAGAAGCTGCTGCGGGACGCGTACGCGGCCGGCCGCGGTGTGATCTGCGCGCTGCCGCACCTGGCGAACTACGACCATGCCGGCGCCTGGGCGGGCCGGACCGGGATGCCGGTCACGACCGTGGCGGAGCGGCTGCGGCCGGAGTCGCTGTTCGACCGCTTCATTGCCTACCGCAAGAAGCTCGGCATGGACGTGCTCCCGCTCACCGGTGGGGACCAGGACGTCGCCATCGTTCTGGCCGAACGCCTGCGGGCCGGCGGTTTCGTCTGTTTGGTGGCCGACCGGGACCTGTCGGAGCGGGGTGTCCCGGTGAGGTTCTTCGGCCGCCCGTCGCGGATGCCGGCCGGGCCGGCCGCGTTGAGTCTGCGGACCGGTGCGCCGCTGATCCCGGCGACCCTGCACTACGACGGGCCGCACCTGGTGATCACGTTCCACGACGCGGTCGAACCGGAGGGCGGCGCGGCGGCGATGACACAGCGCTGCGCGGACGCGTTCGCCGCGGGCATCGCGGCGCACCCCGAGGACTGGCACATGCTGCAGAGGATCTTCCTGGACGAGTAAGAATCGTCCTGTGAGGATCGGTGTGGTGTGCCCGTACTCGCTGGGCACGCCCGGCGGGGTGCAGAACCACGTCCGCGATCTCGCCGAGGCGCTGCTGGCCGTCGGTCACCAGGTCTCGGTGCTCGCGCCGGTCGACGACACCGACGCGGTCCCGCCGTACGTCGTCTCGTCCGGTCGCGCCGTCGGCGTCCCGTACAACGGCTCCGTCGCTCGCGTGACCTTCGGCCCGCGGACGGCGGCCCGGGTGAAGAACTGGCTGGCCGAGGGCCGCTTCGACGTCGTCCACGTGCACGAACCGACCACTCCGAGCGCCTCGATCATCGCGCTCTGGTCGTCCGACGGGCCGTTCGTCGCGACGTTCCACACCTGGCAGGTGAGATCGCGTGCGATGAGTGCCGCGGCCGGGTTGCTGCGGCCGGCGCTGGAGAAGATCGACGCCCGGATCGCGGTGTCGGAGAACGCCCGGTCGATGATGGTGCAGCACATCGGTGGCGAGGCGGTCGTCATCCCCAACGGCCTGTACGTCGACCGGTTCCACGGCGTTCCGCGCCCGGAGTGGCAGGGCGACGACGGCACGATCAGCTTCCTCGGCCGGATGGACGAGCCGCGCAAGGGACTCGAGGTCCTGCTGAAGGCCGTTCCGGCGTTGGTTGCCGAGCGCCCCGGGCTGAAGGTGATCGTCGCCGGGGCCGGTCAGGCCGAGGAGGCACGGCGATCGCTGCCGGCGGGCTGCCGCGACAACGTCCTGTTCCTCGGCGCCGTCGACGATCGGGCCCGGGCGGACATGCTCTCGGGGTCGGACGTGTACATCGCGCCGCATCTCGGCGGTGAGAGCTTCGGCATCGTCCTGCTCGAGGCGATGGCCGCCGGAGCGCCGGTGCTGGCGAGCGATCTGGCTGCGTTCCGGCAGGTGCTCGACGGCGGGCGCCTAGGGGAGTTGTTCGAACCAGGTGACCACAAGGAGCTCACCACGCGCGCGCTGCGGCTGTTGAGTACGCCTGAAGAGCGTCACAAGCTCCGCCGTGCCGGTCTGGGCGCCGTACAGCGCTATGACTGGTCGGTGCTGCTTCCCGAGATCCTGTCCGTCTACGAGCTGGTCGCGCGGCGGTAGCGCTCCGCAAGTCGGTCCAGGTAGTCCATCAGCTCCGCGGGGCCTTCGCGTACGACGAAGTCGGCGTCGAGCAGACTCAGATGCACCGCGAGGCTCTCCACCGAATCAGCGCCTGTCTCGAGCAGGCAGGTCTCCGAGTCCAGCGGCTCGACGGTCCCCACGGCAGGTGTGAGCCGGTCTGCCAGTGCGGCAGCCGGCAGGTGTACGACGACCGACGCCCGCCACCGCCAGGCCGCCGCAGACACCCGCCGCGACACGTACGCGGCCACATCCCCACCTTCCGGCAGCTCCCGGGGAGTGAACCGCGGCCCGGTCGGGATGCGCGGCTGCACCCGGTCGACCCGGAACGTCCGCCAGTCCTGCTTCTCCAGGTCGAAAGCGACCAGGTACCACCGGCGGCCCCAGTTCACCAGTCGATGTGGCTCCACCCGCCGTACAGAGGAAGCACCTGAGTGAGACGAGTAGTCGAAGCGCAGCTGCTCCCGGTCCCTGCACAACGCGGCCAACTGCGTCAGCAACTCCGGATCAACCTGCGGTCCGTCACGATCCTGCGGCACCTGCACCGTGTAGCTCGCCAGCGTGTTGACCCGACGACGCAGCCGTGGCGGCAACACCTGCTCCAGCTTGGTCAACGCCCGAAGAGACATTTCTTCGACGCCCGCAATGCCGGCCGCCCTCCGCAGACCGATCACGACTGCCACAGCTTCGTCGTCGTCCAGCAACAGCGGGGGCAGCGTTCCACCGGCGCCCAGCCGGTAACCACCCACGGACCCTCGGGTCGCGTCGACCGGGTAGCCCAGCCCGCGCAGCCGCTCGATGTCGCTTCGCACCGTTCGTGCACTGACCTGCAGCTTCTCCGCGAGTTCGGCACCGGTCCAGTCGCGGGGTGACTGCAACAGAGTGAGCAGCTTGAGCAGCCGTGCGGACGTTTCGATCATGTGTACAACTCTGCCAGACCATTAGGAAGCTAATTCGCCTAATGGACTCCTAGCGTAGAAGACATGACGAACAACACCGAGATCCGACCGTTCCGCATCGACATTCCGCAGGCCGATCTGGACGACCTGCGTGACCGCTTGGCCCGGACCCGCTGGGCCAACGAACTCGACCTCGACCACACCGACGCCGTCCAGACCGGACCGCTTCCGCCGGAGTGGGAGTACGGCGTCCCGCTGTCGTACGTCCGGCGTCTGGTCGAGCAGTGGCTGACGTCGTACGACTGGCGCAAAGTGGAGGAGCGGCTGAACACGTACCCGCAGTTCGTCACCGAGATCGACGGCCAGAACGTCCACTTCCTGCACGTCCGCTCGGCCGACCCGGACGCGATCCCGCTGATCCTCACCCACGGCTGGCCGAACACCTTCCTCGAGTACGTCGACCTGATCGAACCGCTGACCGCGCCGCCGAACGGCGAGCAGGCCTTCGACCTCGTCATCCCGTCGATCCCCGGATTCGGCTTCTCCGGGCCGACCCACGACCGTGGCTGGAACCGTTATCGCACCGCGGCCGCGTGGGCGGAGCTCATGCGCCGGCTTGGCTACGAGCGGTACGGCGCCCACGGCAACGACGGCGGTTCGTACGTCTCGCCGGAGGTCGGCCGGGTCGATCCCGAGCACGTGATCGGCGTGCACGTGACGCAGCTGTTCTCGTTCCCGAGTGGTGACCCGGCGGAGCTGGAGAACCTCACCGAAGAGGAGCAGGGATATCTGCAGTTCCTGCAGTACTTCAACGAGAACCTCGGTGCGTACGCGAAGCTGCAGGAGCAGGCGCCGCAGAACATCGCACACGCGCTGGCCGACTCACCGACCGGGCAGCTCGCGTGGATCGCACAGCTGCTCAGTGGATGCAGTGACGAGCACGTGCTCACGAACGCGACCATCTACTGGCTGACGAACACCGGAGCGTCCTCGGCGCGGTTCTACTACGAGGACAAGCACGCCGACCACCCGAAGGAGCCGACCACCGCGCCGACGGGGCTGGCCAGCTTCGCGTTCGACTTCCGCCCGCTGCGCCGGTTCGCCGAGCGCGACCACGCGAACATCGTGTCGTGGCACGAATTCGACCGCGGCAGCCACTGGGCGACCCAGGACGCACCCGACCTGCTGGTAGGCGACCTTCGCGAGTTCTTCGCCGGACTCAGGTGAGTTCGGCGACGGCGCGGACGGTGGTCAGCGTCGCGTAGCCGGCCGTGAGGAGAGCCAGGTCCGTGCCCTCGTCGGCGCGGTCCCGGTTCTCCTCCACCGCCGTACGCACGAAGTCCTGTCCGGCCTCGGCGACCGCCATCTGCACCTGACCGAAGGTTGCCAGCGTCGCCTGTTCCAGGCCCTTCACCTCTTCGGCCGGCCGGTCCGGCACGTTCAGGTTGAGCACGAACCCGTCCTGGAGCGTCGTGAGCCTCGGCAGGAGCCGGCGAACGTAGTCGGCGGCCGTCGACCAGTGGTGAGCCTCGTCGCTGGCCTCGTCGAGGACCTGCAGTGCGTTGCCGCCGCGCTCGGCGCTGAGCGGCGACAGCACGTCGAGCGACGCGGCCATCGACGGCATCCCGTACGCCGCCGCCGTGAAGGCAGCCCCGACCGTCCCGGAGTGCAGGATCGCCCGGCCGGCGTTCGCGCCGCGGTTGATTCCCGACAGCACCAGATCGGGTGCGGCGCCGAAGGTGTCGAGAGTGGACAGCACGACGATGTACGCCGGCGAGGCCGCAACGCCGTACGCCGGTATGCCGTCGAAGTCGTTGCGGGTGATCGCGACCCGGCCGTCGGCCGTATAGGCACTCAGGGCCGCGCTGACACCGCTGGCCTCCTCGGAGGGGGCGGCGACAACGACATCGAAGCCCTCCTGCTCGGCTGCCCGGGCGAGCGCCCGCAGGCCGGGGGAGTGGATACCGTCGTCGTTGGTGATGAGGACGCGTTGGGTCACGACGACTCCAGTGGTTCGAGTTCGACCAGCTTGACCAGTTCGGCGATCGCGTCGGCGCGGCCGGCGCCCAGTCCGTGCTGGGTGATGTTGAGTGTGCCGGCCGCCGCACCCGTGCGGATCGCTTCCTTCATGTCACCGTCCTGAGCCAGCACGGCGACCACGCCGGCGGTCAACGAGTCGCCGGCGCCACGGTGGTCCCGCACGGTCAGTTCGGGGACCTTCACCTGGTAGGCCTCGCCCTCGATCAACGCGATCGCGGGCTTTTCGGCCCGGCTGACCACGACCGTGCCCGCGCCGCGGTCCTGCAGCATCCGGGCCGCCTTGACGATCGACTTCTCGTCGTCCTTGTCGGCCAGTTCGTCGGCGTGCAGTTCCTCGTCACTGACCTTGATGAAGGCGGGCTTCGCCTCGAGTACGGCGTTCAGATGGTCACCGGACAGGTCGGCGGCGATCGCCGTACCGTTGCGCTGCAGGTCAGAGCCGAGGCGTGCGTAGAAGTCGGGCGGGACCAGGGACGGGTCCGCGGCACCGCTGAGGACGCAGATCTTCGCCTTCAGGCCCTCGGCCAGAGCGAGCGCGTACAACTCGTCGCCGTCGTGCCGGCCGAGCGGTGAGCCTGGGTTCTCCGCGAGCACGTGCCGCTCGTCGTCGCGGCGCTCATGGATGTACCAGCCGCTGTCCGCGTGGCGTCGTACCGCTTTGAGATCCAGCCCTTCGGTCTCGATCAGGGAGGTCAGCACGCGCCCGACCTCGCCCTGGCCGAGCAGGGCGCAGAACGTCACCGGGACCTTCAGGGCCGTGATCATCCGGGCCTGCCACAGGCCCTGGCCGCCGGCGTGCAGGTGGAGTTCGGGTTCTTCGCTCACCTGTTCGACCATCACGGTCAGCTGCGGCAGCGGCGCGAACACCATCACACCCTCGCCCATCGGCACTCCTTCCACTCCGGGGTCTCCCGGTACCCACCGGGCGCGGAGTCAGGCGCGGCGGGCCCGGAAGGCGTCGAGCAGCGCGGCGCGTGCGTCGGTCGGGATGGAGTCGGCGGGCAGGTCGGCCAGCGACGCCGCGGTGAGGCGCATCTGCTCCAGATAGCGCTCACAGCCGTCGCACAGCGCCAGGTGGTCGATGAAGTCCTGCTCGGCCGCCGTACTCAGGTCGCCTTCCAGGTACGACGTGACCTGCTCGACGAACTCCCGACACTCCAAATCGCTCATGAGGCTCGGCCCTCCTGCCTGTAATACTCCTCCAGTTTGCCGCGCAGAAACGCCCGCGCACGGTGCAGCAGCACCCGTTGGTTCGCGGCCGTGATCCCGAGCAGCTCGCACACTTCGTCGTACGGGCGTCCCTCGACGTCACGCAGTACGACGACCAGCCGCTGCCGCTCGGGCAACTCGGTCAGGGCTTCGCTGAGGCGTTCCCGGACCTCGCCGCTCAGCAGGCCCTGTTCGGGCGACGGCCAGGCCGGTGGGAACTCCCACCAGTGACCGGGGAACGGATCTCCGGGCGGGCGGAAGCGGCTCGGGTCGACGGTCGGGCCGGAGTCGTCGACGCTGCTCAGCGGCACCACCTTGTGCTCCCGGGTGCCGCGCCGCTTCGCCGTGTTGGTGAGAATCCGGTAGACCCAGGTCTTCAGCGAGGACCGGCCCTCGAACCCCTCGATGCCCTCGATCACCGCGAGCCAGGTTTCCTGCACGACCTCCGCGGCCGACTCCTCGGTCGACACGAAGGACCGCGCCACCCGCAGCATCCCGCCCGACCACCTGTCCAGCAGCAGCGCGAACGTGTCCTCGTCGCCGCTCCGCAACCGCTCGGCCAGTATGTCGTCAGCCGGCAACCCAGCCATCGGCTCAGCGTAGTGCAGCACGGTGCCGGACCCAGACCAGTGCCGCACCGGCCAGCGCGACCGCGCCGGTCAGCATCCACCCCGACACGTAGACGCCGAACTGCTTGCTCACAGCACCGAACACCAACGCGAAGGGCGTGAGCACCAGCCAGGACGCCGCCCCGATCCCGGACGCGACACCGGCCCGGATCGTCGACGGTACGGCGTCGTGCATCAACCGGCTGAGGTGGATACCGATCACCACCAGCAGAAGCGTGAGCACGACCATCGCGGCGGTCAGCGGGCCGAGGTCGCGGCTGCTCGTCAGCGTCAGGCAGGCGGCGAGCATGACCAGGACGACGATCGTCAGCGGCACCGGCCGATCCAGGTGGAGCCGGCCGGCGAGCAGCCCGCCGAGACCGAGCGTGGCGACCAAGAGAGCCCAGAACGGGCCGTAGTACACCGCCGACGCCTCGAGCGTGATCAGCCACAGCGGTCCGAACTCGAACATCGCCTGCAGGATCATCGCCGCCGTGATCGACGCCGTCGCGATCGGAACGAGCCGCCCGCGGTGCGTGATCGCCTGGTAGGTGATGGTGAGGTGCCGCCGCAGGGAGACCCGTTCGCCGGTCTGGTGGAGTCGTGGTTCGCAGAACCGGCTCAGCGCGACCAGGTAGAGCACCACGAACGGGAGGGTGAGGAAGTACGTCGCCCGGGTCGACAGTACGGAGGCGAGCCAGCCGCCGGCCAGGGCGCTCCCCACCAGCGCCACGCTCTCGACGAAGCGGACCCGGCCGATCTCCCGTTCGTACGCCGTACTGTCGCCGGTCTCCTCGAGCACCACGTCGTACACGACGGCCTCGATGGTCCCGGTGAACATCGCGACGTACACACCGAAGAGCAGAGCCGCCACGATGTAGGTCGGCACGTTCCAGCTCACCGCGCCGACGAACACACTCAACACCAGGGCGACCCCCGCGAGCCTCAGCACACCCCGGCGGGACCACCGGTCGGCGAGGATCCCCGACGCCACCTCGGCGAGCGGGACCAGGGCCGCGTACGCCGCCACCATGACCCCGAGCGTCGCCGCGTCGAACCCGATCTCACTCATGAAGAGCTTCTCGACCGGCACCCACAAGGCAAACCCCTGCAGGAAGGTCCCCACCCACAACGCCCCCAGCCGCGCTCCGAGCGCCGACCTGCGGCCGAGCCGGAACCGCCGCCCGAGCCGCAGCCGTCGACCGAGCGCCGAGCGGTCGCGAACGTCTGCTCGACCGGCCGGCGTCGCCGCCTCCTCCGTCACCCCGGCGCGCAGCGCGGAGCACTCGTGAGGTTCAACCGCGGTGGTGATGTTGGACATGACGACCTCTGCAGGGCTCGGGTTATCCGGTCAGCCCTGCAGTGTCACGAGCGGCCCGGAGTGTTACACGAGCTTGGCCGCGGTCGCCTGGATCTCCTCCATGTCACCGGGAGCCGGGTGCCACGGCAGCCGCAGCGGGTCGTCCTTGTAGCGCGGCACCACGTGCAGGTGGGTGTGGAACACGCTCTGCCACGCCGTCGCACCGATGCAGCTGAGCAGGTTCGCGCCGTCCGCGTCCAGCCGCTCCATCACCCGGCTGACCAGCGACTGAGCCAGCAGGGTCGCGGCCGTCAGGTCCTCGGCGTCCGCCTCGCGGAGGTCGGTCGAGTGTGCCCGCGGCACCACCAGCAGATGCCCCGGTGTCGCCGGATTGATGTCCATGAACGCGACCGCCCGCTCGTTCGACGCCACCTGCGTCGACGGAATGTCCCCGGCCACGATCCCGCAGAAAAGACAGTTCTCGGTCATCGGCCCAGGCTAGTGCCCGCCTCGGCGTTAGACTGCGCGGGCCGGACCCCACCGACCCGAGGGCCGGTCGAAGCGCCCACCGAGGAGCCCCATGCCGGACGAACTGCTGCGCCCGACCATCGCGGCCGGTGTGGACCTGAAGGTTCGCCCGTGGCGGCTGATGTCCCAGACGTACGTCGCCTTCTTCGGCGGCGTGATCGCCTCGACGGTGATCGCCTTCCTCAACGCCCGCCGGCTCGGCGTGGACGCGGCCGGGCGCCGCCTGATCCTGCTCACCGGCGCGGCCGGGCTGGTCGCGGTGATCGCCGTCTTCGCCCTGCTGAACGCCGACGAGGACGTCACCTCCGGCTTCCGCGTCGCGGTCCGGGTCGTGGCCGTCCTGTGCTGCCTCGTCCAGCTTCGCATCCAGCGCCGGCTGGACCGCGCCTTCCAGCTCCGCGGGACCGACTACGCCTCGCTGTGGGGCCCAGGCGTCGCGGTGGCGATCGGCGGCGCGATCGCGGAAGCATTCATCCTGGTCATCGTTGCGGGGGCACTGTGAACGAACCGACCGAGGCCCGCCTGCAACTGGCCGGCCACTGGCTCAGCATCGGCCACCCCGAACGCACCCTGGACGAACTCCAGGGCCTCTGGGGCGACGCCGCGCTCGACTACCGCGCGTACCTGTTCCGCGGAGCCGCCCTGCACGCGCTCAACCGCAACGCCGAGGCGATCGACGTGCTGAAGGACGGTCTCGCCCAGCACGGGCCGTTCCTCCCGATGCTGCACGTGCTCGGTTCCTCGTTGCGTGCCGAGGGCCGCCTGCCGGAGGCCGAGGCCGCGTTCCTGCAAGGCCTGAGCCTCGACCCGAACGACCCGGACCTGCTGATCGGGTACGCGCACGTGTGTCTGGCCGCGGGACAGGCCGAGAAGGCGAGCGCCCTGGTCGAGCGCGCCGCCTCGCATGCGCCGGAGAGCGCCGCGGTTTCGGCCGCGCGGGCACAGGTCGCGTTCGCCCTCGGCAAGGACCGCGACATGCACCGCCACAGCACCGAAGCGCTCTCACACGACCCGGAGGACCCCGGCGCCCGTGCGCTGCACGGCACGGCGTCGATGCTGACCGGCGACTCGCGGTCCGGCTACAACTCCCTCGCCTCCGCTGCCGCGTCCCAACCCGGCGACGCGGACCTGCGCGCGGCCGCTCGTGAGGCGAAGCTGATCAACCACCCGCTGATGCGCCCGCTCCGCCCGTTCCAGCGGTTCAACCCGCTGGTCGTGTGGATCGGCGCGGTCGCGGTGATCTACGGCCTCCGCGTGGCCGGCCTGGCCCCTCTCGCGTTCGTCGCCGCCATCGGCTGGTTCGGCTTCTGCATCTACTCCTGGGTGGCACCACCCCTGCTCCGCCGCTGGCTCAACCGAAGGTGGGGAGCATGAGGAACGACCGGATCGAGGCCTTACGGAAAGCGGTCGAGGCTAATCCGGAGGATGTGTTGTTGCGGCTTGTGCTGGCCGAGTCGCTGGTGACGGCCGGCGACATCGAGTCGGCTTTGGATCAGTACGTCTTACTGCTCGACCAGCAGGGGTTGCCGGACGACCAGTTGGTTCCGGTCGGTGAGCTGGCGGCGGCCAACGGGCGGCTGGCGTTGCTGCGGAGCCTGCTCGAGGCGGCCCGGCAGAGGGGCGTCGTCGAGGGGACCGGGCGGCTGCAGCAACTCGTCGACGAGATGATCGCCGAGCGCAGTGGGGTCAAGATCAAGGTCGGTCCCGAGGCCGAGACGCCGTACGAGGTGGACACGCCGAAGGAGACCACCACCTTCGACCAGGTCGGCGGGATGGACGACGTCAAGCGGGTCATCCACCGGATGGTGATCCTGCCGCAGAGCCGACCCGAGCTGTACCAGAAGTACGGCCGGAAGTCGGGCGGCGGCGTGCTGCTCTACGGGCCGCCGGGCTGCGGAAAGACGCTGCTGGCCCGGGCGACCGCGGGGGAGTGCGGTCTGCCGTTCGTCAACGTCCGCATCGAGGACGTGATGGACCCGTACCTGGGCGTCTCCGAGCGCAACCTGCACGCCGCCTTCGAACGCGCCCGGGCGAACGCGCCGTGCGTGCTGTTCCTCGACGAGCTCGACGCGCTCGCCTTCGCCCGGCACAAGCACGGCGGCTCCGAGGCCCGGCGACTGGTCGACGTACTGCTGCAGGAACTGGACGCGATCGGCTCCGAGAACGACGGCCTGCTCGTGCTGGCCGCGACGAACGCGCCGTGGGACGTCGACGAGGCGATGCTCCGCCCGGGCCGGTTCGACCGGGTGATCTTCGTGCCGCCGCCGGACGAGCCGGCCCGCGCCGACATCCTGCAGGTGCTGGTGAAGGACGTGCCCGCGGACGGCCTGGACCTGAAGGCGCTCGCCGGGCAGACCCCGATGTTCAGCGGCGCGGACCTGCGCGCGCTGATCGAGCGCGGTATCGACCGGGTGATCGACGACGCGCTCCGCAGCGGAGGCGAGCCGCCGCTGACCATGCGTCATTTGACAGAGGTGCTGCCCACGGTCAAGCCGTCGACGCTCGACTGGCTGCACCGGGTCCGCTCGTACATCGAGTTCGCCAACCAGAGCGAGCGGTACGACGACGTCGCGTCGTACCTCAAGTCCCGGGACGTGCGCCGCCGGTTGAGCCGGGACGCCAAGGGCTGAGCAGGCACGACCGCGGGGCCGCGCCTGCCCGACCTACTCAGGACGACGAGGCCTTCACCTTCGCCGCGGCGGACTCCGGCATCGGCTCGTACCGGGCGAACGACCGGGTGAACGACGCGGCGCCGTGGGACAGCGACCGGAGGTCGATGGCGTAGCGGGTGATCTCCACCTGCGGCACCTCGGCCTTCACCAGCGTCCGGTCCTCGCCCACCCGCTCCGTCCCCAGCAGTCGTCCGCGCCGCCCGGACAGGTCGCTCATCACCGCGCCGACCAACTCGTCCGGCACCATCACCGACACGAGGTCCACCGGCTCGAGCAGACTGATCCTCGTCGCGTTCGCCGCCTCCCGCAGCGCCAGCGCACCGGCCATCTGGAACGCCATGTCGGACGAGTCGACGCTGTGGGCCTTCCCGTCGAGCAGCGTGACCCGGATGTCGACCACCGGGTACCCGGCCGCGACCCCCTTCTCCATCTGGGCCCGCACGCCCTTCTCCACACTCGGGATGAACTGCCGCGGCACGGCCCCGCCGACCACCTTGTCGACGAACTCGAAGTCGGACCCCTCCGGCAGCGGCTCCACCTCGATGTCGCAGACGGCGTACTGACCGTGCCCGCCGGACTGCTTCACGTGCCGCCCGTGCCCCTTCGCCTTCCCGCCGAACGTCTCCCGCAGCGGCACCCGCAACTCCACGGTGTCGACGGTCACGCCGTACCGGTTCGAGAGGGCGTCGAGGACGACGTCGGCGTGCGCCTCGCCCATGCACCACAGCACGATCTGGTGCGTCTCCGGGTTCTGCTCGATCCGCAGCGTCGGGTCCTCGGCCGCCAGCCGCTGCAACCCGACCCCGAGCTTGTCCTCGTCGGTCTTGGCGTGCGCCTGTACGGCGATCGGCAGCAGCGGCTCGGGCATCGTCCACGGTTTCAGCAGCAGCTGATCCGCCTTGTCGGACAGCGTGTCACCGGTCTCCGCCCGGGTCAGCCGGCCGATCGCGCACAGATCACCCGCGATCACCGCCGACGCCGGTCGCTGGACCTTGCCGAGCGGGAACGACAGTGTGCCGATCCGCTCGTCCTCGTCGTGGTCGGCGTGTGAGCTCTCACCGAAGAACGACGTGAAATGGCCCGACACGTGAACCGTCGTGTCGGGCCTGATGGTGCCGGAGAACACCCGGACCAGGCTGACCCTGCCGACGTACGGGTCCGACGTCGTCTTCACCACCTCGGCGAGCAGCGGCCCGTCCGGGTCGCAGCTGAGGCCCTTGCGCGGTACGCCGTGCGGCGTGAACACCTCGGGCAGCGTGTGTTCGGGCGGCGACGGGAAACCACTCGTCATCACCTCGAGCAGTTCCTGGGTGCCGACGCCGGTCCCGCTGCACACCGGGACGACCGGGAAGAACGAGCCCCGGGCGACCGCGCGCTCGAGGTCCTCGATCAGGACCTTCTGGTCGATCTCCTCGCCGCCGAGGTAGCGGTCCATCAGCGACTCGTCCTCGGACTCCTCGATGATGCCTTCGATGAGCGTGCCGCGCTGTTCCTCGATCTGGTCCGCGTACGACGCGTCCGGCGCCGAGGTGGACCGCTTGCCGTTCGCGTACTCGTAGTACGTCTGGGAGAGCAGCCCGATCAGCCCCTCACCGGCGGGCAGGTAGAGCGGCAGCACCTTGTCGCCGAACGCGTCCTGCGCGGCGGCGAGCACGTTCTGGTAGTTGGCCCGGGCGTGGTCGAGTTTGGTGATCACGACGGCCCGCGGCATGCCGACCTGGTCGCACTCGTGCCACAGCGTCTTGGTCGGCTCGTCGACGCCCTCGCTCGCCGAGATCACGAACAGAGCGCAGTCGGCGGCCCGGAGGCCGGCCCGCAGTTCGCCGACGAAATCGGCGTACCCGGGGGTGTCGATCAGGTTGACTTTCATGCCGTCGTGCGGCAACGAGGCCAGTGCGAGCCCGACCGAACGCTGCTGGCGGATCTCGGCGTCGTCGTAGTCGCAGACCGTGCTTCCGTCCAGGACGGAGCCGGGTCTGGACAGGACGCCGGAGGCCACCAGCAGGGCCTCGACGAGGGTGGTCTTGCCGGCTCCGGACGGGCCGACGAGCACCACGTTGCGGATGGCGGCCGGGCTGTCCACAGCGGGGGCGGCTCCGGTGCCCTGGGAAGTGTTCGTCTTGTCTGCCATGACGTTCCTCCTGGGCCACCCACGATTCCCCCAACGGCCACTCAGCACAAGAGTCTTCAGGTCGCCTTTTCTCGTCAGATGGGCCGCATCCTCCTGACACGTCAGCGTGATCCCGGCTCTCGGTACTGTCACGCCATGCGCCGGGCACTCTTCACCGCACTCACCACCCTTCTCACCGCTCTGGCGCTGGCCGGTTTCGCGGCCCCCGCGTCCGCCGCGCCGGGTGACGAGGTGAAGAGCTTCCGGATCGACTACACCGTCACGCCGGACGGCGTACTCCAGGTGAAGGAGACGGTTGCCTACAGCTTCGGCAGCACGGGTCGGCACGGCATCTACCGCGACCTCGTCATCCGCGAACCGTGGCGGGACGACGACTCCAAGGACCAGAAGTACGAGGTCTCCGACATCAGGGTGACGAGTCCGGACGCGTCCGACGAGTTCAGCACCGAGACGTCGACGTCGAACGGCGGCCGCTACCAGGTGCTCCGGATCAGGATCGGTTCCGAGCACGAGACCGTCTCCGGGTACGACGCGACGTACGTGATCACGTACGACGTCCGCGGCGCGCTCCGGCATTTCGCCGACCACTCCGAGCTGTACTGGGATGCGACGGGCTCGGCGTGGGAAGCCGTACTCAACCGCGTCGACGTCAACGTCACCGTGCCGCAGGGCGTCACGCAGGTCGACTGCTTCACCGGTACGGCGGGATCGCAGGACACCTGCCCGGAGAAGGCGGTGAGTGGTGGGAAGGGCGTCTTCGGCGCCACGAACCTGCCGCGAGGCGAACAGCTGACGATCGTTGCCGGGATCAGGGCCGGCGCGGTCAGCAACGACACCCCGATCGTGGTCGACCCACCGAGCTGGATGGAGCGGTCCGGCGTCACGGCGACCGCGTTGATCGGGTCGGGTGCGGTCTCGCTGGCCGCGATCGCGGCCGCGGTGCTGTATTGGAGGAACGGCAGCCGGGACCAGCGGTTCGCCGGCCTGCCGCCGGGGACGTTCCCGCCGGACGGGATGGTCGCGCAGCCGGTCAAGGACGACCTGCCCGAGGACCAGATCCCGGTCGCGTTCGCGCCGCCCCGGATTCCGGTGGCCGAGGGTGGTCTGCTGATCGACGCCAAGGCGAGCACGACGGAGACGGCGGCGACGCTGATCGAATTGGCGGTGCGGGGCGGCGTCCGGATCGAGAACACCGGCGACTCACAGAGCGCCGTACTGGTGAATCCGGCGGCCGCGACGGCGCCGCACGAGCAGGTGCTGCTGTCGGGGTTGTTCCCGTCGCTGCAGCCGGGGTCGTCGGTGGTGCTGCGGCGCGGAGCGGTCGGTGATCACACGATGCGGCGGGCGCACGACGGGATGATCGCGGCGCTGCGGGAGCAGGTGCGGCAGCGTGGGTGGTACCTGCGGATGCCGCGGCGGGGTGGCGGAACCGTCTTCAAGAACGGATTCAGTTGTGCCTGCCTGGCGATGATCGGGATCTGGGTGGTCGGCGCCGGGCTGATGGGGACGGTGATGGCCGCGGCGACCGGGGGACTGGGCCGGGCGGTGGTGATCGGGGTGCCGGCGGTCGCCGTGATCGTTGCCATCGGCATCTGGATTGCCAAGCGGGCGCGCGGGCAGCGGAACCCGGCCGGTCGGGCGGTGGCGGACCAGTTGATCGGGTTCCGGAAGTACCTGGCGACGGCGGAGGCGGATCAGCTGCGGTTCGAGGAGGGGGAGGACATCTTCAGCAAGTACCTGCCCTGGGCGATCGCCTTCGGCCTGGCCGACCGCTGGCAGCGGGTCTGCGCCGAACTGGTCGCCGCCGGCCGCGTCACGCCCGACCCCTACTGGTACTCAGGCCCCTCCTACTACTCGTCCGGCTGGACCGCTGGCGCCCTCACCCACACCGTCGCCAGCACCTTCGACCCTCCACCCGCCCCCGCCAACTCCGGGTCAGGCGGCGGCTCCTCCTCCGGCTTCAGCTCGGGCTCGTCCGGCGGCGGTGGAGGCGGCGGAGGCGGCGGCTCCTGGTAGCCGTCGGCCGCACGGTCGCCTCCAGCGGTGCGAACATGCGGCCGGCCACCAAGCACGCAGGACTGCGGGGAACCTCAGACCTTGCCGCCGGCGATGACGGGGGCGGTCGGGTCGCTGGCACCTCCGTCGCCGGCGCCTTCGCGGGCCAGGAAGTCCTCGAGGTGGAACAGATTGTCACCTGCCCGCTTCGCCACGTTGACGAGCGTCTTCATCGCCGCGACCTCCTCGACCTGCTCCTTGAGGAACCACTGCATGAACTGCTCGCCGATGTAGTCGCTCTCGTCCCGCGCGGTCCGGGCCAGCGTCTCGATCTGCTTGGTGACGGTGATCTCCTGCTGCAACGCGAGCTCCAGCGGCTCCAGCGCGTTCTTGAAGTCGTTCTCGACCTCGCCCACCCCGGGGATGTGCGGCCGGATGTCCTTGTCCAGCAGGTACTGCACCATCATCATCGCGTGGTTGCGCTCTTCGAGGGCCTGCTTGTAGAAGTGGGACGCCAGTCGCGGCAGGTCCTGGTCGTCGTACCAGACAGCCACTGCCACGTACTGCTGTGACGCCGTGAATTCGTTACGAATCTGTTCTTGCAGAAGCTTCTCGTACGTGCTCATGACGCCAAATGTAGTGTCCGCGACCGGTTTTCACACCGTTGGGGAGCCTGCCCTAACCCGCGCGATTCGCTCCGAGTTCGACCACCTCGTCACCGCCTCCCGGCAGGCTGATCCGCACCGTCGTACCGTCCACCGCGACATCGATGCCTTCGGCAAGCGCTTCGGGCCGCAACGCGTCCCGGGTCAGCAGTACGGCGCTCACCAGCACGAGTGGATCGCCGTCGTGCGGAGCCGTCAGGTACGGCGTCGCCGAGTGCATGCCGAACGGGTTGGCCCCGAGTCCGCGGTGGACCCCGGCCTCGTCGTACCCGTGCAACCCGACCACCGCCGACAGCAGCCCGTCGTCGCTTCGCGCGGACGCCCACCGGTAGCCGGCAGTTGCCTCAGGCAAGGACTGGCCGGCGACCGCGAATCCGCCGCTGCGCACCATCGCGCCGGCCGGACCTTCGACCAGCGCGCACCGGATCTCCCAGCCGCCGTGCACGACCGACGTCGTCTCTATCCGCCACGGACCGTCCGTTCCGAGCCACGCCTTGTGCCAGGAGGACGCCGTACGCCCGCTGACCGCGATCCGGCGGATCCGTCCGCGTGCGCTCGACCGCCCGTCCGCGTCGACGAGCGAGATCAGGTTGTCGATCCGCGGCGCGTGGTCGGACAGTTCGGGACCGGCGTGGTTCGCGTACGCCAACCGGTTGTAGTGCGGATCGCCTTCCGGCTCGACTCCGTCGGGCTCCGCCACGGGCGCGTGGTCGGAACCGTGGTTCACCAGCTGCACCACCTGGTCGTGCCGGCTGGCGTGCACGATCCACCCCGGCGCCGGCATCGCGCGCACCTGGTCCGCGTCGTCCAGCGGCACCGAGTCCTCCGGATCCGTCCACACCGGGTGCTCCGGCGGCAGCACCAGCCCGATGAACCCCTTGGAAGCCCAGTACGGCGAGCCGGGGCCGGAGTATTGCTGTGTCGTCGGCAGGAAGGTGTCGTACCACCCAAGCGTCAGCAACCCACGCTCATCCGGAACTCCGTGCTGCACGAAGTGCCGCGCGATCCCGGAGCACAGCCGGCGCGTCTGCCCGGGTGTCAGGGGAGTGGCGTCCAGCAACGCCCCCATCCAGTACGGCGTCGCCGCGGCCATCCGGTAGGTCAGTGACCGACCCTGGTAGACCGGTGCACCGTCGTTGCCGACGAGATGCACTGCGTCATCCAGAAACAACCGCAGCCGGTCGCGGTACAGCGTCAGCCGGTCCTCGTACTGCGCACCTGGCGTGGCGGCCGCCATCCGCGTCCACAACCCCGGGTAGAGGTGCATGGCCCAGCCGATGTAGTTGTCGAAGTTCTGCCCGTCGCCGTCGGAGTACCAGCCGTCACCGACGTACCAGTCCTCGATCCGGTCGAGCCCGCCGTCGATGTCCTCCTGGGAGTACGGCGCCCCGACGGACGCGAGGAACTGTTCACTCACGACCTGGAACAGCCGCCAGTTGTTGTCGTGCGTCGTCGACCCGTTGAACCCACCCAGCCACTCCGCAACGTGCTCCTGCGCCCGAGCGTCGAGCCGGTCCCAGATCCACTCGCGCGTCTCGTGCAGCGCGACCGCGATCGCGGCGGCCTCGACCATCTGCTGCGAGCGCGGTGTGAGCCGCAGCCACGCCTCCGGGTGGTCCGGGTTCGCGCCGTTCGCGACACCCCGTGCGTACCGCTCGATCAGGTCCTCACAGCCCTTGCCCTGCACGCCGGCGATCCGGAACGCAGCCAGCATGAACGACCGCGCGAAACCTTCCAGCGCGTCGGACGCCGTACCGGACCGACTTGGCCGACCGGGCAGCGCGACCAGAGAGGCGCCAGGGGAGAAGTACGGCGTCAGCGAGTCCAGCAAGTGATCCGCCAGCGCCTCCCAATGGGCACGAACCCACCCAGTCTGGCGCGACAACACACGATCGGTATCAGGCAGCACAAGACGGGTCACGCGATTCTCCCGAGTTCGGTGGGGCTGATGGCGTGTTGCAGGGGTTGGCCGGTGGTGAGGCGTTCGAGTTCGCTGACGGCGAGTTCGCCGAGGCGGGCGATCTCGTTGCCGACGGCACCGGCGACGTGCGGGGTGACGAAGACGTTCGGCAGGTCGAGCAGCGGGGATTCCGGCGGCAGCGGCTCCGGGTCGGTCACGTCGAGTACGGCGTCGATCCGCCCGGACACGCACTCACGCTCGAGGGCGGCCGAGTCGATGATCTTGCCGCGCGCGGTGTTGATCAGGACCGAGCCGTCGCGCAACAGCCCCAGCAGGCGCGCGTCCACGAGACCCGTCGTCTCCGGAAGCAGTGGCGCGTGCACGCTGACGATGTCGCTGCGGCGGAAGAGGTCGTCGTTGCCGACCCGTTCGGCGCCGAGTGCAGCCGCCTCGGCCTCGGTGAGATACGGGTCGCTGATCAGCACGTGCAGGTCGAAGTTCCGCAGCCGCTCGGCGACCATGCGACCGATCCGGGACGCGCCGAGCAGGCCGACCGTCGTACCGTAACTGCCCGGCATCCCGTGCGGGTCCGCCTTGGTCCGCTCGATCCGGTACTGCGCCGCGAGCCGGAACGCCCGCTTCCCGGCCAGCACGATCGCGGCGACGGTGAACTCGGCGACCGGCAGAGCGTTGGCGTGCGCGGCCGACGACACCTGGATGCCGCGGTCGAACGCTTGCGGGGCGACGATCGACTTGACCGAACCGGCCGCGTGCAGGATCGCCTGCAGTTTCGGCGCGGCGTCCAGCACCTCCGGCGTGATCCGCGGGCAGCCCCATCCGGTCAGCAGTACGTCGACCTCCGGCAGTGCGGCCCGGATGTCCGGGTCGTCGAGGAACGTCGGGCCGGGGCCGACCGGGAGGACGGTCGCGATCGCCTCCAGCCGGGTCCGCACAGCGGGGACGAGGACGCGCGCCCGGCTGGTGTCGTTCATGGCCACCATGACGGTCAGGGCCGAGTGTGGTTCGCTGCTCACCCCTGCAACTTAGCAAGCGCTTTCCAAGCCTGTCTGCCCCACCGTCGGAATTTGAAAAGAACCTGAAAGTTCGCGCGGCGCGGAATGTGGGCCCGCGGTTCGGGCGTTGTCAGGGGAGAAGGGCAGGATAGAGGGGCCTACCCGCCCTATTTGGCCACTGTGAAGGAGACGACGATGCTGCGACCGGACGACCTCTACGAGATCGTCGACGAGTCGGTGGCGACCGGCCCGGCGGCGGCGCCGAAGGTGCTGGTGCATTCGCTGGACGGGTTCATGGACGCCGGTCAGGCGGGCCGCGTGACGGCCGACCACCTGCTCGAGGTGCTGGACAGCCGGCTGCTCGCGCGCTTCGACGTCGACCTCCTGCACGACTACCGCGCCCGGCGGCCCGAGGTCACGTTCGCCGAGGATCGGTTCATCGACTACACCCCGCCGCACCTGAACCTGCACCTGCTCAAGGATGACGCGGGCGTCGAGTTCCTGCTGCTCGAAGGCGTCGAGCCGGACAACCACTGGAACCGGTTCGCCGGTGCGGTCCGGCAGCTGATCGAGCGGTACAACGTGACGCTCACGATCGGCGTCCACGGCATCCCGATGGGCGTCCCGCACACCCGCCCGCTCGGCCTGACCGCGCACGCGACCCGGCCCGAGCTGGTCACCCGGTCGAACATCTGGGACGGCGAGATGCGTCTGCCCGCCAGCGCCGGCACGATGCTGCAGGTGCGGCTGGGCGAAGCCGGCAAGGACGCGATGGGCTTCGCGGTTCACGTCCCGCACTACCTCGCCGAGAACCGCTTCCCGGGTGCCGCACTGGCGCTGGTGCACGCGATCTCGGCGGCGACCGGTCTGCTGCTCCCTAGCAAGGCCCTGCTCGACGAGGCCGCCGTCACCGGCCGGCTGGTCGACGAGCAGGTCGAGGCGTCGGAGGACGCGAGCGCGGTCGTCAAGGCGCTCGAGACGCAGTACGACGCCGCCGCCGGCTCGGTCAGTCGCGGCAGCCTCCTGGCCGGCTCCACTCCGTCGGCGGAGGAGCTGGGCGCCGAGGTCGAGCAGTTCCTCGCCGAGCTCAACCGCGAGGAAGACAGGTAACCAGAGACGACGAGCGGCCGGGGCAACACGCCCCGGCCGCTTCTGTTCGTCCGGCCGACTGTGTCCGCGGTCCCGTCAGGCGGCGACTTTGGCCCGGCCGGACGTGGAGCGGCTGAAGATGTTGTCCAGGCTGACCCGGCCGGCTCCGACGACGGCCAGCGTCAGCGACAGCAGCCCGAGTACGCCGACCAGCTCCCAACCGCCGTCCGCGGCGGTACCCAGGCGCGGGAGGCCCACCACCCGGTCAGCCCCGGGCGACGGCGTACTTCCCCCAGGTCCGGTACGCCGAAATCCCCGAAGCCGTACCACTCGCCGGAGGACACCATCGCGAAGAACCGACGAAGACCCCGTTGGACAGGTGCACGAAGACGAGCGCACCGGCCATGTCCAGCGCCAGCAGGACACCGACCACCGGCGTCAGCAGGCCCAGGATCAGCGCGACACCACCGAGCAACTCGATCCCGGCCGCGTAGTACGCGGACAGCGTCGGCGCGGGCACTCCCATCTGCTCGAAGCCCGCCGCGGTGCGGTCGAGGCCGTTGGTCTGGAACTTCTGCCAGCCGTGGGCGATGAAGACGACTCCCAGCCCGATCCTCGACAGCAGCAGGACGAGATCGCGGGCGGCGGCGTTGCGGGTCAGGCTCACAGAGTTTCTCCTCAAGCGGGTGACTGGTGATTGAGTCTTCAACCATAGTCTACGGAACGCCACCGAAAGCTCACCGAAAGAGTTCGAGTGACCGGAACCACAACCGGTACGCCGGTCATGAGCGGGTTCCGTGCCTCGGCGTACCGGCCGGACCTGTCAGGATGAGGCATGCCTGAGTCGCTGGAGGATCTGGTCGAGTTGCTCGACCTGGAGAAGATCGACGTCGACCTGTTCCGCGGCCGTCAGCCGCAGACCGCGATGCAGCGGGTGTTCGGCGGTCAGGTGCTCGGGCAGGCGCTGGCCGCCGCGAGCCGGACGGTCGAGCCGGAGCGGTTCGTGCACTCGCTGCACGGCTACTTCCTGCGCGCCGGCGACACCTCGGTGCCGATCATCTACCGATCCGAGCCGACGCGCGACGGCGGTTCGTTCAGCAGCCGCCGGGTGGTCGCCTCGCAGAACGGCAAGCCGATCTTCTACATGTCGGCCTCCTTCCAGCGCCCGGAGCAGGGCCTGGACCATCAGGACCCGATGCCTGACGACCTGGTCGCCCCCGACGAGGCCCCGACCCTGGCTTCCGTCCTCGAGGCGCGCTCCGGCCGCAAGGCCGCCGACTGGGACAAGGAGTGGTCGGCCCTCGACGTCCGCCTGGCCGGCGTCACCGGCCGCCAGTTCTGGATCAGGGCCGCTGGCAAGCTTGCGGACGATCCCGCCCTGCACGCCTGCGTCCTGGCCTACGCCAGCGACCTGACGTTGCTGGGGGCAAGCTTGCTGCCGCACGGCATCGTCATCGGCGACCGCCGCATCCAGCCGGCCTCCCTGGACCACGCGCTCTGGTTCCACCGGCCCTTCCGTGCCGACGAGTGGCTCCTCTACGACCAGGCGTCCCCGTCCGCCTCCGGGGCCCGCGGCTTCGCCACCGGCCGGCTCTTCACCGAGTCCGGGAACCTCGTCGCCTCCGTCGCCCAGGAAGGCCTGATCCGTCCGGTCGGCCTCGACCTCGACTAGAAGATTTCTGCTATCTTGGAGGCATGTTGCAGCGCGCTGTAGTCACGACGACGCCGGAGTACGTCCCGGCGCGCTGACACCTGACTGTCCGAAGAAGCCCCGGGGCGAGTGCCTCGGGGCTTCTTCGTGCTCGGTGGGTCCTCGCCCCATTATTCGAGGAGCCACACCATGTACGACCACCGCAAGATCGGGCGGGAGCTCGGTCTGTTCGATTCGGATCCGCTGATCGGTGCGGGACTGCCCTACTGGCTGCCTGCCGGTGCCGCGGTTCGGCACGCCTTGGAGAGCTACATCGCCGAGGTGGAGCGAAGAGCCGGCTATCAGCGGGTCTACTCACCCGTGCTCGCGAAGCGGGAGCTGTACGAGATCTCCGGCCACTGGGCGAAGTACAGCGACGACATGTATCCGCCGATGGACATGGGCGGTGAGCAGCTCGTACTGCGGCCGAGCATCTGCCCGCATCACGCACTGATGTATCGCTCCCGGTCACACAGCTACCGTGAACTCCCGCTGCGGATCTCCGAGCTCGGTGGGCAGTACCGGGCCGAGCTGTCCGGCGCGATCGGCGGCCTGAGCCGGGTCCGCGCGATGCAGCTGAACGACGCCCATATTTTCTGCCGGCTCGACCAGGTCGCGGAGGAGGCCGCCGGCGCGCTCGCCCTGATCGAACAGGCCTACCGGGACATGGGGATCAGCGCGTCGCGTTACGTTCTGGCCCTTCCTTCGGAGGATGCGTCGTTCGGTGATCCGTCGAGCAAGTACGTCGGGGACGCGGACAGCTGGGACCAGGCCGCCGGCCTGCTGCGGGACGTACTGGAGAACGCCGGGATCGACTACGAGGACGCCCCCGGCGACGCCGCGTTCTACGGGCCCAAGATCGACATCCAGCTGGCTGATTCGGCCGGGCGGGAGTTCAGCCTGTCGACTGTGCAGATCGACTTCCACCAGCCGGCCCGGTTCGACCTCGAGTACGTCGGTGCCGACGGCAACAAACATCGGCCGGTGATGGTGCACCGGGCGATCGTGGGCAGTATCGAGCGGGCCGTCGCACAGCTCGTCGAGGTGCACGGCGGTGCGTTCCCGGCCTGGCTCGCCCCGGTGCAACTCGTCGTCCTGCCGATCTCCGACGACCAGGAGAAGCTCGCGGCCGAGGTCGCCCGGCGGGCGTCGGACCGCGGTCTGCGGGTCGAGGTCGCGCACGCCGACGAGGGCAGTCTCGGCGCACGGATCCGCGAGAACCGGTGGGCGCCGTACCAGGCGGTGATCGGTGCGCGCGAGGCCGCCGCGGGGCTGCTCGCGATCCGCGAGCGTGACGGCCGGCAGCGCGATGCCGCCCGGGTGGGCGAGGCCCTCGACCGAATCCGGGCGGAGGTCGACGTGCTGGCGGACCGCCAGGCCATCGCAAGCGACGGCGTCGCGGCGAGGTGAGCGTGCCGACCGCGCAGGCGGCGGCTTGTGTTGGCCCGGCGGTTCAGATCTCCTCGAGTTGCCCGATCAGGTGGGTGAGCTCGCGGCGTTCGTCGTACACGGCGAAGTCGGTCGTCTTGCCGGACGTCTTGTAGCCGAACTGGACGCGGGAGGGGAGCAGGAGCGGCTTGCGGAAGTCGACGCGGACTGTGAAGGCGTCGGGCAGCTTCGTGGTGCGCTCGAGCGAGGCGAGCGAGGCTGCCTTGGCCCACATGCCGTGCGCGATCTGGCGCGGGAACCCGAACGCCTGCGCGGTCAGCTTGAACAGATGGATCGGGTTCCGGTCGCCGGAAGCGGCGGCGTACCGGCGGCCGAGGTTCCCGCGCAGGTCCCACCACGCGGTCGGCTCGACCTCGGGGTCCGGCAGCAGGTCGACCGGTGCGTGCTCCGTCCCGCTCGACCGGCTGAGCAACGTGGTCAGGTCGGTCCACACCACCTCGCCCTCGACGCTGACCTCACTGATCACGTCGAAGACCGTGCCCTTCGGGTGTGGGCGTTCCGCCGTACTGTGCACCCGGATCGCCGGCTCGGCGTGGATCGGGATCGGCTGCAACTGGGTGATGGTGTTCGACAGGTGCACGATCCCCATCGGCTTGTAGGGGAACGACGGGTCGGACATCAGGTCCAGGTGCAGCGGGAAGGCGAGGACGTGTGGGTAGGTCACCGGCAGCGCCGGCCCGGCGGCGAAGCCGGTGACGTCCCGGTACGCCGTCAGGTGGTCCGGGTCGACGGGGGAGCGGGGCAGCTCGAGCGTGAGGCCGTCGGCGTCCGGCTCGTAGTCGGCCCGCCGGAGCGTGGCCTTCACGGTCCTGGCGTACAGCGCGCCGAGCTTCGGCGTGTCGTCGTACTTGCGCGTCGGCATGTCAGGCACCCAGCATGCTCTGGCCACAGACGCGGACCACGTTGCCGGTCACGCCGGCCGAGGCCGGGTCGGCGAACCAGGCGATCGTCTCGGCCACGTCGACCGGCTGCCCGCCCTGCTGCAGCGAGTTGATCCGCCGGCCGACCTCGCGGATCGCGAACGGGATCTTCGCGGTCATCTCGGTCTCGATGAACCCGGGCGCGACCGCGTTGATCCGGATCTGCCGCTCGGCCAGCTTCGGCGCGAGCGCCTGCACCAGGCCGATCACGCCGGCCTTGGAGGTGGCGTAGTTCGTTTGGCCGTTGTTCCCCGCGATCCCGGCGATACTCGCGACCCCGATGATCGAGCCGCCGTCCCTGAGCACCCCGGACTCGAGGAGGTGGTTGGTGATCCGCTCGGGGGCGCGCAGATTCACATCCAGTACGGCGTCCCACGCGTCGGTGCGCATGTTGGCCAGCCGCTTGTCGCGGGTGATGCCGGCGTTGTGAACGACGATGTCGAGCCCGCCGTGCTGCTCCTGCGCGTGCGCCGCGATCCGCTGCGGCGCGTCGACCGCGGTCACGTCGAGCAGCAGTTCGCTGCCGCCGATCCCGGAGATCACCTTGCGCAGCGCGTCCGCGTTCTGCGGTACGTCGACGCCGATCACGGTCGCGCCGTCGCGGGCCAGGGTCTTGGCGATCGCCTCGCCGATACCGCGCGCCGCGCCGGTGACCAGGGCGACCTTGCCGGCGAGCGGCCGGTCCGGGTCGTTGCCGACCAGCGGCCCGGTCCCGACCCGGACCACCTGGCCGTCGACGTACGCCGACTTGGGCGAGAGGAAGAAGCGGAGCGTCGAATCCAGCTGCTCGTGGGCATCCGGAGCGACGTACACGAGGTTGACCGTCGCGCCGCGCTTCACCTCCTTGCCGAGGGACCGGGTGAAGCCCTCGAGTGCGCGCTGGGCGATCTGCTGCTGCACCGACTGCGCGAGCTCCGGCGTCCGCCCGACCACGATCACCCGGCCGGCCGGAGCCAGCTGGCGGATCACGGGGGAGAAGAAGCGCTGGAGGCTGGTCAGCTCGGCCGTCGAGGTCGCGCCGGTCGCGTCGAACACCAGCGCCTTCGGCCGGATCTCGCTCGACGCGATGCCCTCCGTCGCCGTACTGAACGACGCACCGATGTCCCGCAGCAGGGCCTGGATCGCCTTGCCGGTGTCGGTCTCGCCGATCGCGCCGAACACCACCGGCCCGTCGATCACCGGCGAACCCTCGGTCCAGCGCGGTAGCGGAGCCGGGTCCGGCAGGCCGAGGTTCTTCACCAGGGTCTGACCGAGCGGGGTCCGGGTGAAGGTCTGGTACCGATCCGTCATCTCAGCTCCTACTTCTCCAGAATGGCGACGACGCCCTGGCCGCCGGCGGCACAGATCGAGATCAGGCCGCGGCCGCCGCCGTTCTCGTCGAGTTGCTTGGCCAGCGCGGCGACGATCCGGCCGCCGGTCGCGGCGAACGGGTGGCCGGCCGCCAGCGAGCCGCCGTTCACGTTCAGCTTGTCCCGGTCGATCTCACCGAGCGGCGCATCCAGACCGAGCCGTTCCTTGCAGAAGATCGGATCCTCCCACGCCTTCAGGGTGGCCAGCACCTGGGACGCGAACGCCTCGTGGATCTCGTAGTAGTCGAAGTCCTGCAGTGTCAGCCCGGCCCTCTGGAGCATCTTCGGCACGGCGTACGCAGGGGCCATCAGGAGACCCTCGGCGCCCTTGACGTAGTCGACCGCCGCCGTCTGCGAGTGGGTCAGGTACGCGAGCGGCCGCAGCCCGCGTTCGGCGGCCCACTCGTCGGTCGCCAGCAGGACGGCGGACGCACCGTCGGTCAGCGGGGTCGAGTTGCCGGCCGTCATCGTCGCCGTCTCGCCCTTGCCGTAGACGGTCTTGAGCTTGGCCAGCTTCTCCAGGGTCGTGTCGGGCCGGAGGTTCTGGTCCTTCTCGAGGCCGAGGTACGGCGTGATCAGGTCCTGCTGGAAGCCGCGGTCGTAACTCTTGGCGAGGTTGATGTGGGAGCGGTACGCGAGCTCGTCCTGCGCCTCCCGGGTGATGCCCCACTCCAGCGCGGTCAGGGCCGCGTGGTCGCCCATCGACTTGCGCGTCCGCGGCTCGGCGTTGCGGGGGATCTCCGGTACGACGTCCTTCGGGCGGACCCGGGCGAGCACCTTCAGGCGATCCTGGAACGACTTGGCCCGGTTGAGGTCGAGCAGGATCTTGCGCAACCGGTCGTTGACGGCGATCGGGGCGTCGCTGGCCGTGTCGACACCACCGGCGATGCCGGCGTCGATCTGGCGGAGGGCGATCTTGTTCGCGACCAGGATCGCCGCTTCGAGCCCGGTGCCGCACGCCTGCTGGATGTCGTACGCCGGGGTGGTCGGCGCCAGCTTGGAGCCGAGGACCACCTCGCGGACCATGTTCCAGTCCCGGGCGTGCTTGAGGACCGCGCCGGCGACCACCTCACCGAGCTCCTGGCCGCCCAGGCCGGCCCGGTCGACCAGGCCGTTGATCGCGGCGGTGAGCATGTCGGAGTTGGAGGCGTGCCGGTAGGTCTTGTCCTGCCGGGCGAACGGAATCCTGTTGCCGGCGACGACGGCCACCTTGCGGGTCTCGGTCACGGTTTCTCTCCTGCTCTGCTGGAGCGGGTGGTGGTCTTCGGAAGGGCCTTGCGGCCCACTGCGGTCGCGAGCGTGGCGGTGATCGCGGTCGCCCGGACGGTAGCGACATCGGCATGATGCACGACCGGGTGCCCCGGCTGCCCGCTCGACACGATCAGGCCGACTCTTGCCATGTGCAACGACCCGAGGGTCTGGGTGCAGAGGTGGTTGGCCAGGTAGTCGGTGTCGACCTCGTCGAACACGCCCGACCGCTGGCCGGCCTCGAGGATCTTCGCGATCCGCTCGAGGGCCGCCGCCATCGCCGTACCCAGCTTCGTCATCACCGGCTCGGTGATCTCGCCGAACAGTTCGTCACCGGTCCGGCGGAGCAGACTCATCGCGCAGTCGGTGAACGCCGGGTACTCCAGGCAGAAGTCGACGAAGACTTCGCTCAGGGCCCTCAGCCGGTTGAGGGGCGCCTTGCGGGGACCATCGACACTTCCCAGCCGCTCGTCCAGCTCCCCGAGGTAGTCGACCAGGGTGAGCGCGAACAGCTCTTCCTTGCCGGCGAAATGACGGTAGATCAGGGCCTTGTTGATCCCCACGCGCTTGGCGATGTCGTCGATCTGCGCGTCGATCGTGCCGCGCTCGTCGAACAGCTCACGGGTGGCCCGGATGATGTCCCGCTCCCGGTCGCGACGGCGCTCCGCCGTGGTGCGGCGGCGTCCGATCGCGAGCAGCGCGGAGCTCATGGATCGATCTTAGCCACACCCCTGCCCCCGGGTGCAAACGACGGTTACACTCATGGGTAACATTTGGCTGTTGGGTTCGTAGCCTTGTGAGGATGTCGATGACCGATCCTGTTGTGTCCGCGGACGTGATGACGCTTGCCGGCGAACTCGGCGCCGAGCGCTCGAAGCCGGGCTGGAGCACCTTCTCGCTCGCCCTGAACGACGAGCAGAAGGAGATCCGCGACTGGGCCCACACCTTCGCCGCCGAGGTGATCCGCCCGGCCGCCGCGGAATGGGACGAACGCGAGGAGACCCCGTGGCCGGTCATCCAGGAGGCCGCGAAGGTCGGCATGTACGGCCTGGACCTCAACGTCAACCTCTTCGTCGACCCCTCGGGGCTGCTGATGCCGCTCGTCCACGAGGAACTGTTCTGGGGCGACGCCGGCATCGCGATGTCGCTGATGGGGACCGGGCTCGCGTCGTCCGCGATCTTCTCCAACGGCACACCTGAGCAGTGGAGCCAGTGGCTGCCCCGGTGCTACGGGACGCCGGACGAGGTCAAGGTTGCCGCCTTCTGCTCCTCGGAACCGGGAGCTGGCTCGGACGTGTCCGCGATCCGTACGCGGGCGACGTACGACGAGAGGACCAACGAGTGGGTGATCAACGGGCAGAAGGCCTGGGCGACCAACGGCGGCATCGCCGACATCCACGTGGTGGTCGCGACGGTCGACCCGTCGCTCGGGACCAAGGGTCAGGCGGCGTTCGTCGTACCGAAGTCCGAGGTGCGCGGACTCGAGCAGGGGACGAAGCTGCGCAAGCACGGGCTGCGGGCCTCCCACACCGCGGACGTCTTCTTCGACAACGTCCGCATTCCGGCCGGGAACGTGCTCGGCGGTAAGGAGAAACTCGACGCCCGGCTGGCCGACGCCCGCGCCGGGAAGAGCCGGAACCGCAACGCCTCCATGGCAACCTTCGAGATGACCCGCCACCTCGTCGGCGCCCAGGCGATCGGGATCGCGCGGGCTGCCTACGAGGTGGCCTTGGAGTACGCGAAGGGGCGCGAGCAGTTCGGCCGGCCGATCATCGACAACCAGGGGATCGCCTTCAAACTCGCCGACATGGCCCTGGAGATCGACGCCGCCCGGCTGCTGGTGTGGCGCGCCGCCAACATGTCGTCGGCCCTGATGCGCGGCGAAACCCCCGACTACCGCCACGGTGAAGGCTCGATGGCCAAACTCAAAGCCGGCGAGGTCGCCGTCCGCGTCACCGAAGAAGCCATCCAAATCCTCGGCGGCAACGGCTACACCCGCGAATACCCCGTAGAACGCATGCACCGAGACGCCAAGATCTACACAATCTTCGAAGGCACCTCCGAAATCCAACGCCTGGTCATCGCCCGCGCGATCTCGGGGATGCGGATCCGGTAGGCGTTTCCGCAGGTCAGAGGCCGATTTGAGGTTGGTCGTGGCACAGGCCGTCGTCCGGCTCCCAGGAGGCAGTGGGGGAGCGGACGACGGCCTGCTCCGTGACTGCTACGTGAGATTTCAGAGAGAAGAGCCGGGCCAGCCTGGAGTCCACGGCCTTCCGCGCCCGCTCGTGCGATGACGGCAGCATGTGGGCGTACAGCCTCAGCGTGAACCCAGGGCCTCCATGGCCGAGGTACTCCGCCAACGCCTTGATGTTGACGCCATCAGCCAGCGTGATGCTCGCGGAGTAGTGCCGCAGCGCATGCATCCCGTTCTCCCGGCCGGCACGTACTGCCGCCTGCCGCGCCGGTCCGTCTTCGGCTCCGCGATCACGCCCGCATAGAACAGCCCTGGTTTCCAAACCAACTCGTCGTACGAGCCCGGATGTGCTTGTCATCCGTCCACCGGAACATGAGCTTGACGGTACGCGGCTCCCCGTCCGTCCTCTCCCAAGGCAAGGTGTACGGGCGTGGCGCGCAAGCCTCGATGTGCTCCTTGAGGACCAGCGCAGTCCCGTCAGACATCGGCACCGTCCACTCCGTGTCGTTCTTCGGCAAGGCGAACACGAACTCCCGCCCAAGCTTCTTCACCTGCCGCCGAACGTGGATGACCATCTCCTCGAAGTCGACGTCCTCCTCAGCCAGCCCAAACAACTCACCCTGCCGCAGCCCACACGCCGCGCCCACAGACGCGATTGGCCGATACTCCGGCGCATGCCCTTCAACGATCCGGAGCACCACGTCGTCGCTCCACGCAACGGTCCGGCCGCTCTTCTCGGCCGGCACTTTGACCGATCGCCCCTTGGCCGGGTTCTTCTTGATCGCCTCGTCATCAACCGCGATCTCCAACGTCCCATGCAACACGAGGAACGCCGTACGCGCGGTCGACGGCCCGAACCGCGCATCCAGATCGGCAACCCAAGCCGCGATCTCCGACGGCTTGATCGTCCGCAACTGCCGCCGCCCAAACACCGGATCCACATGCAACCGCAACGACGACTCATACCTGATCACCGAAGCCGGATCCACCACCCGCGAAGCCAACCACCGCTCCGCAACCTCCCCAAACCGGACCTTCCCAGCCTCCTCGTCGATGCCGCTCTGCATCGCCCTGGCCGTCCGCGAAATGCACATGAGCCTGGCCGAAGCCCTCTGGTCAGCCACCGCAGGCGGCGCCGCCTCGCTCCGCCGCGACAACATCGGCCGCGTGACCATAGGCGCTCGCGCCGACCTGGCCGTCCTCGACGCCCCTCCTATCTCCACCTGGCCTACCGCCCCGGCGTACCCCTCATCACCCAAAACCTAGCTAGCTGGCCGCCCCCACTGGTGACCACTACGCTCTGCACCCGCCGCGAGCTCTTCAGTCCCACGACCCTCCAATTTCTCATCAATGAGTAATGGGGTTCTTCCGCAGCGTGATGAAGTCCGTAACGAATGGTTCGTGGTTGCATCTTTTCGCTTCTATCTGGGTTGACAGAGAGCGACTTGGGCTACGGTTTGCCACAAGGGGAGAGTCACAATCCGGGGGGCCGGCATGCCGAAACGTTTCGCGACCGCATTTTTCGTTCTCACTACTGCGGTCCTGATGGTGCTAGGCCTCACCGCCCCGCCCGCGCTGGCAGCTGAGGGTGATCCTGCGTCCTCCGTTGTGGCGACGTGGTCCTGCACCAGCAGCCCGTGCCCGTGGGGCCCGTCGAACACCAGCAACACGGGCGTCTGGCCGGCCGCGGCCGAGCCGGTCCGGACCCGCTACGGCTATACCGTCTCCCACGACGTGTACGCCCCGGCGCCCAAGGTGGCGGGCTGGAAGATCACCGTCACCTCCGGCAGCGCCACGGTTTACGCGGGCCCGGCCGACGACTCGCACTCGTCGCTGGCCACGCTGACCGCCGGCGAGAGCTACACCGTGTCGAGCACCCTGAGCAGCAACAGCATCGTCAGCGTGCAGAGCGGCTCCGCGTTCGAGTACACGATCACCCCCGGCACCCCGACCGACCCCCCGCCGCCGGCCTCCGGCGATGGCTCGGTGCTGGCCACCTGGAACTGCACCAGCAGCCCCTGCCCGTCGGGCCAGAGCTACACCAGCAACGCGGGCGTCTGGCCAGCCGCGGCCCAGCCTGTTCGGGCCCGCTACGGCTACACCGTCTCCGCCGACGTCTACGCTCCGGTGTCCAAGGTGGCCGGCTGGAAGATCACCGTCACCTCCGGCCGCGCCACGGTCTACGCGGGACCGGCCGACGACTCGCACTCCTCGCTGGCCACGCTGTCGGCCGGCGAGAGCTACACCGTGTCCAGCACGCTCAGCAACAGCAGCATCGTGAGCGTGCAGGACGATGGCGCGTTCCGGGTCACCTTCACTCCGGGCGAGCCGACCACGTCGCCGGCGTCCGGCGACGGTTCGGTGCTGGCCACCTGGAACTGCACCGGCACGCCCTGCCCGTCGGGTGCGAGCTACACCAGCAACGCGGCGGTCTGGCCCGCGACGGCCGAGCCCTCCCGGGCCCGCTACGGCTACACCGTCTCCCACGACGTGTACGCCCCGGCGGGGAAGGTGGCCGGCTGGAAGATCACCGTCACCTCCGGCAGCGCCACCGTGTACGCGGGCCCGGTCGGGGACTCGCACTCGTCGCTGGCCGCGCTGTCGGCCGGGGAGAGCTACACCGTGTCGAGCACCCTGAGCAGCAGCAGCATCGTCAGCGTGCAGAGCGGCTCCGCGTTCGAGTACACGTTCACCCCGGGTGAGCCGGTCACGCCCCCGCCGGCCGGCGACGGCGAGTCGGCCCGGGTGACCTGGACCTGTACCAGCAGCCCGTGCCCGTGGGGTCCGTCGGACAGCGGGTACGCCGCCGTCTGGCCGGCCGAGACCGACCCCAGCCGGGCCCGCTACGGCTACACCGCCTCGCACGACGTCTACGCGCCGGCGCCGCAGGTGGCGAACTGGAAGATCACCGTCACCTCGGGCAGCGCCACCGTGTTCTCCGGCCCGGTCGGGGACTCGCACGCGTCGCTGGCCAACCTGTCGGCCGGCCAGAGCTACACCGTGCCGACCACTCTGAGCGGCAGCAGCATCGTCAGCGTGCAGAGCGGTTCGCCGTTCGAGTACGCCTTCGTGCCCGGCCCGGCGGTCCCGCCGACGCCGCCCGACTGTACCGACCCCACCACCTGCGACCCGGTCTCCTGGGTCAACGCCCGCTGGCGCTACGCCGGCACCGGCGAGAACCCCGGTGACTGGTACGGCGGCGTGATCACCTGGCCGGTCGGCACGGCCTACCAGGGCAACGGCCGCTCCGGCGACAACGCGCGCAACGTCTACTCGGAGTCGGGCGTTCCGCTCTACCCGTACATGGGTGCCTGGGCCGATGGGTGCACCGTCCGCGTGGTCACCGGCCGGGTCCTGATCATCGAGTGGGAGCGCGGTACGGACGAGTGGCGGGAGACCCGCGTGAACGCCGGCCAGGCGTACACCATCTCGCTCAGCGGCTCCGAGGACGGCGCCATGATCGAGACGGACAACGAAGTCGAGCCATTCACGGTCTCGGTGAGCAACTGCACCCCGCGGCCGCTCTCGGAGTCGAACAACCGCCTCCCGGTGGCGAACGCCGGTGCGCCGCAGTCGGTCGAGGTTGGTACGACCGTGACCCTGAACGGGTCCGGCACCGACGCCGACGGCGACGACCTCACCTACGCGTGGACCCAGACCGGTGGACCGGCGGTGACGCTGTCCAGTACGACGGCGGCGCAGCCGACCTTCACCGCCCCGTCCTCGGCGTCCACGCTGACCTTCAGCCTGGTCGTGCGGGACGGCAAGGCGGACAGCGCGGCGGCGACCACCACGGTGACCACCACCCCGGTCAACCAGGTGCCGGTGGCGAACGCCGGTACGACGCAGACGGTCAACACGGGTACCACGGTGACGCTGGACGGTTCCGGCAGCCGCGACGCCGACGACGACCCGCTCACCTACACATGGACCCAGACCGGTGGGCCGGCAGTGACGCTGTCCAGCCAGGCGGTGCAGAAGCCGACCTTCACCGCCCCGGCGACACCGGCCACGCTGACTTTCAGCCTGGTCGTGCGGGACGGCAAGGTGGACAGCGCGGTGTCGACCACCACGGTGACCGTCACCGATCCGAACCTGGCCCGGGGCAAGACCGCCACCCAGTCGAGCACCAGCGGTACCGCGGTGGCGGCCCGGGCGGTGGACGGCAACACCAACGGCGTGTTCGCGAGCGGCTCGGTGACCCAGACCAACACCTCCATCCAGCCGTGGTGGCAGGTCGACCTCGGTTCCGCGGCGGCCGTCTCCACGGTCACGGTGTGGAGCCGGACCGACTCGAACCGGATGGGCAGCGGCTCGGTGTTCATCTCCTCGACCGACATGACCGGCCGGTCGATGTCCTCGCTGCGGGCCGACGACTCGGTGAAGGAGATGTCGTTCTCGGCGTTCTCGTCCACCACCGACAGCCTGACCCTGAACGCGGGCAACGCCACCGGCCGGTACGTGCGGGTGCAGCTGTCGAGCATCTTCACCACCCTGAACCTGGCCGAGGTGCAGGTCGGCGGCACCACCGGCACCGTGAATCTGTCCACCAACCGGCCGGCCACGCAGTCGTCGACCGACGTCGGCACCGCCGCCCGGGCCGTGGACGGGAACACCAACGGCGTCTTCGCCGCCGGGTCGGTGAGCCGGACAGCGTCCAGCTCGCAGCCGTGGTGGCAGGTCGACCTGCTGACCAGTTCCCGGATCGGCAACGTCACGGTGCACAACCGGACTGACGCCGCGACCGACAAGTTGAACAACGCGGTGGTGTTCCTTTCCACCGCCAGCATGTCGGGCCGGACCTACACCCAGCTGATGGCCGACTCCACGGTGACCAAGCTGAACCTAGGGGCGACGCCGGGGGCGGTCACCAGTCTGCCGACCAACACCGTGGCCCGCTACGTCAAGGTGCAGTCGCCGGCCACCAGCGCCGGTGTGATCAGCCTGGCCGAGGTCACGGTAACGGGCACCCAGCCCAACTGACGCACGGCCAGGGATCCGTCTCGGTTCGTTCCATCGACGAAGCACAACCTCCCTGAACATCACAACTAGCCGACGCTGCTAACGCACCTGGTAACAGTAGGCGTAGACATGCGTGGACAGCGGCGGACGCTCGCCTCGATGAGCCGCCGCCGTCGCGGACGACGGAACGGCTGCGGACGCTGTGAACTCGACTACGGATCAGAAGGCGGCGACCGACGTGCCCCGAAGGGCCCTGAATAGCCGTCAACGACCCCCACCGCTGAGCGCGACCACTGCTAAAGGTCGGGCGTCGCGGCGCGGTGGGGGCGACGGACTTGCAATCAGCCGCCCGTGGCCGCGAGACCGGGCAGGCGAGCACAGTCAAGTCGGCCGTCAGCTGGGGCTGGGTGGACGCACGGTTTCGGAAATCGCGGGACTCCCTCGACAGCGCCGCTCGCCAAGCCCTCTCAAGCTATCAACACTTCGGACGGCCGATGGCAAGGGGCCTAGTCGTGGTCAATAGGTGAACTGCATCGGCCGGGTGTCCACAGGCCGCGGAGCGCCGGAGCGGGCCTTACCCAAGTAGCTCCTGAGTAGATGGTTCTTGCGTCAAACAAGTTGCTATGGGCAAGTTCCTGCTCCGTCACAGCTCCGTGGGACGCTGACAAACGACGATCACGGTTGATCAGCAATGAGAAGCAAACCCGCAGGTCAGACGCCATATGTGGTGTCCTTCGACTCACTCGGCGTGAGGCTGGAGGAGATCTACACCATCTTCGAAGGCACCTCAGAAATAGCCCGAGCCATCTCCGGAATGCGCATCCGGTAGGTGTTGTGCAGGTCAGAGGGTGATCCAGGGTCTCTGTGTCCTAGGTACTCCGCCAGCTCCTTGATGTTGACGTCATCCGCGCTCAGGTCGGTCAACGGCGCACCTGATAGCGCAGGTGAAGTACCCGGTTGCCCTGAATCACCACGTCAGGATCCTCCAACAGGTGCTGCGCGTGGACCGACCCGAAGTAGCGCTTGCCGGAGCCGAACACGACGGGTACGACGTCCATGCGCACCTCGTCGACCAGACCCGCGGCAAGCATCTGGCCACCGACGTCGCCGGCGGCGACCTCGACTATGCGGTCACCCGCAAGCTCTTGCGCCCTGGCCATGGCTGCCTCGACGCCGTCGACGAAGTGAAACGGCGCCTTGGGGTCCCAGCCCTCGGGCTCGGGCCGGTGCGTCACGACGACCACGTGGTCGATCCCGCTCGGAGGCTTCCCGTCCCAGCCGTCGGTCATGTCGAAGACGTGACGACCGGCGACTGTCACCCCGATCTGGTCCCAGTACGCCCGGGTGTAGTCGTAGGACGTCTGCGACACCTTCAAGACGCCGCTCTCGTCCAACGGCACGTCACCGCTGGTCAGCCAGTCGAACAGCGGTCCAGGCTGGTCGTTCTCGTCCGCGACGAAGCCGTCCACCGACACCGAGGCGTACATGACCACCTTGCCCATCAGGCTCTCCTATGCTTTGGGGTGCCCCAAAAGTAGCGTGTCGTGAGCTGCCGCTCTTGTAAGAAATCAATCGGCCGGCAGCGGCCAGCTGTCGAGCGTGTGGCCGGGATGTTCGCGCAGGAACCGCCGCCGGACTTCGACGTACCGGGTCGGCGTGAGCCCGGTGAACGCCCGGAACTCGTGGCCGAAGTGGGCCTGGTCGAAGTAGCCTGCGCGACCGGCGAGCTCGCCCCAGTCGATCGGTTCGGCGGGGTTGATCGTCAGCACGGTGGCGGCGAAGCGGTGGGTGCGGGCCAGCCGCTTCGGCGTGACGCCGATGAGCTCCTTGAACCGCTTCGCCAGATGAGTGCTGCTGACACCGGCTGCCACGCTCAGGTCGCCGACCGGCACCGCCCCGCTGGTCGCCGCGATGACGCTGCTCGTATGACGGACCAGCCCCAGGCCGGCGGTCTCGCACAGCCGTCGCATCAGCTCCTCCTCGAGCAGCGTCAGCATCTCGTGTGGTCGGTCCGCCGTGGCCAGCCGGTCTCGCAGCTCAGCAATGGCGGACCGTCCCCAAACCTGCTCTACCGTCACCGCCCGATCACACAGCTCGGCCGCAGGCATCGGCAGGAACGGCGCCAGCCCCCACGGCTTGAAGTGCACGCCGACGGACCGGGTCCGGAGTGGGTAGCCGAAGTCCCACGCGCGGGTGGGCATGGTGACCACGCAGCCGTCGGCGTACTCGGCCGTCTCGATGTCGGTGCCGCCGCGGATGCGGAACGGCGCGCCGAGGTTGACGATGAGCAGCGCCGACGGCGCCGGCGGCAGCGTCAGCCGGGCGTACGGCGCCGCACCCTCCAGGTAGTAGAGGTCGTCGATCAGCCCGTCCAGCGGCGGTCGCGGCACTCTGGACACGTACTCCACGCCCACAGCATCGCCCACGCCCCGCCGGCATCGCGCGCCGGGATGGCCCAGCCGCGCTGCCGCAGCATCGAGCCGACGCCGATCCCGGACGAGCGCCCGGCCGCGGACACTTGCGTGGGATACGCGTGCTGCGTGAGCAATGGAGGGTCCTCGGCCCTCCACGATGCCGAGAGCCGGGGCGCGGGAGCTGAGGCGGACGGCGGGGCGGACTCGGAGGGCTTGCCGTTCGAGCCGCCGGCGGGGAGCTGACGCTGGAGGAACTTGGGCGGATCGCGGGTCAGGTGGGGCGGCAGCGGTCGCTGTGGGAGGACAAGCTGCGCCAGACCCAGGATGAGCGGACGTATGCGGAGGTGTTCGCCAGCGAACACCTCGGAGTGTGGGCCATCTCGTGGATGGCCGAGGATCACGGCACCGGCTACCACGATCACGACCGGTCGCGAGGGGCGGTGTTCGTTGCCAAGGGCACGATCCGGCACGAACACCTCAAGTTGGGTCGGCAGCCGGTCGGGCGCGCCGTGCCGTCAGGGGAGACGTTCAGCTTCGACGAGACCTTCATCCACGGGACGCGGCGGGAGCCGAATGCCGGCGACACCGTTACGATCCACGCGTATTCGCCACCGTTGAAGGAGACCGGGCAGTACGCCGAGTCGGAGACCGACGGTCTGCTCCACCGCCGTCCGAGTCCTGTCGAGGAGCAACTCGTTCCGCACGGTGACCAGGGAACTCCCAGCACGGCATCGGGACCGGAGGCACAACTGTCACCTGACGGCGAGGCGCTCACCTCGCGCTGAACTCAGATCAGCGAGAGCACGGCGCGGTTCGCCCAGTCGAAGTACCGGATTGCCACTGGACGTCCTCCGCTGTGCTGGTTGCGCTGTCAGCACGTTCGCAATCGAGGCCGGCGTCGCGCGAGCAGGAGGGTCTCGCGCGACGCACGAAGGGGCGCTCGATGGTCAGGGTGCCTTGGCGATGACGTCCGCGACGATGTCGGCGGCGATCTCGTGGAGTTTGGTGTTGCTGGTCTGCGAGATGCGTACCATGAAGCCGAAGGCCCGGTTGGGATCGATCTGGTAGCGCTCCATGGTGATGCCGATCGCCTGTCCGATCAGATGCCTCGTGTGCACCGCCTCGTTCAAGGTTTCGTCCTGACGGCTCCATCCCAGCGCCGCCGCGGCCAGGTTCGCGAAGAGCACGCCCAGCTGGCGGGTCTCCACTGTGATGCGGTACGGGTGCTTGGAGTACAGGTTGACGCCGCCACGGACGTGGGGGTCCGCGCGGAACTGGAATGCCAACTGTGACCTGATGCCGAACTCCTTCACCGCTCTCGGCCCGTACGACGGCCAGCGGAGATCGTTGCTGATGTCATCGACCTGGACCAGCGGCTCGGCGAGCACCGCTTCGAGGCATGGCCCTTCGCTCAGTTCGTACTGCAGCGCGTCGAGCTGAACCGCGACCTCGTCGGTCGGCGCCAGGGTCTGGATCTTTCCGTCCCGGCCGGTGATCGAGAGGCTCGCATGGTCGATTCCCGGCACTGCCGCGACCGCGCCGGCCGTGATTTCTTCCAGCGTCTGAGCGATGTCGATCGGGTACCGCAGCGAGTCGGCGACGCGGGCCATGACCGCGACAAGATCCGGTTGTTCCATGTCTTCGGTCCGATCCAGCCTTCGCCCCAGTGGCAAGGGCCCTGCTTGTGGAGAACCGAAGATGCTCCAGCTGACTGCTGAAAAGAAAACCGCCGGTCTTTCGACGGTACTCCCGTACAGCACACGACGCCAGCACTCGGCGACGTGTCGGGGATTCGCCGTTGTGGTCGCCGCAAAGTGATGGAAACGTCAACTGACGCCTTGGTGGTTTTCTAACTGGTAATTGATCTTGTCGACCTTGACGGCATATTTCCGTGAGGCCTCGCTCAAGGCCGGCCGGCACCCGCAGAAGCGGTCGTCGAAGCCGCCGTCGTCAGGAGTCGTGTATCGGTTGTGGCCGACTGTCTTCGAGCATGCCAGGGTCTTGCTGGTGGACTCCTTCGGCGTGAGCCCGGAGGGTGCCGATGCGCTGCTGCGAGGCTGGTCCGTGCAGTACCAGACGTCGACTGGGGTGGTGGGATGTGTTCTCGTCCACCAGATCTGGCAAGGCCACCAGCTGTGTGTTGATCGAGCGCTGGTCCGCGCGCTCGAGGATGCTCTACGCCGATGCGAACGGCAACGGAGCCCCCAAGCGCCTGGCGGGTGAGTAGCGTCAGCGTGTGCTTCTGAGGGCGGTGAGTTGGAGTTCGGCGAACAGTCCGACTGCGGCGGCCTGGGCCAGGACGAAGGCGACACCGAGGCCGGTCAGGTCGAGGAAGACGACCAGGGCAAGGCTGGCAGCCACCCAGATCGCGTTGATCGCGATCACCTCGGTCACGGCCGTGCGGTTGATCGCCGGACGCCGGCTGATCAGGAGGAGCGCGGCCGCCCAGGCCAGCAAGAAGGCTCCCGCGCCGGCGCTGAGCGCGATGGGCAGTCCGAGCGGATCCTTCAGCGCCCAGCCGGCGGCCAGCAGCAGTACGCCGAGGCCTCCCGAGGCGACCGCATCCAACCGGACGACCCGGGTGAGGAACCGGTTCTCGACGATGTTGCTGTTGCTGACGGCGATCGAGGGAGTGGTCATCGCGGTTACCTCCAAGGTGTGAAATCGGTTGATGGGTACAACCGTGCCCTCGACGCCCGCCGTGCGTCGATGACCTCGGAGGTAATGCCCCTGACCACGTCAGCGGTCAGCGGGTGGTGAAATGCGCTGGGTGTGCTGGTTCTATCGTTTGGTCGCCGTGGTGGATCACCAGGGTGTCGGCAGTCTCGAGCGCCCCGAGCCCGTGTCCGATCA
This sequence comes from Kribbella swartbergensis, assembly GCF_054784135.1. Taxonomy (NCBI): domain Bacteria; kingdom Bacillati; phylum Actinomycetota; class Actinomycetes; order Propionibacteriales; family Kribbellaceae; genus Kribbella; species Kribbella swartbergensis. The sequence goes on from NZ_BAAGPM010000014.1 coordinate 368,172, forward strand.
GTACGACGACCCGCCCGGCGTCGACCAGGGGCGCAAGCCGGCCAGGTGCCGGCGCGCCGGGTTTGGTCGGCGCGCCGGCGGAGGGTTAGTAGACCTCGCTCTTGTTGTTGTTGATTTCGTCGAGGATTCGGATTGCGTCGCTGTAGCGACCGGAGGTGCTGCTGTCGACTGGCAGGGCGAGCGTGGCGATGGAGAACAAGCCCGCGGCGCGGACCGTCGCCAGGCCGTGCTCGGCGGCTGTCTTGGAGGCGATGTTCGTCGAGGCGTTGATGCGCCGCGTCGCCAGGTTGAGGTAGGTCGCGAGGAGTTGTGACCGCAGCGACCTCGCCTGCGTGCCGGAAGCGGTGAACGTTGCCGCCGCCTCGGCGATCGAGAGCCGGCCGTCCGGTGTCGATCCGTCGGCGCCGTCGAAACGCTGATCGGTCGCCTGGATCCGGGCGAGCAGCTCAGCCGTCCAGAGCTCAGGGTGCGTCTTCCAGAAGCCCTGGCTGAGTGGATCGCGAGTCGGCGTGACCTCGGTGATGGTCGTGGTCTGAGCTGCCGTGACCGGTGTGTAGGCGCAGTCGTTGGTGTTGGTGAAGGTGATTGTCGCACCGTTGTCGACCGAGCTTCCGCCAGCGAGGAGCAGACTCGGCCGAGCCGTGTACTCGATGGTCTTCGGGCCTGAGTTGCCGCCGAGTGTGCCGATGTTCCAGGTGAGCGTGGTCGTGCCGTCCACGTTCGGTGTGACGGTGTCGGGTCGTGGTCCGGAGCCTTGGTCCAGGGCCTTGCTGTAGTAGACGTCGGCCGGGAGCTTGTCTGTGATGGTCACGTTGGCCGCGGCACCGCTGCCGGTGTTGTCATAGGTGATCCGGTAGGTGATCGCCTCGCCGGCGTTGGTGCTGCTCACAGCAGTCTTGGACAGTGTCAGCACTGGGGCGTGAACCGTCGTCGTGACGGAATCGGTGCCAGAGACCGGGTTCCCGATCAGGTCGGTACCAGTGGCCTTTGCGCTGGTTGTCAGGACCGTGCCATCGGTCGTGGTGCACGGAACGAGGAAGCTCGTTGCCCGGGAGTCCTCGGCTCCGACGGTCAGTGTGCCCAGGTCGAAGGACGTCTGTGTGCCGTTGGGCAACGTATCGGTGAGCTTCGTGACCAGAGCAGGGCCTCGCCCGGTGTTGCCGGTCTTGATGGTGTAGTCGAGTGTGTCGCCCGGGCTCGCGTCGCTCGGCCCCGTCTTGTCGACGGACAGCGCCGGTCGCACCAGCTCCTCCGTCGAGGCGCGCGCCGCGATGATCGCATCGGGGTCGGGCTCGTCGTCGACGGGCGTTCCGGCGGTCTGGAAGTTCGCGATTGTGCGGAATCCGTAGAAGATGCTGTTCCAGTCCTCGAAGCCGGGAAGGTTGCTGAAGGTCGCCGCCTCACCGGCGTCCTGGGTGCCGTCGCGTCCGCGTCGTTGAAGTCGCCGTTGATGTTGGCCTGCACGTTGGCCGTGTTCGGGGCCGCGCAACTGGTTCCGGTCAGTCCGCCGGCGCCGTTCCAGTCGAAGCTGCCGAGCCCGAGCCCGATCCCCGCGCATTCGTCGAGACCTGGTGGATTGACCTCGTTGAGGGCGGGCAGGTTGGTGCGGGAGAAGTCGCATCCGCCGGGCAGTCCGCCGACGGCGGGGACACCGCACATCTGCACGTTGTTGGGCGTGTTGGCGGGCCCGGTGCTGATCCCGTAGTTCATCACGCTGAGGTAGTTGGGCTTGTTGTTGAAGCCGTCGACGCCGCCGTGGCCGAGGCCGAGCGTGTGGCCGAACTCGTGCATCAGAGTGCCGGCCTGCTGGTTCTGGCTGCCCACGGAGAGCCCGCCCGCATCGGTGCCCCAGCAGGGGTTTCCGTTCGCCCGGGTGCCGCCTAGCGTGACGAAGAAGTTCACGCCGGGGATGCCCTTGGCCCCACCGGAGGTGCAGTCGTTCGCCGCCCTGCGGGTGTTCGTCTGGTGGCCGAAGATTCCGTAGCGGAAGATCAGGTCGCGCTGGCTGTTGAAGTTCGCCGTTCTCAACGTGATGAAGTTCGTTCCCGCGCGTCCGGCTGCGCCGTCCCAGTCGATGATGAGGTTGCCCGCCTCGGCGATCTGGCTGCCACCGCCGCCATAGTTGCCGAAGGTACCTGTGACGGCTCCGGCGGGAGCGGCCGCCCTCGGTACGTTCGTGGCCGCTCCGGCAGCCTGGCCGTACAGGTTTCCGATGTCGACGTGCAGTTGGATGCCTGTGGTGCCGTCGAGATTGCCGACCGGGGCGTCGGCGAACGACTGGACGACGGTCTGCACTGCTCCTTGCACCGGGCAATGAGTGTGCGCGGTCGCCGCGGTGTTGTCGACGAGACAGTCGATCTCCAGGAACAGGTCCTTGCGCTGGGTGCTGGCACCCATCGCCGGGAGGTTGACGTCGATGGTGCCGTCTCCGTTCGGGTTGAAGCCGTTGCGCTCCCAGCCATCGAGGAGGAAGTCGCCGTCGGCGTCACCACTGGCCGAATCGACGCTGATGTCGAAGCAGACCTTGACCGCCTCGCCGCCGTCGCCGGTGACACAGTTGGCCGGCCAGTTGACCGGGCCGGTCCATCGGCCGTTGGCGAGATTGACGGTGAGGGTGACGGTTTCGCCGGCGCCTGGCCGGATGTCGAGCTGGTCGTCGTTCGACTCGAACACGCCGGTGTCGTCGCAGAACGCCGTACTGCAGTCGTCGTGATCCCAGATCGAGAGGGTCACCGACGCCGCGGGCGATGAGTCGTCGACCACCTGCACAGTGCTCGAAATCGGCCAGTACGGCGTGATGTTCGGGTCGTCGTCGACATGGGTGGCGAAGCTCGGGCCCGGTTGCATGGCGCCACCGGCGAACTCGACCCCCGCGTAGAAGTCCGCGTCGCTGCGGCCGATGCCGTCGAGGTCGTCACCGACGCCGTCGACGCTGGTGATCGTGACCGTCACCGGAACGGAGTGTGCTGCGGTCGCCCGTTCGCTTGCCGCCAGAGCAAGCCAGGCGACGAGAGCCAGGATGACGAGCGGCACTGTGGCGACTCGCGTGCGCGTGTAGGTGCTCATTCGGTTGCCCCCTCAACCGGAGCGCAGCCTGAGCCCAGACCCCCCGCGCACCGGACCAATGGATGGGGTACTGCCAGCAGTGAAGGGCGGACGAAGCAACGTCGCACCGAGCCCCCCAGCTCCAGACCCCCAAAGTTCTTCCAATATGGGTGCCGCCGGCAACCGGGTCAAGCGACTCTGCCCGAACAGGCAGTGAGCTGTCCGGCGAGGTGAAGGTCGTCCCGGATGCCGTCAGCTCGGGCTCGAGGCGCGTGGAGGGCGCGTCACGAAAGGCTTCCGGTCAGGGGATGGGTGACGCCGAGCGGATGGACGTGCACGGTGACCTCGTGCAGGTGTGGCGTCTTGGTGAGGAGCTGGTGTTCCACGACCTCGGCGATGCTGTGGGCCTGCGCCACGGAGAGGTGCGGCTCGACGGCGATCTCGGTGTCGGCGATGAGGCGGTGACCGCTCCATCGGGCGCGCATCGTCTCGACCTCGGCTACGCCGTCGGTGGCGCGTGCCGTGTGTGTCATCCGGTCGATGATGTCGTCGTCCACGCCGTCCATGAGCCGGCGGATCGTGACGCGCAGCGAACTCACCAGGATGCCGAGGATGGCGACGGCGATGAACAGGCCGACGAGGGCGTCGGCACGCGCGAACCCGAGCCAGACTCCGATCACACCGACGACGACGGCGATCGAGGTGAACCCGTCGACGCGGGCGTGCTGACCCTCGGCGATCAGGGCCGCGGAGCCGATGCGCCTGCCCGCGCGGATGCGGTAGATCGCCACGATCTCGTTCCCCGCCGCGCCGACGATGCCGGCGGCGAAGACCCAGCCGAGGTTGGTCAGCGGGTGCGGGGTGACCAGCGCGTCGACGGACTCCCAGATGATGAGGCCGGCTGAGGCCGCGATCATCAGGGAGATGAAGAGACCGACAAGGTCCTCCGCGCGGCGATAGCCGTACGGGTAGCGCTTGGTTGCGGCGCGCTGCCCGATCTTGAAGGCGATCACCAGCGGGATGGTGGTCGCGGCATGGCCGAGGTTGTGCACCGTGTCGGCGAGGAGGGCGATCGACCCGGATGCCCAGACAATGACGACCTGGAGCAACGCGGTGAGCATCATGCCGGCCAGGCCGATCCAGGCGGCGCGAATACCTTCCCGACTGGCTTCCTGGGCGGACTGAATCACCTCGTTCGAGTCGTGAGCGTGTGGCACGAGGACGTGCCTGACCTTCGCCCACACCCCGCCGCCATGGTCGTGATCGTGATGATCGCCGTGCCCGTGTCCGTGCCCATGCCCGTGCCCGTGATCGTTGCCATGCCTAGGCCCGTTGCCATGCCCACGCCCGTTGCCATGCGCATGCCGGCTGCCTTGCCCGTGCCCACCGCCGTGACCGTGCACGTCGCCGTGCACATCGCCGTGACTATGCCCGTCGCCGTGCCCGGGTTCAGCGGCGTGCTGGTGGCCAAGCTGTTCATTGGCGTCGTCGGGGTGCCTGTGATCGTGCTCTGTGGCGCTCATCGGCTCTCTTCGTCGTCGGCTCTGTCAGGTACCGGTGGCTAGATCGAGTGGCTCACCGGGCGGGGCGCGCTGCCGGAGCATCTGCTTGCTTGCGTACTTGCGCATATAGAAGAGAGTAGGCGGGTCTCACCTGGCTCAGCAACCGGAGTTCGATTGCCGGGAGGACTGCTGGCAGGTAGGTGTAGTCCTCCCGAACTGCGACCAGACGGTGTGGTCGGGAATGTCCGGGTGTGGGTAGCGCGCGGGTAAATACGCCGGCCAGTTCGATGCTGCAGGCAACAACGTGAGGCGAGCCGCCGCCCGCCAAGCACCAGGCGGGCGGTGGTGATGATGTGCACGGCGGCTGCCGCAGGGGAGGGCCGTGGGCGAGCGGCGCCCTCGATGCGCGCTGGAGACGAGTCGGACGGGTTGAATGGCCCGTCGCCGCGAGGTCAAGGGGCAGAGGGTGCAGAGGGGTGCGGAGGGTCCAGAGGGTGCGACCGGGGAGGTCGTGACGGAGTAACCGTGCGTGGGCGCCGCCCAGGACTGCTGCGCACGCGGGATCATGACCGGTTCGGCGAGGCGGGCGATGACGACGATCACCGTGCCGAACGGGCTGTGCTCGCCTTGACTCGATGAGATGGCTCAGTGAGTATTGAGTCAATGGATGTTGAGCGAGGTTCGTTGGTGGGGCGGGCGCGGATTCATGCGGCGCTTGGGGATCCGGTGCGGCTGGCGGTTGTGGACATGCTGGTGGCTGGTGATGTGGCGCCGGGGGAGCTCGGCGGGGCGTTGGAGCTGCCGACGAACTTGGTCGCTCATCACCTGAAGGTGCTCGAGGATGCGGGCCTTGTCGTCCGGACTCGGTCGGAGGGGGACAGGCGCCGTACGTATGTGAGGTTGCGGGCCGAGGCGTTGGCCGCGATCACCACACCGCGGTTCAGGGCGGTCTCGCGGGTTGTATTCGTCTGCACGCAGAACTCGGCTCGTTCGCAGCTCGCGGCGGGTATCTGGTCGCGGCGCAGTCGCGTCCCCGCGCTCTCCGCCGGCACGCAACCGGCCGATCGGGTCCATCCTCGTGCGGTGAAGGTGGCGCGCCGCCACGGTCTGGACCCGTCCGGTTGGCGTACGGCGCACGTGAAGGACGTCGTACGGCGGGACGACCTGTTGATCGCCGTTTGCGACAACGCGCACGAGCACCTGCCGGCCGAACAGCGTCCGCGACTGCACTGGTCGATTCCCGATCCGGCACCGGCGGGCACCGACGCCGCATTCGAGGCCGCCTACACCGAACTCGCCGACCGGATCGACCGGCTGGCGCCCGCCCTCTCACCCGATACGGCAGACACCCCCAGGAGCCCTCGATGACCGAACGATCTTCCGTCGACCAGCGGGTCGTGTGGAGGCGCGCGTGACGGTCGTGCCGTTGTGGCGGCGGGTGGTGGCGGAAGGGGTCGGGACTGGGCTGTTGGTGACTGTGGTGGTCGGGTCTAGGATTGCGGCGGCGTCGCTGTCTCCTGGTGACGTCGGGCTGCAGTTGCTGGAGAACTCGTTCGCCACTGCGCTTGGGCTCGCGGTGCTGATCCTGATATTCGGGCCGGTCTCCGGCGCGCACTTCAACCCGGTGGTGTCCGCGGCCGACTGGTGGCTCGGGCGCCGTACTGGGGCCGGCCTGACGCTCGCCGAGTTGGCCGTCTACGTGCCCGCTCAGGTCGTCGGCGGCATCGGCGGAGCAGTCCTCGCGAACCTCATGTACGGCGAAGCCGCGGTGTCTTGGTCGACGACGGAACGCAGCTCAGGACACCTGTACATCGGGGAGATCGTGGCGACCGCGGGACTGATACTGCTGATCTTCGCGCTCGCCGCATCGGGTCGATCCCAGTTCGCTCCGGCGGCGGTCGGTGCGTATATCGGAGCGGCGTACTGGTTCACGTCGTCGACCTCGTTTGCCAACCCCGCCGTCACCGTCGGACGTGCTTTCAGCGACACGTTTGCTGGAATCGCACCCTCGTCTGTTCCCGGCTTCATCGCTTTCCAGGTTGTCGGCGCCGTGGTCGGCGTTGGCCTGCTGGCATTGGTGTACCCCGGCGCCGGCCGCGCTGCCGACGATGTTGTCACCCGTCACTCCGACATTGCAGGAGCAACCTCGTGAGCAAGCCCAGTGTTCTTTTCGTCTGTGTCCACAATGCCGGGCGGTCCCAGATGGCGGCGGGCTGGCTGCGTCACCTTGCCGGTGACCGGATCGACGTCCGATCCGCCGGCTCCGAACCGGCCGGGAAGATCAACCCCGTCGCCGTCGAGGCGATGCGCGAGGTCGGGATCGACATCACCGGCGCCGAACCGCATTTGCTCGACACAGAGGACGTCCGCGCCAGCGACGTGGTCATCACCATGGGCTGCGGCGACACCTGCCCGATCTTGCCCGGAAAACGCTACGAGGACTGGGAACTCACCGACCCCGCCGGCCAGCCGATCGACGCCGTACGCCGGGTCCGCGACGAAATCCGCACCCAAGTCGAAAAGCTGCTCTCCGAATTGCGGCAGTGACCTTAGGCACCTGCGGCCGGACCGAACCACTTGGTTAGGTGGGGGACGAGGTCTTGCTGGTTTTCGCCTAGCCAGGCGACGTGGCCGTCGGGGCGTAGGAGTACTGCGGGGGCGTCCAGGTCCTCGCTGGTGTCGATGACGTGGTTGATCCGGTCGGACCAGCCCTCCACCGAGAGGCGGCCGGTTTGGTCGAGCAGGAGGCCTCGGCCGTCGTGCATCCGGTCGTAGAGGCGGCCCTGCTTGAGCTCGAGGTCCCGCAGACGGCGGCCGAGGAGTTCGTGGCCTTCGCCGAAGTCGTAGCGGATCGCGATCGCGGTGATCTTCTCGATCAGGTAGCGGTTCACGTTCTCGAAGTCCATCAATTCCGCCAGCAGCCGGCGCACTGCCTGGGGGCCGGGGTCGGTGGACATCAGTTCCATCTGCGCTTTGGTGTTGTTCAGCACGTCCGCGGCCCATGGGTGCCGTTCGGTGTGGTAGGTGTCCAGCAGGTCCTCGGGAGCCCAGCCGTTGATCGCGGCGGCCAGTTTCCAGCCGAGGTTGAGCGCGTCCTGGATGCCGAGGTTGAGGCCCTGCCCGCCGGTCGGCGGGTGGATGTGCGCCGCGTCACCGGCAAGGAACACGCGACCGACGCGGTAGCGCTCGGCCAACCGGGTGGCGTCGCCGAAGCGGGAGAGCCAGCGCGGTGAGTGGACGCCGAAGTCGGTCCCGGCGTACACCTGCAACTGCCGCTTGAACTCCTCGAGGGTCGGCGGGACCGTGCGGTCCTCGGCCACGTCCGCAGCGGGTACGCCGATGCGGTACTCGCCGTCGCCGAGCGGCATCGAGCCGAACCGGAGCTGTGTCTTGCGGACCTCGGCGTTCGCGGCGGCCAGCGTTTCCGGTGACGCGGTCACCTTCATCTCACCCAGCAGCGTGTCGTTCCTGCTGGGCTCGCCCGGGAAGCCGACGCCGAGCAGTTTGCGTGCGGTACTGCGGCCGCCGTCGCAGCCGACCAGGTAGCGCGATTGCAGCCGCGTGCCGTCGGCGAGTTCGGCAGTCACGCCGTTCTCGTCCTGGGTCAATCCGATGACTGCCGAACCACGCCGTACCTCGGTGCCGAGCTCGGTGGCGCGCTCGGCCAGCAGGCGGTCGGTGATGGTCTGCGGCAAGCCGAGGACGTACCCGTGTGCGGTGTCCAGCCCCACCGGCGACGGCTTGCTGATGCCGGCGAAGAAGCCGCCGAGCGGGTACTTCGTTCCGTGCTCGAGGAACCGGTCCAGCACGCCGCGCTGGTCCATCACCTCGATGCTGCGCACGTGTAGCCCGAGCGAGCGGACCACCGGGGTCGGCTGTTCGTCCTTCTCCACGACGAGCACGCGTACGTCGTGCAGCCGCAACTCGGCGGCCAGCATGAAACCGGTCGGCCCACCGCCGGCAATGATCACGTCGAACATGAACCGCCCATTCATTTGCGAGGTCTCAGCCAGTCGCTTCGCGAAAAGACAAATCTCTTTGATTTGCGCAGGTCTGGCTCCGGCCGGTGATTCTCCTGCACGAACGGGGGCTTGCGGCAAGTCCCCCCGTGCGTTATATGTTGATTACGGCAAGGAGAAACTCTCCTTGCCTTTGCTTTGTGGGGGAGTGCGCAGAGGTGGCGGCGCTCTGGGCGAACGAAGGGTGGGCGGTGTCGATCCCCGAGCGTCGGTTGACGCCGGGACACCTGACCATCACCAGCCGCCGGCCGAATCAGCCGCTCGACCAGGCCGCCGCGGAAGGGCTTCTCGAGGCCTATCGCCGTACTCGTGCCGGATTGTGGGACGTCGGCAACTATCGCGGCTTCGCCGTGAGCTTCGCAGTCGGCTGGCGCCCCGACGAGGACGGAGTCGGCGAGCCGGATCCGGTCGACGGTTTCGCCATTCATGTGTTCGGGCGTCGACGGGGCGACTCGGTGTCGCCGGTGCGCGTGATGGCGGTTCCGCGGCCGCAGCGGACGTACGCCGTACCTGCTGATCGGACCGAAGTCGCCGGGTTCAGATCCGCGCTCGCGTCGGCCGCCGAGATCGCGGTGCCTGGTCCTAAAGAGGAGGCCTGCGACGGGTGCACAGCCGAGGCACAGGAACTCTGGCTGGCCGGCGATGTTCGTGTCATCCGGCCGCGGCGGACGATCATCGAATCTCAAGTGATCGTCTTGCCGGTGCGCCATGTGGTGAGCGCGGGCGACCTGACGCCGGTGGAGCTCGTCTCGATCGGTTCACGTCTGCGAGAGGTTCTGGACGCGTTCAAGGGGAAATGCACCGGGTTGAGCTGCTTCCTGAACGACGGCAGCGAAGCCCGGCAGGAGACGCCGCATGTGCACATCCATGTCTTCGGCCGCTCCCGGCGCGAGCCGGCCAACCCCTTCAAGCTCCTCGCCGTCGGGAATGAAGGCGCCCGTCTACCGTGTTGACATGTCAACTGGATGATCGGGTGATGGGAAGGCGTGCTGATGGGCGAGGTGCTGTTCGGGCTGGACACGTTCGGGGATGTGCCGGAGGGCGGCGACGGGCGGTTGGTGTCGGATGCGGCGGCGATCCGGCAGGTCGTGGACGAGGCGGTGCTGGCGGACGAGGTGGGCGTCGACGCGATCGCGCTCGGTGAGCATCACCGGCCGGAGTACTCGATCTCGACGCCGGAGACGGTGCTCGCCGCGATCGCGGCCCGGACGTCGCGGATCAAGCTCGGGTCCGGGGTGACCGTACTGAGCTCGGACGACCCGGTGCGGGTGTTCCAGCGGTTCTCGACGGTCGACGCGATCTCGAACGGGCGGGCCGAGGTCATCCTCGGTCGTGGTTCGTTCACCGAGTCGTTCCCGTTGTTCGGCTACGACCTGAAGGACTACGACGTCCTGTTCGAGGAGAAGCTGCAGTTGTTCGTGCAGTTGCTCGACGAGAAGCCGGTCACCTGGAGCGGGACCACCCGAGCGCCGCTCGAGAACGCCGACGTCTATCCCAAGACCGAGTCCGGCCGGCTGACCACCTGGGTCGGCGTGGGCGGGACCCCGCAGTCGGTGGTGCGTACGGCGTACTACGGCCTGCCGCTGATGCTCGCGATCATCGGTGGGTCGCCCGAGCGATTCGCGCCGTACGTCGATCTCTACCGCCGGGCCGCCGAGCAGTTCGGCACGGTCGCGCACCCGGTCGGGATGCACTCACCGGGATTCGTCGCCGACACCGACGAGGAGGCGAAGGATTTGTTCTATCCGCGGTACAAGGTCGTCCGGGACCGGATCGGCGCGTTGCGCGGCTGGCCGCCGGTACGGCGTGAGGAGTTCGACGCCGAGGTGGCCCACGGTTCGCTGTACGTCGGTTCGCCGGAGACCGTGGCCCGCCGGATCGCCGGCGCCGTACAGAAGCTGGACGTCGGCCGCTTCGACCTGATCTACACGTCCGGTTCGATGCCGGTCGGTGCCCGGCTGCGGGCGGTCGAGTTGTTCGGCACGAAGGTGATCCCGATGGTCCGCGACATCCTGGCGGGCTGACATGGACGACAAACCGACGATCGCCGTTCTCGGTGCAGGAAAGGTCGGCACCGTGCTGGCCCGGCTCGCGGTCGCGGCGGGTTATCGGGTCCTGATCGCGGGTTCCGGTGCTGTGGACAAGATCGCCCTGATCGTCGAGATCATCACCCCTGGCGCGATCGCGACGACGGCGGCCGACGCCGCCGCGCGGGCCGATGTCGTGGTTCTCGCGCTGCCGCTCGGCAAGTACCGCACGATCCCTGCGGAGGTACTGCGCGGAAAGCTCGTGATCGACGCGATGAACTACTGGTGGGAGGTCGACGGGATTCGCGACGACCTGACCGATCCGCGGACGTCGTCGAGCGAGATCGTCCAGGACTTCCTGCCGGATTCGCGCGTGGTCAAGGCGTTCAACCACATGGGCTACCACGATCTCGAGGACGGCGCGCGCCCGGCCGGGGCGCCGGACCGCAAGGCGATCGCCGTGGCGGGCGAGGCCGAGGACGCGAAGCAGGTTGCGGCGATCGTCGACGCGCTCGGCTTCGATCCGGTGATCGCCGGGCCGCTGGCCGAAGGTGTCCGGTTCGGTCCCGGCACTCAACTGTTCGGCGCGAACGTCGGCGCCGACGAGGTCCGCGCGATGCTCGACCGCTTCCCGGACACCCCCCAGGGCCGGCTCATCGCGCAGGCCCGATCGAGCGGCGACGCCGCGGCATAGGCGGCCCCGCCGCCGGGGAAGCGCTCGGCTAGCTTGGCGCCGTCGAGCGCGTGCTGCGGTGCCCGGCGCGGCTTCCTTGGTACGCCAGCTCGCGGACCCTGCGCAGCCAGGCAGGCGACAGCCGCCAACCCGGCGGGCGGTAGCGGACCGGATCGAACCGCTCGCTCGTGTCAGGCAGCGCATCCGAGAGAGTCAGCCGGCCGACGGTGTGCCAGCCTCTCGTCTGCCCGGAGATCGCGAGCGTGAAGGCCCGAGGAGCGTCGGCCTCGAGCCTGGCGACCGAGGCATGGCCCACCTTCGGACCTTGGGGTGTGGCCCTGAGCCAGAATCGCCGGTCGCCCACCTCGTACGGCGCAATCGTGCCGTACGCCGCGTTGCTCCAGTCGCGGGCGGGGATCGGCAGGCATCGGGTCAGCCGGCCTTGGCCCGCACTGGACAACAGGAGATCCCAGGGATCGTCATCGGCCGGCCGGACGCGGATCGCCAGGCCGAGGACGTCCGGGCGGTCGCCGGGTGTGCCGGCGCCTTTGGTGAGTCTTGCGATCGCGTCGTACCGGCCCTCGGGGAGTGGGGCGACGCACTCGAGTTCGGCCCGGAATGCCAGACCGCGAGGATGGAATGCACGCGCGCCTCGGACGGCGGCGAGCAGTCGAAAGGTCGCCCGGACGATGCGTCTGGGAGCGGCCCGGAGGATGCCTATGCGTCGGGAATTCGACAACGCTCAGTCCGTGGATCCAGTGTTCTGCCGGCTCCGGCGCCACAGGTAGAAGAGGATCGACCCGCCGACGAGCGCGCCGAGGAAGAGGAACGAGCCCACCGCCAGCGGTACCTGGTCGAAGTCGCTCGGATCCGCGTCGGCGTCGCCTGGTGGGTTGACGCCGGGTTGCGGCGTGGACCCCAGCGTCGGCGACGGAGTGTCCGCAGCTGGAGCCTGGACCGACACCGGGCTCTGCCTGGTGTGGTCGGTTGCGCCCGCGGCGGCGGAAGCGCCGGCCATCGTCGCCACCAGGACCAAGCCGCTCAGCACGAAAACCCACCACCGTCGCATCGCGGACAGGTTCCCCGTCCCGCGCAGTCCTACACGCCTCCATCGCGCGTCCGATGTCCCCGGCGGATCCAGTGGAACACCCGTCAGCGATGCGATGACATGTGATCTTGTCAACGAGGCGTTGACGTGTTATATGGGAAGTGCGTATTGACACGATCCACAAGTCGACTGCTCAGGAGGTGCAGGACGATGTTGATGCGCACCGACCCGTTCCGGGAGCTGGACCGGTTCGCCCAGCAGGTCTTCGGGGGCCAGACGCCGGGCACGTGGTCGCGACCGACGCCGATGCCGATGGACGCCTACCGGCACGGTGACAAGTACGTGGTCGCGTTCGATCTCCCCGGTGTGTCGCCGGACGCGATCGACCTGGACGTCGAACGCAACGTGCTGACGGTGAAGGCCGAGCGCAGGCCGGCCGAACTCGGCGAGGGCGTCGAGATGCAGGTCGCGGAGCGTCCGCTCGGCGTGTTCTCCCGGCAGCTCTTCCTCGGCGACACCTTGGACGCCGAGCACATCGAGGCCAGTTACGAGTCCGGCGTACTGACGCTGAAGATCCCGGTTGCCGAGCAGGCCAAGCCGCGCAAGATCGAGATCACCAAGGCCGACAGCGGTCAGAAGCAGATCGACGTCTGACCCGGCAGCCACCACCGCTCGACGGGGCGAGTTCGATGACTGCGATCGAACAGCAGACAGTGGACGCGGCCGAGGTCTTCGTCGACCTCGTCCTCGGCGACGACGATCTGGTGCGGGATGAGTTCGACGCACTGATCGCTGCCTGCTGGGAGTCACCGCGTCGGCCGTCCCGCCGCAAACCTTGCCCACCGGACGGCGGATGGGCCGCCTGGCCGCCGCGCGCACGGGAGCGCGGTTCCGGGCCGCCTGCCGGCACCTCCGTGCCGACCCGCCGGCCGGACGGCAGGGGACGCGGCCCTCCGGCCTGACCGCGCGTTCCGCTCCTGCGACCGTGAGGAGGTGAGCTGATCCGAGATTGAGCCGATTGAGTCGATCCCTGTGACCCGGTGATGCGGCCGCCCGCGTCACAACCCCCTCGATTCTCCAGCGACGACTCCGTCCGCTGCCTGTCCTTCCTGGGACGACACGCCGTGACGGGCCGCCGCATCACCCCGGTCCTCGCCCGCACTTCACCTGGACTGACGCCATGCCTGCGTTCGACCCGTACGTGATCCTCGGCGTCACCGCCGACGCGTCGAGCGACGACCTGCTGCGCGCCTTCCGGGAACTGGTCCGACAGCACCACCCCGACACCCGCCGGCCCGACACCCGCCGGCCAGCAGAGCCGGACTCCGACGCCGACGTGCGGTTGCGGCAGATCCTCGCCGCCTACGACATCCTGCGTGATCCGGCTCGCCGCGCCGCCTATGACCGCGCACACGTCAGGCAACCGCCGCCGCCACAAGCCGTCTCGATCCAGGTCAGACCTGCTGCGACCCGGGCCGGACCGTGGACCACCCGGAGGCCGTCGGCGATCCGGGTCGGGCCGGTGCGCTGGAGGCCATTGCCACCCGACCGGGGCTGAGTGACCGACGTACGACGTACGCCGAAAGCCTGCCGGTGTCAGCTGTCTTTGGGCTCGGCCATCTTGCGGTGGGCAACGGCCTTGACCTTGTCCGGCAGGACCTTGTTGGCCAGTTCCTGCGCCTTCGTCATCAGCGACTCGGCGACGACCCGGTCCTGGCCCTTCATCATCGCCTCGTAGCCCTGACGCGCGACCTCGGCCGGATCGTCCTTGCTGCCGGACTGCCCGAGGCGGGTGTCTTCCATCCCGGCCCGGTGGAAGAACCGGGTGTCCGTCGGTCCCGGCATCAGCGAGGTGACTGTGACGGCCGAGTCCTTGAGTTCGTCCTGCAGCGCCTCCGCGAACGACTGCAGGAACGACTTGCTGGCGTTGTACACCGCCTGGAACGACCCGGGCATGGTGGCGGCGATCGACGACGTGATCAGCAGCCGGCCTTCGTTCCGGGCGACCATGTCGCGCAGGATCTGCTTCGCCAGCGCCACAGTGGACTTCACGTTGAGATCGATGACGCGCAGTTCGGTGGCCAGGTCGTTCTCGACGAACTTGCCACCGAGCCCGATGCCCGCGTTGAGCGCCGCGGCCGCGACCGGGCGATCGCCCAGGCACGTCAGGAGGTGCTGAATGCCTTCGGGGGTGGCCAGGTCGACGCGGACGGCCTCGACCTGGACGGTGCGGTCACCCGCGGTCCGCAGGTCGGGCGCCACGGTTTCGATGGCGTCGTCCTCGGCCGCGATGACGAGGTCGAAGCCGTGCTTGGCGAACTGACGGGCCAGTTCCAGCCCGATACCACTCGAAGCGCCGGTCACCAGCGCGAGCTGTCCGTTCTCGGTCATGGTCCCGCGGTACCCCGGATCCCACCCGGCAATCGACCTCGGCGACCTGCGCCCGGGCAGGACGTCGATCAGGTGGGCACCTGCGGGCAGCGCGGGGGACGGTCTGAGGTCGGCCACACGTACGCCAGGTCCGGGGGCTCGTCGAAGAATCGGCTGTAATGGGCCGGATCCTTGCGCACCAGGGCGGACCGGTGGCTGCGGTGAAACGCCGCGTCGCCGAGCCACGGTGGTAGGTCACCGGTTCGTGCGAGCTCGGCCTGTGCGCGTGGGTACTTGATGCCGCAGGCGCCGGTGAGTTCTGTGACCATGGTGGTCTCGCACGTGTCGGACCGGCCGGAAGCGACCCAGACCGAGCAGATCTCGAGGCCGTAGCGCACCAGCGCTTCCTCGTAGCCGGCCCACATCTTCACCGCGGGGTGGTGCCGCCAGCCGTACCCCGGAACGATCAGTCCACGAAGGATCTGCAGCGTCTCCACCCGCTGCTTGCCCAACCGCCGCGGATCCAGCACCCCCGCAGTCTCGGCAAAGTCCTGCATCGGCAGGAACGTCTGCACGTCACTCACCCGCTGCGTCTTCGCGTTGGTGATGCCGTCCCGGGCGGCAGCTCAGTCATGCACCGGCAGTACCCCGGGCGGACACCGGCGATGCTCGTGGTCGTGGAATCCTGGAGACGACCCCGCCGCACCCATCGGGTCGCGGCCGGGCTAGGAGTCGGCGAGGCGGGCGTGCAGGAGGTCGAGTTGAGCCGGATTGCTGGTGAGCTCGAGGGCTTGGCGGTCGGCCGCGGCGGCTTCGGTGGCTCGGTCCTCGGCGCGGAGTAGTTCGGCGCGGATCGCATGGAACAGCGGGTAGTTCTGGAGCGCGTTACCGAGGTCGTCGAGTTCGGCCAGCGCAGCTCGCGGACCGTGCACATACCGTACGGCGACCGCGCGGTGGAGACGCGTGACCGGGGTCGGCTGCAGGTGGAGCAGCATGTCGTAGAGCACGAGGATCTGCTGCCAGTCGGTGTCGGCCCAGGTGGCGGCTTCGCAGTGGCAGGCGGCGATGGCGGCCTGGAGTTGGTACGGGCCGGGGGAGCGGTGGCGGCGAGCCGTACGGGTCAACAACGCGGTTGCCTCCGCGATGGCCGGGTGGTTCCACTTTGTACGGTCCTGGTCTTGCAGAAGGACCAGTTGGCCGTCGGCGGTGAACCTGGCGGCGACACGGGCGCGGTGCAGGCGGATCAGAGCCAGTAGGCCGGTGACTTCGGGCTCGTTGGGAAGCAGCCCGGCCAGGAGCGACGCCAGCCATTCGGCGTCGTCGACGAGGTCGCGGGCGTGTGCGCGCTCGCCGGTGCTGGAGAGGTAGCCCTCGTTGAAGAGCAGGTAGATGACGGTGAGTACTTCGTTCAGCCGTGCGGGCAACTCGTCGTCGCGGGGGATGCGGTACGGGATTCCGGCGGCGGCGATCTTGCGTTTGGCCCGCGTGATGCGCTGTGCGACGGTCGTCTCGGGGACGACGAACGCCGCGGCGATCTGTGCGGTGGTGAGACCGCAGACGACCCGCAGCGTCAAGGCGATCTGTGCTTCGCGTGGCAGCGCCGGGTGGCAACAGGTGAAGATCAGCCGGAGCCGGTCGTCGGGTGCCGGCCGGACCGGCCACTGCAGCTGGGTCAGCTTGGTGCGGTAGTTCTCCTGCCGGCGGAGTACGTCGAGGCCGCGCCGCTTGGCGACGGTGAACAACCAGGCGTCCGGGCGTTCCGGGATGCCTTCGGCGGGCCAGCGCCGCAACGCGGTCTCGACCGCGTCCTGGACCAGGTCCTCGGCCGTGGCGAAGTCGCCCAGCAGCGACATGAGGGAGGTGGCGAGCCGGCCCGCGTGTTCACGAACGACACGGGCCAACTCGTCGGCGGCATGATCGCCTCTCGCGCGTGTCATGACTCCGCGGGGCGGATTTCGACGACTGGGCAGCCTGGCCAGGTCTTGACGATCCGCAGGGCTTCGTCGAGGTCGGCGACGTCGATCTCGACGAAGCCGGAGATGACCTCCTTGCCTTCCATGAACGGGCCGTCGGTCGCCACCGGCTCGCCGCCACCGAGCCGGACCGTCGTGGCCGTCTCCGCGGCCTGCAGTTTCGCGCCGCGGTTGGTGATCTTCGGGGCGTGGTCGGCGAACCACTGGTAGACCTTCTGATAGGCCTGCTCCTGCTCGGCCGGGCTCATCGCCTCGAGTTCCTTGTGGAACTCCTCGGTCTCGACGAACATCAGCACGTACTTCATCGCGTCACCTCCGGTCTCAGTCTGGCGGACCAGGGGTCAGTCGGTGGGCAGGCCGGCGAACAGGTCGACGCCGTTCCCGGACGGGTCGGCGACGGTGGCGTACCGCATCCCCCAAGGGGCGTCGAACGGCTCTTGCAGTCCCCTGACGCCCGCGGCGACGAGTTCGGCGTACTTCGCGTCGACCGCGGCCGGCGACTCGAGCTGGAAGGTCAGGAAGATCCGTCCTGTCGTCGGCGGAGTCCAGCCGGACGTGGTCTTGCCGCGGAGGCTGTCGGTGTCGAGCATCAGGTGCAGACCGTTCGGCAGGTCGCACCCGGCGTGGTCGTTCGGCCAGTGCTCGTCCCGGACGAACTCGAGCCCGAGCCGCCGGTAGAACTCGATGGCGGCGGTCAGGTCGGTCACTGCGATGTCCAGCGCGTTCACGGTCGCTTGCATGGTCGTGTCCCTTCTGGGTGAGTGCTTACACCCAGAAGACGATCGGCGAGGTGCCCGATACGACAGTCCGTCCCGGCAGATTGGTGTCGGCCGTACGAAGGCCGGTTTCTACGCTTCGGCGGAGAGAGCGTTGGTCAGGAGGGCGACGAGAGCTTCCAGTTGGAGGTCGGCCGACGACGAGAGTTCCTCGTCCGAGCCGTCCAGTGCCTTGGCGGCCAGCCCGGCCTTGGCGTCGATGAGATCGGCGATCCGGGTGTCGACGGTCTGCGCGGCGATGATGCGCCAGGCGGTGACCGGCTCCTCCTGGCCGATTCGGTGGACGCGGTCGATCGCCTGGGTCTGCTCTGCGTTCGTCCAGGACAGTTCCGCGAGGACGACGTTCGACGCGACCTGCAGGTTGATGCCGACGCCGGCCGTCAGCAGTGAACAGACCGCGATCGACACCTCGGGATCGTTGACGAACGCGTCGATGTTCTTCTGGCGGTTCTTCGACGTCTGGTCGCCGCGGATCGAGGCGAAGCCGATGCCGCGCTCGGCGAACAGGGCCTCGGCGGCGTCCATCACCTCGATGTGCCGGGCGAAGAAGACGACCTTGCCGACGTTGTGTGCGAGCTGGGCCGCGTAGTCGGCGGCCAGACCCGCCTTCGCCCGGCCGATCCGCCGTACCAGGCTGAAGACGTTCTCGCCGGTCTTGGCCGAGTCCGGGTCGGCTCGCTCCCAGCCGGCGACCCGGCGCACCAGGTCGTGATCGATCCCGTCGACGACCTCGCCGGAGGTGCGGGTCTCCAGTGCGCTGCGGTACCGCGCGACCAGGCGGTCGGTGAGCTCACGCTCGGCCGCGCGAATGGACCGGCCGGCCGCGTCGTCGAGTTCGACGGGCAGGTCGGCGATGCGGCGGGCGGGGATGTCGGCGGCCACGTCGACCTTGCGCCGGCGGACGATGCCGAGGTCGATCACACTGGCGCGCGCGGCGGCGTAGAACCCGGGGTCGGCCGGTGTCAGGCCACTGTCCTCGAGCGCCTGCATCAGCTCGGCGCGCGGTCCCTTCTCGTCGATCCAGCCGAGGAACTCCCAGATCGCGGTGAAGTCCTCGATGTCGTTGATCAGCGGCGTACCGGTGAGCGCCATCAGCAGCGGCCGCACCATCCGGCTGCGGATCCGCTCCGACAACCGGAGTACGTTCCGCGACCGCTGCGACTTCTTGTTCTTGATGAAGTGCGCCTCGTCGACGACCATGCCGCGGAAGCCCAGGTCACCGAGCCAGCCGACGTGCCGGTCGAGCACCTCGTAGTTCACCACGACGATGTCGGCGAAGGCGTCGATCGTCTTGCCGTCGCCGTGGATCACGGTGGCCTTGCGGCGCGGAGTCCACAGGCCGGCCTCGCGGGCCCAGTTGGTCTTCACGACGTTCGGTACGACGGCCAGCAGCGGATAGGCCTCTGCTGCCTGTGCGGCGAGCAGGGCCTGGGCGGTCTTGCCCAGACCGGGCTCGTCGGCCAGCAGGAAGGTCCGGTGGCCGGCTGCCGCGGCGGCGATCAGCTGCGCCTGGTGCGGCATCAGGTCACGGCCGGCCGGCGTACGCAACGAGGTCGCTCTGGGCAGCGCCTTGGTCGACGACGCGGTCGCGTACTCGAACGACTTGAGCAGCGGCCCGATCAGCTCCCAGCCGGCCAGGCGCTTCGGCTGGACCGGACGTGGGACAGGGGCGCTGAAGTCAGGGGCGAGGAAGGGGTTGGCGAGCTGCCGGGAGACCACCGACTGCGGCACGACCTGCCGCGTGGTCGCGGGCGGCTCGGCCGCCTGCTCCTCCGGCTCCGGCTCGTCAGGCGGTTCCAGGCCGGCGGACACCAGCATCTCGCGCTTGAGCGCGGCGGCCGCGGGGGAGACGACGGCGTCCTCGGCGAGCAGTGACAGCAGCGAGGGTTCCTGGGCCGCCGTCTTGGCGAGAATCGTCGCGATGCCGTCCAGGCGCCTGAGCTGCTCCGCCCGGTAGGTGTCGCCGGCGCTCTCGTCGGAGTTCACGCGAGCGCGCTCCTCGCGCACCAGGAGGGCGATGACCTGGAACTTCGTCCGGATCGAGGGCCGCACGGCACCGCGCTCGACGGCGCTCTCGACCTCGCGCACGGCGCGAGCGAGCACCGGCATGAGGCCTTCGACCTCGACGTCGCGGGTACGACGCCGGCGCCGGGGCGGAGCACCAGTACTACGGGTAGCGTCGGAACGACGCCGGCCTCGCTGGGCCAAGGATTCCCTCCTCAGAACTGCCACGGCACAGCTGCCGCGGCGGCACGCGGCACCGCACGACATCGCGCCACCGACCCCGAGACCTCCTGCCGAGTCTCCGGGGCGGACACCCGCGAGCGATCGACAGGTGCATGTCCGGCGGGGCCCGCCACCGGAGCGGGACCGAGCCCGACTGGTGGATGGCCGTGAGTTCCTGCGCGAGGCGCAGCCGTCGCGGCGCGATCGGCGTCGCTAGAGGCGTTGCCGACGTACGGTGCTCCCTCAATACTAGCCACATGCGACCGCCGACCGCATATCAGTAGGCCGCGGGAGAACAGCGGCGCGATTCCCGGCTCCGAGTGAACGAACCGGGGAACGTGGGCACCGGCGCCCTTATGAGGCTCGGAAGCTGGCGGCCGGCGTTGGCGTTGCTGTGCGCGGCCGACGTACTGGTGACCCTGGACGGAACGGTTGTCACGGTCGCTCTTCCTGCGATCGAGCGTGACCTGGGGACAGCGCAGGCCGACCTGCAGTGGGTGGTCACCGCGTACACGCTCACGCTCGGAGCCTTCCTGCTGGTCGGCGGGCGAGCCGGTGATCTCTTCGGTCGCCGCCGGGTGCTGGTCGCCGGCCTGCTCGTGTTCGCGGCGGCGTCGGCGGCGGCCGGTTTCGCCCCGACGACGGAGGTTCTGCTGTCCGCCCGGGCGGTTCAGGGTCTGGGCGCGGCGCTCGCGGTGCCGGCCGCGCTCGCGTTGCTGACGACCACCTATCGGCAGGAGCGTCAGCGGCAACGTGCGCTGGGCTACCTGTCGGCGTCGATGGATCTGGGTATGGTCGCTGGTCTGGTCCTCGGTGGTGTCCTGACTGCGACCGTCGGGTGGCCGTGGTGCTTCTTCATCGTCGTGCCCGTGGGGTTCCTCGCCGCGGCGCTCGCACCGACGACCCTTCGCGAGAGCCGCGACGAGGAGGCGCCCAGGCTGGATCTGCTCGGCGCGGCCCTGGTCGCGGCGGGTTTCGGGACCTTGGCGTTCGGGATCTCTCGCGTGGAGCAACTGGGGACGACCGCGGCCACGGTCATCGGCGGGGCGGTGGTTCTGCTGGCGGCCTTCGTCGTGGTCGAACGCCGTACGGCGGCACCGATGGTCAGGCTGACGATCTTCCGCGACCGCGCCCTCACCGGGTCGAACCTGGCGCTGATCGCGAACGCGGGCGGGTTCGGCGGGATGATGTTCATCGCCACGCTCTACCTGCAGCAGGTGCTCGGGTACTCCGCCTTCGAGACCGGACTGGCGTTCGTCCCGCTCGCGTTGTCGGCCTGCGCCGGCGGTCTGGCGGCCCCTCGGATCGTCACGGTCGCCGGCCCACGCCGTACCGCCGCACTGAGCATGATCGGCTCGGCCGCCGCGTTCCTGCTGCTGTCGCGCGCGCCGGACGACAACGGCTATTTCACCCATCTGCTGCCCGCGTTCGCCGTCGCCGGCTTCACGTTCGCGGCGGCGTTCGTACCGCTCACGTCACAGGGCATGACCGGCGTACGAGAGGGCGAGAAGGGACTCGCCTCCGGCCTCCTCCAGACGTCGACGCACCTGGGCGGCGCCATCGTCCTCACCACCCTGGCCACCACCGCCACCGCTGCCCCCACCTTCACCACAGGGTCATCCACAGCCTTCCTCATCGGGACGGGCCTGCTGCTGGCGGGCGCGATCACGGCCGCGCGAACGCTCCCTCGAGGTCAGAACGCCTGAGTGTCCGGTCAGCCGTCGGTCCACGACGGTGCCGAGGGCTCCGACGATGACGACGGCCGCGGCAGCCACGGGCAGACCACGAGGGCCGAGGAAGGTCAGGACTCCGGCGACCGCGGACCCGGCCGAGGCGGCGGCGATCTTGAGGGACGCCATCGTCACGAAGACCTGAGTTCGAGCCTCTGGCGGCGCGTACTCCGACCGGGCCGCGAAGGTCGCCGTGCCGAAGGGTGCGTTGGCCAGTCCGATCAAGCCGAAGGCGACGAGGGCGAGCGGGTAGTTGGCCGCGAGCGCGCAGAGTGCGGTGGCGACGCCGACGGCGGCGACGTACCAGGTGGTGAGCCGGTCGGGTTCGCCGCGCAGCGGACGCAAGGTCATCAAGACAGCACCGGCCAAGCTGCCGGCTCCGAGCACCGCCATCATGGTGGCACCGCCGGTCGGTCGTCCGGTGAGATGGACGGCGAGGACGACGGCGACCACGGGCAGGCTGCCGTTGCTGACGGCGGTGAGCATGGTGGCGTAGTTGACGCGCCGCAACGCGCCGTCGCGGATCAGCAGGTTCAGAACCGAGCGCACGGATGCGGCCGGCTTCGGCTGCCCGTCGTCGGTTCGGCCGGGCGGCAGAGTCAGCGTGACGAACGCCGCGACAGTCGACGCGGCGCCGAGGACGAGCAGCGCGACCAGCGGGCTGACGGCGGCGGCCAGCGCCGCGACCCCGGCCGGCCCGGAGATGGCGGCCACGCTGAAGCTGAGGACGTCCAGGCCCTCACCGCGACGTCGGGCCCGCTGGTCGGAGCCGGTCAGGTCGGCAACGCGGCTGCTCATCCCACCGGTGAGAACGGGTCCACACGCGCCCGCCACCCCGGTGGCGAGTACGACGAGAGGAAGTGGGACATGACCGAGCAGCAGGGCGGCTCCGGCGAGTGCGCAGCCGAAGAGGAGGAATGCGGCGAACAGGTAGCGGCGGCTGTCGCGGGCTTGGTCCAAGCGCTTCGCCACGACCGGGCCGAGGAGGTGGGGAGCGGTCAGGCCGGCGGCGAGGATGCCACCCACTGCCTCCGGATGCCGGAGCCCCGGCTGCCCTACCGCAAGGAGAACGAGGCCGACAGCAGCTCCGCTGTCGGCCGCACGGGCGAGGCTCGACGCGACGAAGTACCGCGCCAAGGCTGCCTTGCGAACTCCCATCGGGGCCACATCACGGGCGGCGCCAGTTGTGGTGTTCGAGGTGGCTGCCGGCCATCGGCCCCATTTGGAGCATGCCGCCGTCGGCGACGATGCTGGCACCGGTGATGTACGACGCCTTGGGGGAGGCGAGGAAGGCGATCACGGCGGCGATCTCGCGGGCGTCACCCGGGCGGCCGAGCGGGACGCCGGGCCGGTCCTTGTCGCGGGGATCCTCGTCGGTCTGGCCGGTCATCGGGGTGGCGATCTCACCCGGCGCGACCGCGTTCGCGGTGATGCCGTGCTCACCGAGTTCCAGGGCCAGCGTCTTCATCAGCAGGCCGAGGCCGCCCTTGGCCGCGTCGTACGGCGCCGCGCCGACCCGGGGCTGATGCTCGTGGACACTGGTCACCGCGATCAGGCGGCCACCCCTCCCGGCCGCGATCATCCTGCGGGCGGCTCGCTGCAAGCAGAGGAAGGCGCCGTCGAGGTCGACGCTGATCACCTTGCGCCAGGTGTCGTAGTCGAGATCGACGGCGAGTTCGCCGGTGCCGGTGCCGCTGTTGGCCACCAGGACGTCCACGCCGCCGAGATCGTCGGCGAGTTTGTCGATCACGTCGGCGGCACCGGGCAGCACCTCGAGGTCGAGGTGCTCGACGACGGCGCGGCGGCCGAGGTCGCGGACCTCGGCCGCCGTCTCCTCCGCCCCGCTGTGATCGCTGTGCCAGGTGACGCCGATGTCGAATCCGTCCTTGGCCAGTTCCACCGCGGTGGCCCGGCCGATGCCGCTGTCGGAACCGGTGACGATCGCTTGAGGCATACGGCGCCAGTACCCGGACCGGCTGCCGGAAAACGGGCTACGAGCCGCCCTTGTCCGAGCGGACCTCGGCACCTGACGGACCGGTGTCCGTGTCGTCACCGGCGACCCGGCCGACGAACTCCTCGCTGGGCCCGGTGCCGGTGGTGGACGCCGTCTCTGCGCGCGGATCGCCGCCCTCGGCCCTCGTCATCGCGGTGTCCGTGTCGGAGGGCGCGTCGGCCTCGTTGAGTTTGTGCGCCAGGCGCCATCGCTTGAATCGTGCCCAGATCGACATCGCATGCTCCAACGGTCGTCGGTTCCGGCCCGGTGCCCGCGGCGACGGACACTCATTCGCCGTTCGCCGGATGGTTCGGCAGCCGGCGGTGCTGGACGACGTACTGGGCGATCTGGCGGAGCTTGGTGTTGCTGTGCTGAGAATGCCGGCTCAGCACCTGGAACGCCAGGTCGGCGCTGATGTCGAAGCGCTGCATGAGGATTCCGACTGCCTGCCCGACCTGCTTGCGGGCCTCGACGGCCTTCATCATCGACTCGCGGTGACGTGCCTGGGCGATGGCCACCGCCGCGTGCTGAGCCAGCAGAGCGGCGACCGTGAGCCGCTGGTCGTCCGAGCTGGACGGGTCCGTGTCATAGAGACTGAGGGCACCCACCGGGCCGGCCCCGACCTTCAACGGCATGTGGGTGACGGCCGCGATACCGGCCCGGTGGGCCGCGGCCGCCTCGTCCGGCGGGATCAGCCGGCCGTCACCGACGTAGTCGACGACGACCGGATCGTTGCCGCGGGCCACCGCCGGCAGGGGACTGTCCGGGCCGAGCAGGAGCCGGCCCAGCGACGCGATCGCCGGGTCCGAGACGGCGGCAAGGCTGACCCGGCCGGCGCGCCGGGTCAGGACGAGACCGGCGAACGGCCAGGCGAGCGTGTCCACCGCGAAGTCGACGACGGCGGCGGCAACCTGATCGACGGCGCCGTCGGCGTCATGGAGATCCACGGTGAACTGGGCGAGCGCGGCCGCGACCGACAGGTCGGGCTTGTTCAGCACTGAGGAGCACACTCCCGAAGGCAAGGGACGTCAACCACCCACATCTCCGGAGTGCCGCCCCAAGCATGCTCGATTCGTCGGCGGATCGCCAAACCGGCCCATGAATCGGCGAGTTGCTGCCCGGCCGGGGCATCATTTCGTGCGATTCGGGTACCGGGAGTCGGTCGTCCAGCAGCGGGCGCACCGAACACCGGGTCGACCGGAGGACACCGTGGTGACCGTTGGCGGCATCGACACGTATTACGACTACGACGAGAAACGCTGGAAGTACAGACGTCTGGGTGGCGGCCCCGTCCACGACCCGGCGGATCGCGCCGTCTCGGCCGAGATCCGGGCAGAGGACACGCAGCCGGCGGTTCCCGCCCGGCGGGTGAAGAAGGGCAAGGCCCGGCTGGCGAATGCCGCGGGCAAGTAAATGGCGGCAATGACCTGGCAGGCGCTGTGAGGCTCGACGGACGAGTCCTGTACCAGCTGGACCCGGCGACGTTCTTCGACACCGACGGAGACGGCCTGGGCGATCTCGAAGGTGTGGTCCGTCGGCTCGACCACATCCGCGCACTCGGCGCGGACACGATCTGGCTGCAGCCGTTCTACGTCTCGCCGTACCGCGACGGAGGGTACGACGTCGTCGACCACCGAGACGTGTCCGCGCGGTTCGGCACGATGGCGGACTTCGAGCGTCTCGTGGAGCGCTGCCACACCCTCGACCTGCGGGTCATGGTCGAACTCGTCGTCCAGCACACGTCCGTCGATCACCCCTGGTTCCGGGCGGCGCGGGAGGACGCCGGTTCGCCGTACCACGACTACTACGTCTGGGCGACCGAGCCGCGCGAGGACCCGGCCGTGCGGGCGCCGATGTTCCCCGGTGTGGAGGACTCGATCTGGGCGTACGACGAACGGGCCGGGAAGTACTACCGTCACGCGTTCTACCGGCACGAGCCGGACCTGGACGTCGGGCATCCCGCGGTGCGCGAAGAGATCGCCGGGATCGTCCGGCACTGGATCGACCGTGGCGTGGACGGCTTCCGGGTGGACGCGGTCCCGTACATGGTGCGGCAGGCTGCGCTCACCGACGACCGGGACCGGGGCTACTGGTTCCTCACCGAACTGTGCGCCGCGGCCGACGGGGCGCCGCTGATCGGTGAGGTGGACGCACCGCCGGACGCGTACCGCGACTACTTCGGTGACGGCGACCGGCTGCACGCCGTACTGAACTTCTGGATGAACAACCTGCTGTTCCCCGCGATGGCGCGCTGCGACGCGGAGCCGGTGGTGCGGGCGCTGCGCCAGCAACCCGGGCCGCCGGACGGCTGCACCTACGTCAACTGGCTGCGCAACCACGACGAACTCGATCTGGAACGGCTGACCCAGGCCGAGCGGGAGGAGGTCGTGGCGGCGTTCGCGCCGGCCGAGGAGATGCAGGCCTTCGGACGCGGCATCCGCCGCCGGCTCGCACCGATGCTCGGTGACGAACGCCGGGTCGCGATGGCCCACGCGGTCCTGCAGTCGCTGCCAGGGGTCCCGGTGGTCCGGTACGGCGAGGAGATCGGGATGGGCGACGACCTCTCACTTCCCGACCGCGCCGCGGTCCGGACGCCGATGCAGTGGTCGGCCGGCACGAACGCCGGATTCAGCGGCGCCGCCGTCGTCGAGCCCGCACCGATCCTGCAGGGCGCGTACGCCGCCACCAAGGTGAACGTCGCCGACCAAGAACTGCAGCCCGGATCGCTGCTCAGCCGGGTTTCGCAACTCGTGCACCGTCGCCGCGAACTGGGCGAACTGCCGACCCGGCGCTGTGAGGCGATCACGTTCGAGTCGCGCGCTGTCCTCGGCCTGTTGCATCACCGCGACGAGGGCGCCGTACTGATGCTGGCGAATCTGTCCCCGGACGAGGTGGACGTGCGCCTCCGCTACGACGTGGCGGCCGATCTGCTCGCCGACGGCGCCTACGACCGGGCGACCCGTGACTCGGTGCGGCTCGCTGGGTACGGGTACCGCTGGCTGCGCCTGAGCGGGACCGAGTGAACGAGGTGATCCGATGAGCAAGCTGACCGAGACGGTGCGGTCGGAGGCGGACGAGTACCGTCAGGGGGCCGATCGGCCGCTGGGTGGTTACGCCGTGTTGATGATGCTGTTCAGCGGCGTCGCCGGCGTGGCCGGTGCGGCAGCGGCGCTGTGGGGCACGCGGAGCCGGCGGATCTCGCCGTACGACCTGCTGCTGATGACGGCGGCCACCCACAAGCTGGCGCGGCTGGTCACGAAGGACGCCGTCACGAGCCCGGTGCGGGCCCCGTTCACGCGCTACCGCGGAGAGGGCGGTCCGGGCGAGGTGATGGAGGAGGTACGCAAGGACAGCCAGTTCCGTCATGCGATCGGGGAATTGCTGACCTGCCCGTTCTGCCTGTCGATGTGGGTCGCGACCGCGTTCACGCTCGGATTGCTCTTCGCGCCCGGCGTCACCCGGGTGGTGGCGTCGACGTTCACCGCGGTGACCGGTGCCGACTATCTGCAGTTGCTGTATGCGCGGATGCAGCAGGCTGCGGAGGACAAGGCGTGAGGCATGATGGGTTCATGGCAGACCTGGAGCAGATCGGCGGGGACGACAGTCCCGTTGAGCTAGCCCCTGATCAGGCTTCGACGGCTGACCGGTTCGCGCAGCTCGCCCTCGAGTTGCACGACTCGGCCGGGGTGGCGGAAACCGTGGAGGCGGTCGTGCAGTTCGCGTTGCAGGCGCTGAACTGTTCCCATGCGGGCGTCGCCTTGGCGGTGCGCGGCCGGCCCGAGGTCCCGGCGACGACCGAGCCGATGGTGACCGAGATCTACGAGTGGCAGATGGCCGGTGGCGACGGGCCGCTGGTCGAGGTCATGCGCAGCCGCGAGACCCTGCTGATCAGGGACACCGCGACCGAGCAGCGGTGGCCGGACTGGTCGGCCAAGGTGCTGTCGCTCGGCGTTCGGAGCGTGCTCGACGTACCGCTGACCACATCGACCGGCACCGTCGGTGTGATGGGGCTGTACAGCATGGAGCCGGACGCGTTCAGCGTCGACGACGTGGCGATCGCGCACATCCTCGCCAGGCATGCCTCGGTCGCGGTCGCGACGGCCCGGAACGAGGCGACCATGGCGCAGGCCGTCGACGCCCGGAAACTGGTCGGCCAGGCGATGGGCATCCTGATGGAGCGGTACGGCGTGGACGGCGACCGCGCGTTCGCGATCCTCAAGCGCTACTCCCAGGACACCAACACCAAGCTCCGTGACGTCGCCCAGCAGTTGATCGACACCCGCCGTCTGCCGCGCTGAGTCGGCCGCCGGGGTTAGGAACCACGCCGGCGGGTACCGGACGATCAGTAATCGATCGTATGTTCGGAGGTGCCTGTCATGGACGTGCAACCTGTCCCGGAGAAGGACCCGCAGGAGTGGACCACTGGTGACGAGCCGATGACCGGGCCGCAGGCCTCCTACCTGGGCACGCTGGCGCAGGAGGCCGGGGTCGAGGTTCCGCAGAATCTCAGCAAGGCAGAGGCGTCGCAGTTGATCGACGAGTTGCAGCAGCGCACCGGCCGCGGTACCGGACAGTCAGGCTGAACGGAGTTCGCAATCCGGTTGATGCGGCCACAGGACTAGTGCGGTACGGGCGTAACTGGCAGACTCCGACGCGCCGGACTGTTGGGAAGTCAGCAGCCGAAGGGTGGTTCGGCCTGACTGGAGGAACGATGACAGTCGGTGGTGTGGATACGTATTACGACTACGACGAGAAGCAGTGGAAGAGCCGGCGACTCGGTGGGGGACCGGTACGGCGTGGGCCTGTCTGCCCGGCCCCGAGATCCCCGAGGTCGCACGACACCGGCCGCGCCGCCGAGCGCGACGCGGAGAACCGGGCCGAGGCGGTCGAACCGTAGTACTCAGGCGTGCTCACCGTCGAGGAGTCTGTGGAGTTCCTCGACGGCCTTGGTGATGTCGTCGTAGTCGTTCTGTGCGGCGCGGGACTCGGCGCTGATCACACCGCATCGATGGACGCGGCGGAAGTCGCCGTACGGGAACTTGTAGTGGCCCTTCGTCTCCTCGTCCATGTCGGTGTCGATGCCGAGGTACCACTGGCCGTACTCGCGCCAGCCGTGCTTGTCGAGGTATGCGTTCTCCTGGTCCGCGGTCGGCGCGTGCTCGCTCCAGTCGTCCCGCTCGTCCATCGCGGTCTGCCCTTTGCGGACGAGGTCCTTCGCGTGCTCGAACGCGGTCTTGTTCAGCTTCACGGTCATGGTCTGCGCAACCTCCTCGCTGTGTTCAGGCGCCGGGTGACGGTGTGTGCTCGACCGTGGTCTTGATGCCTTCCAGGGCACGGTTCAGTTCGTCGTCGATCGCCTGGCCGGCGGAGTGCTCGGTGTCCAGCCGGACGGTCAGCCGCGAGGTGCCGTCGGCAACGAAGTCGACGTCCAGTTCGCCGTGGTAGCCGTGTTCCCCGGGCGCGCCCCAGCGCAGCCTGCGGTTCTCCTCGACGACCTCGATCCAGGCCTCGCTGCGCACGGTCCGTTCGGACTGTCCGTCGGCGGGCACTTCGGCGGTCACCTCGACCTCTTCGTGCACCGGCTGGTGTGGTCGCCGTACCTCCATCCCCTGCGCTTCGTCCGGCTGTGGCCCGGTGCGGTGTACGTCGCTCAGCCGGGGCAGGTAGTCGGGCAGGTGCTCGAGGTCGGACAGGTAGTCGAAGAGGATGTTCGGCGCGACGTCCACGATCGTCGACGCTTCATGGTGTCCCATCTGCGGTCGCCCTCCTCAGTTCCGGATCCCGGTCCCGGTGCCCAGCCGCCCTGCCCGGAAACGGCGGGCGGTAATTCGGTGGCGGGGTGACGAGGGCGCTGGTAACGTCCTCGGCCTGTCTTTTCCGGTGGCTTCTTGCACTGCGTGAAGGATCGCAACGAACCGGATGTCTTTCCGGGGCGGGACCCTGTCGATTGCCGCCAGTCCGTTGATTCCGCTGACCACGAGTCGAGGCTCCCATGACGTCCGAACCTGCGATCGCCCCTGCCGAACTCGACGCCGAGCGTGCCTTCCTGACCGAGGCGCGGGCCGCACTGGCCAGGATGCACCGCGACGTCGAGATCCGCGAGGTCCCGATGATCGGCGGTGAGGACAACGACGAGCGCTTCACCAACGAGGCCAACGAGCGTGCGCACCGGGAGCGGACGCTGGCTCTGGTCGACATGCCCGACGTACCGCTGTTCTTCGGCCGGCTCGACTACGAGGCCGGGACCATCGACGAGCTCGACCGGATCTACATCGGTCGCCGGCACGTGCACGACGGCAACGGCGTGCCGCTGGTGATCGACTGGCGGGCGCCGGTGTCGGTGCCGTTCTACCGGGCGACCCGCAGCGACCGGCAACGCGTGCTGATGCGGCGCCGCTACGGCTTCTCCGACACCGCCGAGTTGACCGGCTTCGAGGACGAGCCGCTGGTCGGGTCCGCGGCCGCGGATCAGGCCGACGCGTTCCTGCGGGCCGAGATCGAACGCCCGCGCACCGGGCCGATGCGCGACATCGTCGCCACGATCCAGCCCGAACAGGACGACCTGGTCCGCGCACCGCTGCAGCCGACCGTCTGCGTTCAGGGTGCGCCCGGGACCGGTAAGACGGCCGTCGGCCTGCACCGGGTCGCGTACCTGCTCTACACCGAGCGCGAACGACTCAGCCGCGGTGGCGTCGTGATCGTCGGGCCGAACCGGTCGTTCCTCTCCTACATCCGCAAGGTCCTGCCCGCGCTCGGCGAGGTCGACGTACGCCAGATCACCATCGACGAACTGATCACCCTGCCCGCCCCCGCCTCGGACGAGCCGGAGGCCGCCCGGGTCAAGGGTGACGCCCGGATGGCCGCCGTACTGCAGCGGGCTCTGTGGTCGTACGTCGGTACGCCGGCCGACGGACTGCTTTACAGCAAGGGTTCCCAGCGGTACCGCGTGCACGACTACGAGCTCGTGGACATCGTCTCCGCGCTGCGCGGGTCGACCCGGTACGCCGCGGGGCGGAACGCGCTGGCGCAGCGGATCGCGCACGCCGTCCTGGTTCTGATGGAACGGCGTGGTGAGTCGCCGGACGACCGGGTCCAGAACGCCGTGGCCCGCTCGAAGCCGGTCAAGGAAGTGGTCGACTCGGTCTGGCCGCGCGTCACGCCGGAGCAGGTGCTGCACCGGCTCTTCTCTGACCCGGACTTCCTGGCCTCGTCGGCCGGCGACGAGCTGACGAAGGAAGAACAGGCCGCGTTGCTCTGGCCCAAGGCTCCGCGCTCGTGGAAGTCGGCGAAGTGGTCGGCGGCCGACGCGGTCCTGCTCGACGAGCTGGACGACCTGATCGAACGCCGGACCGGATCCCTCGGTCATCTCGTGCTGGACGAGGCACAGGACCTGTCCGCGATGCAGCTGCGTGCGCTGGGGCGGCGCTGCCGGACCGGCTCGGCGACGGTCCTCGGCGACCTGGCGCAGGCGACGACGCCGTGGGCCGCGGGTTCCTGGGATCGCGTGCTCGGCCACCTGGACAAGTCCGACGGTGTCGTGGCCGAACTGGACCGCGGATTCCGGGTGCCGGATCAGATCATCGACTTCGCGGCGAGGCTGTTGCCCGAGATCGCGCCCACCCTCAGTGTGCCGCGCGGGGTCCGGTCGGTGGCCGATGCGCTGAGCATCGTGGCGACGGACTCTCTGCCGGACGCGGTGGTCGCTTCGTGCCGGAACGCTCTGGCCGGTGAGGGTTCGGTTGCGGTGATCGCTGCCGACGACCAGGTCTCAGACCTGCGTGACGCACTCGCCGCCGCTGGTCTCGAGCCGGCTCTGCTCGGTGAGACCGAGGACGAGATGGACACCACCAGACTGGTGTGCGTCCCGGCCACGCTCGCCAAGGGCCTCGAGTTCGACGTGGTCGTGGTCGCGGAGCCGGCCCGCATCGTCGCTGCCGAACCCCGCGGCCTCCACCGCCTGTACGTCGTACTGACCCGAGCCGTCAGCCGCCTCCAGATCATCCACGAGAAACCGCTCCCGCCGGCACTGACCACCGCGTGATCAGTACGGCAGCGGCCCGATGCCCCCGCTCCGCGAGAAGGTGGAGAGATGACTGACGAGGACTGGAAAGTGGTCAGGACAGTGAACGGGCCGGGGGACTGGGCGTTGACCAACATCAGCGGGAAGCAGGCGCGGCGGGTGCAGGTCACGTTCGAAGGCGAGATCGGCGGTCGCCGCTGGACGGAGGGGATCACGCCCGCACGGGTCGCGACCCGGCCCGGTGAGATCGGTCCGTACGAGACGGTCACCGTCAA
The DNA here is from genome assembly GCF_054784135.1 of Kribbella swartbergensis. NCBI lineage: Bacteria > Bacillati > Actinomycetota > Actinomycetes > Propionibacteriales > Kribbellaceae > Kribbella > Kribbella swartbergensis. Next base: position 399,849 of record NZ_BAAGPM010000014.1, read on the forward strand.
CATCCCGGAGCCGAACACGGTCGACCGGGTCACCGTCGAGTGGGACGGGGTGTTCCGGCGAAAGACCTGGACGACCTCGGCCTAGGTGCACAGCGCTCGCGGTACTAACGGCGAGCTTTCCCGGCGGGCAGGCCGCGCATCCGGGCCTTCGGGGTGTGGAGTGCGATGAACGCGGCCGGCGGTGCGCTCGGCGTGCTCGCGGGCGGGCTGCTCACGCAGTACCTCGGCTGGCGATGGGTGATGTTCATCAGCGTTCCGATGGCTGCTGTCGCACTGGCCTTGGCTGTGCGCGGCATCGCCGCCGACCCGGCGACCACCCGCGACGGTCGACCCGATGTGGTGGGTGCTGTCCTCGCGACTGCCGGGATGACCTCGGCGGGTTGATGACGGCTGCCGGGTTCGCGTGGTTCAGCCAGATCAGCTCCGACGGCTCGTTCCTCACCGATGTTCTGGGACCGTCGATCGTCGCGAGCGTCGGCTTCGGGCTGTGCCTCGGACCGGTCGTCGCCACCGCCACCGTCGGTGTCGCTCCGCACGAGTCCGGTACGGCGTCCGGACTGCTCAACAGTTCACGTGAGCTCGGCGCCTCGGTCGGGCTCGCCGCCCTCGGTACCGCGGCCAACGAAGCGTCCCCACTCAACGACGGCTACGCGCTCGGCCTCGCGTTGTGCGCTGCTCTGCTGCTGGTCGCCGTACTCATCGCGCTCACCGTCTTACGCACGCCCTGAAAACTCAGATGTTTTTGTCGGTGGGGGTCGTTACGGTCAATTGAATGGTGACTCTGCTCCGGTATGCGCTTCGAGTCTCACCTGGTAGCACTGCTGTGACGATGGCTCTCGCCGTACTCGGTTCGGTGCTGGGTATGGCGGTCACTTTGCTGACCGGTCAGGTCGTCGGCGCCGTACCAGGTGTGATCGACGATGCCCCGGGCGCGATGTCGGCCGGCGGGTTCGGTTGGCTGCTCGCCGCGCTGCTGGTCGTGTTCGTCCTGCAGAGCCTGACGCCGGCGATCCATCAGGTGGCGTCGCAGATCATGGACGCCGCACTGGTCCGCGCGATCGGCACGGACATCACCGAGCCGTTGCTGCGTCCGCGCAGAGTCACGCACCTCGAGGACACCGAAGTGCTGGACGTCCAGGAGCGCGCGAAGGGCAAGAGCGGATTCCATCTCGCCGAAGGGCTGGGGAATCTACCCTGGCTGGTGGCGAGCCGGGTCACGCTGATCGGTTCCGGAGTCATCGTCGGGGTGATGTTCTCCTGGCCGGTCGCGGCGATGCTGGTCGCGGTGACCTTGCTCCTGGAGTGGTACGGCGGCCGCCTGATCGAGCGCGAGATCGACGTCTGGTGGGGCAACACCGAGGAGCAGCGGCGGGCGAGTTACCTGTTCGACCTCGGCATGCGCGATGCACCGAAGGAACTGAGGGTCTTCGGTCTGCACGGGTGGCTGGTCGACCGGTACGTCCGCGAATGGACCGCGGGCTTCCGCCCGGTCTGGGCGCGGCGCCGCCGGAACGTGAAGTGGACCGTCCTGGCCGGCGGCCTGCACCTGGCCGCGAACGGACTCGCGATCCTGCTCGCCGGCCGCGCCGCCCTCGGCGGTGACCTGCCGCTGACCGAGGTCGCCACCACGGTCCCGGCGATCCTGTCGATCGGCGTCTCGATGAACGGGTACGGCGTCGTCCAGGTGAAGCGCGGCCTGTCGGCGTACCGGGCGATGAAGGAACTGCCGGGCACGATCGCCGAGCGACATCCCGAGCCGGTCGCGGCGACCCGGCACCGGGTGGAGACGATGCCGGCCCGCGAGGTGCGATTCGAGAACGTCAGCTTCCGGTATCCCGGCTCCGACGTCGACGTGCTGCGCAACCTCGACCTCACGATCCACGCGCGCGAGGCGCTCGCGCTGGTCGGCGTCAACGGGGCCGGGAAGTCCACGCTGGTGAAGCTTCTCGGGGGCGCGTACAGACCGACCGAAGGGCGGATCACGGTCGACGGCGTCGATCTGGCCGACCTCGATCTGGCCGCCTGGCAACGCCGGATCGCCGCGATCGTGCAGGACTTCCTGCGGTTCCCGCTGTCCGTGACCGACAACGTGGTGTTCGGTGCGGTCGAGCGTGCCGACGACGAGGTCGCGCTAGCGAAGGTGGCCCGGGAGTCCGGGATCGACGGGGTGGTTCGTGGGCTGCCGGAGGGCTGGGACACCGTGCTGGACAAGACGTTCGACGGCGGTGTCGACCTGTCGGGCGGGGAGTGGCAGCGGATCGCGTTGGCCCGGGCGTTGTTCGCCGTACATGCCGGGGCCGGCGTGCTGGTGCTGGACGAACCGGCCGCGGCGCTGGACGTGCGGGCCGAGGCCGAGTTGGTCGAGCGCTATCTCGAGCTGACCTCCGGCGTGGCGTCGTTGATCATCTCGCACCGGTTCTCGGTGGTTCGCAACGCCGATCGCATCTGTGTGCTCGCCGACGGGCGGATCGTGGAGGACGGCACGCACGATCAGCTGCTCGCCGAGGGCGGAACCTATGCCGCCATGTTCAGGCTGCAGGCCGAAAGGTACGTGACCTCGACGGAGAGCCCGGAGGCCCTCGATGCGTAGTCTCCGGATTGCCTGGCTGTGGCTGGCCACGTCGTTCCGCGCCGCGCCGCTGCTGATGGCGATCTCGACCGTGCTCGTCGCAGCGCGGGCGATCACGGCACCGGCGCAGACGTACGGCGTGAGCCTGCTCGTCGAAGGGCTCGCGGACGACCGGTCGGACACGATCGCGCTCGGCATCGGCATCATCGTCGGCGGGCTGGCCGTGTCGTTCGTCGCCGACGCCATCGGCTGGCCGCTGCAGGACACGGCTCAGGAGCGCATGGCCGGCCGCGTGCACGCCGACCTGCTCGATGTCACGACCGGTATCCCCGGTCTGACGCACCACGAGCGGCCCGATATCGCCGACCGACTCGAGTTGGTCCGCGAACGCGCCTGGCGGATGGGAGTCGGCGCCGAGGTGCTGCTGTGGGCGTTCGCGACGGTCGCCAACACGGTGACCGTGCTCGGATTGCTGGGGTCCGTTCATCCACTGCTGTTGCTGCTGCCGTTGCTGGGTGCGACTCGGATCTGGTCGGCATACCTGAGCAGCGTGCGGTCGCACAAGGCCTACGAGGACTCGCTGCCCCAGGAGCGATTGGTCGACAAGCTGATCGAGGTGTCGAAGGACGCTCGGACGGGGCTCGAGGTGCGCGTGTTCGGGCTCGGGAGGGTGCTGCTCGACAAGATCTTCGCGCTGCAGACCGAACGATTCCGTCGCCGCGTCGCCGCGGCTCGCTGGGGCGGCAAGGTCGACGGGTCGGTGCGACTGGTGTTCGGGCTCGTGTACGCCCTGGCTGTCGTGTGGGTGATCACCCGGGCGCGGAACGGACAGCAGACGGCCGGTGACGTGGTGCTGGTGTTGTTGCTGGCGCCGCAGGTGGATCAGATGACCGGCGGGATCGCGCGCAACGTGTACTGGATCGGCGAGGTCGTGCGGAGCTTCAGCCGGTACGACTGGCTGCGGGAGTACGCGAAGGACAACGCGTGGCGGACAAGTGTGGACCCGGCGCCGGCGCGCCTCACGTCGGGCATCGAGTTGCGAAACGTCGGATTCGCCTACCCTGGCACGGATTCCGCCGTACTGTCCGACGTGAACCTGATGCTGCCAGCCGGCTCGGCGATCGCGCTGGTGGGGGAGAACGGTGCCGGCAAGACCACGCTGGTCAAGCTGCTGGCGCGGATGTACGACCCGACGAGCGGACGGATCCTGGTCGACGGGGTGGACCTGGCGACGATCTCGCCGGACTCCTGGCGGTCGCAACTGTCGGCCGGGTTCCAGGACTTCGTGAAGTTCGAGTGGACCGCGCGTGAGGTCGTGGCGGTGGGCGACGTACGACGGGAGTCCGACGAGGGCGCCGTACTCGCGGCCGTCGCGCGAGGTGACGCGGAGTCGGTAGTCGCCGGGCTGCCACGCGGGCTGGACACGCAGCTGGGCAGGAAGTTCACCGACGGGGTCGAGTTGTCCGGCGGCCAGTGGCAGCGGCTGGCGCTGGCGCGGGCGTTCATGCGCGAACGTCCGCTGCTGTTGCTGCTCGACGAGCCGACCGCGGCGCTGGATCCGGAGGCCGAGCACCGGTTGTACGAGCAGTACGCCGCGGCCGCCAGGATCGCGGCCGACGAGACCGGCGGTATCACCGTCCTGGTTTCCCACCGCTTCTCGACCGTGCGGATGGCTGACCTCATCGTCGTCATGCACCACGGGCGGGTCGAGGAGGTCGGCAGCCATGAGGAGCTCGTCGCGGCGGGTGGCCGCTACGCGGAGCTGTTCGAGTTGCAGGCCAGGGCTTACCGCTGATGCTCTAGGTTGGGACTGTGGCGAAGCAGTGGGCGTGGGTCGCGATCGGAGCCGTCGCCGTCGGCGGGGTGGCCGCGCAATGCGGCGACGACAAGCCCGATGCGGCGAACACACCGAGTGCGACCCCGACGGTGAAGCCTTCCGCCGTCAGCACGCCGACGGCGCCCAAGCCTTGGTACGAGGACTACGACCCGGCGAAGTTCGCCGTACAGGTGCGGAAGTACGCCACCCAGGCCGGTATCCGGCCGCAGTTGCTGATGGCAATCTTGTACAACGAGTCGTACAAGCCGCACGACCCCGAGCTGGAGCGCTCGTGGGCGAAGATCGACTCCGATCCGGCCTTCGGCATCGCGAACATGCATCGGCCCGCCTTCGACGACACCAAGCGCGGCCGCCCGTTCGCCGGACGGAGGTGGGAGGAACTTCCCGACGACCCGACGCTGGCGATCCAGGCCGCGGCCTGGCACCTGCACGACCTCGCGAAGCGGCTGCCCGACAAGCGCACCGGCAAGCTCACCGAGGACGAGTTACTTGCCTTGGGCTACAACGCCGGCGGAGGCAACATGCGGGCCTTCGCCCGGGGCGTGAAGCCCGGCCCGCAGGCGCAGTCCTACCTCGATCGCCTGCGGGAGAACTGGGACAGATCCGGGAAGGCGGTTCGGAAGTGAACCACCAGCACATGCACGTCGAGAACCCGCGATGGTACGAGCTCTCCTCCGTCATCGGGTTCGCGGGTCAACGGCGGCGGGTGTACGACGGTCTGGTGCGGCGGAGCGACGTACGCCCGGGAGACCGCGTGCTCGACGTCGGCTGCGGCACCGGCTATCTGAGCGGGCGGGTGGCTCGGGCGGTCGGGCCGGACGGCCGGGTCGAGGGGATCGATCCCTGCCCGGCGGTCGTCGCCTACGCCGCTGCTCATGCGCCGCCGAACGCGACATTCCGGGAGACCGGCGCCGAGCAGTTGCCGTACGACGACGCGCCGTACGACGCGGTGGTGTCCTGCCTGGCCGTCCACCACCTCCCGGCCGCGGATCGCGGCCGGGCCTTCGCCGAGATGTACCGGGTGCTCAAGCCCGGCGGTCGGCTACTGGTCGCGGATCTCCGTTCGCCGACCGGCAAGCTGTCGCGACTCGCGATCAACGTGTTGACCGGTCACGGCGCGGAGCACGTGGACCTGCGCCGGCTCGCGATCGAGGCGGGCTTCCACATCGTCGAGACCGGCGGCCACGGTCCCCTCCTTGCCTTCGTTCGCGCCCGGCGGCCTTCGGGATAGGGTTTTCCGCAACCACTGACACGAGAAGGGCAGCGCGGTGACCTCATCCCCTCGCACCACCACGCCGAAGCCGTTGCGGATCGGCATCACCGGGATCGCGATCGAGTCGAGTACGTTCTCGCCGCACCGGAGCACCCTGGACGACTTCCGGGTGACCCGGGGCGCGGACCTGCTGGCGCGGTACGACTTCCTGACGCCCGGCTCGGAGTTGACCGAGGGTGTCGAGTGGGTGCCGCTGCTGCACGCGGTGGCCGTCCCGGGTGGGCCGGTCACGGAGGAGACGTACGAGCAGCTGTCCAGTGAGATCTACGAGTTGCTGCGTACCGCGGGATCGCTGGACGGAGTGTTCGTCGACTTCCACGGCGCGATGAGCGTGCTCGGACGGACCGACATCGAGGCCGAGTTCGTCGGCGGGATCCGGGAGATCGTCGGTCCGGACGTGCTGTTGTCGGCTTCGATGGACCTGCACGGGAACGTGTCGCGCCCGCTTGCCGAGACGCTCGACCTGATCACGTGCTACCGCAAGGCGCCGCACACCGACGCATGGGACACCCGGGAACGCGCGGCGCGGAACCTGGTCGCGCGACTGCGGTCCGGTGGCCGGCCCGAGAAGGCGTGGGTGCAGGTGCCGGTGCTGCTGCCGGGCGAGAAGACGAGCACTCGGATCGAGCCGGCCAAGAGCATCTATGCGATGGTCGACGAGGTCGAGGCGATGGACGGCGTACTCGATGCGGCGATCTGGGTCGGATACGCGTGGGCGGACGAGCCGCGGTGTCAAGCGGCGGTCGTCGTGACCGGTGACGACTCCGACGTGATCACGGCGCAGGCCAAGCGGCTCGCGGAGGCGTATTGGGAGGCGCACGACAAGTTCGAGTTCGTCGCGCCGACCGGGCCGCTGCAGGAGTGTGTCGAGCGCGCGGTCGCGAGCACTGCGCGGCCGTTCTTCATCAGCGACTCCGGTGACAACCCGACCGCGGGCGGTGCAGGAGACACGTCGTGGACGCTGGACACGTTGCTGCGGACTCCGGCCATCACCGAGTCCGACTTGACGACGATCTACGCCGCGATCGTCGACCCTGAGGTGACCGCGACCGCGCAAGCCGCCGGCGTCGGCGCGACGGTCAGTGTCGAGGTCGGCGGCAAGATCGACTCCGGCCCCTGCGGTCCTGTGCCGCTCACCGCCCGGGTCACCGCGATCGATGCGGCGGAGGGGGCCGTCGTACTAGCTGTCGGTGGCCTGCACGTCATCGTCACCACCCGCCGCAAGCCGTACCACCTGGAGTCCGACTTCACCGCCCTCAACCTGTCACCCCGCGACGCCGACCTCGTCATCGTCAAGATCGGCTACCTCGAACCAGAGCTGTACGCGATGGCCGCCGACTGGCTCCTCGCCCTCACCCCCGGCGGCGTCAACCAGGACCTCCTCAGCCTCGGGCACCACAACATCGTCCGCCCGATGTATCCCTTCGACCCCACCATGCCCAGCCCAACCCTCACCCCCGAACTCTTGTAGCCGCCCAGCCGGGGAGGCTTGAACAGGTAATGGGATCTAGTTGCCTGCCCTGCGGCCCGGCGTGGTGTTGGGTCAGGGGGAGCGGAGGGCTTCGTAGTCGGCTGCGGTGAGGGGGTCGGTGGTGAGGGCGCCGTCGGCGAGCAGAGCCTCGACCGGGGCGCCGTCCCGCCAGAACGTCACCTCTTCGACGGTCCGCAGCGCGGTGACGGACAGGACGATTTGTCCGACCGCGAGGACATTCTCGGTCGCCGAGCGGCCGTCGGTCTCGCCGGAGAGTTGCAGCACGACGCGGGTGCTCTGGACTTCCACGACGCTCAGCGCGAGTCCAGGAGGCAGTGCAGACGTGATGCCGGCCGCCTGCTCGGTTCCGGTCGGCCCGGCCGTCAATGCCTGGATCACACCGTCCAGGAGGTCGGGGCCGGTCACCTCTCGTGTCACGGGGACGAGCCGGTCGTTGCGGACGAAGTTCACCTGCACGTCGGCGCTCGCGGCAGAAGGCGCGGCAGTCGGTACGCCGGGGGACTGCAACCGCGACGGAATCGCCTGAGGTTCAATCGGCACCGGCTCATCCTGCAACGGCACCCCACACCCCACCACCACGAGCACACCGACCACCACCCCGACCAACACCCTCCCGAGACCGCCTCCCCCCGCCGCACGACGGATTGCACATGTACGCCGACCGACGCCGGCCAGCGCTCTCACCAGGACACCTCGGGCCGCCGTACTGCGAACTCCGCCCCCACCAGCACGTGTACGCCGACCGACGCCGGCCAGCGCTCTCACCAGAACGCCTCGGGTCGCCGTACGACGAACTCCGCACGCACCAGCACGTGTATGCCGACTGACGCCGGCCAGCGCTCTCACCAGGACGCCTGGGGCCGCCGTACGACGGATTGCGCACCCACCGGCACGTGTATGCCGAATGCCGTCGGCCAAGGCTCTCACTAGGGCGCCTCCGGTCGCCGTACGACGAACTCCGCCGGCACCGGCACGTGTACGGCGACTGACGCCAGCCAGCGCTCTCACCAGGACACCTCGGGCCGCCGTACTGCGAACTCCGCCCCCGCCGGCACGTGTACGGCGAATGCCGTCGGCCAGCGCTCTCACCAGGACGCCTGGGGCCGCCGTACGACGGATTGCGCACCCACCGGCACGTGTATGCCGAATGCCGTCGGCCAAGGCTCTCACTAGGGCGCCTCCGGTCGCCGTACGAGGAACCCCGCCCGCACCAGCACGTGTACGCCGACTGACGCCGGCCGGCGCTTTCACCAGGGCGCCTCGGGGCGGCGTACGACGAACTCCGCCGGCACCGGCACGTGTACGGCGACTGCAGCCGGCTAGCGCTCTCACCAGGACGCCTCGGGGCGCCGTACGACGGACTCCGCCCCCACCGGCACGTGTACGCCGACTGACGCCGGCCAGCGCTTCACCAGGACGCCTCGGGGCGCCGTACGACGGACTCCGCCCCCACCGGCACGTGTACGGCAACTGACGCCGGCCAGCGCTCTCACCAGGACACCTCGGGCCGCCGTACGACGAAACTCCGCACCCACCGGCACGTGTACGGGGGCGGGTGGAGCGGTGCGCGGGCTCATGGGGTTGCCTTGGGGAGGCGGAGGACGAATTGGGCGCCGCCGGTGGGGGAGGTGGAGCACCAGACGGCGCCGCCGTGGGCGGCGGCTGTTTCGGCGACCAAGGCGAGCCCGAGTCCGGTGCCTGAGGACGAGCCGCGTTTGGTGGCTCCGGTGGCGAACCGCTCGAACACCCGCTCGCGGTCGTGCGGCGGAATCCCGGGGCCGGAGTCGTTGACCAGCACCAGCACGTCCGATCCGGATCGGGTGATTTCCACGCCGGTGAGTCCGCCGCCGTGGGTTTCCGCGTTCTCGAACAGGTTGCGGAACATCCGCCCGAGCCGTGTCTTGTCAGCCAGTACGGCGACATCCTCCGCGCCGCTCAGGATCGACGGATCGCGGCCGACCTCACCCAGCACCTGCCGGATCAGTGACCCGAGCTCGAGTCTGGAACTCGGCCGCCGATCCAGCCCGCCGTCGGACCGAGCCAACTCCAGCAGATCGTCCAACAGCCGCCGGAATCGTTGCAGGTCAGCCGTCACGAGGTCGAGCGCTCGTCGGGATCGCTCCGGCAGCTCGTCGCGACGAGCGTTGAGCAGGTCGACGCTGCCGACGAGGGTGGTCAAGGGGGAGCGGAGCTCGTGACTGACGTCGGCGGCCAGGCGGGCATCGCGGTTGATCCGCTGCTGGAGCGTGTCGACCATGCTGTTGAACGAGCCCACGATCGTCGCGAGCTCAGGGTCGTCCGTCGCCGGCAGCCGGGTGTCGAGGTCGCCACCCGCGATCGACGCGGCCGTGACGGCGACGCGGTTGAGCGGCGTGACGACCGACCTGCTGGCCCAGGCACCGAGAGCGGCGCCGGCCGCGGTGGCGAGCAACGCGCCGCCGATCAGAATCCCGCTGAGCAACCGAAGGTTCCCGTCGAGTTCGGTCAGCGGTGCGATCTCGTAGAACTCGGCCTCCACCGCCGGAACCGGTACGCCGACGACCAACGCCGGCCCGTCGCTCGACCGGAACCGTTGCCCGGCGGCCCGCCCGTCCGCGACCTGCTCCCGCACCCCGGCCGGTACGGCGTCCCGCCCTTCGTCGAGCGCGGACGCGTACCACTGGCCCCGCCACTTCAGGATGATCGTGTGACCGGCCGGCGTCCCCGCGGCGGTCAGTACGGCGGAGACGTCGGCACCGGAACTCCGCAACCGGCGCTGGACGAACGCGGCGTCCTCGAACGTCTGGTGCTGGACGACACGTTCGCGCTGAGCCAGCAGATAGCCGCGGGCCAGCAGATACGTGCTGACGGCGAACACCGCCGACACCAGCAGCGCGACCAGGCTGAACGCCAGCACCAGCCGGTGCCGCAGGCCGAGGGTACGGGCGCCGACCTTCATCGCGGGTCCAGCCGGTAGCCCATCCCTCGCACGGTCATGACGAGTTGCGGCCGGCCGGGATCGCGCTCGATCTTGGTGCGCAACCGCCTGATGTGCACGTCGACGATCCGCTCGTCGCCGTAGTACCCGTGCTCCCACACCGACGCCAGCAATGCGGGACGGCTGAGCACGCGGCCCGGCGGCTTCGCCAGTTCGGCCAGCAGGCGGTACTCGGTGACGGTCAGGTTGACGTCCTGGCCGTCGAGCATCACCGTGCCGCGCGAGGTGGACAGCACCAGGCTGCGCTGCGGGTCGGAGTCCAGCACGATGTCGGGTTCGGCGGCGTCGGCGCTGGTGCGCAGGCGCCGGCGCAGCGCCCGCAGCCGGGCGGTGATCTCCTTGATCTGGAAGGGTTTGGTGACGTAATCGTCGGCACCGGCCTCGAGGCCGGCGACGATGTCGTGGGTGTCGGAGCGGGCGCTGACGACCACGATCGGGATGTCGCTGAGCCGGCGTACCTCGCGGATGCAGGTGTACCCGTCGACCTCGCCGAGCATCAGGTCCACCATCATCAGGTCCGGCATCGCGGCGCGGACCTGTTCGAGTGCCGAGGGGGTGTCGGCCGCCTCGGCGACCCGGTACCCCTCGTCCTCGAGGGCGAGGCGCAGTACCTCCCGGATTCGATCGTCGTCCTCCACGACCAAGACCTGCATCGGCATCATCACATCCTGACAATCCGGCCGCGGTCTGTGACCGCCTGGGGCGGCATGTCATCCGATCGTAAAGTCAGCAGCGGCGACCGGACGGCCGCCGGCGGTGTCGTCATCCGATCGTCAAGAAGGGGTACGGCGGATCTCAAACTCCAGGCCGGAGAGTGGTGTCACCAGCCCGTACCGTCCACGGAAGGGGCGCTCGAATGAGCGACACCACCCACAGTCCGCTTCCGCAGAAGGCCATCGTGACGCTGTCCGACAGCGACCTGGACGGCGGCCTGCCGGCGCTGCGCTGGCAATTGCGCGAACTGGTGATGGAGGGTGCCTGCCTGGTGGTCGTCGACGTGTCGGAGATCGGGCAGATCTCGTCGACGCTGCTGGCCGCGCTGCTGGACACACACCGGGTGTGCCGCCGACGCGGTGGCGGTGTGGTGATCCGGCACGCCAACCGCAAGATGACCGACGTACTGCGCCGGACCGGACTCGACCAGGTCTTCGAGGTCGAGGCGGCGTGACACAACGGTGGGGGAAGTGTGACGAGTGGTCGAGGCGGGCGGCGGTGAACCAGACCGGACACGACGAGTGGCGGGAGTACGTCGACGTGACGGTCGTCGAGTTCGCGACGCATACGGCGTACCTGGACCCGCGCACCGGGACGGGCTACCTCGTCACGCCTGCTCCGGACCACGACATCCCAGCCCCGGGAGGCGGCCTGTCGCTGCACACCGCCGACTGGCACCGCGCGCGGAGCCACCTCGAGGAAGAGGGCTGGCAACTCCTGTACGACGACGAGGGCAAGATCGAGCGCGCAGGACTCACCGCCGACGGCCGCACCGTGGTGTGCCTCTTCGGCCCACCGACCGCCGACCAGCCGAGCTTGGAGGCACTCCGCCGAGCACTGATCGCCCTGGACGTGGCTGCCGACATCGTTCCCAGCACCCGGCACCCGGCCGAGTGACGGGGATCACAGCGGTAGCGGCGCGGGCGCTTCCGTCTGGGAGGTCTGCGGAAAGACCGGTGAGCGCGGGCCGAACCATGCGTCGAGTACGGCGTCGTCGCCGAGCGCCCCGAACTGCGCGGGAGCACGCTCCAGCAACCGGAGCAACGCAAGCAGGCGCTGCGTCGTGTCGCACATCATCTGGGCCTCCGACAGGCCGAACTGAACCGTCGGCGCTGCTGCTCGGAACACCGATGTCTACCCCCCACATCGACAAACCCCGGCCTGCCGTTACAAATACCCCGACCCGGCCCGGGTTCAGTCAGCGATCCACGGCCGGAGTTTCTCCGGGTTGCGGACCGCCCAGATGTGCTTGATGCGGTCGCCGTCGATGTCGAACGCCATCACCGTGACGGTGACGCCGTTCTCCTGGATGACGAGGCCAGGCTGGCCGTTCACGGTGCGTTCGAGCAGGGTCAGGCCGGTGCCGCGGTCCGCCAGGGCGGCGAAGTAGCGAGCCACCCGCTCACCGCCGGCGACCGGGTGGAGCTCGGCGCTGACCACGCCGCCTCCGTCGCCGATGGCCACGGCCTCCGGATCGAGCAGGTTGATCAGGGCCTGGATGTCCTTGGCCTGCCAGGCCTGCTTGAAGTCCCGGACGACGCCGGCGGTCTGCGCCGTAGGCGTCGGCTGCGACCGGGACGCGGCGAGCCGGCGCCGGGCCGACGTCGCGAGCTGGCGGCAGGCGGCGGGGGAGCGGCCGACGATCTCGGCGACCTCCGGGAACGGGTACCGGAAGACGTCGTGCAGGATGAACGCGACCCGCTCGGCCGGTGTCATCGACTCGAGGACGACCAGGAACGCCATGTTCACCGACTCGTCCAGCGTGACCCGGTCGGCGGGGTCGGCCGGGTCGCCGGCCGACCGCCACTCGGCGCCGTCGGGCAGCGGCTCTGGGATCCATTCGCCGACGTACCTCTCGCGGCGGGCCCGGGCGGACCCGAGCAGGTCGAGGCAGATCCGGCTGGCCACCTTGGTGAGCCAGCCGCCGGGGGACTCGATCGCCTCCTGCTCCGCCCGCGACATCGCGTACCACCGGGTGTAGGTCTCCTGGACCACGTCCTCCGCGTCGGCGAGCGAACCGAGCATCCGGTAAGCGAGGTTGATCAGCTGCCGCCGCTCGCTCATGATCGCGGTCAGGCCCGGATCGAGCCGGTCGTCTCGTGATCCGGTCATGGTGTCCACGGTTCCCTTCGTCGGCGCTCCCGTTCACCAGTACGACGAAACGCCGTACCGAACTGTGAGGTCCTCACAGTAGGGGCGGCTGTTTCGTCGTACCGATCATGACCACACACCACGCAACCGACGAGCAGGACATCCGGCAGCGCGTCGGGATTCTGGTCGCCGCGGTGCAGGCGAAGGACCTCGACACCGTGAAGACGATCTACGCCCCCGACCTGGTGTCGTTCGACATCGTGCCCCCGTTGCACCATCGCGGTGCGGAGGCGAAGTGGAACAACTGGGTCGACGTGTTCACGACGTACCAGGACATCCAGTACGAGAGCCGCGATCTCGAGGTGATCGTCGACGGTGACCTCGGTGTCGTCCGCAACCTGTACCGGATCCGCGGCACGACGGCCAACGGGACCACGAACGAGTACTGGCTCCGGTGGACCGCGTGCTTCCGGCGGATCGACGGCACCTGGCTGGTCGCCCACGACCACGTCTCGGTGCCGACCGACTTCGCGACCGGCCGTTCGATCCTGGACCTCGAGCCCTGATGGAGAACACCGCTGTGGAACCTGTGAACGTTGCCGTCATCTATTACAGCGCGACCGGGACCGTGCACACGCTGGCGCGGGCCGTGGCGGAAGGCGCCGAGAAGGCCGGCGCCACGGTGCGGCTGCGCAAGGTCCGCGAGCTCGCACCGGAGACGGCGATCGCCGGCAATCCGGACTGGGAACAGCACCTCCGTGACACCGCGGACGTGCCCGAGGCCACGCTCGACGACCTGGCGTGGGCCGATGCGGTGCTGTTCGGTACGCCGACCCGCTTCGGTACGCCGGCCGGTCAGCTGAAGTCGTTCATCGACTCGACGGGTCCGCTGTGGCAGCAGGGCCGGCTGGTCGACAAGGTGTACTCCGCGTTCACCGCCAGCGGTACGGCGCACGGCGGCCAGGAGTCGACCATTCTTGCCCTGAGCAACGTCTTCTACCACTGGGGCGGCATCATCGTGCCACCCGGCTACGCCGACCCGATCCAGTACCAGTCCGGCAACCCCTACGGCACCTCCCACGTCTCCGGCCAGGGCGCCCCGGGTGACGTGGCCCTCGAATCCGCCCGCTTCCAAGGCCGCCGAGTCGTGGACGCGGCGCAAGCCATCAAACGAGGACGCGCCGCGTAGAACGGTTGAAGGAGGCAACTAGCCGGTGAGAGGCGATCAAGCCCTCACCGGCGCAGGGTTGCCGAGGCGAGTGCCCCTTCGCCACCTGGCCAGGATCCGCTGAGGATCGCGCCCGGGAGGGCTGGGGTGGTGTCCAGGCGGCGTACCAGCGTCAGTTCGACGGTGTCCGTGACGATGACGGCCGGGTCTGTGTCGGTGACCTTCTGGATCGCCCCTGGGTCGGGCTTGGTGCTGTCCGAGACGTTGCTCGAGATGGACATGTCGAGTTCGCGGGGTTCCAGGCGGTCGTCGATCTGGGTGAACTGCTCGGCCTGTCCGGTGTTCGCGAGGATCGACTCGGCAAGTGCGGCGACGTACACCGGGTCGCCGATGCCGTCGTAGATCCAGCGCTTACCGAGAACCGAGTGGTCGGCGGTCCCCAACAGGTACTCGTCCGCTCCGGTGAGCGGCGCCTCACGGTAGGTGAGCGGCACCTGGTACGCCGGCCCGTCGCCGACGCGGATCAGCATGGTCTCGAGCCCGACGGCGCCGGCCGGGTCGTCGAAGCGGTACGCCGCCACGCGCTCGATCTCACCCGTCGGCCCGTCGTACCAGCCGCGGCTGGGCAGCCAGTCGGTCAGGAGTTCGAGCTTGGTCGGCCGGAGGGTCGCCTTGTGGATGAGTGCCATGCGCGCATCGTAGGCAACGTGGCACTCACTCCTCGAAGTGACGGTGCTCCCGGACTTCCCGGTGCGTGGTGTGCGAGCGCTGGCTGATCATGAACAGCGCGATCACCAGGCCCAGCGCACCGGCACCCATCAGGATGTAACCGACCGCGGTCAGGTCGACACCGGACAACCGGTCCGACACCGCGAACGCCAGAATCCCACCGACGGCGAGCAGAAACACGGACACACCGATACCCACGACGAACTCCTCACGCTCATCCCCGTCGACTGCGTGCACTCAACGGGTACCCGGGCCGTCAACCCACAAACCCGACCTGGGTGCCGGCGGTACCCGCCACGACCGCGGTGGTGTCGTCCAGTGAGCCGATGGCGGCCCGCCCTCCGGTGGACTCCACGAAGTGCCGGGCGGCGGTGATCTTCGGCCCCATCGAGCCGGGCGGAAGGTTGAGGGAGGCAATCGTCCGCGGGTCGACCTGCCCCAGCGGCCGCTGTGCCGGCGCGCCGTAGTCGAGGTAGACAGCGGATACGTCGGTCAGCATGACGAGCAGGTCCGCACGGAGCTCGATCGCGATCAGTGCGGCCGTCGCATCCTTGTCGACCACCGCCTCGACACCTCTCAACCCGGTCGGACCTTCGACGACGGGTACCCCGCCTCCGCCGGCCAGGATGACCGTCACGCCGTTCCGCAGGAGGAGCTCGGCGGCATCCAGCTCGAGGACCCGCTGGGGTGCGGGCGAAGGGACGACACGTCGCCACTCGGTGCCGTCCTGACGCACCGACCACCCGGAGGAGAGGGCCAGCTCGCGGGCACGTTCCTCCGGGTAGCTCGATCCGACGTACTTGGTCGGGACGTTGAAGGCCGGGTCATGCGCGTCGACGACGGTCTGGGTCACCAGCGTGACGGCTCGGCGGCCGAGTCCGGCGTTGGTCAGCGCCTGCTGGACCCAGTAACCGATCACACCCTGCGTCTCGGCGACGAGGTCGCTGAGTGGATAAGGCTTCGACAGGCTCGTGTCGGTGAAGCTTTCGAGCGCCAGCAGCCCCACCTGCGGGCCGTTGCCGTGCACGATGACGACTTCGTTCTCCTCGGCGACCTTGGCCAGTCCCGGGGCGGCCGCGGCCAGGTGGGCGATCTGGACGTCGGCATCGGGGCGCTCCCCGCGCCGAAGCAACGCGTTCCCCCCGAGCGCGATCACGATCCGCATGCTTCAGGGTGCCACGGAAGCCCTCAGTTCAGCCGGAAGGGCTGGATCACCTCGGTGCGCCAGCACTGCGTCCGGTTCGGCGGATCGTGGTAGACCTCCCACGCATCGCCGGCGGGCGCTCCGCGCTCGGCCTTCAGCCAGTCGTCCAGCGCCCGGTACGCGTCGCCCAGCTGCTCGTAGGTGCCGACGTGCCACGCGACCACGACGTGCCCGCCGGGGAGGCTGGACGGCACGATCTGGTGGTCGCCGCTGATCCGCACCGCCACCGGGAAGCCGGCCTCGACCTCGAAGAGCCCGTCGGACCGGACGTGGTACCGGGCGAAAGGGAACCCGCAGGGCGGGATCCGGTGACGGCGCAGGTATTCGGCGACGACGTCGAACGCCGTACGGAACCAGGCTCGGACCTCGTCGCGGTGCAGCGTCGCACGCAGCACGGCGGTCGGTTGCTCGTGCACAGTGCGCGATTCGGGATGGTCGGTGCGCACGTCTCCTCCCTAGGGTCACTGCTCAGATTACGATCGCCGAAGGCTCCGCGTCAGTCCAGCGAGCGCGCAGTTCGACCACAGTTCCGCTGGGCTGGTTGCAGTCCAGCCGGACCGTGGGGCTGTCATTCTTGCGGAATGGGCGAACAGGTGGGGCGGCTCTCGTACCTGGACTGGTTGCGGGTGCTGGCGGTGTTCGGGGTGTTCGTGTTCCACACGCTGCGACCGTTCGACGACGCGGACTGGCACGTGAAGAACGCGGAGCGGAGTGAGGCGATCTCGATCGGGATCGCGTTCCTCGGACTGTGGGGACTGGCGTTCTTCTTCCTGTTGTCCGGAGCCGGCGCGTGGTTGGCGTTGCGGTGGCGGACCGCGGGCGGGTTCGTGAAGGAACGGCTGCTGCGGTTGCTGCTGCCGTTCGCGATCGCGTACGTGCTGCTGTCGCCGCCGCAGTACTTCCTGGAGGAGCACCACAAGGGCCGGTCGGACGCGTCCTTCCTCGGTGACGTGCGGACGTTCTTCAGCGACCTGGGTGGTGACGCGCCGCTGTGGTTACGCGACACCTACCACCTGTGGTTCCTGGTGTATCTGCTGCAGTTCGCGCTGCTCGGTCTGCCGATCTTCGTGTGGTTGCGCGGATCGAGCGGCCGGCGGCTGGTCGACTGGATCGTGCGGCGCTGCACGCCCCGGGGGTCGATCCTGGGGCTCGCCGTACCGCTGGTGCCGGTGCATCTCCTGCTGCTGGCCGCCCCGGGTCCGGACCACGGCTGGGGCGAGTTCGTGTTCTTCTTCGACTTCTTCGTCGTCGGGTTCCTGGTGCTTTCGGACGGTCGACTGATCGCGGCGGTCCGACGGGACGCCGTACCCGGCCTGCTTCTCGGCATCGGTGCGTTCGTCACCGGCATCGTCACCGGGATCATCGACTTCCTCGAGGGCTGGTGGGAGGACCCCGGCTACTCCTGGCCGTACGTCTGGTACTCGATGCTGATCACGTTCGCCGTCTGGGGCTGGCTGGTCGCCGTACTGGGTGGCGGCATGCGCCTGCGTGCGTTCGGGCGACCGCTACCGATACCGCTCGCCCGCGCCGCGATGCCGTTCTTCCTGGTTCATCAGCCGATCATCCTGCTGATCGCGTACTACGTCGTCGACTGGGACGCCGGCCTGGGTGCGAAGTACGCCGTACTGGTGCTTGCAGCCTTCCTGGTATCAGCGGGACTGGCCTGGCTGCTGTCGATTCTCCCGGGCGTCTCGGTCCTCGTCGGTGTCAAGCGTCCGCGGGTGCCAGTCGAGCAGCGGCCGGACCGATCGAAGGAAGAGTGACTCGGGGAGCAGGCGGACCGCGTTCGCGGCCGGCTCCGACGAGCACCGCGCTGCGCTCGGACAACCGCCACCTCCCAGGCAGAAGCTAGAGTGCGAGACATGCATTCGTCGATCGAAGACTTCGAGATGCCGAACGACGAGCAGGTGCACCTGGCCGCCGAGTCCTTCCGGCTGCTCTCCGACCCGACCCGCATCAAGGTGTTGTGGGCGCTGCTGCAGGGGGAGTCGTCGGTCGCGTGCCTGGCCGAGCTGGCCGGCGCCGCCCCCGCCGCGGTCAGCCAGCATCTGGCCAAGCTGCGGCTGGCCGGGCTGGTGAAAGGCCGGCGCGAGGGCACGTTCGTGTACTACTCGGCGGCCGACCATCACGTGAAGCGGCTGCTCGACCAGGCCCTCTTCCACGCCGACCACCTCGACCGGGACCTGCCCAGCGCCCACACCCACTCGGCCTGAGCGTCAGACGCTTCGCAGCACCGACACCACGATGCCGAGGATGACCGCGTGGTCGCCGTCGATCACCTCGTACGCCGGGTTGCGTGGCTCCAGGTACATGTGCCCGTTCCGCCGCCGGTACACCTTCACGGTCGCCTCGTCGTCGATCATCGCGGCGACGATCTGACCGGAGTGCGCCTCGGACTGCTGCCGGACCACGACGATGTCGCCGTCACAGATGGCCGCGTCGATCATCGACTCACCGCGGACCCGCAGGCCGAACACGTTCCCGCGACCGGTCAGCTCGCGCGGCAACTGCATCACGTCGTCCACGTGCTCGACAGCGGCGATCGGCGTACCGGCCGCGATGTCGCCGACCACCGGCACTGGCACCGAGTCCTCGGCCTGCTCCCGGGGTGTGTCCTGCAAGAACATGCGTACGTCGATGGGCCGGGAGACCGACGGGCTCCGCCGCAAGAAGCCCTTCTCCTCGAGGCTGGCCAGATGCTTCGAGACCGATGACGACGACTTCAGCCCGACCGCGTCACCGATCTGCCGGCTGCTGGGTGCATAGCCGTACCTGACCACCCAGTCGCGGATCACCACCAGCATCCGCTGCTGCCGCTCCGGCAGCGCCGCCGTGTCCAGGTCCCCGAAAAGCTCCAGATCAGTCACCCGCGGAATGCTAGGACCCGGCACCGACAACCCTTGGCCCCGCCGCGCCGAAGCGGCGAAACGCGCCGATCGTCGCCGAGGTTTCGGCGCATCGACCTTGACTTCCGGGGACAGGTACGAAAAATTCTTCCCAAACAGGGCGGACATGGCGGAATGTTTCCGCCATCGGTAAGTAATGTTTCCTGAAGGGCGGGACGATGACCACTCCTGACAAGCTGTCGCGGCGGCTGTTCCTGCAGCGCGCGGCGGTCGGCACGCTGCTGGCCACCGGCGGCAGCACGCTGCTGTCGGCCTGTGCGAGCGGCGGCAGCGACTCCGGTGACTCCGGCGGCGGTGGCGGCGCGGAGAAGACGGCCGAGAACCCGTTCGGCGTCAAGGCGTCGGATCCACTGGACGTGGTGATCTTCAAGGGCGGGTACGGCGACGACTACGCGAAAGCGCACCAGGCGCTGTACAAGAAGAAGTTCCCCGAAGCCGAGATCAAGCACGCCGGCATCACCGACATCACGCCGCAGTTGCAGCCGCGGTTCAACGGCGGCAACCCGCCCGATGTCATCGACAACTCCGGCGCGTCCCTGCTGCCGATGTCGACGCTGGCCAGCTCCGGTCAGCTGGCCGACCTGACCGAACTGTTCGACGCGCCGTCGGTCGACGACCCGAACAAGAAGGTTCGCGACACCCTTGAGCCGATCGCCCTCGAGGCGGCCATGCTGAACGGCAAGCCGCTCGTCCTCGAGTACGTGCTGACCGTCTACGCGCTGTGGTACAACAAGCCGCTGTTCACGAAGAACGGCTGGCAGCCGGCGAAGACCTGGACCGAGTTCCTGGCGTTGTGCGAGGAGATCAAGAAGACCGGCATCGCACCGCTGGCCCACCAGGGCAAGCACGGCAACTACATCGGCCATGTCGTGATGGACATGGCCGTGAAGCACGGCGGCCATGAGGTGATCAAGGCGATCGACTCGCTGGAGCCGAACGCCTGGAAGCACGCGTCGATCAAGCTGGCCGCCGAGGCGCTGCTGGAGCTCAAGGGCAAGGGCTACATCATGCAGGGCACCGAGGGCCTGGACCACATCCAATCCCAGACGGCCTGGAACCAAGGCAAGGCGGCGTTCATCCCGTCGGGTTCGTGGCTGGAGAACGAGCAGAAGACCGTGGCGCCGCAGGGCTTCGAGACCACCGCCACCTTCACACCGCTGCTGGACGGTTCCAAGCTCCCGGCCGACTGTTCCCGCATCGCCGCCGGCGAGAACTTCATCGTGCCGGAGAAGGCGAAGAACAAGGCCGGCGGCCTGGAGTACCTGCGGATCATGCTGTCGAAGGAGGCGGCCGGCAAGTTCACCGAGCTGACCGGTTCGCCGACGATCGTGAAGGGCGCGACCGAGGGCATCACGCTGAGCCCGGGGGCGGCGTCGTCCGACGCGCTGATCAAGTCCGGCGGCACGAACAACTGGACGACGTACTTCGCCTCCTGGTACTCGACCATGGACAAGCCGTCCCGCAGCATCTTCGCCGAGCTCGCCGCGGCCCGGATCAACGCCGACGAGTTCTGCAACCGCATGCAGAAGCTCGCCGACGACACCGCGAAGGACCCGGCCACAAAGAAGCAGACCCGCACCTAGTTCGGTATCACGCCGCGCGCCGCCCCTGTCCCCGGAGCCACCACAGACTCCGGGGAAGGGCGGCCGTTCCGCGTGTTAGGCCCGGGTGGAAAAGGTGGCGCGGCCGGGCTGAGGACGGCCCTACCATCGGGCGATGGGCTTTCCATCGGACTCCGTGCTGGCTGCCTTCGGGCTGTCCGGGGACCCTGAGCTGCTGCCGGGTGGACAGGGGGAGACTTGGCGGGTCGGCGAGGTGGTGCTGAAGCCGGTGGGCTTTGAGGCGGAGGCCGTGTGGCGGGCCGAGGTGCTGGCGGGCTTGCCGGACGGGCTGGGATTCCGCGTGACTCGGCCGGTGCCGGCGGTGGACGGCTCGTGGGTTGCCGAGGGCTGGGAGGCGTCCGAGTTTCTGATGGGGGCGACCGACGTCGGACGGCCGGACGACGCCCTGACGGCTGGGATGGCGTTTCATCACGCGGTTGCGGCCCTGGCCCGACCTGAGTTCCTCGCTGCCCGGGAAGATCCTTGGACGTATGGCGATCAGGTTGGCTGGGACGAGCGGCCGGTCGATGGGAGTAGGGCGTATCTGGAGTTGGTGCGGAGCCTGGTTGAAGCGCGCCGGCCGGTGGTGCTGACTGCGCAGGTCGTGCACGGCGATCTGCTGGGGAACGTGATGTACGCCGACGGTCTCCCGCCGGCGATCATCGACTGGCCGGTGTACTGGCGTCCGCCGTCGTGGGCAGCGGCCGTCGCGGTGGTCGACGCGCTCTGCTGGTACGACGCCGAGCCGGGGCTGGCGGCCCGCTGGGCGCATCTCCCCGAGTGGGGTCAGATGCTCGTCCGCGCACTGATCTACCGGATCGCCACCGACGAGGCCGCCCATGGCCGTTCCGTCTGGACGCGCCGTCATTGCGATGCCTACCAGCCCGTCATCGACCTCGCGATCGCCTACACCCGCTGAAGCTCCCGGTCGGCGGTCGTTCGGCGGCTCGCCACCACAACGGTGCCCAAGGCAAGCACCCCGAGAGCCGCGCCGATCCAGCCGACCGACGAGTACCCGGCGCCCGCGCCGATCGCCAGCCCGCCCAGCCACGGCCCGGCGGTGATGCCGACGTTGAACGCCGAGATGTTGAACGCGGCCGCCAGCGTCGGCGCCGACCCGGCCACAGTGAACACCCGCGCGTTCACCGCCGGATTGTTGGCGAACCCGAAGGCGCCGATCGCGACGACGGCCGGTACGGCGACCCACGCCGTACCGGTCCACAGCGCCAGGACGACGGACGCCGCGACGAGTCCGGCCAGGCCGAATCGCAGGGTCGTGAACGGTCGGGCATCAGCCGTCCGGCCGCCGACCGTGATCCCGGCCAGCGCACCCACGCCGTACAGCCCGAGGACGACAGGAATCCAGCCGGCCGACAACCCGGTCGAATCGGTGAGCAGGGGAGCGAGGTAGCTGAAGACGACCAGTACGGCGCCGGTCGACAGTGCCGTGGTGGCGTAGGCGAGCCAGAGCTCCGGCTTGGCCATCGTCCGCAACTCTCCGCGCAGCTCCGGCGCGGTGTCCGATCGCCCGGCGGGGATCGTCGCCACCACGCCCGCCATGGCGATCGTCGACAGTCCGGCAACGGCCCAGAAGGCGGCCCGCCAACCGAGATGCTGACCGATCACGGTCCCGGCCGGGAGTCCGACGATGGTGGCGACCGTGAGGCCGCCGGCGAGGACGCTCATCGCCCTGGCGCGCGACTCCGGTCCGGCCAGCCCGATCGCGGTTACCGCCGCGACGGCCCAGAAACCGGCGTACACGAACGCTCCGACGATCCGGGTAGCGACGAGCACGCCGTACCCGGGTGTCAGCGCGCCGACGACATGGGTCAGCGCGAAGACGGCGAGGAAGGCCAGCATTGCGGCCCGGCGAGACCAGCGCAGCGTCACCACCGCGAGGATCGGCGCGCCGATCAGCATGCCGGCCGCGAACGCGGAGATCAGCAGGCCGGCGGCCGGGATCGACACGTCCAGGTCAGCGGCGATCTCGGGGAGCAGACCGGCCAGCATGAGTTCGGACGTGCCCTGGGCGAAGATCGCCAGGCCGAGCACGTAGACAGCGAAGGGCATCGAGTTCCTCTCATATTGGATCAATCAGTGCAAAACGCGGGCGCGCGGCACCGAGGAGGTGGTCGGGTCAGAAAGTCCGGAGTGCGGAGGTGACGACGGCCTCCCGGCGAGCCCGGGTCTCACCGGCGCGGGTGGCCACCCGCAGTCCGCTGAGTACGACGAACACGTAGTCGGCGAGCGCGGCCGGGTCATGATCTGCGGCGACTTCGCCCGCGGCCTGTGCGGCGCGGAACGCGGTCGTGAGCGCCTCGATCTTCACCGCATGGTCGCGGTCGAGCACTTCGGCGACGGCAGGCTCGTGAGGTGCGAGCTCGACGAGGGTGTTGACCACCAGACAGCCGGCCGGGTCGGCCGGGTCCGGTTCGACCGCGTCCCACAGGATCCGGCGGACGCGTTCCCGGATCGGGAGTTCGCTGCTCTGGATCAGTTCGAGCTGTGCCGCCGTCCTGGTCTCCATGTACCGGCGGAGCGCGCGGTCGAAGAGATCGCGTTTGCTGCTGAACGTGTTGTAGATGCTGCTCCGGCCCAGCCCGGTGGCCTCGCACAGGTCCTGGGTCGAGGTGCCTTCGTAGCCGAAGGTCCAGAACAGCTTCATCGCGGCATCGACGGCGCGATCCTCGTCGAATGTCCTCGGCCTGGCCATGCGGTCACCTTAACATATTTTAGACCGAATGGTCCAAAATGCCGGTGCCGGCCGGCTGAGCTGCATCGATAGCATGAGGCGATCGAGGCGAGTGCCGGACGCTCTTCGACAGAGCGGCCGGCACTCGCCTTGACTTGGGGACCAGGGTTGGGACTGGGGGCTCTGTGCGCTTTCGGGACCGGCCGTCCACCGAAAGTGAGGAGCTTTTGTGAGGTTGTACAAGTCCGGGGCGGTGGCAATCGCCCTGGCCCTGGTCGCCGGGACCGCCGCAGCGGTGACCATCAGTCGCCCGGCTGCCGCCGACGAGACGAAGACCGTGTCCTACCGCGGATACGAGGTCAAGGTTCCGGCGAGCTGGCCGGTCGTGGACCTGGCCGCCGACCCGACCGCCTGCGTCCGGCTGGACCGCCCGGCTGTGTACCTCGGCCGCAGTACGGCACAGGCCGACTGCCCCGCCCACCTGGTGGGCCGCAGCGAGGGCATCCTGCTCGAGCCGCTGACCACCGCCCAACCGTCCACACCGGGTCTGCTGCGTCGCGTCGTACGGGATGCCGGCGTCCTGGCGACCGCCTACTACGCACCCGGTGACGAGCAGAAGGCGAACGACGTCCTCGCCAGCGGCTGGGTGGTGTCGAAGTCCAGGTCGGCACAGGTCGTGCAACCGGCCGCCGTCGCGCCGTCCGTGGTTGCCACCGGCAATTTCACCGGGAACGCCTTCGACACCTGTGCGGCGCCGAGCCAGTCGACGATGGACGCCTGGCTGCCGACGTACAAGGCCGTCGGCATCTACATCAGCGGCGGCCTGCGCGCGTGTGAGCAGCCGAACCTGACCCCCGAGTGGGTGTCGACGAACGCGAGCAAGGGCTGGCAGTTCCTGCTGATCGACGTCGGCATGCAGGCACCCTGCACGACGTTCAGAAGCAAGATGTCGACCGACCCCGCCACCGCGCTCGCGCAGGGCAAGGCCGCCGCGGTCAACGCGGTCGCGGCCGCACAGGCCCTCGGGTTCGCCCAGCGCAGTGCGATCTACAGCGACATCGAGGGCTACACGTCCACGGCTGCCTGCAAGGCGTCGGTGCTGTCCTACCTCAGCGGGTGGACCCAGGAGCTCAACGCCCGCGGGTACGCCGGTGGCGCGTACGTCGCGGCCGGCTCGGGTGGAGTCGACCTCGCGAGTGCTTACACGAGTACGGCGTACACGCGGCCGGACAACCTGTGGTTCGCGCACTGGGGTTCGTCGCCGGTCGGCACGAGCCGGTTCATCCCGTCGACGTACTGGACCAACCACCAGCGGGTGCACCAGCACCAGGGCAACGTCAGCGAGACGAACGGCGGCGTGACCGTCAACATCGACAAGAACTGGGTGGACCTGACCGCTCCGCCGCCTCCGGTCAGCAGCTTCAGCGTCACCGGCTCGGCAGGCTCGGCGACGCTGCGGTGGACTCCGCCGGCCAACACCACGCTCGGCCAGATCATCGTGCGCGGTGCGTCGGGCAACACCTCGCCCGCGCTGCCGACGTCCGGTGCGGCGATCTACACCGGCACCGCAAACCAGTACACGGTGACCGGTCTGCCGAACTCCGCCAGCTACGCCTACCGCGCATTCGTGAAGGACAGCACCGGGAAGGTCGGGCCCGGTGTGGACACGCGGCTGATCGGCACCAGGTCGACGATCACGGCCAGTGCGGCCTCGATCATGTACAGCCGCGCGGTCACCCTGAGCACCACGCTGACGCGGATCAACGACGGCGGAAAGCTGGCCGGCGTACCGGTCGTGCTGTATTCGAAGGCGAAGACGGCGACGAAGTGGTCCGTGGCGGGACAGTTCACGACGGACGCGAACGGTGTCGTCAGTACGGCGCCGAAGCCGGGCGTGTCGACGTACTACATGTGGGGTTACAACGGCTCGACCGGCCTACTGGGCACGCGGAGTGCCGCCGTGCTTGTCAATGTGCAGCCGGCGATGTCCGGGTACCTCGTCCCGAGCGCGATCACGCTGGGGCAGTCGGCCGTGCTGTACGGGTATCTGAACCCGCCGCACGCGGGTATGACGGTCTACCTGCAGCGGCGTTCGGGGACGAGTTGGGTCGCGGTGACGACGGGCAAGCTGGCGACGAACGGGAAGTTCGCGTTCAGCATCAAGCCCACGGCGCGTGGCACGTACACGTACCGCGTGGTGTGGCTGGCCGACGCCGACCACCAGGGCACGCAGACCCCGTCGAAGGTCCTGACGGTCAGCTGACCTGAGCGAGGCCGGCCGCGACACGTTTCGCGATCTCGATGGCATGAGCCGCGAGGGGCGAATGTGTGCGGCCGGCCTGCCACAGCAGGAAGATCTCCCGCGGCGGCAGTGCCGGCTCGAGCTCGTGGAAGGCGAGGGACTCGTCGTCCCGGCGTACGGCGAGCAGCGGCATGACGGCCGCCCCGAGGCCTGCCCGCACCATCGCGAGCAGGGCTTCGTTGCCGACCGTGCGGAAGACGAACTGCGGGTGTATTCCCTTCGTCTCCAGGATTTCCTCGACGGTCGCCTGGTCGCAGATCGCCGGGTGGGCGACGAGCGGCAGGCCGTGCAACTGGTCGAGTCCGACCGGCCCTGCCGGGAAGTCGCCCGGTCTGGCGATCAGGACGTGCGGGTCGTCAAGGAGCTTGAGGTGTTCGATGTCGCCGCCGAGGCGGCCGTCGAAGAACATCAGATCGAGCGCGGTCAGGTCCGGCTCGTCGGTCTCCTCCTCGAACAGCCGGATGTCGCAGCCGGGGTGAGCGTCGCGCAACTCGCGGATCACCGGTGGCAGCAGGACGTTGGAGACGCTCTGGAACGTGCCGATGTCGATCCGCCCGTCGCCGGCCCGGAACCTCTCGACCGCCTCGGTCATCGCCTGTTCCCGGGCCAGCAGGTCGCGGCCGTGCTCCAGCAGGACGGCGCCGAGCGGCGTGATCCGGACCGGCTTCGGCCCGCCGGGCCGGTCGAACAACGCACCGCCCGCAGCCTTCTCCAGTACGGCGATCTGCTGACTGACGCTGGACTGCGTGTAACCGAGCCGGGCGGCGGCCCGGCCGAACGACCCCTCGTCGGCCACCGCGACCAGCGTGGCCAGATGCCGCACCTCGAACATGGTACCGACTCTATCCGCTGAGGCGATCGTCTTGATCGGAAACAATCGCTTTTCGTGATGCTGCCGAGGGTCCTAGCGTCGTGGGGTATGGAGAACATGTATCCGGTCAACGGCGTCGAACTCTGTGCGGAGACCTTCGGCGATCCGGCCGACCCGGCGGTCCTGCTGATTCACGGCGCTTCGGCGTCCATGCTCTGGTGGCCTGAGGCGCTGTGCTCGAAGCTGGCCGGCCATGGTCGGTACGTGATCCGGTACGACCAGCGCGACACCGGGCGCTCGACGTCGTACCCACCCGGCCGTCCCGGTTACTCGATGCGTGACCTCGCGGCCGACGCGGTCGGCCTGCTCGATGCCCTCGGCATCGATCGGGCTCATGTGGTGGGCCTGTCGATGTCCGGAGGGGTGGCTCTGGTCCTCGGAGTCGACCACCCCACGAGAGTCGCGACCGTGACATTCGTGTCGACGACGACCGGGGCCGACGACCTGCCGCCGCCCTCGGCCGATTTGCCGCGGCTCGGTCGTCCCGACTTCACCGACCAGGCGGCGGTCGAGGAGTACGTCGTACGGTCGATGGCCGCGGAGGCGGGCGCGAACTTCGACGAGACGGGGGCACGGGAGCTGGTACGACGGGACATGGCTCGGGCTCGCGACTTCGAGGCCTCGCTGACGAATCACTATGCGATGGACTTCGACGGTCCGGTGCACGGCGGATTCGGTGAGTTGTCGATGCCAGTGCTGGTGATCCACGGCGAGCTGGATCCGTTGCTTCCGCTGGCGCATGGGGAAGCCCTGCGTGACGCGGTACCTGGTGCCTCCTTCGTGGTGTTGAAGGGCGCTGGGCACGGTGTGCCGGAGGCGTCGTGGGACGAGTTCGCCGACGCCGTCGTACAGCACACGAAGGGGCGATGATGAGGTACGCGGTGTGGATTCCGTTGTTCGACGAGTTGGCGGATCCGCGGGTGGTGGCGCGGCTCGCGGCGTCGGCCGAGGAAGCCGGCTGGGACGGGCTGTTCGTCTGGGACCAGCTATGGTGGCGCCCCCCGATCACGGCGGTGGCGGATCCGTGGATCACCCTGTCGGCCGTCGCCGCCGCGACCGAGCGGCTGTCCCTCGGGCCGATGGTCACACCGGTCGCCCGCCGCCGCCCGGTGAAGTTGTTGCGCGAGACAACGACATTGGACGTGCTGAGCAACGGGCGGCTGGTCCTCGGGGTGGGTTTGGGTGGCGATCGGTTCGCGGGGGAGTTCTCGCGGTCCGGTGACGAGGTGGACGACCGGGTCCGCGCCGAGCAGCTGGACGAGTGCCTGGAGATCCTGACCGCCGGGTGGTCGGGGGAGACGGTCGACCATCGCGGCAGGCACTACCTGGTGGACTCGGTCCGGTTCGAGCCGCGGCCGGTCGCCGGACGCGTCCCGATCTGGGGTGCCGGCTTCCCGGGCAAGCTCAAGCCGGTACGACGGGCCGCGCGGTACGACGGGTACTTCCCGGTGAACCTGACCTCGCCCGAGCAGTTGGCCGCCGGTGTCGCGGCCGTCGAGGCGGAACGCGGGTCGCTCGACGGGTTCGACATCGTGGTGGCGCTCTCACCGTCGACCGACGTACGACCGTATGCCGCTGCCGGGGCGACCTGGTGCCTCACCGACTTCGACCCGGCTGAGCTGCGGCTGGCCGACGTACAGGCCGTGGTGACAGGTGGACCGCCGCGGTGAGGGGGTGTGGACGCCGGGGGAGCGGGTACCCGGCGAGAGACCTCGAGAGGAGTGAAACGTCATGGCAGACAGCAAAAAGATCGCGTTCCTTGTCGCGAAGGAAGGGATCGAGCGGGTCGAGTTGACCGAGCCCTGGAAGGCCGTGTCGGAAGCCGGTCACCAGCCGGTGCTGCTCAGCCCGGAGACCGGCGAGGTGCAGACCTTCAACCACCTGACCGCCGCCGAGCAGCAACCGGTCGACCAGGCCGTCGGCGACGCGTCGGCCGACGACTTCGCGGCCCTGGTGCTGCCCGGCGGGGTGGCGAACCCCGACGCGCTGCGAATGGACAGCACCGCGGTGGCTTTCGTGAAGTCCTTCGTCGAGTCCGGCAAGCCGGTCGCCGCGATCTGCCACGCGCCGTGGACCCTGATCGAGGCCGATGTCGTGCGCGGCCGCACCGTGACGTCCTGGCCCAGTCTGCAGACCGATCTGCGCAACGCCGGCGCCGAATGGGTCGACGAGACCGTCGTCACCGACGGCAACCTGATCACCAGCCGCAAACCGGACGACCTTCCCGATTTCACCAAGACGCTGCTCGAAGCCATCGGCTGATTCCGCCGCCTCCGACCCGCTCCGGCTACAGCCCGTGAGCGGGTCTGTTGTTCTGAGCCCGGCGGGTGTGTAATCGAATGGAGCGTGGTACTCCGGGCGCGGAGTAGCGGCACGGGAGGTCGCATGGCGAGTGTCAGCGAACGGACCGGGATCACCGAACGCACCGGCCCGCCGATCGTCGCGGGGACGGCGAGGCGGCCGCTCGGACAGGTGATCGGCCGGCTCCTGTCCACGACCGACCACAAGGTCATCGGCCAGTTGTACCTGATCACGTCGTTCGCGTTCTTCGTCATCGCCGGGGTGATGGCGCTGGTGATCCGCGCAGAACTGGCCGAGCCGGGTCTGCAGATGGTGAACGAAGAGGTGTACAACCAGCTCTTCACCATGCACGGCACGATCATGCTGCTGCTGTTCGCGACGCCGCTGTTCGTCGGCTTCGCCAACGTCGTGATGCCGGTCCAGATCGGCGCGCCCGACGTGGCGTTCCCGCGGCTGAACATGTTCAGCTACTGGTTGTTCCTGTTCGGCGGGCTGATCACGATGGGCGCGTTCCTGACGCCTGGTGGTGCGGCCGACTTCGGCTGGACGGCGTACACGCCGCTCTCGACGGCCGAGCGCTCACCCGGCGTCGGAGGCGACCTGTGGATCATGGGCCTGTGGATGGCCGGTCTGGGCACCATCCTCGGAGGCGTCAACTTCATCACCACGATCATCACCATGCGGGCACCCGGTATGACGATGTTCCGGATGCCGATCTTCACCTGGAACACGCTCGTGACGTCGATCCTGGTGCTGATCGCGTTCCCGATCCTCGCCGCCGCGCTGCTGATGCTGGAGGCGGACCGGATCCTCGGCGCCCAGGTGTACACATCGGCGAACGGTGGTGCGCTGTTGTGGCAGCACCTGTTCTGGTTCTTCGGGCATCCCGAGGTGTACATCATCGCGCTGCCGTTCTTCGGCATCGTCACCGAGGTGCTGCCGGTGTTCAGCCGGAAGCCGGTGTTCGGGTACTACGGTCTGGTCGGAGCGACCCTCGCGATCGCGGCGCTGTCGATCGCGGTGTGGGCCCACCACATGTTCGCCACCGGCGGCGTCAACCTGCCGTTCTTCTCGTTCATGACATTCCTGATCGCGGTGCCGACCGGGGTGAAGTTCTTCAACTGGATCGGGACGATCTGGGGCGGCTCGGTGTCGATGGAGACACCGATGCTGTGGTCGGTCGGGTTCCTGGTCACGTTCCTGTTCGGCGGTCTGACCGGGATCATCCTGGCGTCGCCGGCGCTGGACTACCAGCTGACCGACTCGTACTTCGTGGTCGCGCACTTCCACTACGTCGTGTTCGGGACCGTGGTGTTCGCGATGTTCGCCGGGTTCTACTTCTGGTGGCCGAAGATGACCGGCCGGATGCTCGACGAACGGTTGGGAAAGCTGCACTTCTGGCTGCTGTTCATCGGCTTCCACACCACGTTCCTGGTGCAGCACTGGCTCGGTGTCGAGGGCATGCCGCGGCGCTATGCGACGTACGGCGCGAACGAGGGCTTCACGTTCTTGCATCAGGTGTCGAGCGTCGGGGCCTTCATCCTCGGTGCGTCGACGCTGCCGTTCCTCTACAACGTCTACAAGGCCCGGCGCTCGCCGCGGGTGACCGTGGATGACCCGTGGGGCTGGGGTCGCTCACTCGAGTGGGCCACCAGCTGCCCACCCCCGCGCCACAACTTCGAGCAACTCCCGCGCATCCGCTCCGAAAGCCCGGCCTTCGACTACCACCACCCCGAGATCGCGCTCACGGAGTACCCAGCCAACCGGGCCCCGGCCGACAGCCTCCTCGACGCCGGCGAAGACCAGGGCCGCATCGAACACCTCCGATCCCAAACCGACGACGACAACCCGGCCACTCCACCCGACCCCAACCGCTAACCCTGTCTGTTGTGTCGGCTGACCGGCTGCAGCTGGAGCCCAGCCGCCGGCTCAGTACCAGGGCCTGGTCGGGTGCTGGAAGCTCGGCGTACCGGCTGGCGGATCCCCGCAGAAGCCCGCGGTTGCTGGGTTGCGATCGCGGCTGCGGGACGAGCCCCTCGGCTGACCGGCTGCAGACGGCGTGACTGGACCGGGACCGGCCTGCGGTTGCTGGGTTGCGATCGCGACTGCGGGACGAGCCCCTCGGCTGACCGGCTGCAGACGGGGGTGACTGGACCGGGACCGGCCTGCGGTTGGCTGACTGGTTAGGTGCTGGCGGGTGGGGCGGCTGGTGTGGTTCGCGGGCTAGGTAGGGAGTTGGTTGAGGAGGGTAGTCAGGTGGTGGCGGGCGGCTTGGGGAGCAGGTCCGGTGGTGGCGAGGAGGTTGAGGGCCTGGGTGTAGGTGTCGACGTCTTCGCGTTTGTCGAGGTACAGGGCGCTGGTGAGGTGCTCCAGGTAGACGATGTCGGGGAGGTCGCGCTGGGGGAAGCGCAGGATGCTGAACGCGCCGCCGGTTGCCGCGTGGCCGGGGCTGTTCACCGGGATGATCTGCAGCGTGATGTTCGGCCGCTCGACGGCAGCGCGGAGCGCGTCGAGTTGATCGCGCAGCACCTGGGTCCCGCCGATCGGGCGGAGCAGGACGGACTCCTCGATGACAGCCCACAGCTTCAACGGCGGCTCACGATCGAGCACCCGCTGCCGTCGGGTACGGAGGTCGACGACGCGCTCCACCTCGGCCTCCGAACGGGTCCGCTCCGGTGTCAGCCGCGCCACCGCCCGCGCGTAGTCAGCGGTCTGCAGCAGCCCGGGCACGAACTGGATCTCGTACGTCCGGATCAACTCGGCCGCCGCCTCGAGCCCGAGGTACGCGTCGAACCAGTCCGGCGTGACATCGCCGTACCGATGCCACCAGCCGCGGTTGTTCGCCTCCCGGGCCAGCTCCAGCAGCCGCTCCCGCTCCTGTGGGTCGGTGACGCCGTACAGCGTCAGCAAATCCTGGACGTCGCGCTCCTTGAACCCGACCCGGCCCAGCTCCAGCCGGCTGATCTTCGACTCCGACCCCCGGATCGCCCAGCCGGCATCCGTCCGGCTCACCCCCGCCCGCTCACGCAGCTGCCGCAGATGACTGCCGAGCATCATCCGCAGAGCTGTCGGACCAACCTCACCGTGCCCCGCCATGAGCCAAGTCTACAGTACTATCGAACATATGTTCTAGCCGATCCGACACTCCGCGAGATCCACCCAATGAGCCACCGCGGACGGCGGGAGGTGCCGGATCGCCCAGTCGACCATGCGCAGGCTCATGTGCGCCCAAAGTGGCCGCAGACCTCGTCCGGGAACCCGTCGAGTACGGCGCCCAGCCGCGCGACGACCGCAGAATCGGGCGGATCGCCGTGCACACCGAAGCGAAGGGCGACCAGGTCCAGCCGGCGATCCCCGCGACCCGCGCCGTCCCAGTCGATGATCCCGGTGATCCTGCCGCCGACGACGAGCAGGTTGCCCGCGCGGTAGTCGAGGTGCACAGCGTCATCGCCGGTCAGCGACCCGTCGTGCTCCAGCCTCACGCCAATGATCCAGTCATCGACCCGCGCAGTACGACGTCCATGCGCCCGCAGCCGACCATGCACCACGGGACCGGGGGTGGGGGCGGATGAGCGCGAGTCGGTGCAGGTCGGACGGTGCTGATCAGCCGGGGGGTGTCCACGCCCGACCGGGGTTGGGTAGGGGCGGATCAGCGGGAGTCGGACGGTACTGATCAGCTGCGGGGGTTTCCATGGGACCGGGGGTTAGGTGGGGGTGGATCGGCGCGAGTCGGTGCAGGTCGGACGGTGCTGATCAGCTGCGGGGGTTTCCATGGGACCGGGGTTGGGTGGGGCGGATCAGCGCGAGTCTGGGGGTGTTGCGGCGCGGGTGGGGGGTGGGTTATTCGCGGACGTATTCGGCTCGCCAGCGGTGGAGGGTTGGGGCTGTGGGGTTGGGGGATCGGGTGAGTTGGATGAGGTGGAGGTCGGATGTGGCGAACGAGTCGATGGCGGATCGGGTGAGCGGCCAGGGTGGACCCTCGACGGCCTCGTCGGGTTGGTCGTCCGGGCGAGCAGCGGCTATGACCAGGAGCGTGCCGCCGGGGGCGACCTGTTCACCCACCTGCTTGATCGCGACCGGTTGCAGCTCGATCGGGAGCGCCTGCACGGTGTAGATCTCGACCACCAGGTCGAACGCGCGGTGCCACTCCGGCGGCGGGTCGAGCAGGTCGGCGGTGACGTACTCCACCTTGGAGTCCGGGTGATTGCTGCGGGCGGCTTCGATCGCGGTCGGGGAGATGTCGAACGCGGTCGTGTCGTATCCGAGGTCCGCGATCAGTTCGGCATCCCATCCCGTGCCGGCGCCGACGATCAGCGCGGTCTTCCCCGCGCCGGAGGGCTGGGCCTGCTCGGCCCACTCGGCCAGCAGTTGATGCGCCGCACCGCGATCCCACGGCACCACAGCGGCACCCTCCGAGGCGGCCGAGTAGAGGCGCTCGAACCAGCCGGTCGGATCGTCCTGGTCCAACGACTCGCGGGCGATCCGCTGGGTCACGACATCCGGATCCTCGGCCGGCTCACTCATACGCACCGCCTTCGTGTATGGCTCGGACGGTCTGCACGGTATCAACCTGCTCGGGCGTCTTCTCCTCGCGATAACGCAGTACTCGCGCGAACCGCAACGCCATGCCGGCCGGATACCGCGGTGACGTCTGCACCCCGTCGAAGGCGATCTCGACGACGATCTGCGGCCGCAGGTAGACGGTGTAGTCGTCCCGCCGTACCTCCAGCTCCTGGAAGCGCTCGGTCTGCCATCGCAGCAACTCGTCCGTCAGCCCCTTGAACGTCTTCCCCAGCATCACGAACTCACCGGTCTCCTCGTCCCGCGCGCCCAGATGCAGGTTGGACAGCCATCCGGTCCGGCGGCCGTGGCCCCACTCGGCCGCGAGGACGAGCAGGTCGAGTGTGTGCGTCTGCTTGACCTTCACCCATCCCGAGCCGCGCCGGCCGGCTTCGTACGGAACCGACAGGGACTTCACCATCACCCCTTCGTGCCCGCCCTTCACGGCGTCGACGAAGAAGGGGTGACCGGAGTCCGCGTCGTCGGTCACCATCCGCGGGATCCGCTGCTCCTCGGGGATCAGCTTGCTCAGCCACTCGTGCCGCGTCGCACCGTCCAGCCCGAGCAGATCCTGGCCGTCCTGATGCAGGATGTCGAAGAAGTACGGCGTCAACGGAACGGTCTCCGGCCCGGTCGCCGCGCGTGTCGCCGTACGCGAACCTGTCACCTGGAACGGCTGGGGCCGGCCGTCCGGCCGCAAGGCGATCAGCTCGCCGTCGAGCACGACCTTCTCCGCGTCCAGGGCGAGCACGGCGCTCACCACCTCGGGCACCCTGGTCGTGATGTCGTCGAGCGTCCGGGTGTACACCACGACCTCGGAGCCGTCCCGGTGCGCCTGGATCCGGATCCCGTCCAGCTTCCACTCGAGTGCGGCCGGCGTACCCGTCTTGCCGAGCGCCTCGGCCACGCTGGTCGCGGACTGGGCCAGCATCGGCTGCACGCCGCGCCCGACCTCGAGGCTGAACTGCGCCAGCCCGGCCTCTCCTTCGGTCAATACGGCGACCGCCACCGGCGCCGCCGCACCACGCAACATCGTCGCGGCCCGGATCTTCTCCAGCGGGATCCCGGTCGCCCGCGCGACGGCGTCGGCCATCACACCGTCGAGCGCGCCCTGGCGCAGCTCGCCGGCGACAAGCATGCGCAGGAACCGCTGCTCGGCCTCAGTCGCCCGCCCGAACAGCGCCTCGACCGCTTCCCGCCGCCGTGTCTGCGATCCGGGACCGGCCAGCTCGGCGAGCTCGGCGAACGCGCGGTCGACCTCCGCGACCGTCAGCGAGGGCGTCGCGGCCGGCTCGGGGGCATTCATCAGCGTCCGCCAGCCGACCCCTGTCCGGCGCTGGCGCAGCTCGCCGGACAGATAGGTCACGACGA
The DNA here is from genome assembly GCF_054784135.1 of Kribbella swartbergensis. Classification (NCBI taxonomy): domain Bacteria; kingdom Bacillati; phylum Actinomycetota; class Actinomycetes; order Propionibacteriales; family Kribbellaceae; genus Kribbella; species Kribbella swartbergensis. The sequence goes on from NZ_BAAGPM010000014.1 coordinate 434,507, forward strand.
CCTCGGTCTCGTCGGGATCCGTGGCGGTGGCCAGCAGCTCCGCGATCAGCTCGGCCTTCTTCAGGCGCGAGCGCGTCGCGGCCAGCCCGGTCGACGTCTCGACCACCTCGGAGAGCAACATGCCCCCAGTCTCACCCATCCCGCCGACACTTTCCGGCCCATAACTTTCCCGGCCGCACCCGCATCGAACAGACAACAGGCAGAGCTTCGGAGGTACGACGATGCCCAGAAGAGCCGCCGCGACCGCGTTGCGACGTACGCTTGCCGCCACCGCAGGTCTCGCACTTACCGCTGTCCTGACCACACCGGCCACGGCCGCACCGACGGCCCCGACGGCGCCGAATGCGTCGGCCTGCTGGGTCGAAGCCGGCGCCTCGACCGCCGGCCGTGACTACGTCAACCGGATCGTGCGCTCGACGTCGCCGGTCACCGTGGAGCCTGACTGGAACATCGCCCGGCAGCCGTACGGCGACCTGATCGTTCGGCTCAACAGCGACATGGTGTGGGCCCGGGACACCGCGATCGAGACACTGACCGGCAGCGTCGTCTTCGGCGCGGCGTTGTACGACTCGACAATCTGGGTCGACCGGGTTTCCGGGACCGGGACGATCAAGGACCAGCGGCTGACCCGGATCGGCGGTGGCTGGGACAGGTTCCGCACGCTCACCCGGTCGAACGCGACGGCCGGTGACCGGGGATTCGACCGCAGTTACGCGCTCCGCGACGACGGCGTACTGTTCCGCTGGTTCGTCCAGCCCGTGAACGGCACGCTCGTCTGGAAGGCGGCCGGTTCGTACCCCGGGTTCTCCGCGGTCAAGGCGGTGGCGTTGCTCAGCCGCACGTCGACGTACGACACCCTGCTGGTCACCACCCGCGGCGGCGCCCTCTACACGGTCCGGATCCCGCTCAGCTCGCCGATGAAGCCGATCGTGAAGCAGGTGCGGTCCGGGACCTGGCAGGGCTTCGAGACGCTGATCGCGAGCCGGTGCGGCCAGTACGGGTCCCTGCTGCTCGGCATCGACAAGGACACCAGGTCGGGATACCTGTATGCCGTCGGTCACGCGAACGGGACCGCGACGGTGATCAGGAGCCTCGGCAAGGTCCCGGCGACGTTCGGCGACCCAGTGAACTTCCGCTGGTCCAGCTACTACGACGCTCCGCTGTTCGGAGAGTGAGTTTCCCCGGCTCCCTGGCCCTCAGGGTGGGTCAGGGAGCCGGCGGAAGGTCGTCGAGGAACGCCGCCGGCGGCGTGAAGAACAACGTGCCGGTGACCGGCGTGGAGAAGTCGAGGATGCGGTCGTAGTTGCCCTCCGGTTCGCCGATGAACATCCGGCGAAGCATCAGCTCGGTGACCGACGGGGACTTCGCGTACCCGATGAAGTACGTGCCGAACTCCTGCGTCCCGATCGTCCCGAACGGCATGTTGTCGCGCAGGATCTGCAACTCGTTGCCGTCCGCGTCCTCGATCACGGTCAGCGCGATGTGCGCGTTGCCCGGCTTCACGTCGTCGTCCAGCTCGATGTCCTCGAGCTTTGTCCGGCCGACCACGTGCTCCTGCTGCTCGACCGTGAGTGCGTTCCAGGCCTTCAGGTCGTGCAGGTACTTCTGCACGACGACGTAGCTGCCACCGGCGAACTCAGGGTCCTCGGCTCCGACCAGTACGGCGTCCTCGGCCTCGGCGCCGGCCGGGTTCTCGGTGCCGTCGACGAACCCGAGCAGGTCGCGCATCTCGAAGTACTTGAAGCCGTGCACCTCGTCGACGACGGTCGCGGCACCGTCCAGGACGTTCATGATCTGACTGGCGAGCTCGAAGCACTGGTCGGTGTGCGCGGCGCGAATGTGGAACAGCAGGTCGCCCGGGGTCGAGACCGCGTGATGCTTGGCGCCCCGCAGTTCGGCGAACGGGTGCAGCTCCGCGGGGCGCGGGCCGCTGAACAGCCGGTCCCACGCGTCGGAGCCGATGCTGGTGACACAGGACAGGTTGCCGGCCGGCACCCGGAAGCCGACCGAGCGGGTCAGGCCGCTCACCCGCTCCAGCAGATCGCGGGCCTTCTCCTCGCCACCCGGCTCGATCCGCACCACCAGGAAGATCGCCGATCCGGTCAACGGCATCAGCACCGATTGCGGCAGGACTCGCGTCGACGCGGTCGGTCCGGGGGTCGGATCTGTCACCACAGCGCTGTCCTCCGAGTGCTACTTGTCCCGATCTTCTAGAGTCCACTCATGGACCCGCAACAAGGCGAACCGCGCCCCGAGGATTCGCCGCGCCCAGGCAGCCAGCCACCTCCCGGCAGCCGGCCGCAACCCTGGGTTCCGCCGAACTCCCAGCAACCCGGCCCACACCCGCAGCCGGGCCAATATTCGCAGCCCGGACAGCCCCCGCCACCGGCGCCCCACCCGCAACAGGGGCCCTATCCACCCGCGGGTCCGTACCAGCAGCCGCCGTACGGCCAGCCGGGCCCGCCGCCGCCCTACGGTCAGCCGGGGATGCCGCCGTACGGGCAGCCGGGTGCACAGGGGTACAGCCAACCGCCGTACGGGCAGCCCGGCGCTCAGCCGCCGCCCGGTGCCTACCCGCCGCCTCCAGGTGGCTATCCGCCGCCCACTCAGTACGCGCCGCCGGGCAGCTATCCGCCGCCCGGACAACCGCCGTACTGGTCGCCGCAGCAGCCGCCGCCGTGGGGTGCACCGCCGTACCCGGGTCAGTTCGCCGTCCGCGAACCGCGGGTCGTCGAGGCTCCGGCCGGTACGCCGTACCACCGCCTGGCCCGGACCGCGAAACACACCTGGTGGCGGCCGATCGTCGGCACGCTGTTCCTCGCCGCCAGCGCCTTCGTCCTGATCGGCGCGATCACGATCGGCTGGGTCATCGTCCATGGGCTGATCACCGGCGACGTCGAGGAGCCGCAGGGCAATGACCTCTTTCCGAGCGACGTCGAGAACCTCGCCTTCACCCTGGTGATGCTCGGCGTGCTGACGCCGCTCGTGCTGCTCACCGCCTGGCTCGTCCAGCGCCGCCCGTGGTTCAGCGTCGCCTCAGTGCTGAACCGGATCCGCTGGCGCTGGCTGCTGCTGTCCTGTCTGCCCGCGCTCGGTTACCTCGTGCTGTCCTACGCACTCGGCATCGTGGTCGACCAGATCTTCCCGGCCGAGGACCCGGTGCCCGCGGACGAGGGCTCCTGGGTCGGTCTCGCGGCCTTCGTCGTACCGGCGCTGGTGATCGTCTTCCTGGTGCCGTTCCAGTCGGCGGCGGAGGAGTTCGTGTTCCGCGGCTGGCTGGTCCAGGCGATCGGCTCGTACGGACCCGACCAGGTGGGTGGCCGGGCGCAGTGGTTCAAGGCGCTGCTGCGGACGCCGTGGCCGGGGATCGTGATCAGCAGCGTGGCGTTCGTGTCGGCCCACGGGTACACCGGCTGGGCGATGGCCGACATCTTCGTCTTCGCGATGACGATCGGCTGGCTGACGGTGTGGACCGGGGGACTGGAGGCGGCCGTCTCGGTGCACGCGCTGAACAACCTGTTCGCCTTCTTGTTGCCTGCGGCAATGGGTCAGCTGGACGGCTGGGACGAGCAGGGCGGCGCGCCGTGGACGCTGCTGGCCGTTGACCTGCCGTGCCTGGCGTTGTACGCCGTCGCGATCGTCTGGCTGGCCAAGCGGAACCGGATCGCCCGGGTCAGCTGAAAAACCAGCGGAGAACTGTCGGCGTGGTCTGGCAAGGTATCCGCCGTGACGAACGCGAAGACCGAACCGATCGAGGCCGTCCTGTTCGACTGGGGCGGCACGCTGGCGACCTGGCACGACATCGACCTGTACGCCGTCTGGCGGACGGTGGCCGAGGTGATCGACGACGCCCGGGCCGACGAGTTGGCCGAGCGGCTGGTCAAGGCCGAGGGCTCGGTCTGGCTGAGGTCCCGTGACGAGCACCTGAGCAGCACGCTCGAGGAGGTCTGCCTGCTGGCCGACGTGGTGATGACTCCGGCGGCCCTGGCGGAGTACGAGCGTCAGTGGCATCCGCACACCGAGCTCGATCCGGACGCCGTACCGATGCTGAAGGAGCTTCGGAACCGTGGACTGAAGCTCGGCGTGTTGTCGAACACGATCTGGTCGCGCCGGCGCCACGAGGAGATCTTCGAGCGCGACGGCGTACTCGACCTGCTGGACGGAGCGGTCTACACCAGCGAGATCCCGTACACGAAGCCGCACCCGGAGGCATTCCTCGCGGCGATGAAGGCCGTGGGGGTGAGCGATCCGGCCCGGTGTCTGTTCGTCGGCGACCGGTTGTTCGACGACGTCTGGGGCGCCCAGAACGTCGGCATGCGGGCGGCCCACATCCCGCACAGCGCGATCCCGGTCGAGCAGATCGGCCACACGGAGGGTACGCCGGACGCGACCATCCACCGTCTCTCCGAGCTGCCGGCCCTGATCGACAGGTGGAACGAGGCCTGAACCCGCCGGTCGGGAGGCGGCCGGGGCGACCCGAGACGTCACGCACTCGACGCGCTACGGCTAGCAACCGGACACCGAGTATGGTTAACGTCCTACCTCCGAGCAATCCGCCCATGGAGGTTATTGACCATGCCCAGAATCAGGCTCAGCACCCGCCGTAGATTCGCCGCGCTCGTGGCCGCCGCCGCGGCCGGCCTGTCGCTGACCACCGGTGTCTCGCAGGCCGCCGGCGAGCAGGCCGCAGCGCCGGCCGCGGCCGACGGTCCGCTGCACGTGATGTCGTACAACCTGCGCTATGCCAGCGACACCCCGCCGAACAGCTGGGCCGAGCGGCGGCCGGTGATGCGCGAGCAGCTGCGCCAGGCGCGGCCGCAGCTGATCGGCACGCAGGAAGGGCTGTACGCCCAGCTGCGGGACATCTCGGCCGACCTCGGTCCGTCGTACGACTCGATCGGGCTGGGGCGCGAGGGCGGCAGCAAGGGCGAGTTCATGATGATCTTCTTCGACACGCGCCGGCTGCAGCCGCTCGAGTACGACCACTACTGGCTGTCGGACACGCCCGACGTGATCGGCTCGAAGACCTGGGCCGGCTGCTGCCCGCGGATGGTGACGTGGGTCCGGTTCAAGGACAAGGCCACGTCGAAGCAGTTCTACGCGATCAACACGCACCTGGAGGCGTTCGACGCGACGACGCGGTCGAAGTCGGCCGACCTGATCCTGCAGCGGATGACGGCGCTCGACCCGTCGCTGCCGGTGATCATGACCGGTGACTTCAACGAGGCCGCCGCGGCCGGTGTCACCGTCTACGACAAGCTCGTCACCAGCGGCAAGCTGGCCGACAGCTGGGTCACCGCGGAACGCCGCAGCGCCCTCTACGGCACCTTCCACGGCTACCGGCCGCTGACGCCGAACGGCAACCGGATCGACTGGATCCTGACCACCCCGGGCCTGCGGGTCTCGAAGGCGTCGATCAACACCTTCAGCAAGGACGGGCAGTTCCCGAGCGACCACCTCCCGGTGGAGTCCTGGGTGCACCTGTCCTGACTACTCCGCCCAGTGGCCCCTGAGGCGCGGCGGCAATGAAAGGACCCCCGGCCGGGAGGGCGGCTCGGGGGTCCTTGCTGGGGGTTTCGGGGTTGTTGGTTACGCGGCCAGGGTCGGGTCGGCCAGCAGACGCAGCCGGCCCAGTGCCTCGCGCTCGATCTGACGGACGCGCTCGGCGGAGATGCCGTGCACGGCGCCGATGTCGGCGAGCTTCGCCTGGCGGCCGTCGTGCAGGCCGTACCGCCGCCGGATCACGTCCGCGGACCGCGGGTCGAGCTGGTCGACCAGGCTGAACAGGCCGGACCGGTCCGACGCGTCCGCGACCAGCTGGTCCGGGCCCGGCGCGGTCTCGGCCGCGATCAGGTCACCCAGCGAGGTCTCGCCCTCGTCGTCGATGGGGTTGTCCAGGCTGATGTGGTCCCGGCCGATCCGGATCAGCTCCGTGACCCGCTCCTCGTCCAGGTCCAGCTCCGCCGCGATCTCGTCGATCTCCGGCTCCCGGCCGAGCTTGCGCTCCAGCGTGCGCCGGGCCGACCCGATCTGGTTCAGCTGCTCCACCACGTGCACCGGCAGCCGGACCACCCGGGCCTGCTGCGCGATACCGCGGGTGATCGCCTGCCGCACCCACCAGGTCGCGTACGTCGAGAACTTGAATCCCTTGCGGTAGTCGAACTTCTCCACCGCACGGATCAGTCCGGTGTTGCCCTCCTGGACCAGGTCCAGCAGCGGCATCTGCGACCGCCCGTACTTGCGGGCGATCGACACCACCAACCGGAGGTTCGCGGTCACGAACCGCTGCTGCGCGCGCTGACCCTCCTCGGCCAGCCACCGCAGTTCGTCCTCCGTCGCATATTTGGGCGCTCCGCCCTTCTTGCGTCCAACCCGCCCCTCGGCCAGCAGTTGCTCCGCGAGGAGACCTGCCTCGACCGTCTCAGCGAGCTCGACCTCTTCCTCAGCCGTCAGCAGGGGCGTGCGCGCGATCTCTTCGAGGTAGAGACCGACGCTGTCCTTGCCGTCGATGCCGTCGTCCGCGGTGCGAACACGAGTCGTGCGAGCCACCGAAACTCCCTTCGTCGTTACATGGAGAGCAACGCTCGAGTGAGGTTCAAGATTCCACGACGAGTGTGTAAACAGCCTGAACGTTCCCTGAGAGTTCCCGGCACCGATCACGCGTGGAAACCAGGTTCTGCCGGCCCGTTCGCGGCCGTTTGCCGGACGCCGCGGCCCGAATATGCGCGCATTCCGGTGTGATCGCGCAGCTTCCGCGGTATTTCACCGGTCGTTCCCGCGCCGAAGTCCAGTGGCACACCGGTGCCGGAAGCTGAGAATCTGGGCAGAATCCCGGGGTATCCGGCCGTGGAATGTGTTGCACAACACACCATTGGTCTCTCCATCGAACAGCAACGCCGCAGGTACCCGCCGTGTTCCCGCGTGAAACGGTGACGGCGCGGGGTGGGCCGATTTCTGGACGTGGCGGTCAGGCCAGGCCGAGGGTGTCGAGTTGCCAGGCGAGGGTGAAGGCCAGTTCCCGCCAGGCGTCGTAGCGGCCGGAGCGGCCGCCGTGGCCGGCTTCCATTTCGGTTTTGAGCAGGACGTCGACGTCCCCGGTGGCGGTGGCGCGGAGTTTGGCGACCCACTTGGCCGGCTCGACGTAGAACACCCGGGTGTCGTTCAGGCTGGTGATCGCCAGGATCCGCGGATACTCCTGCGCGGTGACGTTCTCGTACGGCGAGTAGGACTTCATGTACTCGTAGACCTTCCGGTCCTCGAGCGGATTGCCCCATTCCTCCCATTCGATCACCGTCAGCGGCAGCGACGGGTCCAGGATCGTGGTCAGCGCGTCCACGAACGGCACCTCGGCGACGATCCCGCCGAACGCCTGCGGCGCCAGGTTCGCGACCGCGCCCATCAGCAGACCGCCCGCGCTGCCGCCCTGGGCGACGATCCGCTCGGGACGGGTCCAGCCCTCCTTCACCAGGTGCTCGGCCGCGGCGATGAAGTCGGTGAAGGTGTTCTTCTTGGTCAGCATCTTGCCGTTGTCGTACCAGTGCCGCCCGAGCTCACCCCCGCCCCGGACATGCGCGATGGCGAACACGACACCGCGATCCAGCAGCGACAGCCGCGGGATCGAGAACCACGGATCCATCGAGCTCTCGTAGGACCCGTACCCGTACAGCACGACCGGCGCGTTGCCGTCCTTCGCGACGTCCTTGCGCGCAACGAGCGAGATCGGCACCGCGGTCCCGTCGGGCGCGGTCGCCCATTCCCGGTACTGCGTGTAGGCGCCGAGGTCGACTCCACCGAGCACCGGCTGCTGCTTGAGCAGCCGACGCTCACCGGTCGCGATGCTCACGTCGTACGTCGATCCAGGCGTGACCAGCGACGTGTAGCCGAACCGGTAACGGGTGTCGTGCCACTCGTCGTTCCGGCCGGGGGAGACGGTGTAGATCGGCTCGTCGAACTCCAGCACCTCCGGCTCGCCGAAGCCTTCCGGCGTACGGCGCATGATCGCGAGCTCGGTGAGCGCGTTGCGGCGGCGGTACAGGATGACGTGGTCGGCGAACGCGTCGACGCCGAGCAGCCGGCTGGTCTCGTCGCCCTCGATCAGCGTCGTCCAGGAGCCGGGGGAGTCGAGTGGAGCGGTCGCGAGGGAGAAGTTCGGCGCATCCGCGTTGTGGGTCATCAGCAGCTGGTCGCCGGCGTGCTCGACGTCGTACTCGACACCCTCGCGGCGCGGCGCGACCACGACGGGTTCACCGGTCGGGTCGGCGGCGTCGAGCAGCCAGACCTCGCTGGTCAGCTTGCTGCCGAGCGCGATCATGATCGCCTGCTCGTTGCGGGTCAGGTCGACACCGACCCAGAACCGCTCGTCCGGCTCCTCCATCACCAGGACGTCGTCGGTCGCGCCGAGGGTGTGCCGCCAGACCTGGTACGGCCGCCAGGCGTCGTCAACCTTGGTGTAGAAGATCGTCGACCCGTCGGCGGACCACGCGGAGCCGTAGTGCACGCCCGGCAGCTCGTCCGGCAGCAGCTCGCCGGTCGACAGGTCCTTGATCCGCAGCGTGAACCGCTCGTCGCCCTTCAGATCGACCGAGTACGCGAGCAGCCGGCCGTCGGGGGACACGTCGACCGTGCCGAGCGCGAAGAACTCGGAGTCGCCGGCCACCTCGTTGCCGTCGAGCAGCACCTCTTCGCCGGGGATGTCGCCGTCGGTCGCGGGCGGCTCGTCGCCGTCCACCTTGACCCGGCAGTGGATCGCGTACTGCTTGCCCTCGATCGTGCGGGAGTAGTACCAGTACCCGCCGCGCCGGGCCGGCACGCTCAGGTCCGTCTGCAGCGTCCGGTCCGAGATCTCCTTGAAGATTGCCTCACGCAACGATTCCAGGTGCGCCGTGCGCGCCTCGGTGTAGGCGTTCTCGGCGCGCAGGTAGGCCAGCACCTCGTCGTCGGACTTGTCCCGCAACCATTCGTACTCGTCGACGAACACGTCGCCGTGATGGCGGCGCTCGACCGGCTTCCGGGCGGCGACCGGGGGCTCAGCAGAAGACTTCAACTCGGACATGCGGCGAGACTACCCGCAACCGGCGACAGCCCGGCGCCGCTTTTCCACAGCCGGAGTTCAGAGCGAGTACGTCGCCACCACCGGAGCGTGGTCGCTCCAGCGCTCGGCGTACGTCGGGGCCCGGTGGACCACGCAACCGGTCGCCGCGAGAGCCAGGTCGGGCGACGCGATCTGGTAGTCGATGCGCCAGCCGGCGTCGTTGTCGAACGCCTTGCCGCGCCAGGACCACCAGGAGTACGGACCGGGTCCGTCGCCGCCGAAGCGGCGGCCGAGGTCGACCCAGCCGGCGTCGAAGAGGCGGTCCATCCAGGCGCGCTCCTCGGGCAGGAAACCGCTCTTCTTCCGGTTCGCCTTCCACGCCTTCAGGTCGACCTCGCGGTGGGCGATGTTCAGGTCGCCGCACAGCAGCACGTGCCGCCGGTCGGCCCGCAGTTGCGTCAGTCGCGCGGTGATCGCGTCCAGGAACGCGTACTTCTCCTCCTGCCGCGGCGGCGTCTCGAACTCGCCGGTGAACACGTACGTGCTCACCGCCGTCAGCAGCGACCCGTCGTCCAGCACGACGTCCGCCTCGATCCACCGCCCGCACCCCGCGAAGCGCGCCGGTCCGATGTCGATCCGCTCCTCCTTGATCGGGCGGCGTGAAGCCACCGCGACCCCGGCCCGGCCCTTGTGACCGTCGATCGTCGGCTCGGCGTGGGCGATGTTCCAGTCGCCGCCGAGGTGTTCGCGTAGTACGTCGTCGGTCGCGCGGACCTCCTGCATCAGCAGCAGGTCCGGGTCGGTCCGCTCCAGCCAGGGCGCCATCCCGCGGCGATACGCAGCCCTGATCCCGTTCACATTCACCGTCGCGACCGTCAGCACGCCCAAACCCTAACGCGCCTCCACCGGCAGATTGCGCAACGCCAGATACCCACCGATCCCTGGTACGAACGCCAGCACCTTCGCCCGCGTCGAGGCACCGGCCGTGGACAGCGCGGTGACGATCGTCACCAGGTACGCCGTCCCGTGCGTCGGACCGAGTGCGGACGACACCGCCGGCCAGTGAACCGTGAACAAGTTCAGGAACAGCAGGCACACCGTGACCGCTTCGACAGCGGCCGCGACCTTCAGCACCTTGACCATCAGACCCCCGTCGTCGAGCCGGGACGGACGACCATCAGGACCACGACGACGGCCCACAACAACGCGAAGACTCCGGTCGTCATCGACAACGTCTTCGCCTGAGGCATGAACTGCTCACGTACGTCGGGGGAGGCGCCGGCGGCTTCCAGGACCCGGGCCTGCGCCGGGAGCACGGCGAAGGCGAGCACGGCCGCCGCGATCGCGGTCAGCACCATCGAGACGATGAGCCAGGTGTCCGTGAGCACGCCGAGCCCGGCGGCGACCCCGATCCCGAACACGGGCACGGTCAGGCCTCCGATGGCGTACCCGCGACTGATCCGGTGCAGCACTGTCAGTACGCCGGTCTCGGGCTGATCAGCGGCCAGCACGCGCCGGGCGAGCGGCGGGAACATGCTCGCCGCAACCGTCACCGGTCCGATGAAGATGATGGCGGCCAGGACGTGCACGCTGAGCAGGAACTTGTTCATCCGGATCCGATCGTCGCGGCAGAAGTTTCAGGCAGACTGTAACTCAAGTATCAGGCAACCTGAAACTGGCCGGGCTGCGATGATGTGCCGATGGAAGAGACCGGTCAGCCGCAGGTCAGCCCCGCGCTCCTGCTGATGATGCTCGGCCGCCTGCTCCGCGACCGGACGGAGGCGGAGTTGCGTCGGCAGGGCCTGTCGATGCGCCACTTCTCGGCGCTCGGCCACCTCGCGCACCAGCCCGGCCTCTCCTACAGCGAACTGGCCCGCCGCGACGGGATCACGACCCAGAGCATGCAGTCCACCCTCTTGCAGTTGCAGGAGATGGGCGCGGTCGAACGGCTCACCGCTCCAGGACGAGGCCGGGCCGCCGACCTCCAGGTCACGGCGGCCGGCCATCAGCTCCTCGATCGATGCCGGGCCGTACTCAACGAGGTCGACGCACGCCTTCGCGACGCGATCGGCGCGGATCAGGCCGACCAGCTCACCAAGGCGACACTCGAGGCTCTGACCGCCTTCAGCGAGTCCTACTGAGACTTCAGCGAGTCCTAGTGAGGCTTCAGCGAGTCGTACTGAGAATGGCGTCGAGCGAGCGCTCGCAGAGGCCCTCGAGATCGTCGGCCGAGATCGTCGGGTTGTCGATCCAGGTCAGCAGCGTCTGCTCGACGTACCCCTGCCAGCCGTGACAGGCGAGCTCGACCGTCGGGGTGATCTCGATGCCGCGCTGAGCGACGGCGCCGATGACCCAGGTGCTGAAGACCTGACGGATCTCCGAGTGCAGCGCACGTACGGCGGGGTCCCCGGCCGCGGACATCAGCAGCGTCGCCCGGTACAGCTGCGGAGCTTCGAGTACGGCGCGGACGAACGCGCGAATGCCGGAGCGGAGTTGCTCCACCGGTGGGAGCGAAGGGTCGGGGGCGGTCCGCAGCATGACTTCCGCGGCGGCTTCCTCGATGACGGCGTACTGGAACTTCTTCTTCGAGCCGAAGTAGTGGAACAGGAGTGCGGGGGAGACCCCGGCCTCCGCGGCGACCAGTTCGACGGTGAGCTCTCGGTGCGGATCGGCGACCAGGACCCGTCGGGCAGCCTCCAGGATCTGCGCGCGCCGCTGGTCGGGGCGCAGCCGTGCGGACGAGGTCATGCCGCCAGTCTATTGAGTAAATGGTCAACAGGCACTTACTGTTGAGTATCCACTCAACAGCTGGAGGTCCAATGCGTCCGTTGCCCGGTCAGGTCGTCCTCATCACCGGCGCGTCCCGTGGAATCGGAGCCGCGGTCGCCCGCAAGCTCGCCGGCCAGGGCGCCACACTGGCGCTGATCGGTCTCGAGCCCGACGAGCTGAAGAAGGTGGCGGAGGACTGCGGCCCGGACGCCGGCTGGTGGGAGGCCGACGTCACCGACACCGAGTCGCTGCGGACCGCGGTCGAGGCCGTGGTCGAGCGGTACGGCCGGATCGACGTGGTGATGGCGAACGCCGGCATCGCGGCGCCCGGATTCAGCCGGAGCATGGACCCGAAGGTGTGGGAGCGGGTCCTCGACGTCAATCTGTACGGCGTCTGGCGGACGGTTCACCTGACCTTGCCGCATCTGCTGGCGAGCAAGGGGTACCTGCTCCTGGTGTCGTCCCTTGCCGCAATCGTGCACATCCCCGGGCTCGCGTCGTACAACGTCGCCAAGGCGGGGGTGGAGGCGATGGCTGACACGCTGCGCGCGGAGTTGAAGCACCTCGGCGTACGGGTCGGCGTCGCGCACATGACGTTCGTGGACACCGACATGGTGCGTGGGGTCGACGAGCACCCGGTGTTCGGCAAGGTGCGGACCGGCGTACCGCTGGCGAGCAAGGTCTACCCGCTGGACTTCGCGGTGGACAAGTTCGTCCAGGGGATTCAGCGGCGCTCGCGGGTGGTGCACGTGCCGGGGTGGATCGGCGCGCTGAAGGTGTTCCGCTGGCTGATCCCGCACGTGATCGAGGCCGGTTCGCGGTTCAGTGTGCCGAAGGCCGACCGGGCCGCGCTCGCCGACATCGAGGCTCGCGGCGCCGAGTCCACGCGCGCCTCCGGTGCCGGCGGCCGGGCCGACGCCGAGAAGGCCGCGGGACGATGAGTCGCCGGTACGACGTCGTACTGCTCGGCGCGAGCGGGTTCACCGGCGCTCTCACCGCCGAGTACCTCCAGAACAACGCTCCGGCGGACCTGGACTGGGCAGTCGCCGGACGCGACAAGGCCAAGCTGGAACGGTTCGGCCGGGACGTCCTGCAGGCCGATGTCATCGATCCGCGATCGCTGCGGGAACTCGCCGAGTCGACGCGGATCCTGGTCACCACGGTCGGTCCGTACATCCAGTACGGCGAGCAGGTCGTGGCGGCCTGTGCCGACGCCGGCACCGACTATCTCGACCTGACCGGGGAGCCCGAGTTCGTCGACCGGATGTACGTCCGGTACCACGAGCGTGCCGTCCGGAGCGGTGCCCGGATCGTCCACGCGTGCGGTTTCGACTCGATCCCGTACGACCTCGGCGTCCAGTACACCGTCGAGCAGTTGCCCGCAGGCGTCCCGATCAAGGTCGACGGTCTGCTCCGCGCCGGCGGACGGCCGTCAGGCGGTACTTTCCACACCGTCATCACCGCGCTCTCCCGCCCGAAGCAGAACCTGGCGGCGCACCGGGCCAGGCGCCGCGCCGAGCCCAGTCCCGAGGGGAGATCGGCGAGGGCGGTTCCCGGCGCGATCCACCGCCAGCAGGGCTTCTGGGCGGTGCCGTTGCCGACCATCGACCCGCAGGTCGTGGCGTACTCCGCCCGCCTGCTCTACCGCTACGGCCCTGACTTCCGCTACTCGCACTACGCCGCCGTGAGGCACCTGCCGATGGTTGCCGCAGGCATCGGTGGCATTGCGCTGCTGGCGGCCGCGGCCCAGGTCCCGCCGGTCCGCAACGTGCTGCTCAACCGGCTGAAGCCCGGCGACGGGCCGAGGCCGGAGCGCCGCGCGAAGTCCTGGTTCAACGTCCGTTTCGTCGGTCGCGGTGGTGGCAAGCAGGTGATCACCGAGGTCGCCGGTCGCGACCCCGGGTACGAGGAAACCGCCAAGATGCTCGGTGAGAGCGCCCTTTGCCTCGCCCTCGACGACCTCCCGGACACGGCTGGTCAAACGACCACGGCCGCCGCCATGGGTCCGGCGCTTCGCGAACGCCTCGTCAAGGCCGGGATGACCTTCGCCACCCTCAGCCGAGACGACTACTAGCACCGGCGGTGGTCAGGGACGGGCACTGGTTGCCCCGGAACGATCCCGGACATGTGGCGCGGCCGAAGCCGGCGTACACCCGCCGGGTGGCAGGCTGGAGGGCATGAGGACGCTTCTCAACCTGATCTGGCTGGTGCTGGCCGGGTTCTGGCTGGCGGTCGGATACGCGATCGCCGGCATCATCTGCTGCGTGCTGATCGTGACGATCCCGTTCGGCATCGCGGCGTTCCGGATCGCCGGGTTCACGCTCTGGCCGTTCGGCCGGACGATGGTGGACAAGCCGACCGCCGGGGCCGGCGCCGTACTCGGCAACATCATCTGGGTGATCTTCGCCGGCTGGTGGCTGGCGCTGGGCCACCTGGCCACCGGCATCGCGCTGTGCCTGACGATCATCGGCATCCCGCTCGGCCTGGCGAACTTCAAGCTGATCCCGATCTCGCTGCTACCACTCGGCAAGGACATCGTGCCGAGCGACCAGCCGTTCGCCGCCCGGTGAGGTCGCTCACCGTCCTCGGCTCGTGCGGCGCGTGGCCCGAGGCGGGTCGCGCGTGTGCCGGGTTCCTGCTCGAGTACGACGGGTTCAAGGTCGTCCTCGATCTCGGGTACGCCGCTCTGCCCCAGCTGCTGCGGTACGACCCGACCGGCGAGGTCGACGCGGTCGTCGTCACGCATCAGCATCCCGACCACTGTGTCGACGTCAGTGCTCTCGCGCGCGTGCGGTACTACGAGGCACCCGACGCCGCGCCCATTCCGCTCTACTGTCCGCCGGGTGTCCTCGACGTACTGCGGGCACTCGAGCCCGACCCTGATCCCGCCACGGTCTTCGACGTGCACGATCTCGCTTCGACCACGCGGATCGGGCCGTTCGCGGTCGAGACGGTCCTGCTTCCGCACTACAACATCAACCTCGGGGTGCGGTTGACCGCTCCCGGCGTGGCCGTCGCCTACACCGGCGACAGCGGTCCGTCACCGGACCTGGAAAAGCTTGCCCGAGGCACCGATCTGTTCATCTCCGACGCGACGCTGCAGGGGCCGTCGCCCCAGACCACGCCGCGCTATGTGATGACCGCGGCCGAAGCAGCGCGTGGTGCGCAAGGAGCCCGGCGGCTGCTGCTGACGCATTTCTGGCCGGGCTCTGACCGATCGGTCTCGGTCGCCGAGGCGCGGCAGGTGTTCACCGGCGAAGTGATCGCGGCGGAAGAAGGCCTCACGATTCCGCTGTGAGGCCGGCGGACTCCACGAGCTTG
Organism: Kribbella swartbergensis; assembly: GCF_054784135.1. Classification (NCBI taxonomy): domain Bacteria; kingdom Bacillati; phylum Actinomycetota; class Actinomycetes; order Propionibacteriales; family Kribbellaceae; genus Kribbella; species Kribbella swartbergensis. The sequence continues at coordinate 449,628 of NZ_BAAGPM010000014.1, forward strand.
CGGACGTTGGCGATGTCGCCGCAGCCGGAGTCGATCAGCCGGGCGCGTTCCTCGGCGAACGCGTCACCCAACTGGCGGCGGGTCTCCTCCGACACCTCGGTCCGGGCCGGGTTGAGCACGTCGCGCTCCTCCTCGTCGAGGTGGTGCGACAGCGCCTCCGACAACTCGTGCAGCTTCTCGCTGAACTCCTCGCCGGCGGTGTCCTCGACCTCCATCAGCTCGAGCAGCGCCGCGTTGCCCTCGTCGTGCTCGTGCACGGAGTGCTCGACCTCTTCTGCGTCGATCGCGTGCTTCCTCCGCAACGACGGGTACACCTTGGACTCCTCGGCCTCGGCGTGCGCGATCAGCACGGTGGCCAGGTCGGCCAGTACGGCGGAGCGGTCGCTCCGCACGTCCCGTAACTCACGCAGCGCCTCTTCGAACCAGCGGTGGTCGGCCAGGATGATCTCGACCACGTCGCCACCGGTCGCCGGCAGGATCTTCGGCATTCCTCGTCCTCCAAGTCTCGAACGTCTGGCCGGCCAGTACCCAGGGCCGTACCAGTTAACCTGCACGCATGCCGACAGCCTTGGTCCGACACCCCAGCCCTCGTCTCGCGGAGGGACTCGTCACGCACATCGAACGCACACCGGTCGACGCTGACCTCGCGGTCCGCCAGTGGCAGCAGTACGTCGACGCGCTCCGAGGCACCGGGTGGACGACAGTCGAGGTGCCGGCCATCGACGAGTGCCCGGACGGTGTCTTCATCGAGGACACCATGGTCGTGTACGGCGACCTCGCCGTGATCGCCCGCGCAGGTGCCGAACAGCGCCGGCCGGAAGCCGCGGCGGCCGAGCGGACCGTGGCCGAGCAGGGCTACCGCGTCACCCGCATCACCGAGCCGGGCACCCTCGACGGCGGCGACATCCTCAAGATCGGCTCGACCGTGTACGCCGGACTCGGCGGCCGCACCAACGCCGAAGGAATCCGTCAACTGGCCGAGGCACTCGAACCGCTCGGTGCGACTGTGCGCGCCATACCTGTCAGCAAGGTGCTGCACCTGAAGTCGGCCGTCACCGCACTGCCCGACGGAACGGTCGTCGGGTACGAGCCGCTGGTCGACGACCCGCACGGGTTCGAGGCGTTCAGGCCCGTCCCCGAGGAGTCCGGGTCACACGTCGTCCTGCTGGGGGAGGACCGGCTGCTGATGGCCGCGTCCGCGCCGAAGTCCGCGGAGCTCTTCGAGCACCTCGGCTACACGCCAGTGGTCGTGGACATCAGCGAGTTCGAGAAGCTCGAAGGCTGTGTCACGTGCCTGTCGGTACGACTGCGTCGCTGAGCAACCGCCGGGCCGCCGCGAGCGCCTGCACGTCCCGCTTCCGGCCCCGGGCCTCGGCCGCATCGCACGCCTCCACCAGCGCCGCGCGATAGACCGCGGTGTCCGGATGCGAGGCGCCGAGCGCGTGCCTGCTGTCCTCGACCGTCCTGGACAGCGCCTCGATGGCGGCGGCGATGTCACCGCACGCCAGCAACGCGCGGCCAAGGGCGGCGCGATCCCGCAGCAGTTGCGGGTCGTGGCGGTCGAGGTCCTGCTCGTCGACGGCGACGATGTCCGCGAGCAGCTTCGCCTCCGATCGAAGACCACCGACCATCAGCCGCGCACCGGTGACCGCCTCGGTCGCGGCGCGGGTCAGCTCGTGGTCCGACCCGAACACCTCCACCAGTTGCGGTGTCACCAACTCGAACCAGGCGATCGCCCGGCCGTAGTTCCCGGTCGCGAGCAGACCCTGCGCCACCCGCAGCCGGACGTGCAGCACCGCCGGGTCGTCGGCCGGCAGGACCTTCTCCCGGTCGATCAGGGCCGCCTGGTAGAACGGCAACGCCTGGCCGGGCTCGTGGTCGTCCCAGTACACCTCGGCCTGCTTGTACGCCGGGTCGCCGTCGAGCTCGAGGTGATCCACGATCAGCGAGACGGGTTCACGCCGTACGACGGTCGGCACCGGCCGGTCGACGACCTTGCGGCCGACGTAGCTGCGCCCGCCGGTCGGGATGATCCGGAACCGGCCGAGCCTCGCGACCGGAATCCACAGGAAGGTGGAATACAGCGTCCGGACCGACGAACCACAGCTCTCACAGACGTCGCGGTGACCGAAGAAGCGGGTGCCGATGCCGGTCGGGCCGGTGGCCTCGGGTGCCCGCCAGGCGATCGACGACGCGGTGCACGGAGCGCAGAACGGGTAGACACCCCGCCGTTCCTCATTCATTCGGCCCATTGTGGTCATGGTCGGGTTCGTCGTCCTCCTCCGCTTCACCGGTTGCCACTTTTACCAGGGCGGAATCGTCGACGGCGAACGTCCGCACCGGTCCGGGCGGCGTGTCGGCGGTCTCGAACCGGACCGTCACCCGGCCGAGGCCGGAACCCCACACCCAGCCGCGACCGTACTCCGGATGGACGACGTCCTGGCCGGGGTAGTACCCGGTGAGGTCGCGGGTGCGTTCGGGCAGCTCGACCACCTCGGGCGACGCGTCGGCGTACTCGCTGTCGGTGAACAGGTCGTCCTGGATCCAGTCGGCGAGTGACGAGACGCCTACACCGAGCAACCGGATGCCGCCGGAGATGTCACTCTCCTCGAGCAGCCGCCGGGCGACCCGGGTGATCACTCGCGCGTCGTCGGTCGGGCCTGCGAGCGTCGACGACCGGGTGTGCGTGGTGAAGTCGTGCATGCGGGTCTTCACGGTCACGGTCCGGCCGGACAGTTGCGCCTTGCGCAGCCGTTCGGCCACGCGATGGGCCATCCGGTCGGCGATCGCGGCCAGCAGGGAGCGATCGATGATGTCGGTCTCGAAGGTGTCCTCGACACTGACCGACTTGGTCTCGCGATCGCTCACCACCGGCCGGTCGTCGGCGGCGATCGCCAACCGGTGCAGGCTGGAGCCGTGCGCCGATCCGACCTGCCGGATCAACTCGTCCTCGTCCAGTTGCTGCAGATCGGCGACGGTGCGGACGCCAGCCATGCTCAGCCGCTGCGCGGTCGCCGGTCCGACACCCGGGATGACGGTGACCTGCATCGGCGCCAGGAACTCGGCCTCGGTGCCCGGCGGCACCACGACGACACCGTCCGGCTTGTCCAGGTCGCTGGCGATCTTCGCGATCAGCTTCGACGTCCCTGCACCGACCGACGCGGTGAGGCCGCCACTGGCCTTCCTGATGGCGGCTTTCAGGTCGAGCGCGATCGCGTGCACGTCGTCGACGGTGAGCCCGGTCAGCCCGGCCGCGGACAGGTCGACGAACGCCTCGTCCAGCGACAGCGGCTCGACCAGCGGCGACAGCGCCCGCATCTCCGCCATCACCGCCTGGCTCGTCCGCCGGTACACGTCGAACCGCGCGCCGAGGTACGCCGCGTGCGGACAGCGCGACCGTGCCTCGGCGGTCGACATCGCGGACCGGACGCCGTACTTGCGGGCCTCGTACGACGCGGTCGACACCACCCCGCGCAGGCCGATGCCGCCGACCACGACCGGCTTGCCGCGCAGCGACGGCTTGTCCCGCTGCTCCACGGCCGCGAAGAACGCGTCCAGGTCGACATGCAGCACCGACGGATCCCCTCGCACGCCACCAGTCTCCCCGCCGCCACCGACAATCCGGTGAGCGGCCCCCGCGTCGTTGCCGGGGGCAATGCGGCCGGGCGCCGGGTCATCCAGGATGCCCGGACCGCCCGGGGGAGCGGCTCGCCGGGACCCGTGTGACGCACCACGCGATTGCGGCTCACATCAGCGGGCACCTTCAGGCAGACTGAGGCCAGGAGCGGGCGAGAAGCCAGCACGGGAGGCGCAGATGGGTGAGGAAGTCGACCGGGTCGAGTTCACCCGGGCGGACCGGACCGCGTTCCGCAGCCAGGTCCATCGCAACCTGGACGCGTTCGCGCGGATGCTGCGCGAGGCCAGGTTCGCTCCCGAGCGGCCGATGACCGGGATCGAGATCGAGTTGAACCTGGTCGACGAGCACTTCGACCCGGCGTTCAAGAACACCGAGGTGCTCAGCGCGATCGAGGACGACGCGTTCCAGACCGAGCTCGGCCAGTTCAACATCGAGATCAACGTGCCGCCCGGCCAGATCGACGGCATCGGGCTTGACACGATGGAGTCGAACATCCGCGACAGCCTGAACGCGGCCGAGGAGAAGGCGGCCCGGACCGGCTCGTCGATGGTGATCGTCGGCATCCTGCCGACCCTGATGACCGATCACGTCCATCGCGAGGCGCTCAGCACCAACCCGCGCTACGCGTTGCTCAACGACCAGATCTTCGCCGCCCGCGGTGAGGACGTGCAGATCTCCATCGACGGAATCGAGCGGCTGCAGGTGACCGCGGACACCATCGTCCCGGAGGCCGCGTGCACGTCGACGCAGTTCCACCTCCAGGTCACGCCGGAGGCGTTCCCGCGGTACTGGAACGCCGCCCAGGCGATCTCCGGCGTCCAACTCGCGGTCGGCGCCAACTCGCCGTTCCTGTTCGGCAAGGAACTCATGCGCGAGACCCGGATCGCGTTGTTCGAGCAGGCCGCGGACACCCGCACCCACGAACTGAAGACGCAGGGCGTGCGGCCGCGGGTCTGGTTCGGCGAACGCTGGATCACCTCGATCTTCGACCTGTTCGAGGAGAACTCGCGCTACTTCCCGGCGCTGCTGCCGGTCACCTCCGACGAGGACCCGATCGCCGTCCTCGACCGCGGCGACACCCCGGCCCTTTCGGAGTTGCGGCTGCACAACGGGACGATCTATCGCTGGAACCGCCCGGTGTACGACGTTGTCCGGGAGAAGCCGCATCTGCGGGTGGAGAATCGCGTGCTGCCGGCCGGTCCGACGGTCGTCGACACGATGGCCAACGGCGCCTTCTACTTCGGCCTGGTCCGTGCGCTGGCCGACGACGAACGGCCGATCTGGTCGCAGATGTCGTTCAGTGCGGCCGAGGAGAACTTCCACGAGGCGGCCCGGCACGGTATCGACGCGGAGGTCTTCTGGCCCGGCGTCGGGACGGCGCGCGCCACCGAACTCGTGCTGCGTCGCCTGCTCCCGTTGGCGTCCCGCGGACTGGACACCTGGGGTGTCGACGCCGCGGTGCGCGATCGCCTGCTCGGCATCATCGAGCAGCGCTGCCTGACCAACCGCAACGGCGCCGCGTGGCAGGCCGACGAGTTTCATCGACTGTATACAAAGGGACCGCACGGTCGCCGCGACGCCTTGCGCGGCATGCTCCGCCGGTATTCCGAACACATGCACGCGAACACGCCTGTGCACGAGTGGCCGGTCGACTGAACCGGTTAGCCCACGCGACAACGTGGGACAACGACGCCGCCCCTGGCAGCGGAACTACGGTCGGCCCCGCGGCACCGCCGTGGAGCCGGCGCGCACTTGCCCAAGGCAACTGGGTGAGGAGTTCCATAACGACCCGGACTACAGGGGTGGCGCGTTGGGTGACAGCCCTGCAAAGGTGTGGCCACCGGAAGGTTAGAGCGTCCCGTCGCGGGTAGTACTCGGGCACCGGCGTGGCTGTCACAACGGTGGCCGCGACGGTGGTGGAGTACTACCCGCGCGACGATCAGCCGACCGTCACGGCCGCGACACAGCTGGTGCAAATCCAGCGGATGCCGACCACGGTCGGGAGCAGTATCGTTCGGAACGGGTCGACACGACACCCGGAGGTGAGGCAGGGCGATGACGACCATCGTCGTGGGTTACGTGCCGAAGGCCGAGGGGCGCGCAGCCCTGCGGAGGGCGGCGGAAGAGGCGACGCTTCGTGACGCCAAGCTGGTGGTGGTGAACTCACACCGGGGCGGACGCAGCTTCGACAGCGACGAGGCCGCGGCGAGCGACGCCGCGTTGACGGAGGTACGGGAGCAGCTCGACTCGACCGGCGTGCCCTACGAGGTGCGGCAGCTGGTGCGTGGACTCGATCCGGCGGAGGACCTGGTGGCCGTCGCCGAGCAGGTGCACGCGGAGTTCATCGTGATCGGTCTTCGGCGCCGGTCCCCGGTCGGCAAGCTCATCCTCGGCAGCAACGCCCAGCGGGTGTTGCTCGACGCTCCGTGTCCGGTGCTGGCCGTGAAGGCCGAGGAAGGGGAGGACTGAGGTGACTTCGACACGCAGCAGAAAGCTGTGCCTCGCACAGCAGCCCGACGCCGACGAGATGCTGAGCAGGGACCCGTTCGCACTGCTGGTGGGCATGCTGCTCGACCAGCAGATCCCGATGGAGCGAGCATTCGCGGGACCGGTCGCGATCGCGAAACGGATGACCGGTCCGTTCGATCCTTCCACGGTCGCGCACTACGACCCGGACGCGTTCGTCGAAGTGGTGGCCGGTCCGCCGGCCGTGCACCGGTTCCCGACCGCGATGGCCGCGCGGATCCAGACGCTGGCCAAACACCTCGACGAGGAGTACGGCGGTAACGCCTCGGCCCTGTGGGCCGATGTGAAGTCAGGGGACGACCTGCTGGCCAGGCTGTCGGCCCTGCCGGGGTTCGGCGCGCAGAAGGCGAAGATCTTCGTCGCGCTGCTCGGCAAGCAACTCAAGGTCCGCCCGCGGGGCTGGCGTGAGGCATCCGAGCCGTACGGCGAGGACGGCGCGTACAAGTCCGTCGCGGACGTGATCGACGTGGCGTCGTTGGTGAAGGTGAGGCAGTTCAAGCAGGAGCAGCAACTGATGCAGCAGCGGGTCGTGGCCCGGCCGCTGCGCCGGACCCGGAACGGGTGAGGGACGGCCGTGACAGCGACGGTTGAACGCTGAAGCGACCAGGCCTCTACCGCTGCGGGAACCCCCGCGCGGTAGGGGCCTGAGCATGCGGGCGGGGGGTCGCGGCACGCTCGGGCTTGGTCCGCGGATTACAATGTAGTGTTGCCGCCGCCTGACCAGCGAGCAGCCGCAGACAGTCGTATCCAGAACCCAGCAGGACCAGCACCAACAACGTCGTACCGCCGTACTACAAACCCTGCGTCAGACGAGAGGTAATTCGTGTCGTCCAGCTCGTCCGAGAACCTTCCCGCCGAGTCAGCCCGGGTCGTGGCAGCCACCGCCCGCAGCGCGGCTCCGAGGACCAGCGCCCGAGTGACCGACCCCGTGGCCAAGAAGGCCGCAGTGAAGAAGGCCGCGGCCAAGCCCGCCGGCACCAAGGAGGACGGTATCCCCGCGAAGAAGGCCGCCGCCGGTAAGAAGTCGACGGCGAAGAAGCCGGCCGCCGCAGGTGTTCCCGAGGCCGGGCTGTCGATCGACCCGAAGACCGGCAAGCCGCGGTCCCTCGACGACGTGGACGAGGCCGACTTCCGGCCGGACGTGGTCCAGGGGCTGGAGAAGGAGCTCACCGAGGACGAGGGCTTCGTCGTCTCCGAGGCCGACGAGACCGACGAGCCCGAGCAGCAGGTGATGGTCGCCGGCGCCACCGCCGACCCGGTCAAGGACTACCTGAAGCAGATCGGCAAGGTCCCGCTGCTGAACGCCGAGCAGGAGGTCGAGCTCGCCAAGCGGATCGAGGCCGGCCTGTTCGCCGAGGAGCAGCTCGCCGACGAGAACAACAAGCTCAAGGACAAGGTCCGCGAGGAGTACGACTGGATCTCCGAGGACGGTCGCCGCGCGAAGAACCACCTGCTCGAGGCCAACCTGCGCCTGGTGGTGTCGTTGGCCAAGCGCTACACCGGTCGCGGCATGCTGTTCCTGGACCTGATCCAGGAGGGCAACCTGGGCCTGATCCGTGCGGTGGAGAAGTTCGACTACACCAAGGGCTACAAGTTCTCGACGTACGCCACCTGGTGGATCCGGCAGGCGATCACCCGCGCGATGGCCGACCAGGCCCGGACCATCCGGATCCCGGTGCACATGGTCGAGGTGATCAACAAGCTGGCCCGGGTGCAGCGGCAGATGCTGCAGGACCTCGGCCGCGAACCCACTCCGGAAGAGCTCGCCAAGGAGCTCGACATGACCCCGGAGAAGGTCATCGAGGTGCAGAAGTACGGCCGCGAGCCGATCTCGCTGCACACCCCGCTCGGTGAGGACGGCGACTCCGAGTTCGGTGACCTGATCGAGGACTCCGAGGCGATCGTGCCGGCCGAGGCGGTGTCGTTCACGCTGCTGCAGGAGCAGCTGCACGCGGTGCTCGACACGCTGTCCGAGCGGGAGGCCGGTGTCGTCTCGATGCGGTTCGGCCTGACCGACGGCCAGCCGAAGACGCTGGACGAGATCGGCAAGGTGTACGGCGTGACCCGCGAGCGGATCCGCCAGATCGAGTCCAAGACGATGTCGAAGCTGCGCCACCCGTCCCGCTCCCAGGTCCTCCGCGACTACCTGGACTGATCCGTGGGCCAGGTCATCGCCGGTGCGCTCGCGCTGGTGATCCCTGTCCTTGATACGGCTTCTCTGGCCGCCGCCGTGCTCACGGCGGCGGCCTTGCTGTTCGCCCTGCTGGTGGTCGCCCGTTCGTCGGCGCCGGCTTTCACCCCGGTCCGGGCGATCGCCACCTCGGTCCGTCACCGCGCCGAGGCAGCAGCCTTCCTCCGCCTCCGCGACCCCGACGCCGCAGGTCGCCCCCGCCCACGAGCCCCCGGACGGTAGCGCTCTCTCCCGCTACCCGTTCCTTCTCACTCGTGGAGTTCTGCTGTGCCTTCCTTCCTGGAGGCACCGGTCGCCGGTGCCTATCACCTGATCACGTCCCTCGTCACCGCCATCGAGCCGCTCACAGGCACGTACGCCGCTGTGCTCGCGATCGTCCTGTGCACCCTCGCCGTACGCCTGGTGTTGCTGCCACTCAGCATCCGAGCGCATCACGGCCTGCGCGCACGCGCCGCCCTCATGCCCGAACTGAAAGCAATCACGGAGCGCCATCGTGACAATCCGGAGCGCCTGCAGCGGGAGGTGGCGAAGTTGCAGGCGGAGTCGGGGACGACGCTGTTCGCCGGGTTCCTGCCGACGCTCGCGCAACTGCCGTTCTTCTGGTTGATGTACACACTCTTCTCGCGGGCGGTCGTGGCGGGGGAGTCGAACCAGTTGATCAGCGGCAGCCTGCTCGGTGCGCCGCTCGGTCAGCACTGGCCGATCCTCACCGGCACGCCGGCGTTCCTGGCCCTCGCCGTACTGCTCGCTGTGGTGGCGTGGTTCTCGGCCCGTCTGCAACTTCGCCAGCTCGACGAGACCGCGCCGGCCTTGACCCGCCAGCTGGCGCAGCTCCTGCCGTTCGGAACGCTGGCGACAGCAGCCTTCGTCCCGCTCGCCGCCGGGCTTTACCTGCTCACGACGACCACCTGGACCCTCGTGGAACGCAGCATCCTGCAGCGCTGAGCCTTCATTGCCCCGGGTGGAGGATACTGCTACGGTATTTATTAAAGGCGGTTTCATAACGGTTGGGGATCGATGCAGGGTGTACGAGCGGCCGCTCAGGCCGAGCGGTCGGAGAACCAGGTCGCCTGCTTGCGATTCCTAGCCGGCACCGACGAGGCGCGAACAGTCGGAGCGATCAGCGCGGAGACCGGCTTGTCGCGACCCACGGTTCACGCCGTCCTCGACGACCTCCTCGACGCCGGCCTGGTCGTGTCCACCAGCCCGTCGACCGTCGGCCCGGGGCGACCCGCGCGGGCCTTCCGATTCGCCCGGGAGACCGGGCTTGTCGCCGGCGTGGACCTCGGCCCGCGCGGGGCGCGGGCTGTCATCTGCGATCTGTCCGGCCGCCGGATGGCCTACACCGAGCTGCAGCGGGACGGGCATGTCGACCTCACCGCGATCCCGCGTGCGATCCACGCCGCGGCGAAGGAGAACTCGATCGACGTCGGGCGACTTCGTGCGGTCGGCGTGGCTCTGCCCGGCGTGATCGAGACGAACGGCCGACTGCGTGCCAGTCTCGCGCTGCCCGACCTGGTCGGCCTGCCGATCGCGGAGACCGTGTCCCAGGAGCTCGGCTGTCCGGTGGCAGTGGACAACGACATCAAGCTGGCCGCCCTCGCCGAGCAGCGCGGCGGCGCGGGGCGCGGGTACTCCGATGTCGTCTACCTCCAGATCGGCCGTCGGTTGTCGGTCGCGATCGTCCTGAACGGAGTCATCCGGCAGGGACGCCACCGGCTCGCCGGAGAACTCGGCGCGCAGCGCGGGATGCGCTGGACGCGGAACGCCCAGCGGGGGCAGTTGATCTGGACCTCGCAGCCGAGCGGCGAGGCCGTGCTGAAGGCGGCAGCCGCCGGTGATGCGGACGCCCGGGCGGAGATCGAGGACTTCTGCGAGCAGATCGCCGGTCGCATCGCCACCGTACTGCTGGTCGTCGACCCGGAAGTCGTGGTCGTCCGGGGCGGGCACCCGCAGCACAGCGGCGCGCTGCTTCGTCCACTCGCGGCCGCGGTCGAGAAGGAGTTGCTCTTCCCCGAGCGCCCACCGTTCGTCGCCTCGGCCCTGGGCCGGGAGGCCGTGGTGCTCGGGGCGGCCGGAAACGCGTTCGACCAGTTCAGTTCCGGCATCTACAAGGTTCACGACTACCCCAGTCCGTGGATCCCGCTCACGCACGACGGAGAGAGGACCAGTAAGTGAAGCTAGGAGTCAGCTCATACTGCTTCCGCGGGCTCATGGCCAGCGGCGAGATGGACCTGATCGGTGTTCTGGACTGGGTTGCGGCATCGCCCGCCGAGCATCTGGAGATCGCCGCCATGGACGGCGAGTACTTCCTGGAGCGCGATGACGTGGTGCGGGATGTGGCCGCCCACGCCGGCGAGCTCGGCGTACCGATTGTGAACTACCTGGTCAGCGGCGACCTGCGGACGGCGGAGGACAAGGAGATCGACCGCCTGCGCCGTCAGCTGGATGTCGCGCACCGGTTCGGAGCTCGCATCTTCCGGCACGACGTCGCCCCGTGGGCCTGGCGTGAGCGGGACGCGGGGGAGTTCGAGTCGACGTTCGAGCGGGTCGTGGAAGGCTGCCGTGCCGTCGCCGACCACGCCGCGGACCTCGGCATCGTGTCGACGATCGAGAACCACGGCTTCTTCATGAACGGCAGCGACCGGCTGGCCCGGCTCGTCCACGCCGTGGACCGCCCGAACTTCCGGGTCACCCTCGACCTCGGCAACGGACTGTGCGTCGGCGAGGTGCCCGGCAGGACTGCCGCCGGACTGATCGACATCGCCGCCTCCGTGGGCGTGAAGGACTTCCACATCCGCCGGTCGGCGGGAGACGGCTGGCTCAAGACGCTGGCCGGGGACTACCTGCTCGGCACCATCGCCGGGCACGGAGATCTCGACCTGGCCGGCCTGCTGGCTCTGGTCGGCACCAAGCCCGAACTGCCCGTGAGCCTCGAGTTCGAGGGCCTGGAGGCGACTCCGAACGCGATCGAGCGCTCGCTCACGAACATCCTCGAACTGGTGGGAGCTGCCTGACATGACGACCCGCATTGCTGTCATCGGACTGGGCGCCATCGCGACCCAGCACCTGATCTCGTACCAGAAGAACCCCCAGGCCGAACTGGTGGCCGTGTGCGACATCGACCGGACGCGGGCCAAGGCCCGAGCCGACGAGTTCGGTGTTCCGCGGGCGACCGACGTCGTCGAGGAGATCCTGGCCGATCCTGAGGTCGACGCCGTGAGCATCTGCGTGCCCAACCTCCTGCACGCGTCGATCGCCGAAGCGGCGCTGCGGGCCGGCAAGGACGTCCTGGTCGAGAAGCCGATGTCCGTGACGGTCGCCGAGGCCGAGTCGCTGGTCCGGGCGACCCGGGAGACCGGGCAGGCCCTGCAGATCGGCTACGTACGCCGCTTCGCCCCGAACGCCTTGGTGGCAAAGCGTTTCCTGGACGCGGGCGAGTTCGGTGCCATCTACGCCGCGCGGGCCTCGATCATCCGGGCCGCCGGCAATCCCGGTGGATGGTTCGGCGACGTCGCCGTCTCGGGCGGTGGGCCGCTGATCGACCTGGGTGTCCACATCATCGACCTGTGCTGGTACCTGATGGGAGCGCCGGCCGCGGTGTCGGTCTCGGGTGCGACGTTCTCCGAGCTCGGTGCCCGGGACAACATCCAGCACCTGTCCCGGTACCGGGCCGCGTCCGAGTCGCGGGTCAACAACGTCGAGGACTACGCGACCGCGCAGGTTCGGTTCGAGAACGGGGCGGTCCTCGACGTGGACACGTCGTACTCGCTGCACGCGCGGAACTCGACCAGTGTGAAGATCCACGGCGTCAAGGGCGGTGCGGAGATCGAGCCCGAGCTGCTGATGGTCACCGAACTCCATGACACGCTGGTGCACGTCCACCCGCAGATCGATTCGCTCGGGTTTGACTTCGCGGTCGGGTTCGCCAACCAGATCGATCACTTCCTGCGGATCTGCCGGCGGGAGATCCCGGCCGACGCCACGGCGGAGCAGGGCCTGGAGATGGCTCGCATCCTGACCGCGATCTACGAATCGGCCAGGACCGGCGCCGAGGTGCCGATCACTCGCTGACCAGGGACGACCCCGTCCTGGTCAGCTGACCAGGGCCGTGGTGATGGAGTCGGCGTTGGCCTCGAGCCAGGTCTGGCGGCGCCGGATCTTGTCGCCGACTCCATCGCTCCACATCCGCTGCCAGCCGCCGCCCAGGGACTCGGCGCGGTACTTCATCAGGTGCCAGGCGCGCTCGTTGAGAGCGATCGCGAGGTCCGTCAACCGGAGCCGGTCGGCTCGCGAGAGACCGTAGGCGTCGACGATGAGCCGGCACCGGCGAGGCCGGTCCAGGCCGCGGTACGCCGGGTCGAGATCCGGGTCGGGTCCGAGCGGCGCCCACCACAGCAGCAGGTTGACCACCTCGCGGGCCCGGCTGACCGGACGGGCCAGGTCGAAGTCGATCAGCGCGAACGCACGGCCGTCGCGGAAGACCACGTTCTCCGGGGTGATGTCCTGATGGCCGACGAGTTCCACCGGGTCGTCCAGATCCGGCAGGTCCGGTGGCTCGAACGGTGGCGGGAGATCCGGCGGGATGCCGAAGCTCTCGGCGGCGTCGTCGTACACGCGGACCAGGCGGGCGACCGAGAGCATCCGGTCCTCGTCGGCGATCCACGCCGGATGCGGCCGGCCGGCCACCTCGCCGTCGATGTAGCTGAGCACCTCGCGACCTGCCGAGTCCACACCGAGGAAGCGCGGCGCTCCGTCGAACCCGACCGATTCCAGATGCTTCAGCAGGGCCCGCACCATCCCGGATCGCTCGCCGGGCGGACGCCGTACCGTGTCGCCGATCCGGACCAGACCTTCGGTCACGTCCCCGCCGGCGAGCGGGATCTCCTCACCCTCGTCAGTCCACAACTGCATGGTTCCCAGAGCTTAGGGGAAGGGAGACGGTGAAGGTTGCGCCGTGCGGGTCGGTGTCGGTGACGGTGACGCGCCCGCGGTGGGCGGCGACCAGGGCGGCCACGATCGACAGCCCGAGTCCGGAACCTCCGGTCGAGCGGGTGCGCGCCGAGTCGGCCCGGTAGAACCGCTCGAAGACGCGAGCCTTCTGCTCGTCGGTCAGACCTGGGCCGGTGTCGCTCACCTCGAGGATCGCTGCACCGTCGCGGGTGCCCACCGAGACCGTGATCGGCGCGTCCGGCGGCGTGTGGTGGAGCGCGTTGCCGACGAGGTTGCCGAGTACCTGGCGCAGCCTGGCCTCGTCGCCGTGGACCACCGGAGCCTCGGAGTCCGGCAGGATCCTCAGCGAGATGTCCCGGTCCGGCTGTACCGCCTGGGCGTTGTGCAAGGCGTCCGCCGCGACCGGGAGCAGGTCGACCGGCTCCATCGTCAGCGGGCGCTGTTGATCCAGCCGCGCCAGCAGGAGCAGGTCGTCGACGAGCAGACCCATCCGCTTCGCCTCGTCCTCGATCCGCCGCATGACATCGGGGTCCGCGGTGTCGCCGCGCTGCCGGCTGAGTTCCGCGAAGCCCCGGATGGAGGTCAGCGGAGTCCGCAGTTCGTGCGAGGCGTCGGCGACGAACCGCCGCATCCGATCCTCCGACTGCCGGGCGGCTTCCTCCGAACGACGGGCCACGTCCTCGGACCGCCGGGCCTGGAGTTCCGACGCCGTCCGCTGTGCGAAGGCCGTCTCGATCTGGCCGAGCATCTGGTTCAGGGCCAGCGACAACCGTCCGACCTCGGTGCGCGGGTCCCGCTGCGGCACGCGCCGGCTGAGGTCACCGCCCGCGATCGCGACCGCCGTGTGCTCGACGTCCTCGAGCCCGCGCAGACTGCGCCGTACGACGTACGTCCCGACTCCCGCGAGCAGCACGAGCAGGATGAGAGCCGCCGCCGCCTGGACGCCGATCAGTCGCTGGATGGTCCGATTGAGATCGCCCAGGCTCTGGGAGACCATCACCGAACCCGAGCCGTCGTGCAGCGGCACAGCCACCACCCGCCAGGTCGCGTTGCCGGAGACCGCGTCGGTGTTGAACGGCTCACCGTCGAGGGCGCGGACCTGATCGAGGGTCAGCTTCGGCAGGTCCGGCAGCGGCTCGGTCTCCGCCAATGGCGCCCGGAACAGCGAGTCGTCCGGGGCGCCCTCGACGTTGGTGAACTGCACGACGATCATGCTCGGCAGAGGTCGGTGCCGGCCCGGACCCGGCCGAGGCGGGCGGTTGTCGGGTCCGGCGTCCTGCCGGAACTCCATCGCGGCCTTCGCCAGCTGGGTGTCGACACGATCCACGAGATAGCCACGCATGATCGTGGTGGCGATGACGCCGGACGCGACAAGGGCCAGCGCCACCAGCGTGAGCAGTACGACGACGATGGTGACGCGCAGCGGGTAGCGGTCGGTGAAACGCCGGTGGGTGAGCTGCATCAGTTGGGGCCTCGGGGAGTGCGCAGCACGTAGCCGACGCCGCGAACCGTGTGCAGCAACTTCGGGTCGCCGGTGTCGACCTTGCGGCGCAGGTACGACATGTAGGACTCGACCACGCCGGCGTCACCGGCGAAGTCATAGTTCCAGACCGCGGAGAGGATCTGGCCCTTCGACATCACGCGTTCAGCGTTCTCCAGCAGGCAGCGCAGCAGCTTGAACTCGGTGAGCGACAACTGGACGGCCTGACCGGCCTTGAAGACCTCGTAGCTGTCCTCGTTCAGCTCCAGGTCTGCATACCGCAGTACGGCGGCCTCCGGGGCGCTCTGCTCGCGGTGGCCGGACCGGCGCAGTAGCGCGCGGACCCGGGCGACCAACTCGTCCAGGCTGAACGGCTTGGTGACGTAGTCGTCTCCACCGGTCTGCAGACCGAGCACCTTGTCCTCGACGGCGTCGCGCGCGGTGAGGAACAGCACCGGCACGTGCCGGTCCTCACCGCGCAGCCGGCGGACCACCTCGAACCCGTCCAGGCCCGGCATCATCACGTCGAGCACAACCAGGTCGGGCTCCACCTCCCGCGCCTTGCGCAGCGCCTCGGCGCCGTGGGTGGCCGTGGTGACCTCGTACCCGGCGAACCGCAGACTCGCGGACAGCAACTCGACGATGTTCGGCTCGTCGTCGACCACGAGCAGATGCGGACTCATGCCTTCAGTCTGCCGCTGCCACCTGTGCGGAGCCTGGAAGGTTCCTGGCAATCAGCTGTGAGTTGTCAGCGCGGACCGCGGCCGAAGCCCCACTTCTCGCCGGCGGCCTGGCGGACAGTGCCGTCGTTCACCGAGGTGGCCGTCGCCTTGCCGTCGGCGACCACAGCGGACACCCACACGGTGTTGCCGGTCTTCACGTCGTCGATCCCGTCCCGGGCCGCGTTGACGAGAGTGTCCTCGGTGATCGTGTAGGTCCGGCTGTAGCCGTCCTCGCTCTTCACCGTGATGGATTCCTTGCTGACCGCGGTGACCTCGCCGCGCTGGGTTGCGACGGTCTGGTAGGTCCCGTCGTCCTTCTTCACCACGAACTCGCCGTGCAGGGCGGCGCCGACGCCGAACAGGCCGCGGTGCCCGCCCTTGCCGCCCGGTCCTGCCGGCTTGTCCGGCGAGGCCGAGGGGTTGGACGGCGAGGCCGACGGTGTCGGCGAGGGTGTCGGGTCCGCGGTGGACGATGCCCACGCGACTCCACCCGCCACCGTGGTGGCCACCACCGCCGCTGCCGTGCCGGCCAGTCGCCAGCGGTTGTCGACGAGCTTCTGGTACGACGCCATACTGAGCTGCCTTCCGTACTGCGTGCCGGGACGAGCACCCGGCACTGGTCCTCCCACCCTGTATCGGCAACCTTGGACCAGGCTCCGACGCGGCTGAGAAAACGCTGCCAATCGGCCAAGAGGCGGCGTGATCAGACCAGGAAGAGGACCGCGACCAGCCAGACCGCGGCGGCGAGCGACGTACCGATGAACTCGATCAGGATGGACAGCCCGGTCGCCCGGAGCGCGTGCTTGGTCGAGGTCCAGGCGTGGGCGTGGGTGCCGAGCCGCTGCCGCTCGGACAGGTAGACACCGGCGGGGAAGCCGACGAACATGCCGACCACCGGGATCACGAAGAAGCCGACGATGCCGAGCACCACGCCGGCGAACATCGACCGCCGGGGGACCCCGGACTCCCGGAGCCGCCGTTCCGGTACGACGTACTTCACCACCTGGCTGGCTCCGATCAGCACGACCGCGGCGGCCAGCACGGTCCAGCCGGTCGGGCTCTGCTCCTCCAGCGCCCAGACCAGGATCGCGGCCAGACTGAGGAGCGCGCCGGGCAGTACCGGGATGACGATGCCCAGGATGCCGACGAAGATCGCCACCCCGACCAGGAACGTCGCAACACTGTTCACGAGGCCCACTCTGCCGTAAAGCGAGCCCCTTAGGGTGGACACATGCCCCAGCTCCACGAACTGCTCACCGCACTCGCTGCTCCCTGGGTGGTTCTCTCGCCACGCTCCGGACAGCTCACCGGCACCGGAGCGGAGGGTGTCTACGCCCGGGACCGGAGGATTCTGTCCCGGCTCAGTGTCACGGTCGACGGCACGCTGCCGGTCCCGGTCCACGCGGACGAACGCAGCGCCTCGACCCACGAGTACGTCGCCGTGGTCGAGGGACTGGGTGATTCCCACCGCCACGACCCGACCGTGATGCTGTACCGCACGCGTAAGGTCCGCGCGGACGGCCTGACCGAGCGGATCAGACTGGTGAACAGTTCCCGCGAGACGGTCGAGTGCCGGGTGGACGTTGCCCTCGGCACCGATTTGGCCGGTACGGCGGCCGTTCGCAGCAAAGCCGCCAGAGGCCTGCCCGAGCTGAGTCCGGCGTACGACGGTCCGGGCCGGCTGCACTGGGACAACTCCGGGACCCGGGTGACCGCCCGGCTGCATCCCGGCGTGACCGCGACGCCGCGGCTCGAACCAGGGGAGGAGTTCGTCCTGACGATCGAGGTCGCGGCCGATTTCCCGAAGAGCACCACCGATTTCCGCATCGACCCGCCGGCGAACCGGACGCCGTACGACGTCGGCATCGAGTGCGACGACCAACGCGTCGGACGCTGGGTCAGCCGGTCCCTCGAGGACGTGCTGGCGCTGCAACTCGCGGCCGGCGACGACCGCTACCTGGGCGCCGGGCCGCCCTGGTACCTCACTCTGTTCGGCCGGGACTCCTTGATCTCGGCCGGCATGCTGATCCCGGTCGATCCCGAACTGGCCGCGGGAACGCTCCGGGCCTTGGCCGCGTGGCAAGGCACCAAGGTGGACCCGAGCGCGGCCGAGCAACCCGGCAAGATCCCGCACGAACTGCGGGCCGACGTCGCCGACCACGGCGGCGGCCTGGTCCTGCCGGCCGCGTACTACGGCACGCACGACGCGACTCAGCTCTGGATCATGACCCTGCACAAGGCCTGGCGCTGGGGCATGCCCGCCGACCAGGTCCGTGGCCTGCTGCCGAACCTCCGCCGCGCCCTCACCTGGATGAAGGACTACGCCGACCCCGACGACGACGGCTTCCTCGAGTACGTCGACGAGTCCGGCCACGGCCTGGCGAACCAGGGCTGGAAGGACTCGGCCGACGCGGTGCAGTGGCCGGACGGCACGATCGCCGAGGCACCGATCGCGTTGTGCGAGGTCCAGGGCTACGCGTACGCCGCGGCGGTCAAGGGAGCCGAGCTGCTGGAGGCGCACGGCGAGTCCGGCGACGAGTGGCGCGAATGGGCGGCCGCGCTGCAGGAGCGATTCCGTGAGGCGTTCTGGGTCGACGGATATCCGGCGATCGCGCTCGACGGCGAGAAGAACCCGGTCGCCGGGCGGGCGTCGAACATGGGCCACCTTCTCGGCACCGGCCTGCTCGACGCCGACGAGGAACTGGCCGTCGCGGACGCCCTGGCCGGCGACGATCTCAACAGCGGCTTCGGGCTGCGAACGTTGTCGACGGCAATGACTCGCTTCAACCCGCTCGGCTACCACACCGGCAGCGTCTGGCCGCACGACACCGCGATGGCGATCGAGGGTCTGTACGCGACCGGAGAAGCATCGCGCGCATCGTCGTACGTCGAGGGCCTGCTCCGAGCGGCGGAAGCCTTCGACTACCGCCTCCCCGAGCTGTACGGCGGCCGCGGACGACGCGAGGAGTCGACGCCGACGCCGTACCCGCTGTCCTGCCGTCCCCAAGCCTGGGCCGCGGCCTCCGCCATCGCCGTCCTCGTCGCCGCCCTCGGCATCGAGCCGGACGTCCCCGGCGGCACGCTCATCCTCAACCCGGCCGAGACCATGCCCTGGCAGTCGCTGAAACTCACCGGCCTCCGCCTGGGCGCCGACCGCCTGTCCCTGCACTGGCACGCCGGGAACCTGACGGTGCTGGAGGCCCCGAAAGACCTCCAGTACTGATCGGTCCGGTTCGTGGTCAAACCGTGAGTACCGCGGCGGCCGCGAGGGTGAGGTAGACGGCGGCGACGATGCGGTTGCGCCACGGGGTCGTCGTACGGACCGCGCGGAAGCGGCGGCCGAGTGCGTCGGCGGCCAGGGCGTAGCAGAGGTCGAGGGTGAGGCCGATCAACAGCGCGCCGAGGCCGAGCAGGAGCATCTCGTTGCGGAGTTGGCCTGCCGCGGCGTCGCGAGTCGTGAACTGGGGGAGGAAGGCGAGGAAGAAGAGGGCGGCCTTCGGGTTGAGGAGGTTGACGACGACGCCGTCGCGGAAGACGCGGCCGAGCGGCGCCGGTGGGACACCGTCGGTCGGCTCGCCGGCAGGTGCCTTGAGCATCTTCACGCCGAGGTAGGCCAGGTAGAGGGCGCCGGCCAGAGTGATCGCGGTGAACAGCGCCGGCGACGCCTTCACCAGAGTGGCCAGTCCCATCGCGGCCACGACGATGTAGACGAGCGTGCCGGTCTCGATCGCGAGCGCGGACACCACACCGGCCCGGCGGCCCTGGGTGAGGCTGCGCAGCGAGATGTAAAGGTTGTTCGGTCCCGGCATCCCGACCAGCACCACCGTCGCGGTGGTGAACCCCACCAGTTGCGCGATCCCCATGATCCGACTCCCTCTCGAACTGGACTGCCTTCCGGTACTAGCCTGGCCGCGCACGAAGCAGTCCACCCGAGCCAATAAGGGGAGAAGTGGACCGTTCTGGAGATGCTGCCGTCCTGGCCGACCTGATCGGCGGCCGGCTGACCGGTGGCGGCGGCGGCTTGTACCGGCGGCTGGCCGACGCGATCGCCGCCCTGATCGGCTCGGCCGAGCTGCCGGTGGGTGCCCGCCTGCCTGCCGAACGCCGCCTCGCCGAGGCCCTGGCAGTGAGTCGGTCCACGGTCGTCGCGGCGTACGACGAACTGCGCGCCCGCGGGCTCGTGGAGAGCCGCCGGGGGAGCGGTACGACGATCGCGCGGGCGGCGAGCCGGGGTCGTTCACGAGCGGACAAGCGGATGCCGGTGGGGTACGGCGAATCGCTGTTCCACCGGATCACGGTCGGCCCGGGCGAGGTCATCTCGCTCACGTACGCCGTCGATCCGGGCATGCCGGAGCTCACCGCTGAACTGATCGACCTGGCGACCAGCGACCTGCCCACGCTGCTCGACGACGTCGGGTACCATCCGCGCGGACTGCAGGTCCTTCGGGAGCGGATCGCAGAGCACTTCGACGAGGCGGGTCTGCCGACGTCACCCGACGAGATCGTGGTCACCACCGGGGCGCACCAGGCGATCGCTTTGGTGACCCAGATGTATCTGCGGACCGGCGCGGCCGTGGTTATCGAGCAGCCCAGTTGGCCCGGCTGCTTCGACCTGTTCGGCGCGGCCGGCGGGCGGGTGGTCGGCGTACCGCTGGACGATGCCGGCATCCGGCCGGACCTGTTGACGGCCGCGTTCGCCGAGCACCAGCCGGCCATGCTGTTCGTGATGCCGACGTTCCACAACCCGACCGGGCGGTTGATGTCGGCGAACCGGCGCCGGCAGGTCGCCGAACTGGCGGCCAAGTACGGCGTGGTGGTGGTCGAGGACAACGCGTATTCGGCCTGGGACCCGGCCGGTCCGTCGATCCCGCCGCCACTGGCCGCCTACGCACCGGACGGTGCCGAGGTGCTGACGATGGGGTCGGTGTCCAAGGCGGTGTGGGGCGGACTGCGGATCGGGTGGATCCGGTCGTCGCGGCCGTTGGCCGAGCGGCTGGCCCGGCACAAGGCGCTGGCCGATCTCGGGAGTCCGGTGATCGATCAGGCACTCACTGCTCGGTTGTTGCCGCGGCTGACGGAGCTGACGTCGGCGCGGGGACGGGTCGCGACGGGACGACGGAAGCTGATGGGTCAGTTGCTGAGGGAACGACTGCCCGAATGGGAATGGTCAGAGCCCGAAGGCGGGTCCGCGCTGTGGGTCCGGTTGCCGGACACCGATGCCCGGGTGTTCGCACAGGTGGCACTGCGGCACGGAGTCGAGGTGGTGGCCGGACGCGCGATGGACCCGACCGGACAGCACGACGACCACCTGAGGGTGCCGTTCGCCTATCCGGAACCTGTGCTGGACGACGCGGTAGCTCGGCTGGCCCGAGCCTGGCAGGAACTACGCCGGCACGGCCCACCACCCGACGTACCGATGGTCTGAACGTGACGGATGGCGGTCACCTGGAAGCTGGCCGCCTACCCCACACCCCGTAGTTCCTTCCCGAACGTGACGGATGGCGGTCACCTCGGGGGGTGACCGCCATCGGAGCCTCTATGACTTTGGCGCCGTCGTCGGCGCGTTTGTGAAGCTTGGGCTTACCGCTCGTCCTCCGCCGAGACGGCGGGGGTCGCGTCGAGCCGGCCCGTCTCGTCGTGGATGGTGATCGCGATGTTGCGCAGCTTCTCCGCGTGTTCCCGGCTGTGGTGGGCGCAGAAGAGCAACTCCCCACCGCTGGTCAGGGTGACACGGACGTAGGCCTGCGCGCCGCAGCGGTCACAACGGTCCGCAGCCGACAGGGTCGAACTCGGGGCGAGTGCTGTAGTCACTTGAGGCCTCATCTCATCTAGTTCCGTACTCACCAGATAGCAACATCCTGACATGCGGATCGCTTCCCGGTCGGTGCAGCGTGTCCGTATGTGAGACGAACCACCTGTCTCCGTATGACGCATCTTGACGAGGAATCGTTTCGGATTCGGGCGAATTGGTGTTTCCGGCGAGCGTCGGGCGTGTCTTCTCTCACTGTGCGCCATGACGTCGTCACAGCGCGCTCAAGTTCGGAGTGTCGTACACCACTCCGAATCGAGTCCGGATCGATACCTGCCGCAGCACCTATTTCTCCTCACGTCCTCACTGCTCCCGCAGTACCCCGGAGCCGTTGCCACCAACCTGTGGTGACCGGCACCGGTCACCGGCGCACTCAGCCCCGCCTACCAGGTTTTGGGGGTACGGCGGCATAGGGTGAGAACATGCGTTCGGACCGGGCCGGTCCCGCGGACGACACCGACGCGCTGCAGTGAGTTTGTGAACCAGTGAAGGAGCCCAGTGGCCGCCCCGACGCCTCGCAGTACCGAGCTCGACCCGACGTACAACGCCCGTCATCTGCTGGTCCTCGAAGGACTCGAGGCGGTGCGGAAGCGGCCGGGGATGTACATCGGGTCCACCGACAGTCGCGGCCTGATGCACTGCCTGTGGGAGATCATCGACAACGCCGTCGACGAGGCCCTGGCCGGGCACGGCGAACGGATCGACGTCGTCCTGTACAAGGACGGCTCGGTCGAGGTGAGGGACCGCGCCCGCGGCATCCCGGTCGACATCGAGCCGAAGACCAAGCTGAGCGGTGTCGAGGTGGTGTTCACCAAGCTGCACGCCGGCGGCAAGTTCGGCGGCGGCTCGTACAACGCCTCCGGCGGTCTGCACGGTGTCGGCGCCTCGGTGGTCAATGCGCTGTCCGCGCGGCTCGACGTCGAGGTCGACCGCGGTGGGACGGTCTGGACCACGTCGTTCCGGCGCGGGGTCGCCGGTGAGTTCGACGGCGAGGGCGCGAATGCGAACTTCACCCCGGCCAAGGGCCTGCGCAAGGCCGGCCGGGCGAAGAAGGGCGTGACCGGCACCCGGATCCGCTACTGGGCGGACCGGCAGATCTTCACCCGCGACGCGGCCTTCAACTACGACGAGCTGGTCACCCGGGCGCGGCAGACGTCGTTCCTGGTGCCCGGGCTCGAGCTGGTGATCCGGGACGAGCGCGGTGACGAGGTCACCGAGGAGCACTTCAAGCACGACGGCGGGATCAGCGAGTTCTGCGAGTTCCTGGCCACCGACCAGAAGGTCACCGACGTGATCCGGCTCACCGGCACCGGGAACTTCACCGAGACCGTGCCTATGCTCGACGACGCCGGCCACATGACGCCGACCGACGTCGAGCGCGACCTGGACGTCGACATCGCGGTCCGCTGGGGTGACGGGTACGAGACCGAGGTCCGCTCGTTCGTGAACATCGTGGCCACGCCGAAGGGTGGCACCCACGTGGCCGGTTTCGAGCGTGCCCTGGCGAAGAGCTTCACCAACGCCCTGGATGGCACCCGGCTGCTGAAGAGCGGCGAGGAGATCACCAAGGACGACGTCATGGAGGGCCTGACGGCGGTCGTGACGGTCCGGCTGGCCGAGCCGCAGTTCGACGGCCAGACCAAGGAGGTGCTCGGCACCCCGGCCGCCTCGAGGATCGTCGCGAAGGTGGTGCAGAAGGAGCTCGAGGCGTTCCTCACCTCGAACAAGCGCGAGCATAAGGCGCAGGCGCGCGCCGTCCTCGAGAAGGTCGTCGCGGCTTCCCGGACCCGCGTCGCCGCGCGTCAGCACCGCGAGCTGCAACGGCGGAAGACGGCGCTGGAGTCGTCGGCGCTGCCGGCCAAGCTGGCCGACTGCCGCAGCAACGACGTGGACAGGTCCGAGCTGTTCATCGTCGAGGGTGATTCGGCGCTCGGTACGGCGAAACTCGCGCGGAACTCGGAGTTCCAGGCGCTGCTGCCGATCCGGGGCAAGATCCTGAACGTGCAGAAGGCGTCGGTCGGCGACATGCTGAAGAACGCCGAGTGCGCCTCGATCATCCAGGTGGTCGGCGCCGGGTCGGGCCGCAGCTTCGACCTCGAGCAGGTCCGCTACGGCAAGATCATCTTCATGGCCGACGCCGACTCCGACGGCGCGCACATCCGCTGCCTGCTGGCCACGCTGTTCTTCCGCTACATGCGGCCGCTGGTCGACGCCGGCCGGGTCTACACCGCCGTACCGCCGCTGCACCGGTTCGAGCTGACCAACCCGAAGAAGGGTCAGGAGAAGTACCTGTACACCTACAGCGACGCCGAGTACCAGCGGAAGACTGCCGAGCTGATGAAGAAGGGCGTGCGCTGGAAGGAACCGCCGCAGCGCTACAAGGGTCTCGGTGAGATGGACGCCGACCAGCTGGCCGAGACCACCATGGACCCGCGCCACCGCACGCTGCGCCGGATCACCGTCGACGACGGCGAGGCCGCCGCCCAGGTCTTCGACCTGCTGATGGGCAACGACGTCGCCCCCCGCAAGGAGTTCCTCGTCCAGGGCGCCTACGAACTGGACGAAACCCGCATCGACGTATGACGCTCCGCGCGGCGTGAGTATGGAGGGTGGCATGGCCGGCGGATCGCCTCGGCTCGCGTGTTTCGATCTGGACAATACGTTGATCGACCGGGATGCGGCGTTTGTGGCGTGGGCTCGGTGGTGGGTCGAGGGGGCCGGGCTGGGGGACGAGGCGGTCGAGTGGTTGGTTGCTCATGACAACGGTGGGTTCACGCCCCGGGCGAAGTTGTTCGCGGGGCTGCGGGAGAGGTTCGATCTGAGTACGCCGGTCGAGGACCTGGTGGCCGCGTACGACCGGGAGCATCCGCCGTTCACCTGGGTCGAGCAGGCTGTGCTGGACGGGTTGGCTTCGTTGCGTACGGCGGGATGGCGGGTGGCCGTGGTGACGAACGGCAACGTCGTCCAGCAGTCCGGGAAGCTCGAGCACACCGGGATCGTGGACGCTGTGGACTACTGCTGCATCTCGCAGGCAGCCGGTGTCCGCAAACCCGACGCCCGGATCTTCGCCATCGCCGCCGAGCACGCCGGGGCCACTCTCGACGACGGTTGGATGGTCGGCGACCACCCGTCGTACGACGTCGCCGGCGGGCGGAACGCGAACCTGCGGACGATCCGCATCGGCTACCACCACGACATCGCCACGCCGGTCGCCGACCATCACTTCGGCTCCGTCCTCGAAGCCTTCCCGGTGATCCTCGCCAGTTAGAGTGCGGCGCGCAGTGCGGCGTGGGCGCCGCGGATGATCGCCTCGCGGTTGGCTTCGTACGTCGGGTCGGTCACGGCGGTCTTGTTGGCCGGGTCGAACGAGAGCACCGGGACGTGGAGGTGGCCGGCCGGCATCGACGGGTCGAGGAGGTCGCGCTGCAGGGTGTTGCGGTAGGCGACCTCGTTCGAGAGGTAGCCGCCGCCGGCGCCCTCCGAAGCGATCGAACCGGGAGTCGGCCCGAGCGGCTGCCGGACGGGCTGCGTCTGGCCGGCCGGGATCTCGAGGACCGAGGTGTTGACCCGCATCCGGAACGGCGCGACGTCGGCCTGGGACATCCGGGCCAGCGGAAGGCTCGAGGTCAGCCACTCGGGACCGGGCGGCATGCTGGGGGACACGACCGGGGCGCTCGTGGTCCCACCGCCCCACAGGTTGTTGTTGTCGCCGATCGAGCTGACCGAACGTCGCCGGCCGTTGAACACCTCGAGATCGAAGATGCCCATCCGGCCCTGGCTCGCGGTCATGACCAGATCGGCCCGTTGCGGTCCCGGGCGGTAGTGCGGGACGAGAGCGTTCTCGACCATGTTCTCGTCGAAGTCGGTGTACCTGACCGGGAAGACGACCGTCTGGATCTCGTATGTCGTGCCGTTGACCACCCAGCGCCGGCCGTCCAGGGTCAACGCGTTCGCACCGGACGGGTTGCCGATCCGGATGTCCGCGTCGAGGGTGAACGGGTCGAAGCCGGTCACCAGGATCTTGCGTACGCCGGGCGCGAACCGGGTGGCGGTGATGCCTCGGGAGGTGTACTCAAGTGACCGGATCAGTCCGGCACGTTCCGCCGCGGACAGCTCGAACGACGGTTGCCACTGCCGGAGGGCGAGGGCCATCGAGATGCGCGCCCAGTAGAGGCCGCGGTCGTCGGTGGCGGGCAGCGCGTCGGGCGTGGTCCGCGGGTGCTGGGCGCGATGGGTCGCCGTACGCCAGAGGGCTTCACCCTGCGCGCGGACCAGGACCGCGGCGGCCCGTGCACTGGGCGCCGCGCAGATCAGGCGGCTGAAGAGAGCGACGTGGCGGTCGAAGCCGGAGCGGCGGAGGATCTCGGCCGGCACCGACGCGCCACCGGCGATGCCGTTGTCGAGGCGCTGCTCCTCGACGGTGCCTTGAACACCGGTGTCGAGGCAGCCGGTGGCCGGAGCCGCGTGGACCGTGGGAGCGCCGGACAGGGCGGTGGTCAGAGCGATCGCGCCGATGAGCAGGGAGCGTGAGAACGAGCTGGGGCGGAGTCTCATAACGGCTGTCTATCAGATCCCGGGCCGTCCGCCGAGACATTCCGAACAACCCCGGGTATTGCAGACAGTATGCAAGGGGTTACCTTCAGAAGGCGGCGATCGCCCACGCCGCCTTGTCCGAGGAGACCACCGTTGAGCATCACACCCAGCCGCCGGCCGGCCGTGTCGCCCGCCACCTCGCGGCGCCGGTTCCTGACCACGGCCCTGCACACTACTCTCGTCGCCGGAGCGGCCGGCGCCGCGCTCACCGCCTGCGCGGATTCCGGTACGGCGCCCGCCCCGGCCGCGCCGTCCGCCGCGGGGACCAGTCCACCGAGTCCGCAGCCTGTTGCGGACGGCAACCAAGCGTTGCAGCGGCTGCTCGACGGCAACGCGCGGTTCGTCGCCGACCGCGGTGAAGACCTCGACGAGGGGATCGCCCGGCGCGTTGCCGTCAGCAAAGGACAGCACCCGTTCGCGACGGTGATCGGCTGCGTCGACTCGCGGGTCCCGATCGAGCTGATCTTCGACCAGGGGCTCGGCGATCTGGTCGTCGTACGCAGTGCCGGCGAAGCTCTCGATCACTCGGTGATCGGCAGCCTGGAGTTCGGTGTCGCGGAGTTGCACACGCCGCTGCTGATGGTCCTCGGTCACCAGCGGTGCGGTGCTCTCGACGCGACCATCAAGGCTCTCGACGCCGGCCGGCGCACCGCCGAGCACGGTGAGATCGGATTCCTCGTCGACACCCTGGCCCCGGCGGTTCGCCAGGTTGCCGGCAAACCGGGGGACCGCCTCACCAACGCGATCCACGCCAACGTCGATCTCACCCTCGCCAAGCTTCGCCGGTCCCCGGTCATCGGCCCGTTGGAGAAGTCCGGCAAGGTCAAACTCGTCGGCGCGTACTACGAACTCGACACCGGGAAGGTCGTTGTCGGCTAGTCGCACAGCTGGGTGCGGAGGGTTTCGCCGGACCACTGCACCCAGCGGTCGTGGGACCAGCCGCGGTCGCGGACGAACAGCAGGTAGAGCTCTGGGCTGAGGATGCCGTAGAGGATGTCGGCGGCTTCCTCGGTGGTCAGGCCGTCGCGAGCACCGGGTTTGCCGACCAATGCGTCCGCGGCCGCGCGTTGGACGACGTACCGCAGGTCCTCGTCCTGCGGCCAGAGCGTGGCGACCTCGGGGTCGTTCGCGACCGCGGCCTCGAGGACCCGCATGATCGGAGAAACCCTGGCCAGGACCGCGCTCGATCCGGGGACGTAGGCGGTCAGCAGCTCCTCGGCCGTTGCGGCCGCGATCGCGTCGGTGAACCACGGGCGGTCCATCGTGGCGACCGGCTCGGCGTCGCCGGCGATCGTGACGTCGACGAGTTCCTTCAGCAGTGCCCGCTTGTTGCCGAAGACGAAGTAGATCGTCTGCACGGCGACGCCGGCCCGGTCCGCGATGTCCTGGAGGTTCGTGGCGCCGTACCCGTCCTCGACGAACAGGTCCGTCGCGGCCTGGATGATCCGGCGCCGGGTCTCCTGGGCCTTCTCCGCGCGCTTGTTGGGTCGCTTGACAACCGTCATGACTAGAGTCTATCTCTAGATGTGTTCGCTATAACTCAACTCTAGAGAAAGTATCCAATCATGTCTCTCATCGCAGTGACCCGTTTCGAGGCCGTCGACACGGCCGAGGCGACCGAGATCCGGGACCGTCACACCGCACTGGTGCAGGCGGTCCGGGCGGCACGGCCGGGCCTGATCGAGGCACGCCTCGGTCGGCTCGACGACGGTCAGTGGGCCGGCGTGTGGCGCTGGGACTCGAAGGACAGCCTGCAGGCGGTCCGCGAGCTCGCGCCGAACCTGCCGGAGGTCAAGGCTGCCTTCGCGGTGGTCCGCGAAGGCAGCGCGGCGGTCGACGAGATCGAGGTCGTCGACGAACTGTGACGGATCAGCGCGTCCAGGGAAGCTCGGTGACGCGGAGGTTCGTGCAGCCGTAGGGGACGAAGGTCAGGTCTTCGGAGGCGGCGGTCGTGGTGACCGGGCTGGCCGGGGGCGCGGCAGCCGCGCCGTGCTCGAGCGTCCAGTCCGGCACCTGGCGTCCCTTGACCAGCAGATGAAGGGGCGACTGCGTGAACGGATGCTCGCCGACCGGTCGGCGTACGAGCCGGATGTCGTCCTGCTCGATCGCGTAGTTCCAGGGAGCCGTCGGGTGAACCTCGTACGTGGCGTGGGGTTCTTCGCCGCCGATCTTGGTCCACTTCTCGGGTACGGCGAGGGAGAACACCAGCGGTCCGCGTTCGAGCGTGATGGCGTCGGCCGGGCGGGGGACCGCCTTGATCGCGGCCGGCAGGTGCAGTCGTACGACGTGCCGTCCGCCGGACCAGTCCCGGCGTACCTGGTGAACGGTGCCGGCGGCAACAGGTTCGCCGTCGAGGGTCGCTTCGGTCGCCCACGCGGGGATCCGAAGGTTCAGCGGTACGACGCCCGAGCCGCTGACCGTGATCGTGACGTCGTCCTCGAAGGGGTACGCCGTGGAGACGTCGACCGACAGGTCGTCGTACTCGAACGAGCACGGCGCGTAGGACAGCGCGGTGAGAGCGCCGTCGTCGGCGCGCATCCAGAGGTGGGTGGTGAAACGGGGCCAGCCCTGGTGGCGGTTCGCTGTGCAACAGCCGAAGTGCGGTTCGAGGCCGAAGACGTTCGCGTCCGGACCGTTGTTGGTGTAAACCCGGTCCTCGGTGACGTGACAGATCACCTGGTTGGACTGCTGGACGTACTGGTGGCTCCATTCGTCCGGCGCCGTACTCGCGGGCAAGGCGTTGAAGGCGAGCCGCTCGACCCGGTCGGCGACCGCTTCGACGGCGCCCCAGGTCTCGAGCGCGACCTCGAGTGACGCGAGGTGCTCGACGACGGTGCAGGTCTCCGTGCCCTGGCTCGGGTGACGGCCGGCCAGGTGCTCGTCGCAGGTGAACAGACCGCTCGGCAGGCCGTGGTGTTCGTCCAACGCAGCCATCAGGTGCAGAAGGCGAGCCCGCTGGTCGACGGTCGGGTCATGACGCCACCAGACCGGCATGGCTTTTAAACCCATCGCGACGTTGACGCCGTGGGACGACAGGTAGACGTCGTTCATCCAGTTGCCGTTGTGCTCCTGCTTCATCGCCAGCAGCGTTGCCTCCGGCACCTTCTCCCGAAACGGCAGGTCGTCGGCGTACGTGAACCAGTCGAAGCCCTGCTTCCTGCACTTGTCCGCCAGCGGGAGCAGCCACTCCTCGCCGGTCAGGTCGTGCAGTTGGTTGACGACCCAGACGATGTCCGTCCATCGCGACCGCGCCCACTCCTGCAGCGGCCAATCGTCCAGGAGTACGTCGAGCAGCCGGAGGAACCGCAGCGCTGCCGGGACCACGCGGTTGTCGCCGGTCGCGTCGAGGTGCTGCAGGAGGGCTTTGAGCACGATGATCCGCGGCCAGACGTCGTGGTCGGCGTAGGTCGCCTCACCCGAGCGCGGCCCGAACCAGCCGTCCGGGTGCTGGTGCGCGAGGATGTGGTCGACCCAGCGCCGAACCTTCGCCTTCAGCCGCTCGTCGTCGAGCAGGTACGCGATGCCGGTGATGCCGTCGAGCCAGTACGGCCCGCGTTCCCAGCCTTCGGCGTCACCGCCGATCCAGCCGCTGCGCGCGACGTCGGGCCAGAACTCGTCCAGGTGCCCGGCCATCCCGTAGGCCTGCAGGCGCAGCCGCTCCAGCAGCCACCCGGCCGGCCGGAGAGTTGCCAGCGGCAACGGGCGGAGCGCCGGCGGGCTGAGGGTGGGGGCCGCCATCAGACGATCTGGGTGAGCCGGCCGGTGTCGACGTCGTACATGAAGCCGCCGACCAGGATGTCCTCGCCGATCAGCGGGTGCTCGCGGACGGCGGTGACGTCGTGGCGCAGCGCCTCGAGCTGGTCGGGGATGACGTGGATCGGCAGGTAGCCGGCCGGCTTGCCCGCGGCGGCCTCGACCTTGGCGCGCAGCTCGCCCTCGGACATCGCGGCCATCGCGCAGCGGGTGTGCGGGATGACCATGATGCGGCGGACGCCGAGCAGCTGGACGCCGAGCACGAGCCCGGTCAGGGTGACCTCGGTGACCCGGCCGCCCGCGCTGCGCAGGACCTTCGCGTCACCGGGCTTGAGCCCGAGCATCTCCAGTGGCGGGATGCGCGAGTCCATACAGGTGACGACTCCGATGCCGGCGTGGGCGATACCGTCGAAGCCGCCGTAGGCGAAGTCGGCGGCGTAGTCGGCGTTGGCCGCCAGCAGGTCCTCGAATCCGCTGGTCGTCATCGGGCATCACCCGGCACTGGTGTTCCGGCATGCAGGATCGACATGGCGAACGGCTCCTTTCCGCAGGACTCCGGACGAGGTGGATCGGCGGGTGCGCTGGTGACCGGGACGGTCCAGGAGCGGCCGTCGCGATGGACGACAGTGACGGTCCCGAGGTCCTCGCCCACGACACTGAGGGCGTCCAGCGCGAGCTCGCCGGTCAATCGGCGTACGGCGATTTCCGCGGCCTGACCGCGTTTGGTCCACGTCGACCGGCCACGCAGCCCGGTCAGCACGGTCTCGCCGCGAGCCGCTGCCTCCAGCACCGCGACCGCGGTCTGGGGAGTCAGGTGACCGTGCATCGTGCCGGCGGGCAGCAAGGTCGCGGTCGGGGCGAACCGGTGCCCGCCGAGGTGGTTCGCCTCCCAGACCCGGCCGGGCGCGACCGCGGCGAGCGCGGTGACCAACGGCCGTCCGAGCAGGGCGCAGCATTCGTCCCGCTTCCCGTTCGTGCAGACCAGCATCACCGGCTCGTCGACGGCGGTCAGTGCGGGGAACGACTGGACGACGGCATCCAGGTCGCCTCGGCCGACCGCGCTCAGGTCCAGACCGCGCAGCTCGAGCGGGTCGGTCACGGCGGCACCGAGCAGCCAGGTCCGGCCGGGTGTGGTCGAGGCGACGTACACCTGATGGGACCGGACGACCGTGTCCGGGTGCCGGCCGGGGGAGCGGATCAGCCCGAACCGGACGTCCGCCTTCTTGCAGGCCTCGTCGATCGCGCCACCGAACTCGGGGTCGAGATGACTTTGCGTCGGCGCCTTCGCACCCCATGGACCGGGTTGCTCGACGACAAGCCAGCCGCCGGCGACCACCGCCGTACCGGGGAGCGGCTCACGCAACTCGCGGCAGAACGTCGAACACAGCCCGGCCCGGCCGGTCGCGTCGAGTTTCGCGGTCACGCCTTCACCGTACGACAGTCGAGCCGGGTGTCCGGCACGATGACCATCATCTGTGCACAACGCCACGTCGGCCGAGCAGGAGGACCGCCAGGAGGGCGGCCAGGAAGGCGCAGGCGGCGGCGCCGGCGAAGATCGCGTGAACTTGTGAAACGGCGGCGTCCCGGAGCGCGTCGACGAACGGACGGCACGAAGCGGGTGCGGACGGGCACAGTTCGTTCGGGGACGGGATGTCGTCGACGATCGCGAAGTACCGGCGCAGCCCGATCGCGGTGAGCGCGGAGACGCCGACCAGCATGCCGACCATCCGCGCGACCACGACCAGTGCGCTGACCAGGCCGTGGCTGTCCGGGGGAGTGGCGCCGAGCATGGCCGTATTGACCGGTGACAACGCCAGCCCGAACCCGAACCCACACAGCAGCAGTACGACGCTCGCCGGCCAGTGATCGAGCGCGTCGCGGCCCCAGAAGGCCATCACCACGAACATCGCCCCGGCCAACGCGAGCCCGGCGCCGGTGATCAGCCCGAGTCCGTAGCGTCGGGTCAGCCAGCCGCCGACGACCGCACCGATCGGCAACGCGATCAGGAACCGCAGTAGCACCAACGCCGCCGCCAACTGACCACCGCCCTGGGTGGTCCGTGCGAACACGGGCACGTCGACCAGGGCTGCGATCAACGCGCAGCCGACGAGGAAGCTGACGACGAGCGATCCCCAGGCCGGCCGGGCCGCCAGCAACCCGCGTGGCACGATGGCCCGCGCCGTACCCCGTTGCCAGACGGCGAAGCCCACGGCGAACACCGCGGCGCCGGCCAGCAACCACGGTCCGGCCGGTGCCATCAACTCACGCTCGGGCTCGGCAGTCGCAAACGCGAGCACCACGCCGGCCAGAGCCAGCGCGAGCAGCACGGCCCCGACCAGGTCGACCTGCGCCAGCGTCGCCCGCAGCCGGGCGCCGTGAAGCAGAAGCACGACCCAGAGCAGCAGGAGTACGGCGGTGACGACGCCGATCGGCGTGAGCAGACGGGAATCGCCGGAGAAGGGCACGAAGGGGAGGCCGAGCGTGACGCCGGTCGCCAACCGTTCCGGTGCGGTGAGCGTGAGGCCGAGGGCCACGCAGGCGAGAATGCCGACCGCGGCCGAGAGCGGTGGTGGACGCAGGCCGCGCAGCAGTACCGCGAGCACGACCGCGACGACGAGGTTCAGCCAGAAGATGTACCGCCAGTCGGCCACCGCGAGAACGAGAGCACCCAGCAGCGGCCCGAGCACCGACCCGATTTCCTGCACCGCGCCGACGACCCCGAGCGGCAGCCCGCGCCGGTCAGCCGGCCACAGATCAGCCACCAGCGCGAGCGTGGCAGGAACCAGCCCGCCACCGCCGACGCCTTGCAGGAAGCGCCCGGTCACCACCAGGGACAGGTCGTACGCCCCGGCAGTGATCAGGGACCCGACGGCGAACAGCAGCAGCGCTCCGACCAGGACCGGCGTACGACCGACGACGTCGGCGATCCGGCCGATCAGCGGCAGTACGGCGATGTACCCGAGCAGGAACCCGGAGATGATCGGCGCCGCCCGCTGTAACTCGTCGGCGGACAGGCCGACCCCGGACATCATGTCCGGCAACGCCAGGACGACGACGTAGGTGTCGGCAGCCGCGAAGGCCACCGCGATCGAGGCGAGCGTCAGGCGGACCCTCGGGGTGCCGACGAGGGAGTCGGCGCTCACGGCCGGGTGATCTCGACCTGTTCGCCGTACCGGTCCAGGGTCACGTCGTAGCTGCTGGTGGCGCCGTCGTAGAACGGGCCGGTGATCGTTGCCGACACCAACTGCTTGGTGTCCTTGTCGATCTTGAAGGTGCTCGGGAAGTCCTGGTCGGCCGGCGCCTTGGGGAAGATGCCCTGCAGCGACTTGCCCTGGACCGCGCCGGTGACCTCGGTCAGCACCTTGGCGCCGTCCCGGGTCTCACCCCTGATCTTCGGGTCCTTCAGCGTCGGCAGCACCGAGGTGAGACCCTTCGACGGATCGAGCAGGACCGCCGGATCGGGCGCACCGATCGCCGCCAGCTGCGACGGCGGCAGCTCGCTGAACTTGGTCGTGAACGGCAGCTTCGCGAACACCTTGCTGCCGACCGCGACCACCTCGGCGTCGATCGGCGAGCCGGCCATGCGCACGGTGAGCTTGCCCTTGAACGCCGGCGCGTGCGTGGCCACCCCGTCGCCGCTGACCAGCGCCTGCGCGTTCTCCGGCAGGTCCCGCCCGGTCAGCACGATGTGCACGCTGGCGGCCTCGTCGATGGTCTTCTTGACCTCCGTCAGCAGCGCGACCGGATCGTCACCGGACCGGCCGTTGCCGCCGTCGGTGTCCTGCTTGTCGTCGCTGCAGCCTGCGAGCGTCAGCACCAGCACCGCGCCGAGCGCGAGCAGTCTCTTCATATGGTCAGCCTGCCATGTAACTGACGCTGTCCGGAGCACAGGCGGCAATCGGTTGCGCAACCGGTACGCCGGAACCGTCACGCCGCGGGTCGATCGGCGGCAGCTCCACCGGCGCACCGCTGCTGGCGCTCGCGCGGACCGGGGCCGCGCCGACGAATCCGAGCAGGAGTCCGTCCTCACCCTTGAGCAGCCGCTGGCACCGGACACCACCGGTGCCGCGGCCCTTGCCCGGGTATTCGCTGAACGGCGTCACCTTGACCGCGCCGACCTCGGTCCCCGGCAGCGCCGACGACGAGCCCGCGACGGTGACGACGTGCGCCTCCCGGCTGCTGTCGACGGCCCCGAAGAACACGACCTTCGCGCCGTTGCCGAGCCGGACGCCGGCCATACCGCCCGCGGTCCGGCCCTGTGGACGGACGGCGGACGCCGGGAAGTGCAGCAGTTGCGCGTCCGACGTGATGAAGCACAACTCCTCGTCGCCGGTGGCCAGCTCGATCGCCCCGACGACCTCGTCGCCGTCGTTGAGCCGGATGATCTCCCAGGCGTCGCGGTTGCTCAGGTGGTCGGGCACGACCCGCTTCACCACGCCACCCGCCGTACCCAGGGCGACACCGACCGAGTCGGGCTCCATCGTGGTCAGCGCGAGTGCCCGCTCACCGTGCTCCAGCGAGACGAACTCGGCCACCGGTGCACCGCCTTGCAGGTTCGGCGCGTTGGCGGTCGTCGGTACGGCGGGAAGGTCGAGCGACTCGAGCCGGATCAACCGGCCGGCACTGGTGATCAGGCCGTACTGACCGCGGGCCGTGCTCTTCACCGCGGACACGATCGCGTCGTGCTTGGCCCGGGTGTCGCCGGTGCCGAACGGCTCGACGCCGTTGGTCCGGGCGAGCAGGCCGGTCGAGCTCATCAGCACCCAGCAGGGGTCGTCGGAGACCTCGAGCGGCACGGCCGCGGTCTTGGTCGCCCCGGAGGACTCCAGCAGCACAGTCCGGCGCGGCGTGCCGTAGGTCTTGGCGACGTCGGCCAGCTCGTCGGACACCGTCTTCCGCAGCAGCTTCGGGTCCTCGATGATCGCGGTCAGGGCCTCGATGTCGCGCTCCAGCTCGCCCTTCTCGGTCTCCAGCTCGAGCTTGGAGTACTTCGTCAGGCGGCGCAGTGGCATGTCCAGGATGTAGTTGGCCTGTACCTCGGACAGGTCGTAGATCTCGATCAGCCGGGCCCGGGCCTCGGCGGAGTCCTCGCTGGTCCGGATGACCTGGATCACCTCGTCGATGTCCAGGATCGCGATCAGCAGGCCCTCGACGATGTGCAGCCGGTCCTGGGCCTTGGTCCGGCGGAACTCGCTGCGCCGGCGGACGACGTCGTACCGGTGGTCCAGGTAGACCTCGAGGAGCTCCTTCAGACCCAGCGTGCGCGGCTGTCCGTCGACCAGGCAGACCGCGTTGATCGAGAACGAGTCCTCCAGCGGGGTCAGCTTGTACAGCTGCTCCAGCAGGGCCTCCGGGACGAAGCCGTTCTTGACCTCGATCACCAGCTGGGTGCCGTTGGTCCGGTCGGTCAGGTCCTTGATGTCGGCGATGCCCTGCAGCTTCTTGGCCTGGACCAGGGTCTTGATCTTCTCGATCACCTTCTCCGGGCCGACCATGTAGGGCAGCTCGGTGACCACGATGCCCTTGCGCCGCGGGGTGACGTTCTCGATCCGGGCGGTGGCGCGCATCTTGAAGCTGCCGCGGCCGGTGGCGTAGGCGTCCTTGATGCCCTCCAGGCCGACGATCTTGCCGCCGGTCGGCAGGTCCGGGCCGGGCACGAACCGCATCAGGTCGTCCAGGTCCGCGTCCGGGGTCTTGATCAGGTGCCGCAGCGCCTGAACCACCTCGACCAGGTTGTGCGGCGCCATGTTGGTCGCCATCCCGACCGCGATCCCGGCCGCGCCGTTGACCAGCAGGTTCGGGAAGGCGGCCGGCAGCACCGACGGCTCTTCCTCCTGGCCGTCGTAGTTCGGCCGGAAGTCGACGACGTTCTCGTCCAGGCCCTGGGTCATCGCCAGCGCGGGCGGCGCCATCCGGCACTCGGTGTACCGCATCGCGGCCGGGCCGTCGTCGAGCGAGCCGAAGTTCCCGTGCCCGTCGATCAGCGGGACCCGCATGGACCACGGCTGCGCGGTCCGGACCAGGGCGTCGTAGATCGCGCCGTCGCCGTGCGGGTGGTACTTACCCATCACCTCACCGACGACGCGGGCCGACTTCACGTGGCCGCGGTCGGGGCGGATGTTGTTCTCCGCCATCGAGAACAGAATCCGCCGCTGGACCGGTTTCAGCCCGTCCCGCGCGTCCGGCAGCGCCCGGGAGTAGATCACCGAGTAGGCGTACTCCAGGAAGCTGGTGCGCATCTCGTCGGAGACGTCGACGTCGAGGATGCGCTCCTCGAAGTCCTCGGGCTCGGCGGTGGTGCTCGAACGGCGTGCCATACGGGTTTACTGCTCCTCGATTAACCGGTACGGCGCCGCGACGGTCCGGCGCCGTGCCCATTGTCCCTGGTGAACGGTGGTTTGCCCGGCCACGACCCGCCATCCTGCCGAGACAGTCGCCGCGACCGGTCCAGACCAGTTCACTGGCCGGTTGTCATTCCACCGCCGCGGACGGCTGCGACCGGCGCAGGATGTACGCCGTCGGGGCCAGAGCGGACCCTACCGCCAGGGTCAGACAGATTCCGGCGACACCCAGCAGGACAGCCCACGGCACCGTCACCGGTACGTCGGTCATCCCGGCCGTCATCGCGTGCCGGAGCAGGACCCCGACCGTGACCGTGATCGCCGTACCGAGGCTGAGCGCGACCGCCGCGACCAGGGACGACTCCCACAGCACCATCCGGCGGATCTGGGCCGGAGTGGCGCCGAGCAGCCGCGAGGTGATGAACTCGTGCCGCCGCTGCAGGCTGCCCATCAGCAGGCTGTTGGCGATCGCGATCGCGCTGTAGAGCGCGGCCGGCCCGAGCAGCAGGACCAGCCCGAGCCGGTTCCCGTCGCGGACGCCCTGCGCCTGTTCCGCCTTCCACTCGGCCGCCGGTACGGCGTTGTCGATCGTGCTGAGCAGGTCGACGCCGGGATCGGGCAGAACGAAGATCCGTTCGGGTTCGGCCTCCGGGGCGTGTCTGCGGGCGAGATCGATGGGCACCAGGAAGGACGGGTGCACGCCGAACGCGTCCGGAACGATCGCGACGATCCGCAGCTTGGCCGCGGTCTTGTCCAGGAACGTCACCGCGACCTCGTCGCCGACCCGGTAGTTCTCCAACCCGGCCACTTCCTTGCTCACGGCAACGGTATTGCCGGTGAGCCGGGTCAGGTCGCCGGACAGTGGCGTCAGCCGGCGGGTCCTGACCGCGACGGCCGGATCGATGCCCTCGGCATCCTCGAGTTCGGCGTAGTCGTGGGCGATCCGGACGAACTGAAGCGGCACTCCGGCGTCGGCAACGGCTACCCCGGGGACCGAGTCGAGGGTGGGCGTACCGGTCACCACGACGGGTGCGCGGACGGTGTCGCGGATGGTCGCCTCCGCGCCGTCGGCGGCGAAGCTGAGGCTGAGCACCATCGAGCCGGCGATCGCCGAGATGGCCAGGATCGGGGCGGCGAGTGAGGCGCTGCGGCGGGGGGCGGCGATCACGTTGCTGCGCGCGAGCAGACCGGAGACCCGGGTCCACGCGGTCAACGGCAGCGCCCAGAGCCGGCTGATCCACGGGACGACGAGTGGCGCGAGCAGCGTCAGCGCGATCACCAGCAGCATCGGCGTGAACATCGCCAGCGGGATCGCGCCCTCGCCGGTCGACGGCCGGATCAGCGTCAGCAGCGTGATCGATCCGGCCAGGAAGAGCATGCCGAAGACGATGCGCACCGGCCCGATCCGGGGTGGTTCCAGCGCCGCCTCGCGCAGCGCGTCGATCGGACCGACCCGCGCGGCGCGACGCGCCGCCGACCGGGCGCCGAGCATCGCCACCAGCAGCCCGACACCTACCGCGATCGCCAGTGGAACCCACGGGGAGGCCGGCTCGAGCTTGACCGGCGCCAACTCCGTGTACGACGCCTTGCTCAGCACCAGCGGAGTCGCCAACTGGGCGAGAACCGCTCCGGTGAGGGCGGCGGCGAGTGCGACGACGAAGGCTTCGCCGAGGACCATGCGCCGTACCTGGGCCGGCGTGGCGCCGATCAACCGGAGCAGGCCGAGCTCACGGCGGCGGGCCGCGACCGCGAAGGCGAAGGTGCTGGCGATGACGAAGATCGTGATGAACCCGGCGAGCGTGCCGACCATGCTGAGTACGGTCTGCAATCCGGAGACGTCGGCGTCCGTGAGCGGTACCCGGACCTGGGTCGGTGCGGTGTCGTGGCCGCCGAGCGTCGTCACGGTCATGCTGTCGGCGAGCGGTCCGCGGTAGGCGATCGTGGCCGCGGTCGCGGTGGCCGCGAGCCCGAGCAGGAAGACGCCGAGCGCCAGCGCGACGAACGAACCGGCGTACAGGGAACGGTGGCGGCTGACCGTTTGGCGGCTCAGGTGGAACAGCTGGGTCATTTCCTTCCCCACCCCGTCGCCCCGGCCGGGCCTCCAGCGAACTCATCGCGGCGGCGATCTGGGCCGGCGTACCGCGGTCGAGGTGGCCCGAGATCAGCCCGTCGGACAGGAACAGCACTCGATCGGCGTACGCCGCCGCGACCGGGTCGTGAGTGACCATGACGACCGTCTGGCCGGCCCGGTCGGTTGCTTCGCGCACCAAAGACAGCACCTGCCGGCTGGTCGCGCTGTCCAGCGCGCCGGTCGGTTCGTCGGCGAAGAAGACCGACGGCCGGGTGATCAGCGCCCGCGCGATCGCGACCCGCTGCTGTTGTCCACCGGACAGTTCCGCCGGCCGGTGCTTCGCCTTGCCCTGCAGTCCGACCTGCTCGAGGACCCGGTGTACGTCGTTCCGGTTCGGGCGGCGACCGGTCAGCCGGAGGGGGAGTGCGACGTTGTCGTAGACGGTGAGCGACGGCAGCAGGTTGTACGCCTGGAAGACGAAGCCCATCTCTGCCCGGCGCAGCTTGGTGAGTGCGACCTCGTTGAGCCCGCGAAGGTCCTTTCCGCCGAGGACGACGGTGCCGTTCGTGGGGTGGTCGAGCCCGGCCGCACACTGCAGCAGGGTGGACTTGCCGGAGCCGGACGGACCCATCACGGCGGTGAACGAGCCGCGCTGGAAGTGGTACGTGACGCCTCGCAGCGCGTCGACCGCGCCGGCCTTGGATCGGTAGGTCTTGGTGATGCCGTCCAGCAGCAGTGCCGGCGGTTCAGTGGGTGCGACGCTCGGGTACGTCGGCGCGGTAGCGGTCATGCAACCAGCACACCGGAATGCGCCGGTGCGCACCCTGGCCCACAGAAGAGACTCGGAGTAGCGCGCACGCTACCGTTCCGCAGGCCGCCCCCGACCTAGGGTGAGGTCGTGGAAAGACCTCTCACAACCTGGGGAGCGATGGCGTCGCCGCGTTACCTGGTGTCGTCCTGGCCGTGGCGCAGCTACGCGTACCTGTTCACCTCGGTGCCGGTCGGTGTGCTGTCGATCGCCGTACTCGTCGGCCTGGCCGCCGCCAGTGCGGTGCTGAGCCCGATCCTGATTGGGATCGTGTTGATCATGATGTTCCCGTTGATCGGCGTGGTGATCGGCCGGATCGAGCGGTGGCGGGCGGGTCTGGTGCTGATCGAGGGGATCAGCAGCCCGCACGCTGCCATGCCGGAGTCGTTGTCACTGCGGGAGAAGCTCAAGTTCCGGCGCCGGGAGCAGGCTTCACTGCGGGCGCTCGGGTACGGGTTCATGCTGGGGGTCTTCGTCTGGCCGCTCAGTGCCTTGGTGGCCGGGCTGAGCGCGACCGTCCTGGGCATCACCTTGGCCGCGCCGGTGATCGCCGACGGCGAAGAGATGGGCATGGGGCCATGGATCCTGGACAGCGCGCAGGAGGGGTTCATCTTCCTGCTCTGCTTCGGTCCGGTCTTCTACGTGGTCAGTTCCTATCTGGTCGGGGTCGTCGCCGGTGCGGAGGCAGCGCTGGCGAAGGCGATGCTGGGGCCGCGCCAGGTCGAACTCCAGAGGAACCTGGCAGACCTGCGCCGCTCCCGGCTGGACCTTGTCGACGCGTTCGAGACCGAGCGCGCGCGGATCGAGCGGCACCTGCACGACGGTGTCCAGCAGCGGCTGGTCGGCCTCACCATGACGCTCGGTCTGGCCGAGCTCGACCTGCCGGACGGCGAAGGCAAGCGGCTGGTCGTGAAGGCGCACAGCGAAGCGGAGGCGGCACTGGCCGATCTGCGGGAGGCGGTCCGCGGTATCCACCCGCGCGTTCTCGTCGACCACGGGCTGGAGGCCGCCGTACTCGAGGTGGCGGACCGGAGCCCGCTGCCGGTGCGGGTCGAGCTGACGCTGCCGTCGCGACTGCCGGCGCCGATCGAGGCGGCGGCGTACTTCGTCGTCAGTGAGGCGCTGGCGAACGTCGCCAAACACGCTCAGGCGACCAGTTGCGAGGTGATCGGCTGGGTCGAGCGGGACCGGTTGGTGATCACGATCACCGACGACGGCGTCGGCGGCGCCAGGACGGGAGCCGGGACGGGACTCACCGGGCTGGTGACCCGACTGGACGCGTTGGGAGGCACACTCGACATCGACAGCCCATCCGGTGGGCCGACTCGACTGAGGATGGAGTGCCCGTGCCGACTCGGCGACTGAGCATCGTGCTGGCCGAAGACTCGCTGTTGTTGCGGGAGGGCCTGGCCAGCATCCTGGACCGCGCCGGCCACGAGGTGCGAGACGCGGTCGGAGACGCCGACACGCTGCTGGCCGTCGTACGCAAGGAACCGCCGGATGTGGTGATCACCGACGTCCGGATGCCGCCCGGGCACAGTGACGAGGGCCTGCGGGCGGCGGCCGCGATCCGGGTCGAGCTGCCGTCGATCGGGATCCTGGTGCTGTCGCAGTACGTCGCCGACGCGTATCTCTCCTCGTTGCTGGAGACAACCACCGGTGGGATCGGGTACCTGCTGAAGGACCGGGTCGGGCACGTCGCGGAGTTTCTCGAGTCGCTCGACCGGGTGGCCGACGGCGGGACCGTGGTCGACCCCGAGGTGGTCCGGCAGCTGCTGGCGCGCCGGCGCAACGACGGTCCGCTGTCCGCGCTGACCCCGCGGGAGCTGGAGGTGCTGGCGCTGATGGCGGAGGGCAGGGTGAACGCCTCGATCGCGGAACAGTTGGTGGTGAGCGAGGCCGCCGTCCGCAAACACGTCGGCAACATCTTCGCGAAGCTGCGACTCGACGACGGTCTCGATCGCCGGGTGTCCGCCGTCCTCACGTACTTGCGGGGTTGAGCCGCGGGGGAGGATCGGGGCATGGACAGTGATAGCCGGGACATCCGGAAGATCCTCGCCGAGTGCCAGACGTGGGCCGTGGTCGGGTTGTCGAACAACACCAGCCGGGCGGCGTACGGCGTCGCGCGGTTCCTGCAGGGCCACGGCAAACGGATCGTGCCGGTGCACCCGTCGGCGGAGACCGTGCACGGCGAGCGGGGTTACGCGACGCTGGCCGAGATCCCGTTCCCGGTGGACTGCGTGGACGTGTTCGTGCGTTCGGAGCTGGCCGGCGACATCGCGGACCAGGCGGTGGGAATCAACGCCAAGGCGGTGTGGTTCCAGCTGGATGTAGTGGATCCGGACGCCTACACCCGGACGACGGCGGCGGGACTGACGATGGTGATGAACCGCTGCCCGGCGATCGAGTGGGGACGCCTGGGTCCGTCCTGACCACGACCCTGAAGGGGCCTGATGATCACGATCGACACGTCCACCGAGTTCGGCAAACGGATCGCGCGGCAGCTGGACGACGAGCGGGTGGTGTGGCTCACCACCGTCGGCAGGTCCGGAACCCCGGCGCCGAACCCGGTCTGGTTCCTCTGGTACGACGACCAGGTGCTGATCAGCAGCCAGCCGGACAAGCCCAAGCTGCGCAACATCGCCGCCAACCCGCGGGTCTCGGTGAATTTCAACGCCACCCACACCGGGGGCGACGTCGGCGTCATCAGCGGTACGGCGGTCATCGACGACAACCCGATCAGCGGTGAAGCGCTCGCGGCGTACAACAACAAGTACGGCGACGACATCGCCCACCTGGGCATGACGAACGAGCAGTTCCACGCCGACTACTCGGTGCTCATCCGCATCACCCCGGACAAGCTCCGCGGCTTCTGAACGAGTCCGATGCCCTCCCGGTCGCCATTGGGAGGGCATCGGTGCCGGTCAGTTCAGGTAGCCCTCGACGGTGTCGGCGGAGCGGGGCTCGGCGTCGTCGGGGTTCTGGCCGAACTCGCGCCTGGCGCGGCGCTGGCGCAGCAGGTCCCAGCACCGGTCGAGCTCGACCTCGAGGGCCTGCAGCCGGGCCTGCTCGTCCTCGTTCGCGATCTGGCCGGCGGCGTGCCTGGTGCGCAGGTCGTGCTCCTCGGCGACCAGTTCGTCGATCCGGCTGAAGATGGGTTTGTCATCGGTCATGAGGAAACCGTACGCCCGTCGGGAAGGGACGAGCGGGCGAGCAGTTCGGTGATGGTGAGGATCGCCAGGGCCTCGCTCGCGACCAGCCCGATCAGGACGACGAGCTGGAGTGCCGCTGCCTCGGTCGGCGACGCGCCGCCGAGCACCATCCCGACGAAGGCCCCGGGCAGCGAGACGAGCCCCACGGTCCGGGTCTGATCGAGGGCGGGCAGCAGCGCGTCCCCGGCGACCGGCCCGACCACGAGTTTGAACGCGTCGCGCGGCAGCAGCCCGATCGACAGTCCGGCCTCGAATTCGCCGTACCGGGTGCCGTACTCGTTGAGCACCCGGCGGCCGGCCAGCGTGGTGGCCGTCATCGTGCCGCCGACGATGATGCCGCCCATCGGCAGGATCGTGGCCGGGTTCCGCGGCACCACGCCGGGCAGGATGAGCAGCAGCAGAACGGCGAACGCCCCGGAGCCGATCGCGGTCGCGCAGTACAGCCACTGCCGCGGGATCACCGCGGTCTGGTGGATCCGGCGGGTGCTGGTGATCGTGGCGACGACGAACATCACCAGCACGAACGCGATCGCGCCCAGCGTGTGCCGGAGAGCGGCGCCGACGACGAGTCCGACCGCGGTCAGCTGCAGGACGGCACGCAGAGCGGCTGTGACGATGCCCTTGTCGTGCCGCAGCCCGGCGTACCGGGACGCACCGACCCCGATCGCGATCAGCAGCGGCAGGACGACGACCGCCGCGAGCCCCAGCCCGGTGTCGAAAGACATCCGCCCATTTCAGCACGCGGGTCCGCGGCCGCTGCGCCGTGACTCACCCTTCCGTGAAGTCGGCCTCGTCGTACGCGTGCTCACCGGGCCGGCCGCGGTTCACCTTGGTTGCCTCGTCCGTCCGGAGCTCGACCCGGCGGATCTTGCCCGAGATGGTCTTCGGCAGTTCGGCGAACTCGATCCGCCGGATCCGCTTGTACGGCGCGAGGTTCTGGCGGCAGAACCGCAGGATCTCCCCGGCCAGTTCCCGTGACGGCTCGTACCCGGCGGCCAGGACGACGTACGCCTTGGGAACCGCGAGCCGGACCGGGTCGGGCGACGGGACGACGGCCGCCTCGGCGACCGCGGGATGCTCGATCAGCACCGACTCCAGCTCGAACGGCGAGATGCGGTAGTCGCTGGCCTTGAACACGTCGTCGGAGCGGCCGACGTAGGTGATGTAGCCGTCCTCGTCGCGGCGCGCGACGTCACCGGTGTGGTAGTAGCCGCCGCGCATCGCCTCGGCGGTGAGCTCGCGGGCGTCGCGGTAGCCGCGCATCAGCGCCACCGGGGCGGGCGCCAGTTCGATGCAGATCTCGCCGTCGTCGCCGATCTCGTCGGTGGCCGGGTCGATCAGCGCGATCGTGTACCCGGGCAGCGGGCGGCCCATCGAACCGAGCTTCACCGGCTGGCCGGGCGGGTTGCCGATCTGCGCGGTCGTCTCGGTCTGGCCGTACCCGTCCCGGATGGTGATCCCCCAGGCGTTGCGGACCTGCTCGATCACCTCGGGGTTGAGCGGCTCACCGGCCGAGATGCACTCGCGGAGCTGCACCTTCACGGCGGCCAGGTCGGCCTGGATGAGCATCCGCCAGACCGTCGGCGGGGCGCAGAACGTCGTCACGCCGTACGTCTGCAGGACCTGCAGCATCTTCTCGGCGTCGAACCGGGTGTAGTTGTAGAGGAAGACGGTGGCACCCGCGTTCCACGGGGCGAAGACGTTGCTCCAGGAGTGTTTCGCCCAGCCGGGGGAGGAGACGTTGAGGTGGACGTCGCCCGGCTGCAGGCCGATCCAGTACATGGTCGACAGGTGGCCGACCGGGTAGCTGACCTGGGTGTGCTCGACCAGCTTCGGCTGGCTCGTCGTACCCGAGGTGAAGTAGAGCAGCAGGGAATCGTTGGCGGCGGTGTCCACCTCGGGCACCGGACCGTCGTACTGCGCGGAGTCGTCGTAGTGGAGCCAGTTGTCCACGGGCTCGCCGACGGCGACGCGGATGCAGTGGTCGACGATCCCGGCGTAGCGGCCGGTGTCCGCACTGCTGGTGACCACGACCCGGACGCCGCCGCGCTGGATCCGGTCGGCGAGGTCGGCGTCGGTGAGGAGCGTGGTGGCGGGGATCATCACCGCACCGGCCCGGATGCAGCCGAGCATGACCTCCCACAGCGGGACGGTGTTGCCGAGCACGATCAGGACCCGGTCGCCCGGTTGCAGGCCGGCCTGGGTGAGCCAGCCGGCCACCCGG
This sequence comes from Kribbella swartbergensis, assembly GCF_054784135.1. Taxonomy (NCBI): domain Bacteria; kingdom Bacillati; phylum Actinomycetota; class Actinomycetes; order Propionibacteriales; family Kribbellaceae; genus Kribbella; species Kribbella swartbergensis. The sequence goes on from NZ_BAAGPM010000014.1 coordinate 493,948, forward strand.
CGGGCCCGCTCGGCCATCTCGGCGTACGTCCGGGAGTTGACCTCGCCGTCCTCCTCGACGATGGTCAGGGCCGCGACCTGGGGTTGCTCGACCGCCAGCGCGTCGAACCAGTCCCGCGCCCAGTTGAACCGGTCGAACACCGGCCAGCTGAAGTCCCGGTACGCCGTCTCGTAGTCCTCCCGGTGCGCGACCAGGAAGTCCCGGGCCGCCCGGAACTCCCGCGTGACGTCCTGCGTACTCCGCTCCGTAGCCATGCCCGCACATTACCCAGGCACATTACCCGGGGAGCGCGAGCACGCACCCCGCGACGACGAGCGGTGTGAGGATCAGCCCGCGCCAGAGGAACGACCACCAGGAGATGTCCACCCGGGCGGCGTCACAGCGGGCTCGCCACAGAAGGGTGGCCAGGGAACCCCAGAGCGTGAGGAGGCAGCCGCAATTGACCCCGATCAGCAGGGCCATCATCCGGTGCGGGTCGTCGGCCGCCACCGGCTCCATCGCGAGGTAGGCGGGCAGGTTGTCGGCCAGGTTCGCCCCGACGGCCGCGGTCGCGCTCAACCGCAGCTCGGACGTGCTGCCCGCGATCCGGCTCAGGATCGTCTGCAGGCCGTGGTCGGACAGGAAACCGACGACGAGGAACAGGCCGGTCACCGTGAGGACGAGCTTCACGGGGATCAGCGACCAGCTGAGCACGGCCGGCCGTCGTACCGCGAACAACGCCACCAGCACGATCGCCCCGGCGCCGGCCGGCCAGGCGACGTCGATCCCGGACACGAAGGCCGGTCCGAGCAGCAGGCACACCGTGGCCGATCCCCAGAACAGGACCTTGTCGTCCACGTGCGGAGCCGGCGGTACGAAGTACGTCCGGCGCAGATCGCGATGGAACAACACGGCCAGCACAGCGACCGTGATCAGGATCGCCACGATCGCCGGCCGCCAGCTCACCGCGACGAAATCGGCGTCGAGCCGGCGGAACTGGTGCAGGGCGAGCAGGTTGGTGAGGTTCGACACCGGGAGCAACAGCGAGGCCGTCCCGGCCAGCCAGACCGTGGTGAAGGCGAACAGCTTCGGCGGGATGCCGAGCTGACGGGCCATTGCGAGCACCACCGGCGTCAGCAGGACCGCGCAGGTGTCCAGGGACAGGACGATCGTCAACCCGGTGGCGAGCGCGACGACGAGCAGCCAGAGCCGCCAGACCCGGCCGCGCGCCAGGTGGGCGGCCTCCCGCGCCGCGACGTCGAAAACTTTCGCCTTGTCGGCCAACTCCGCGATGGCGGTGACAGCGATCAGGAACACCAGCACCGGCGCGATCCGCTCGGCCAAATTCACGACCTCCCGTCAGGGTGTTTGAGTACGCTGGCCGAGTGACTCCGCCGGACCAGTATGACTCCCCGCCTCCAGCCGGATACCCGGCCGAGTTCGAGGCGGACGTCGTACTGCGCGACGGCGCCACCGCGCACCTGCGGCCGATCACTCCGGACGACGCCGACCTGCTGGTCGCGTTCTACGCACGGGTGTCCGAACAGTCGAAGTACTACCGCTTCTTCGCCCCGTATCCCCAGCTGTCCGACCGGGATGTGGCGCGGTTCACGCAGGTCGACTACCACGACCGGCTGGCACTGATCGTCACCGTCGGCAACGAGATGATCGGCGTCGGCCGGTACGAGCGGACCGGGCGGCGGACCGCCGAGGTCGCGTTCCTGATCGAGGACGCGCACCAGGGCCGCGGCCTCGGGCAGCTGCTGCTCGAGCACCTCGCCCAGGCGGCCCGGGAGAACGGCATCGCCCGGTTCGTCGCCGAGGTGCTGCCGGACAACCGCAAGATGATCACCGTCTTCACCGAGGCCGGCTACAAGGTCGCGCGGGAGTTCGAGGACGGCGTGATCATGGTCGAGTTCGACATCGCGCCGACCGACACGTCGTTCGGCGTGATGCAGGCCCGTGAGCAGCGGTCCGAGGCCCTGTCGATCGCGCGGCTGCTGACACCGTCGAGTGTCGCGGTGATCGGAGCCAGCCGGCGGGAGGGCTCGATCGGCAACGCGCTGCTGCGCAACCTGCGCGACGGCGGCTTCACCGGCCGCCTGTACGCCGTGAACACCGACTCCGACGCGGACGAGATCGAGGGCGTCCCGGCGTACCCGGCGATCCGCGACGTCGACGGCACGATCGACCTGGCCGTCGTCGCGGTGCGGGCCGAGATGGTCGCCGACGTGGTCCTCGACTGCGCGGCGAAGGGGGTGCGCGGGCTGGTCGTGGTGTCGAGCGGGTTCGCGGAGATCGGCGACGAGGGCCGGAAACGGCAGCGGTACCTGGCCGGCCTGGCCCGGTCGTACGGGATGCGGGTGATCGGGCCGAACGCGCTCGGGTTGATCAACACCGCGCCCGGGGTGTCGCTGAACGCGACGCTCTCGCCGCTGATGCCGAGCCGGGGCCGGGTGGCGTTCTTCTGCCAGTCCGGCGCGCTCGGCGTGCCGATCCTGGCCGACATGGTCCGGCGTGGCCTGGGCCTGTCGAGTTTCGTCTCGGCGGGCAACCGGGCCGATGTCTCCGGCAACGACCTGATGCAGTACTGGTACTCCGACGACGCGACCGAGGTGGTGCTGCTGTACCTGGAGTCGCTGGGCAATCCGCGCAAGTTCAGCCGGGTGTCGCGCCGGCTGGCCCGCCGCAAGCCGGTGGTGGCGCTGAAATCGGGCCGGGCCACCCAGGGGGTGCCGCTGGGCCAGATGGTCCGGCGCAGCCAGTTGCCGCCAGCAACGATCGACTCGATGTTCCGGCAGAGCGGGCTGATCGGCGTCGACACCACCGGTGAGTTGTTCGACGTGGCCCAGTTGCTCGCGCACCAGCCGCTGCCGAAGGGGCGCCGGGTCGCGATCGTCAGCAACTCGGACGCCTTGACGCTGCTCGCCCTCGACACGATGGCCGGCTGCGGGCTCGAGGTGGCGGGGGCTCCGCGCAACCTGAGCGCGGACGCGACGGCGGAGGATTTCGGTGCCGCGCTGGCGGAGGTATTCGCCGACGACCGGGTGCACTCGATCGTGGTGATCTACACCCCGCCCGTGCAGGCGAACGGCGCCGAGGTCGCGCAGGTGCTGGCCGCGGCCGCCGCGGGGTCGGACAAGCCGGTCGTGTCCACGTTCCTCGCCTCGCGCAGCGTGCCCGAGGAGCTGCGGGTGCCGGACGCCGACGGCGGTGCGGCCCGCGGCTCGATCCCGTCGTTCCTGAACCCTCAGTACGCCGTGGGTGCGCTGGCCAAGGCGACGCAGTACGCGGAATGGCGGCGCCGGTCGGACAGCCGGATCCCGGACCTGCCCGACGTGGACACCCGGGCGGCCGAGGACTTCGTCGCGGAGTACCTGCAGCGGCACCCGAACGGCGCCGACCTGAACGACGAGGACCGGCAGCTGCTGCTCAGCTTCTACGGCATCTCCGTGCTCCCCGCCTTCCCGGTCCAGAGTGCCGACGAGGCGGTGCAGCGGGCCGCGGACCTCGGCTTCGAGGTGATCCTGAAGGCGACCGCCGAGCAGTGGCGGATGCGGCCGGACCTGGCCGACATCTGGCGGCACATCCACGACGAGGACGACATGCGCGAGGCCTGGGCCGAGATGACCCGGACCTTCGGGGTCGCGTCCGACCCGAGTCGCGCCCAGTTCGTCGTCCAGAAGATGGCGCCGCCGGGTGTGCCGGTGGTGATCTCGGCACTGGAGGACGTGTCCTTCGGGCCGGTCGTGAGTTTCGGCCTGTCCGGTGTCGCGACCGACCTGCTCGGCGACCGCTCCTACCGGATGCCGCCGCTGACCACGCGGGACGCGGCCGAGATGGTCCGCGAGGTCCGGGCGGCGCCGATGCTCTACGGCTACCGCGGCACCGACCCGGTCGACATCTCCGCGATCGAGGACCTGCTGCATCGCGTCTCCCGGCTGACCCTGGACCTGGAGGAGGTCGTCAAACTCGACCTCCGCTCGGTCCTGGTCGCAGCCAAGGGCGCCACGGTGCTCGACACGTCGATCCGCATCGCCCCGAACGAGAAGCCCCGTCAGGACACCCCGGCCCGCCGGCTCACCTGACGTAGATGCCGGCTGTCCGGCTCAACAGGCCGGTGTCGACGAGTCGCCGGCGCAGCGTGGCGTGGTCCGGGTGCCAACGGTTGAGGATCTCGTTGACCTCGGCCTCGGGGTAGCTGCGGCCGGGCTCGAAGCTCTCGACGATGTACTCCAGCACGACCCGGAACTTCGCCGGCACGGTCGGGAGGACCGTCAGCCGCCCGTCCCGGATGAACGACTTCAGTACGGCGTCCCGATCCGGGTCCGGGTCCAGTGGTTCGCGCTCCGGCTGTCCTTGCCGTACGGCGTCCTTGAACGCGTCCACGTCGGCTCGCAGCCCATCCGGTGAGTCAGTGATCAGACCGCCTTTGGCCAGCCGCTGCAGGGCTTTGTGTACGACGGGCGCGGGCAGTCCGGTGCTTCCGGCAACCTGCTCGGGAGTGGTGGCGCCGAGGACGACGGCGGAGTACGTCCGCAGCCTCGACGGTTCGGCCAGCAACCCACAGAGCAGAGCAGCGTTCATGGCTTCCACGGTATTGTTCGCCGCAACCGGATTTCGGCGGAATGCTAGGCGGAATGCTAAACAGGGCGCATGACGATGACGCCGGGTCCGCACAACGCGATCACCGATGTTCCTGGGGTTCTGGTCGGCCAGGTCGAGCGGGTGGAGGCGCCGTACCTGACCGGGACGACGGTCGTCCACGTCCCTGGTACGGCGGTGGCCGGAGTGGACGTGCGTGGCGGCGCACCGGGGACCCGGGAGACGGATCTGCTCGAGCCGGTGAACTCGAATCCCGGCGCGAACGCGGTCGTGCTGACCGGTGGCAGTGCGTACGGCCTGGACACCGCGGGCAGTGTGATGCGGTGGCTGGAGGAACGCGGCGAAGGGGTACGGGTCGGCCCGGGGGAGCGCGACGTCGTACCGATCGTGCCGGCGGCGGTGATCTTCGACCTGGGCCGGGGCGGTGACTTCCAGGCTCGTCCCGAGCCGTCCTGGGGTGCCGACGCGATCGCAGCCGCCACCGACGGTCCCGTTGCCCTTGGCAACCACGGGGCGGGTGCCGGCGCCCGGGCGCGCTCACTCAAGGGCGGCGTCGGCTCGGCCAGCGTCCGGCTCGACGACGGTACGACGGTCGGCGCGCTGGTGATCGTGAACGCGGCCGGCTCGGCGGTGGACGCCGAGGGGCGGCTGTACGGCGCCCGGTTCGGCCTCGGCGACGAGTTCACCCACCTGCGGACACCGACCGAGCAGCCGGCCCTGGTTACGCCCGGCCGGAACCTGATCCCCGGCCCGAGTTCCGGGATGAACACGGTCATCGCGGTGGTCGCGACCGACGTACCGCTGGACAAGGCGGCGACCAAGCGGATGGCGATGGTCGCGCACGACGGACTCGCCCGGGCCATCGACCCGATCCACACGCTGGTCGACGGTGACAGCGTCTTCGCGCTGTCGACCCGGACCCCGGACGACGACCGGCCCCGGCTGAGCGTCACCGACCCGGCCGTACTCGCCCAACTCGAGACCGTCTACACCGCCGGCGCCCGGACGCTGTCGCGAGCCGTCGTCCACGCGATGCTGAGCGCGGAGACCGTCGAGACACCGGCCGGCCAGATCCTGAGCTACCGGGACGCCTACCCGTCAGCCTTCCGGACCGGCTGACGTACGACTGCAGTACTACGAACCCGCGACGAAGGGCGCCGGAAGACGAGGGCAGTACCGGCCTGTGGTCCGACGATCCCGGCGCCGGTGCGCGAAAGGCTCTGCAGCATGAGCTTTCAGAGTCCCCAACAGGTTGTCCTGAGCGGTCATGGGCTGGTCAAGTACTACGGCGACGTGGTCGGTCTGGCCGGTGTCGACGTCGCCGTACGGTCGGGCGAGGCACTCGCCGTGATGGGCCCGAGCGGCAACGGCAAGACCACTCTCCTGCACGTCCTGGCCGGCATCCTCACGCCGGACCAAGGCGAGGTGTGGTTGGCCGGTGAGCGGGTCGATCAGCTGAACGATGCCGCCAGGACGGTACTGCGCCGGCGCCGGCTCGGGTTCGTCTTCCAGGACAACCAGTTGCTCGCCGAGTTGCCCGCCGACGAGAACGTTGCCCTGCCGTTGATGGTCGACGGCGTCAGCCGGCGCGACGCGATCGGCCGCGCCCGCATGATGCTCGCGCAGGTCGGCCTGTCCGCGGAAGCCGGTCGCCGGCCGGGGGAGTTGTCCGGCGGTCAGGCGCAGCGCGTCGCCATCGCGCGCGCCCTGGTCGGCGAACCGCAGGCTGTCTTCGCCGACGAGCCGACCGGCGCTCTCGACGCGGCGACCGGTGCCCAGGTCATCGATCTGCTGGTCGGCGCCGCCACGCACCGCGGTGCGGCGGTGGTCGTCGTCACCCACGACAACGCGGTCGCGGCGCGCTGCCATCGGGTGGTGCGGATCGTCGACGGTCGCGTGAGCGAGTCCCTGGGAGCCGAGCGATGAACCCGATGACCGAACTCGGGCTGCGGTTCGTCCGCCGCCCCGGCCCGGGCGGCCGCGCGGCAAACCTGGCCGCTCTGGGCGCCACGGCGGTGGTCTCCCTGCTCGTCACCTTCCTGATCGCCGGATCGCTCGGCCTGGTCCATCGGTCGGACCGGATCGGCTGGCGCAGCGGCGACAAGGCGGACCCGGCGACCGCGATCGGAGCCATCAACCAGGACGACGACCTGAAGGTCGACGGCCTCCCGATGCTCCGCCTCGACCTTGCGACCCTCCGAACCAACGAGCTCCCGCCGCCGCCCGGTCTCGACCGCGCACCGAAGCCGGGAGAGGTCTTCGTCTCACCAGAGCTCGCCAAGCACTGGTCCAGTCTCAGCAAGGAGTACGGCGTCGCGCAGCCGACCGGCGTGATCAGTGACAAGGGTCTGTCGTCACCGGAAGAGCTGGTGCTCATCCGCGGTGTCGCAGCCAGCGCCGTCGGGGAACACCCGCAGTACGTCGACAGTTGGCGCGAGGACGTGATGGACAGCCGGATGGTCGGCCTGCTGATCGCAGTTGCCTTCGGCATCGCTCTGGTGCTGTTCCCACTGCTCAGCCTGGTCGGGCAAGCGGCAGGAGTGGCTGCCAAGCGTCGTGAGCATCGCCTGGCCGCACTGCGGCTCGCGGGCGCCACCAGGATCCAGGTGCTGTGGTTGAGTGCGGTGGAACAGGCCGTGCTCGGTCTGGCCGGCGCAGTCGTCGGTCTGGTCGGCTACACGGTTCTGACACCACTGATCGCCCGTATCCCGCTCGGTGGCGGTCGCTGGTTCGTGTCCGACATCACGGTGAGCTGGTGGAACGTGCTCGTCGTCTTGGCCGCCGTACCCGTGCTTTCGGTGATCAGCGCGCTCATCGGGCTCGGGCGCGTCAGCATCACCCCGCTGGGCGTCGTCCGTGGTCAGACCCGCAAGGCGACCAGCGCTCTGCGGCTCGGGCTCCTGCTGGTCGGACCAGTGGTGCTCGCGTACTACGGCATGCAGGCAGCCCTTCTGCCTTTGCTGATCGGGATCGGCCTGGCCGCGTTCGCCGTACGCGTGATCGGCCCGTGGGCGGTGCAGGTGATCGGCAAGATGCTGGCGAACCTCGCCAACGGTCCGGTGGCGTTGCTGGCCGGGCGACGGCTCGCCGACGACCCCAAAGGTGCGTTCCGGCCGGTGGCTGCGCTGGTGCTGAGCGGCTTCGTCACCGGTTTCCTCTCGGTGTTCATGCCGCCTGGTGACGACGATCCGACGTACCAGGACCTGCGCATCGGGGTGGCGCTGCTGCTGGCGCTGGTGTTCCTGACGGTGGCCGCCTCGACTGCGGCCGGAGCGGTCGGCACGGCGCTGGACCAGGCAGGCCCGGCCCGGGCGCTGCGGCGATCCGGTGTGCCGCTGTCGGTGATCGAACGGTCGGCTCGGCTGGCCGCCGTCGTACCGGTGATCGGCGTCGGGCTGCCGGTGGTCGGGTTCGGCGCGCTCTGCGGACTGGCGCTGAGCGGCGGAAAGGTCGTCACCCAAGGGAATTCGGGCCTTCTGCTGCTGATCGGGCAGGTCGTGGCCGGCCTGGTGCTGGTCGCCGTCGCGGGTGCCGCCGGTGCACCGGTGCTGCGGAAGGCAAGTGCGAACTGATCGCGGTTGTCCACAAGGGGAAATCTGGCGTGGACCGGGTCGTGCGAGGATGAGGGCATGCGTGACCTGAATGTGCCGGAAGTCGCGGACGTCTCTTCCGCGCTCCGCGAGGCGATCGATCGGTGCGGCTACTACCCGGACGTCGTGTCGGACTCGCTGGCGGTGGCGATCGCGGACGAGCCGATCACCGCGTTCGTCCTGCAGCACGAGCCGACCTTCGACCGGGACGAAGTGCGGCGGCACATCACCATCCTGGCGCTGACCCCCACCCGGCTGATCGTCGGGCACACCGACGAGCACGCGGCCGACGAACTGATCCGGGCGCCGTACGCGTCGACCTCGACCGAGGCGATCCCGCTGCACCGGGTGAACGCGGTGGTGGTCAACCGCGTGGTCCCCAACCCGGCCGGCTACGCCTCGGGTAAGTCCGACCCGGCGGCCGGCGGCGGTGGTGAGGTGGTGCTCACGATCGGCTGGGGGATGGTGAACCGGATCGACCTCGAGCCGGCCGTCTGCGCCGACCCGAACTGCGAGGCCGACCACGGCTACACCGGATCCGTTGCCGCCGACGACATCTCGTTGCGGATCAGCGCGGCGGCCGACGGACCGGCGGGGATCCAGCAGGTGCTCGACTTCGCGCAGGCGCTGTCGGCCGCCACCAGCCGGTAGTGCGGATGACCACGCCGGTCGACCCGCAGTACGGCGGTGGGGCGCTCGCCGACGTATTGCCGTCGGTAGCCGGTGCCCTGTCGGTGCCCCACGAGCAGAACGTCCTCGGACTTCCATCCGCGCCGCGGTACGCCGTACTGCTCTTCGACGGTCTGGGGTGGAACCTGCTCCAGCGGAACGCGGACGTCGCTCCGTATCTGGCGTCCCTGCTGCCGACCGGTCGGAGCCTGACGGCCGGAGTGCCGTCGACGACCGCGGTGAGCCTGACCAGTCTGGGGACGGGCCTGCCACCGGGCGCGCACGGCATCGTCGGCTACACGTCGATCGTCCCGGAGTCCGGTGCGCTGCTGAACGCGTTGCAGTGGGACGCGTCCGTCGACCCGCGGCGGTGGCAGCCGTACGGCACCGTCTTCGATCGGGTCGCCGCCGCCGGTGTCGCGACCAGGAACGTGAGCAAGGCCCGTTTCGACACGTCCGGGCTCACCGCCGCGGCGTTCCGGGGGAGTGCGCATCGTGGCGCGGACACCGTCGAGGACCGGCTGGACGCGACCCGGTTCGCGATCCGGGAGGGCACGTCGTCATTGGTCTACGTGTACGACTCTCAGCTCGACTACACCGGTCACAACGAGGGGTCCGACTCCTGGCAGTGGCGCAAGGAACTGGCTGTGGCCGACAGCTTCGCCCAGCGGGTCCGGGCCGCCTTGCCGCGGGACGCCGTACTGCTGATCGTCGCCGACCACGGGATGATCGACGTGGAGCCCGAGGACCGGATCGACCTGGACGAGGAGCCCGCGCTGACCGACGGCGTCCGGCTGGTCGGGGGCGAGTCGCGCTTCCGCCACCTGTACTGCGTCAACGGCGCGGCGGCCGACGTGCTGGCGACGTACCGGGAACGGCTGGGCGACCGGGCGCTGGTCCTCAGCCGGGAGGAAGCGGTCGGGCGCGGGTGGTTCGGCGGCGTCGAGGACCGCGTCGCGCCGCGGCTCGGTGACGTGCTGGTCGCCACCTTGGGCCCGGTCGCGCTCGTGGCAGGTCGCCGCTTCCCGAAGGAGGCCGAGTTGATCGGTCTGCACGGATCGGTGACTGACGACGAGATGGCGATCCCGCTCCTCGTTGATCCGGGGACCTAGAAGCTCCAGACGTTCCAGAAGAAGCTCGTCTGGGAGACCTTCGCCTCGCCGTCGCGTGCCGTGACGGTCACCTTGTAGCGTCCCGAGCCCGGTGTGAGCACGCCGGTGATCCAGCCGCTTTGCGGGTCGATCGTCAGCCCCGGCGGCAGGCCGGTCGCCGAGTAGCTGATCTCGCCAGTCCCGCCCGAGCCCTTCATCAGCAGCGGAACCGCCGGTACGCCGCCGAACCCGAGCTGATCGGACGGCTTCGTGATCGAGATCGCTCCGTTCGGCTGAGCGCCCGCCGCACCGACCGCCTCGGCCGCGTCGACCATGCCCTCGCCGTAGTACGAGTTGTTCGCCTGATTGCCGATGCACTCGCCGGGCGCGCCGGGCGGGCAGGCCAGGTCGTTCGCCTGCTCGGCCAGCTTCGCCCGCACCTGCGCCGGGGTCGCCTTCGGGTTCAGGCTGCGCAGCAGTGCGGCGACCCCCGCGACGTGGGGGGACGCCATCGACGTACCGCTCATCGCCTCGTAGCCGCCACCCGGCACGGTCGAGTAGACGCCCTCACCCGGAGCGGCGACGTTGATCTTGTTCTCGCCGAAGTTGGAGAACCGCGACTTCACCCCGGCGGCGTCCACCGACCCGACCACGACCATGCTCGGCAGCTCGGTCGGCAGGCTGATGCAGTCGTTCGTCACCGTGCGCAGCGCCGGGGTCGAGTCGTTCGGACTGGTGTCGTCGTCGGTCTTGGCGGCCAGGTTGTAGTCCTCGTTGCCGGCCGCGGCGACGTTCACGACACCCTTGGACTCCGAGTACGCGACGGAACGCCTGACCGCTTCCGCGATCGCGTCCTGGTCGGGGTCGGACGGGCACAGGAACAGCCACGGGTCGACGTAGTAGCTGTTGTTGGTGACCGAGACGCCCTTGTCGGCGGCGAACATGAACGCGCAGACCGTGTTCTCCGGGAAGAACAACTGGCTGTCGGCCTCGGCGACCCGGATCGACGACACCTTCACGCCCGGCGCGACGCCGATCATGCCGGTGCCGTTGCGGGCCGCCGCGACGGTCCCGGCGACATGCGTGCCGTGCTCACCGACCGGGCGCCAGGCACCGGGCCGGGTGTCGACCTTGCCGTAGGCGCAGGACGCCGACTTGGTGGCGTCGAAGTTCGCCTTGAGATCCGGGTGCTGGTCGTCCACACCCGTGTCGAGCACCCCGACCGTGACGGTCTTGGACCCCGGGTTCTTGTCCCAGGCACGGTCTGCGCCGATCTGGGCCATGTCGGGCCGTTCGGTCTCCGGCGTACTGCTCGGCACCTCCGGCACCTGCTCCGGAACGGCCGGCGCGCCGACGTCGGCGGGCAGGTCCGAGGTCCGGGTGGCCCCGGCCTTCTCGACGCCGTCGACACCGCGCATCTTGGCGACGAAGTCGGCCGCGCTCGAGTGCGCCACGATCACGCCGATCGCGTCGTACGTCGCGTAGACGGTGCCGCCGTTGGAGGTGATCGCTCCGGTGACCTTCCCGGTCTCCTCAGGCTCGGTGATGACGAAGTAGGCGCGCAGTCCGGCCTCGGCCCGGACCGGTACGGCGGCGGCCGCCGGAAGGGTGGCGGACGCGGTCATCAGGCAGATCGCGAGGAGCAGGACCAGAGCTTTGCGCACGATCCATTCAAACCGGAGGGAGGCCCAGAACCCAAGCCGACCCCCGCGAACGGTACCGACCTGGTACGACGCGCCACCCCGGGGTGCGGCGGCGTCGGTCGACTTGGCAGGATGAACGCCCGTGGCTGAGCTGCTCTACTTCACCGGCACCATGGACTGCGGTAAGTCCACTCTCGCTCTGCAGATGGACCACAACCACAAGGCCAGGGGCCGGCGCGGCCGGATCTTCACCAGCCACGACCGGGCCGGCGAGGCCGTGCTGTCGTCCCGGCTCGGGCTGGCGGCGCAGGCGATCGAGGTGCGCCCGGAGTTCGACTTCTGGGAGTACGTCGTCAGCGAGCTGACCCACGGCGGCCGGATCGACTACGTGGTGTGCGACGAGGCGCAGTTCTACAGCCCGCCGCAGATCGAGCAACTGGCCCGGCTGGTCGACGAGCTGCAGATCGACGTGTTCTGCTTCGGCATCCTGACCGACTTCCGCGCCACCTTGTTCCCGGGTTCGGCCCGGCTGGTCGAGCTCGCCGACCGGATGGAGGTGCTCCAGGTCGAGGCGTTGTGCTGGTGCGGTGAAAGGGCCACGCACAACGCCCGTACGATCGGTGGGGAGATGGTGACCGAAGGCGAGCAGTTGGTGGTGGGAGACATCGTCACGCAGGACCACCAGGTCGGGTACGAGGTGCTGTGCCGCCGGCACCACCGGCGCCGGCTCACCCAGGCCCGCGCCCGCGCCACCCTGTCACCCGAGGTCCTGCCGTTCGGAGGAGCCGCGTCATGAGTCCATTGATCACCGTCGACGAGCTGCGGGCTCTGCTCGGAACCGCGGCCGAGCCGGTGCTGGTCGACGTCACCTGGAACCTGACCGGTCCGCCCGGCCGGGAGGCGTACGACGCGGGCCACCTCCCGGGGGCGTACTTCGTCGACCTGGACACCGAGCTCGCCGGTCCGCCCGGGCCGGGCCGCCATCCGTTGCCGGCGGCAACGACCGTGACCGCGGCCCTGCGCCGCGCCGGGGTCGGCCCGAGTACGCCGGTGGTGGTCTACGACGCGGCCAACTCGATGGCCGCGGCCCGCGCGTGGTGGGTCTTCCGATACTTCGGCCTGCGCGACGTCCGCGTGCTCGACGGCGGCCTCGCGGCCTGGCGGGCGGCCGGGGGAGAGGTGACCACGGAGGTGCCGGCCGACGGGCACGGGTCGTTCATCGCGACGGCCGGTCATCTCCCCATGCTGGACGCGGGCGGCGCGGCCGAGGTGGCTGCGGCCGGTGTATTGCTCGACGCCCGGGCGCCTGAGCGGTTCGCCGGCGAGGTCGAGCCGATGGACCCGGTCGCCGGCCACATCCCCGGTGCGGTCAACGCTCCCACGACCGAGAACGTCGACGCATCCGGCCGATTCCTCCCACCGGATGAACTCCGCGAGCGGTTCGGGAAGCTCGGCGTGGACGACTCGACCCAGATCGGCGTCTACTGCGGCTCCGGCGTCACCGCCGCCCACGAAGCCCTCGCCCTGGAACTCACCGGCATCACCCCGGCCGTCTACGTCGGCTCATGGTCGGAATGGATCACCGACCCCAGCCGTCCGGTGGCCACAGGTACGGACTGAATCACCAATCGATGGGGCCGAGACGGTCCTCGAACGTGCCGGTCGGGCCGTCGGGGCCGAGCGTCGCCATCCGGATGAAGACGTCGGTGCCTTCGGTGACGGTCAGCTGACCCTTGTGGTTGTTCATGTCGGTGGCCGCGAACGTGTGATTCACGGTCTCACCGGGCGTCACGGCGTTGAACTTGATGCCCGGGAGCGCCTGCGCGTACCTGACGGTGATCATGTTCAGCGCCGCCTTCGACGAGCTGTAGGCGAGCTCGTGCATCTTGGAGACCGGCTGCTCGGGGTCGAGGACCACGCTGAAGGCGCCGCCGCCGCTGGTCACCATCACCACGCGCGGGTTCTCCGCCGCCTGCAGCAACGGCAGGAACGCGTGGGTGACCCGCACCGGTCCGTAGACGTTGGCGTCGTACACCGCATGCAGCTCGTCGGCGGTCGCCTCGCTCGGATGGAGGACGTGCCCGGGCGCGCCGGCGTTGTTGATCAGTACGTCGAGCCGATCGGTGTGCCCGCGGACGAGTTCCGCGGCGCCCGCCACCGACTCGTCCGACGTGACGTCCAGCGGGACCAGTACGACGTCCACACCCTCGGCGGCCAGCTTCTCGGCGGCCGTCCGGCCCCTGGCTTCGTCGCGTGAGCCGAGGAACACCTTCCAGCCCAGCTCGCCGAGCCGGCGCGCCGCCTCGTAGCCGAGTCCCTTGTTGGCTCCGGTGATCAGCACAGTGGTCTGGTCAGAGTTCGTCATCATGTCCTCCTGTGGAAACGACAGTTCGTGCACCAGACGCCGCGGCGCACTCGCCCGTGACATCCCCTTCGTGTGAGGTGGATCGCGCTCTTGACCTCCCCGCAGGCATACGGGACCGTGACAGAAATCGCGCGAAGCCAGGCCGTGCTGACGAACAAGGTGGCCGACCTGACCGGGCCGGGACTCACGGACCGGTTCCGGTCGCCGGCGACCGACCTGGGGATCCCGGCACGCACACCGGACGGGCGGATGTTGTTCATGTTCGGCGACACCTTCGAGCAGCCGTACGTCGGCGGCGGCTGGTGGCGTGGGGTTCGGAGAACGACAACCACGTCGCCCAGCTGTACGGCGGGTACATCATCCCCGGCTCGACCCTCAGCGACCTGCACCTGTCGGTCAGCCAGTGGAAGACCGACGCAGGCTGGCCCTATCGCGTCATGCAGTTCCGCGTCCGGGGTTTCGGTTAGAGCTCGAGCACCATCGTGTCGGAGGTCTCGACGGTGCCGATCTTCGCGAACCCGAGTGACCGGTAGAGGTCGGCCGCGGGGTTGGCCGGGTCCACGCTGAGGCTGAGGCGCCGGTACGGCGTACTGCTGCGGGCAACCGTGATGAGCTCGGTCATCACGGCACGCGCGATGCCCCGGCGGCGAAACCCGGGGGAGACGCCGAGCGACAGCTCGGGGACGTCGTCGGCGACGTAACCGTAGCCCGGACGGTCGGCGGTGAGCAGGCGTGCCCAGGCGGCTCCGGCCGGCGTGCCGTCGACTTCCGCCACCACTCCGAAGTCGGTGGACCGCGGCCAGCCGGCGACGTACCGCCAGGCCTTGTCCTCGGCGCGCAGCTTGTCCAGGGTGAACCAGGGCGTCCCGTCCCAGTTGTAGGCCTCGAGCAACATCTCGGTCAGGAACGTGAAGTCGTCGGCGGTCGCCGGTCGGAGCAGCATGACGTCATCCTCGCCGAATGCGCGACGCGTTCTCCACCGGATTTGAACCGATGCTGCCGGGGCACACCGGCTCCTGGAAGGATTACCTGTGGCCGCCGCCGGTGCGCCGGATCCACGTGGTGCAGAAGCAGTCCTGAAAGGTGTGGGTATGTCGGAAGGGATCAAGGAGTGACGTCAGCACTCAACGGCCGCAGGGTGATGGTCACCGGCGCCGCCGGGCGGATCGGGTCGGTCACCGTCGAGCATCTGACCGGTCTCGGGGCGAAGGTGACCGCGCTGACGATCGTCGACGACCCGTCGCTCGAGGCCGACCGGGTGGTGATCGGCGACACGCGGTCCGAGGACGACGTCGCCGACGCGCTCGAAGGCGCGGACCTGGTCGTCCACCTCGCCGCCCTCGCGCACCGCGACGCGGGCACGCCGTACGACGTCTACACCGGCAACGTCGTCTCGACGTTCAACGTGCTGGCCCAGGCGGGAGCACTCGGCATCGAACGCGCGGTCATTGCCAGCAGCATCAACGCCTACGGCGTGCCGATGAACCCGCACGACGTCCACCCGGCGTACTACCCGCTGGACGAGAAGATCCCCTCCGACGTGGCCGACTGGTACTCGCTGTCGAAGCAGAACGACGAGAACACCGCCCGGATGGCGTGGCGGCACTGGGGGATCGACGTGGTCGCGTTCCGGTTCCCGCACGTCAACTCCGCCGACATGCTGCAGCGACAGTCCGACGGACACCGCGAGGACCCGGCGGGCGGCGTCCGCGAGGGCTGGAGCTACCTGGACACCCGCGACGCGGCGTACGCGATCGAACTCGCGCTGACCGCCACGTTGTCGGGCGCCCACACCTTCTTCGTGGCCGCGAACACCACGAACGCGCCGTACGAGACCGAAGCCCTGCTGGAGGCGTTCGCACCGGACGTGCCGCGGCTGCGGCGGTTCGCCGGACGTGAGGTGCCGATCGACCTGACCGCGGTGCGGACCGTGCTCGGCTTCCAGGCCCGCCACGAACTCGACCTGCCGACCCTTCCCCTGGAGCCCTGAATGCCCTCGAACTTCGACCAGCCGTGGCCGGTGCGCGACGACGTACGGATCCGGGAGGTGAAGGCGATCGTCACCGCGCCGCAAGGCATCCCGCTGGTCGTGGTGAAGGTCGACACCACCGAGCCCGGTCTGTACGGCCTCGGCTGTGCGACCTTCACCCAGCGGTGGAAAGCTGTCCAGACGTTCGTCGACGAGCACCTGGCCCGGCTGCTGATCGGGCGCTACCCCGGAGACATCGGCGACCTGACCCGGCTGGCGGCGTTCTCCGGCTACTGGCGCGGCGGACCGGTGACGAACAACGCGATCTCCGGTGTCGACCAGGCGCTGTGGGACATCGCCGGCAAGCGGGCCGGGATGCCGGTGTACGAACTGCTCGGCGGGAAGGTCCGGGCGGCCGCCGACACCTACATCCACGCCGCCGGCTGCACGATCGAGGAGACGCTGGACCAGGCGCAGAAGTTCGTCGCGCAGGGCTGGCGGCACGTCCGCCTCCAGGTGTCCACACCGGGTGGCGGTGGATACGGCGCGCCGCGGATGGACACCCTCTACCCGAACTCGCCGTACCACAACGGCTGGTCGGCGCGGGACTACCTGCGGACCACGCCGGACCTGTTCGCCGCGGCCCGCGAGTCGTTGCCGGCCAACGTCGAACTGCTGCACGACGTACACTCCCGGCTGACTCCGAAGGAAGCGGTGCTGCTCGCGCGCTCGCTCGAGCCGTACGGTCTGTTCTTCCTCGAGGACGTGCTGGCGCCCGAGCTGTGGGACCGGCTGCCCGAGGTGCGCGCCGCCTCGCCGGTGCCGCTGGCCGTCGGTGAATTGACCACCTCCCTCGGCGACGCCGTGCGGCTGGTGCGCGACGGCGGGGTCGACTTCATCCGGTCGCACGTGTCCGACATCGGCGGCCTGACCCCGGCCCGCAAGCTGGCCGACCTGGCCGAGCTGTGCGGGGTCCGTACGGCGTGGCACGGCCCGGGCGACACGTCACCGATCGGCGCCGCCGCGAACGTCGCGCTGGACGTGAGTTCCGTTGCCTTCGGCATCCAGGAGGGGCACATCTACAACGAGGCGACCCACGAGGTGTTCCCCGGCACGTTGCGAATCGAGGACGGCTGGTTGACCCCGAACGAGTCGCCCGGCTGGGGGATCGACATCGATCTCGAGGCGGCCGCGCGTTATCCCGCGCAACTGTCCGGCCACGACGAGTGGGCGGCCGGCGTCCGGCGCATCGACGGTGCGCTGGAAGCGCCGTAGCAGCGCCCCCGGGTCAGCGGGTCGAGCCAGGCGCGTACGCTGCCGAAGTGATCTCGCCTCGCTCGTTGACGCCGGACGTCCAGCTCCGGATCGCCACCCTCGACGACGCCGCCGGTCTCGCCGACGCGTACATCCGCAGCTGGGACCACCTGAAGCCCTGGGAGCCGGACCGGTCGGACAGCTGGTTCACCGCGGCCGGTCAGCGTGAACGGCTGACCGGTTCGCTGGAGCGTTACAAGGACGGCCGGACCGTGCCCTGGGTGCTGGCCGAAGGCGACCGGATCATCGGTGCGATCACACTGAACGATCTCGTGCCCGGTCCGTTCCGCAGCGCCAGCCTCGGCTACTGGCTGTCCGTCGACGGGCTCGGGCGCGGCCTGATGAAGCGCGCGGTGGAGACTGTCGCCGAGATTGCCGACACCGAGCTGATGCTGCACCGGATCGAGGCCAGCACGCTGACGAACAACGTGGCGTCGCAACGCGTCCTCCAGCGCACCGGCTTCACCCAGATCGGCACGGCCCCGACGTACCTGCACATCGCGGGCGCCTGGCGCGACTGTCACCTCTACCAGCGAATCCTCAACGACCGGGCCCCCGGCGCCTAGTCGCGGAACCACGACTCGGCCAGGAGTTGGAGTTCGGCCTCTCGCTAGTTGGGTGGTAGGCGGATACCGCGGGAGACGTCGACGTCGTCGTAGCGGCCTTCCAGTACGTCGGTGAACTTCACCGGCCGCTGGAGCGTCGAGGCGATGTAGACGGCCCGGACCGTGGCGAGCGCGTCGATCGCGTCCTGGACCGTGATGGCCGGCTGCCCGCCGTCAACGATCGCGCCGAGGATGTCGTCGTACTGCGCCTTGTGACGGCCGGGCGGACCGGCGTCGACCGGGACGTCCTCGGTGGAGCCGTCGACGTTGAACCGCCGGAGCAGGTCGTCCTCGACCTCGGCACCGCCTCGCGTTCCGTGCACCGACACCCGCGTCCGGCCGCCGGGAAAGGCCGCGGTCGTCGCGTGCAGGGTGGCCACCGCCCCGGACTCGAACGTCAGGGTCGCGACCACCGTGTCCTCGACCTCGATCGCGTGGTGCGCCGCCCGGAGCGCTTGGGCCTGGATGTTCACCGGCCGGCCCATGAACCAGAGCAGTAGGTCGACGGTGTGCACGCCCTGGTTCATCAACGCGCCGCCGCCGTCCTGCGCCCAGGTCCCGCGCCAGCCGGCCGAGGCGTAATACTCGTCGCTGCGCCACCAGGCAACCGTCGCGACGGCCGACGTCAGCCGGCCGAACCGGCCGGCCTGGATCGCCTCGTGGACCAGCGCACTGCCCGCGTCGAACCGGTGCTGGCTGATCACCGACGACACGACGCCGTGGTTCGCCGCCCGGGTCGCGGCGGCGCCGAGGCGACGCGCACGAGTGAGATCGACGTCGAGCGGCTTCTCGATGACGACGTGCTTCTTCTCGTTCAGCGCCTGCTCGGCCAGCGCCGCGTGCGTCCCGCTGGGTGTGCAGATCGCCACGAGCGAGCTGTCCGAACCACTCAGCGCGGCGGTCAGGTCGGCGTACACCGCGGGCTCGGGCTGCCCGGCCTCCTTCAGCCGTGCGGCCAGCGCGTCGCGGGCGGCGGCGTCGCCGTCGACGAGCGCGGTCACGGTGGCGTCGGGCCGCTCGGCGATGGTGTCCGCGTGGGTGCGGCCGATGATGCCGCAGCCCACGATCGCGACCTTGTGTTCGGTGGTGGGATCAGCCATCTCGCTCCTACGGGGGCAGTGACGTTCGCGGTCAGAAACTCTGGAAAACGCTATCCGATATCAGCGTTGCCGTCACGGTGTACCGGGAAGTCGACCGAAGGCTTCAGGGTTCGCGGCTTCACCTGAAGGCGCCGGCGTTCCGAGCGGCCCATTCGGCAAAGCTCCGCGCCGGGCGGCCGGTGACCTTCTCGACGTCCGGGGTCGCCGACTGCTCATCCGGTGTCGGGCTGCCGAGGATGTCCAGGGTCGCCTCCACCACCGGCGCGGGCATGTACGCCGACATCCGGGACCGCGCCTCGTCCCGGCTGAGCTCGACGAATCGCACAGGCTCGCCCAGGGCATCGGCGATCGCCTTCGCCTGCTGCCGGGGCGCGATCGGCTCCGGACCGGTCAGCGTGTAGATCGCGCCGGCGTGACCGGGTTCCCGCAGTACGACGGCCGCGACCTCGGCGATGTCGGACGGGTCGACGGCGGGGAGGGCGACATCACCGAACGGTGCCTCGATCGTCCGCTGCGTGCGCACCGACTCGGCCCACTGGAACGCGTTGGAGTTGAAGTTCCCCGGCCGGAGCATCGTCCACTCCAGTCCTGAATCCCTGACGACCTCTTCGAGGTCAGCGGGGTGTCGCTTCGTGCCGACGCCCTGGGAGGACAGCAGTACGACGCGCGGGACGCCCGCCGCGCGTACGACGTTCATGACGTCGGAGAGATCGCCGTTCGCCAGGAAGCCGGCGGCTGTCAGCAGGAACACGGCATCAGCACCGTCGAGGACAGGCTTGAGCGTCTCAGGCTCGGACAGGTCGGCCTGGTGATGACGAACGACCCCTGCCGCCGCGGATTCTCGGATCGTCCGCGACACCGCCGTCACCTGCTCGCCTGCTGCGGCGAGTGCCTGCACCAGCGGCCGTCCGACGTTCCCCGTCGCGCCAGTCACCACGATCATGGTTGCTCCTCTTGTTGGTTGACTGACGAGGACGCTACTGGCGCTGGCATAGTAGGTACCTAGAGGAAAGTATTGGGATCAGGGGGCGAATGTGATCGACCGCACAGAGCTGGATCCGGTGCAGGCGTGTCCGATCGCACCGGTGGTCGACGTGGTGTTCAGCCGGTGGACGACACCGATCCTGTGGACGCTGAACGAGTACGGCCGGCTGCGGTTCGTCGAGCTCGAACGGCGGATCGGCGTGATCACCCCGAAGGTCCTGACCCAGCGACTGCGCCAACTCGAACGCGACGGGTTGATCGTGCGGACGTACTACCCGGAGGTGCCGCCGCGGGTCGAGTACGAGATCAGCGACCTGGGCCGCAGCCTCGCACCGCTGTTCCACTCCCTCGCCGAGTGGTCGCCGAACCTGGCGAAGGTCGAAGCGGCCCGCCGGCGCTTCGACGACACCGAGCCGGCCCACCGCCGCCCGTGACCCCGCCCGCTCCGTGACGGGCCCGCGTCACAGCCCGCTCATCGTGACCGGCCGAAGATCACGCGACGCCGACGAGAACCCGGTCGGGGGTGGGGAGTTGGTCGAGGAGGGTGAAGAAGTGGGTGGCGGCGTCGGCGAGGCGGAGCAGGCCGGCTTCGTGGGACTGCCAGCCGAAGAGGAGTTCTCCGTCGATGGCGCGTTCGTCGAACGGTACGGCGTACCGGCTGAGCGTGACCCGCGTCGGCCCGGTCTGTGGGTGGTGGTCGCCGCAACCGCACTCGGCGGCGATGGTGATCGCGGTCAGCGCGTCGGCGGTGAAGCGGCTCATCCGGAGCGTGGTACCGCGCGCGGTGAACCGGACAATTGTTGCGTCGGGCAACTGAACGAGCAGCTCGACGGGAACGGCGTGCGAGCCGGGCAGCAGGCGGAGGCCGCGGGACGCGAGCAGATCGGCGAAGGCCGGGAGATTCATGCGGAAGATCCTGTGAGTGCTGGTGTCGGCGGGCGGGCCACGGAATGGGGCAGGGCCTCGTGCGCCGGAGACGGCGCGCGTCAGCGACGACAGCAACAACACAGCATCTGCATGCGGAAGATGATGGCAGAGCCCGCATCCGATGCCAAACACCGTCCGCAATCTGGGACAACGGTCCGTGAGGTGTCAGCCGGTGCGCTGGACTCTCGGGTAGCGGGAGTCGGCCGACTCGGTCAGTCCGCCTTTTTGCCGAACATGATCTCGTCCCAGCTGGGGACGCTGGCGCGCTTGGAGTTGCGGCGGGCCGGCTTCTTCTTGGGCTCGGCGGGCTGCTCGTCCGCCGCGGCCGGCTGGGCCTGCTGAGCAGCGGCCGGCTCGGGGTGACCAGGCCGGGGCCCGGGCGTCGCCGGCTCGGAGGAGGCAGGTGCGGACTCCGCGGGCGCGGGACGCCGGGCCTCGGCCGGAGCGGCGGTACGAGCATCACCTGGTGCTGCGGAGCGAGCATCGGCCGCCGTGGCACCGCGCGGCTCGGCCGGTACGCCGGATCGCAGATCGGCCGGGGTGGCACCGCGCGGCTCGGCCGGTACGCCGGATCGCGGAGCGGCCGGGGTGGCACGGCCCGGTTCGGCCGGGGTCGGGTCGTCGGGGGTACGGCGGGCCGCGGGCGCCGGAGCCCGGTCGGGGGAGGTGCGACGCTCGGTGAACGGGTTCTCCGGGGCGGCGGCGCGTTCCTCTGGGGGAGCCAGGGATGCGGCCTCGGCCGGGATCTGGGTCGGGCGCTCGACGGCACGGACCGCCGGACGCAGCGCCGGGGGCTGCTCGACCGGTACGTCGATCAGCGTGGGCTCGTCGTCCGGGTTCGGCACGGAGTGGACCCGGCGCGGACCGCGCTCCGTGTCCCGCGACGCATCGCGGACCGGGGCGCCCTCGCTTCCGGCCTCGCGGGAAACCGGGTGGTTTCTGCGCGGCAGGCTGATGGTGTCCTCGAAGCCGGCCTCGTAGCTGTCGGCACCGTGGTCGGGGGCGAGGGACAGGTCGATGTCGGCGACCGCGGTCAGCCGGCGCTCACCCGGCTGGGGCGCCGGCTGGGCCGGCGGCGGCAGCACCCGGGCCTGCTCACCGACGAGCCAGCGGGCCTCGTCGTCGTCCGGGACCGCGTACCGCCCGGGGGCGTCGTACGCGAACATCGCGACCTTCTCGTCCTTCTGCTCCGCTTCGTCGTCGGCGCTCTCGACGAAGTAGGACACGCGCACCGCCCAGCGGCCGTCCTCGCGCCGCCACGCGTCCCACTCGGCCGACGCGGGGTCGACGTGGCGGGTGCGCAGCCGTTCGGTCACCCAGGTGCCGAGGTTGCGGGTCGGGGCGTCGGCACCGCCGCGCCGCCGGACGGACGCGCGCTGCGCGAGGCTGGCGATGTGGTCGCGCTCGGCCAGGACCGGGCCGGCGAACGCCATCACGCGCTCCATCGGCATCTGGGCGACGGCAGCGACAGCCTCGGGACTTTCGCCGGCGCGGATACGAGCCTGGATGTCTCGTGGGCGCAGCGCGCTCTCCATTTGAATCTCCAGCTGGCCGAGTCGGGCACGGTCGCCGCGGAGGGCCGCACGCAACCGGTCGTCGACCGGGATGGCGAACTCCTCACCCGTCTCTGCCATCGCCAGGATGAGCTGCTTGCCATCCTGGCTCAGACCGACGAGCCTCGCCTCGCGCATTGCCTTGTTCTCCTGTGCGGTTCTCGACAGTCTCTCCCGGGACGTGCTGCCAGACCAAGACCGGCGCGCCGTGCCGCGCGGTCATTGTGGAGGTTACGTCACGAAATCACATCTTGCCTGCTCACAAGGGTCCTTGTGATCACACCAGTCACATTAGTCACAACACGGTGTGACCGCGACTCAGGAGCTACTCACCGAAGGCGGAACGGACGGCCAGCGCCCGCTTCAGGTCGTCGACGCTGTCACCGACCGACCGCCGGATGCCGGCCGCGATCGACTCGTCCGCGACCAGGTCGGAGGCCCGCGAGACGATCGCCTGCTCGACGGCGTACCGGGGGAACGCGAGCTTCGTGCTCTGGGCGACCACCCAGCCGGACCGCAACTTCTCGGTCCCGGCGATCTCCGCGAAGTACCGGTCCACGTACGGCGCGGTGAGCTCGAGCTGACCGGGATGCCAGAAGCCCTCGCACGCGGCGTACAGCTCGTAGTTCGCGACGTCGGCGTCGGTCATGATCAGCGTCCAGGCCCGCTCCTTGGCCTGCGGAGTCGGCAGCGCCGCGCGGCACCGGGTCGCGTGGACGACGCCCTCGGACGACGTGTCGCGCTCGAGCTCGGCGTCGATCTCCGGGTCACCGACGGCGCCGAGCCGGGCGAGTTGCAGCAGGACCGTCCACCGCAGGTCGGCGTCCATCGCGAGCCCCTGCGGCACGCCGTCGCCGTTCAGCCAGCCGCGCAGTACGTCGACCTCGTCGGTGAACCGGACGTACCCACGCGCCACCGCCAACTGCAGGCTGCTTCCGGCCGGGGCGGTCCGCAGCCGCGCGCCGAGCGCCTCGGCCAGCTGACCGCGGTACGGCTCGTAGGGAAGGTAGATGCCGAGCAGGTGCGAGTTCGCCCAGCCGACCATCGTCCCGACCGCGATGTCGCTGGTCTCGTGCGGCAACATCCCGACGAGTACGTCGAAGCCGAGCTTCGGGTCGAGCTCAGCGTCGGCGACCGCGTCGCGGATGCTGTTCAGTACGACGGCCCGCGTCACCCCGTCGGAGATCTTCGGCAGCACCGACGGCAGGTTCGCCAGGCTCTCGGCGTCGAGCCGGATCTTGGCCCAGGTGTCGTCACCCGCGTCCGGGATCACCACCGCGACCGACGGGTCCAGCTCGACCCGCACCTCGTCGGCGTCGAGCAGTACGTCGACCGTCGTACCGCGGCCGTCCGCGTCGTACCCGCCGACGGTGAACTTGTGCGGACGCGACGCCGGGAAGTCGGCCGGGGCGACGCGGCGCAGCGTGATCCCGGTGCCGGTGCGTGACGCGCTGATCGTGTCGAGGCCCGGTGTGCGCAGCCAGTTCCGGGCCCAGGTCTCCAGGTCGACCGCGCCGGCCTCGGTCCACTTGGCGACCAGGTCGGCGAAGGTCGCGTTGGCGAACTGGTTCGACTCGATGTGCGCCCGGACGCCGGCCAGGAACACGTCGTCGCCGAGATATGCCGCCAGTTGCTTGAGGACCGCGGCGCCCTTGGCGTAGGAGATGCCGTCGAAGTCGTCGAGCGAGGCGAGCGCGTCCTTGACCGCGTCGGCGGCGACCGGGTGGGTCGACGACCGCTGGTCGGCCTGCAGACCCCACCACTTCCGGATGAAGGCGAAGTCGATCCAGTTGTCGGTGTACTTCGTCGCCTCGGTCGAGACCCGGTGCGCCATGTACTCGGCGAACGACTCGTTCAGCCAGAGGTCGTTCCACCACTCCATCGTGACGATGTCGCCGAACCACTGGTGCGCCATCTCGTGGACGACGGTCCGGGCCCGGTTGCTCCGCTCGCCGTCGGTCACCGCGGACCGGAACACCAACGGGTCCCGGAAGGTGACACAGCCCGGGTTCTCCATCGCGCCGGCGTTGAACTCGGGCACGAACGCCTGGTGGTACTCGCCGAACGGGTACCGGTAGCCGAACATCCGGTGGTACTCGTCGAAGGACTGCTTGGTGACCGTGAAGATGTCCTCGGCCTCCCGCTCCAGCGCCTCCTTGAGCGACTGCCGGGCGACCACGCTGAGCGGGATCCCGTCGTGGGAGTCGGTGATCTGGTGGTACGGCCCGGCCACGACGGTGACGAAGTACGTCGACAGCGGCGGGGTCTCGGCCAGCTCCCAGCGGCCGGGGGAGACCTGGGTGGCCGCGCCGTTCCCGAGCACCAGCCACTCCGGCGGCGCGGTGACCTTCATCCGGTACGGCGCCTTGAGGTCGGGCTGGTCGAAACACGCGAAGATCCGGGGTGCCGCGTCCAGGAACGACATCGCGTAGGTGTAGACGAGGCCGTCCGCGGCGTCGACCGCGCGGTGCAGCCCCTCACCGTCGTGCGAGTAGAGCATGGACGCGACGACGACGAGTTCGTTGTCCGGCTGCAGACCGGTCAGCTCGAGCCGCCCGTCGTTGAGCCCGGCCACGTCGACCGCCGTACCGTTCAGGGTCACCGAGATCAGCTCGTCAGGTTTGACGTCGACCCAGGTCGACGGACCGGAGGCGGTGAACCTGATCGTGGTGGCCGACCCGAACGTTCGCTCGCCCTGGGTCAGGTCGAGGTCGACGTCGTACGACTGGACGGAAAGCGCGGCGGCCCGGGTGCGGGCGCCGTCGACGGTGAGACTCGGCATGCCCGCAACTCTATGCCGTCACTAGGCTGAGCCCATGACGGATATGGAGTACCGGCAGCTGGGTGACTCCGGCCTCACGGTCAGCGTGGTGGGACTGGGCTGCAACAACTTCGGCCGGCGCCTCGACGCGGCCCGGACGGACGCGGTGGTGAACGCCGCGGTGGACGCGGGCATCACGCTGTTCGACACCGCGGACATCTACCACGGTGAGCACGGCTACAGCGAGGAGCTGCTCGGCAAGGCGCTCGGCAGCCGCCGCGACGAGGTGGTCATCGCGACCAAGTTCGGCGGCGACATGCAGGGCGCGAACGGCCCGGACTGGGGTGTCCGCGGCTCCCGCCGGTACATCCGCAAGGCGGTCGAGTCGAGCCTGCGGCGGCTCGGCACCGACTGGATCGACCTCTACCAGCTGCACGTCCCGGACCCGGTGACGCCGATCGAGGAGACGTTGGCGACGTTGTCCGATTTGGTTGCCGAGGGCAAGGTCCGCTATCTGGGCAGCTCCCAGTTCGCGGCCTGGCAGGTGGTCGACGCGGACTGGGTCGCCAAGACCTCCGGCCTGGAGCGCTTCATCAGCGCGCAGAACCAGTATTCCCTGCTCGAGCGCGACCTCGAGGACGAGCTCGTCCCGGCCTGCGAGCACCTCGGCATCGGCATCCTGCCGTTCTTCCCGCTCGCCTCCGGCCTGCTCACCGGCAAGTACAAGCGCGGCGAGGCGCCGCCGGAGGGCACCCGGCTGGCGACCCAGCCGGAGCGGCTGGCCCGCGCCGACTTCGACAAGATCGAGGCGCTGGAGACGTTCGCCGCCGAGCGTGACCTGACCCTGATCGACGTCGCGATCGGCGGCCTGGCGGCCCAGCCCGCGGTCGCCTCGGTGATCGCCGGTGCGACCAGGCCGGAGCAGATCGAGCAGAACGTCGCGGCCGGCCTGTGGGACCCGACGGCCGCCGACCTGGCCGCCCTGGACGAGCTGACGTGACGCTGATCCTGCTGCCGCCGTCGGAGGGGAAGACCGGGCGGTCCCGGGGCCGGGCCGTCGATCCTTCGTCCCTGTCGTTCCCGGAGCTCAATCCCGTCCGCGAGCAGGTCCTCGACACGCTGGCGAAGGTCTCCGCTTCTTCGGACGCGTACGACGTACTGGGTGTCGGCGCTTCGCTCCAAGGCGAGGTCGACCGGAACACCCGCTGGCGGACCGAGCCCGCCGTGCCGGTGTCGGAGTTGTACTCCGGGGTGCTGTACGACGCGCTCGGCTACGCCACCTTGCCGGCCGGCAGCAAGCGCCGGGCCGGGAACCGTCTGGTGGTCGTGTCGGCCGCTTGGGGTGCGTTGAGGATGTCCGACCGCGTTCCGCCGTACCGGCTCTCCATGGGTACGACGTTGCCCGGCCTCGGACCGCTCGCGTCGGTGTGGCGCGGTCCGCTGGCCGCCGTACTGGCCGACGTCGACGGCGTGATCGTCGACTGCCGCTCGTCCACGTATGTAGCGGCCTGGCGCCCGACCGGTGACCAGGCCGCCAAGTGGGTCTCGGTCAATGTCGTCCGCGAGCGTGACGGCGTCCGGTCGGTCGTGTCGCACAACGCCAAGCACACCCGCGGACTCGTCGCGCGTCACCTGCTCGAGTCCGGCAAGGACCCAGGCACACCGAAGGCCCTGCACAAACTGGTCGGCGAACGCTGGAACGCAGAGCTCGACCGCTCCGGCGCCGGCTGGACGTTGACCGTGGTGGAGCACGACTGAACCCCCAGCCGCTTGACACGGTCGGAGCCGCGGCGGACTCTCCGAGAGAGAGCAGTTCTGCGTTCTCGCCGTGGGTGACGGCGGGACTCCAGAGGGGGAAATCGTCATGCGTATCAACCGTGTCGGCGCGGACGTCAGCGTCCTGAGCGACCAGCTACCGGTGCCCGGCATCGGGTTCCTGCCCATCAACGCGTTCGTCCTGCTCGGGGCCGAGCCGCTGGTGGTGGACACCGGGTTGAGCCTGCCGGACCGGGGCTTCATGGACGCGCTGGGATCCGTCGTCGATCCGGTCGACGTACGGTGGATCTGGCTGACCCACCCCGACCGCGACCACACCGGTTCACTCTTCGACCTCCTCGAAGCGGCGCCGCGGGCCCGGCTGATCACGACTTTCATCGGCGCCGGGATCATGTCGACCGAGCGACCGCTGCCGATGGATCGGCTCTACCTGCTGAATCCGGGTCAGTCGCTCGCTCTGCCGGATCGGACGCTGACCGCCTTCCGGCCGCCGTTGTACGACAGCCCCGCGACCGTGGGCTTCTACGACGACCGCTCGCGGGCCTGCTTCAGTTCCGACTGTTTCGGCGCGCCGATGCCGACGTCGGAGCTCGCCGACTGTGGTGATGTCGGCGACGCACCGCGGGACGCGCTCCGAGGCGGACAGTTGCTGTGGGCAACCCTCGACAGTCCGTGGGTGCACAACGTGGATCAGCAGGCCTTCCGGAGCACCATCCAGCCGCTACGGCAGATGGATCCAGAGGTCATCCTGAGCACTCATCTGCCGCCGGCCCCGGGACGCACCGCAGAATTTCTGGATCTGCTTGAGACGGCACCGCAGGCCGACCCGTTCGTCGGGCCTGACCAGCGGGCCTTGGAGGAGATGCTCGCGAGCTTCGAGCCGGCCGGAGCGGCACCGCCGCCGGGCTGACCGCCGGGCTTGTCCACACGCATCGGCAGGCGTTCACAGGGCTTTCATCTGTGAGTGGTTTCTCACCGCGCGTCATCGGGGAAGGCTGAGGGCAGCACGTCAGGGGGGACCCGCCCGACCCTTCGGAGGCCTGACCGATGCGACGAATCATCACCCTGGCGATCACTGCTGTCGCCACCGTGACGGCGTGGGGCCTGACTGCCGCACCGGCGCAGGCCTACCCGCCGACCCCGCCGTCGGCCAGTACGGCGGCCACCCAACTGGCGAGCCTCACGGTGAAGGCCGAGGGATCGACCACCGGGTATAGCCGGGACCTGTTCCCGCACTGGATCGCCCAGTCCGGCACCTGTGACACCCGCGACCAGGTGCTCAAGCGCGACGGCACCGGCGTCACGGTCGACAGCCAGTGCGAGCCGACCGCCGGCCGGTGGTACAGCGTGTACGACGCGACGTGGGTCAACGACGACTCGTCGGTCGACATTGACCACATCGTTCCCCTGGCCGAGGCGTGGAAGTCCGGTGCGAACGCCTGGAGCACGTCGCGCCGGCAGCAGTTCGCCAACGACCTGAGCATCGCCCAGCTGATCGCGGTCTCGGCGTCGAGCAACCGGTCGAAGGGTGACAAGGACCCGTCGGCGTGGAAACCGACGAACACGTCCGTGCACTGTGTCTACGCGCGCGAGTGGATCTGGGTGAAGTACACCTACGCCCTGTCGTTGCAGTCGGCGGAGAAGACCGCACTGCAGCAGATGCTCGGCACCTGCTGAGCGAGGGTCAGTCGTCGAGCAGTTGCCGCCGCTGGGCGTGGATCCCGGCCTGGAACCGGGTCCGCGCACCCAGCGTCTCCATCAGCTCGGCGACCCGCCGGCCGACCGTCCGGCTGCTCAGCCCGAGCTGCCGCGCGATCGCATCGTCCTTGAACCCCGCGGCGAGCAACGTCATCAGCCGTGCGTCGGTCGGATCGGCCTTGACCGCCGGTACGACCGGCACGGCCTGATCCCACAACAAGGTGAACATCTCGATCAGCGCGTCCAGCAGCGCACACGGGTGCACCACGAGCGCACTGTCGACCAACTGGTCGACCGACAACGGCAGCAGTGCGACCCTGCGGTCGAACACGGCCAGCTTCATCGGCACCTGCGGATGCACCCGTGACGTCTCGCCGGCGTCGGCCGCGCTGTACGCCTCGTCCACGCCGCCCGGTACGTCGAGGGAGTCGGGGGAGTAGATGCCCTGGACAACCACACCCTCGTTGAGCAGGCCGCGCACCCGCGTGTCCGACTCGTCGACCTGGGACGCGTACGGCGGCCGGTCCAGCACGAGCAACTGCTCACGCGTCCCGTTCAGCAACTGAGCGAAGCGGGCCGCGATCGCCTCCTGCCCGACGATCACCTCGACCAGGTTCTCCGGCCGGTGCTGTTCCTGCGCCCGCAGCTCGGACAGCAGCACCCTCGCCTCGGCCCGGACCCGGTCGAGCTCGGCCCGCCGTACGGCGACCAACGCGTCGACGGCGACGTCCGGACGGGTCGGCAACAGGCGCGGCGGGTGGTCGGAGGTGGTGGTCAGCAGCCCGAGTTCCTCGAGCCGCCCGACTGTCGCGAGCACCTCCGGCTCGTCGCGCTCGAGACGCTTCGCGAAGTCCGTCAGGTCGCATCCCGGCGCCGCGAGCAGCGCCCGGTAGGCCTCTTCGTCCGCCGGCTCCACCCCCAGCGTCTCCAGCATCGAACCCTCCCGTGCGACCGGATCCTGGACAGGCTATCTCGTCCGGCGGAAGCTGTGGATTCGTTTTCAGGTGATTGGCGACTTCGCGCCATGTCCGGGATACGTCACGGCCACCTCTGGTGCGAACCACCCGGGATTGGGGTACGACTAGCTGAGCGGGGCGCGCGCGGACCGGACAGGGGACGCCCGGTCAAGCCTCAACGCGCGCGCCCTCGTCTCTCCTGCCCTGGCGCCGGGCGGCCGGACGATGCCGGTCGCCCGCGGGTCGGCGACGAGCGTGTCCAGGACGCGGTTGCTGCGATCCGGTGGGACGATGAGACGAAGGTGCGTCACGGGGCATATTCCCAGGCCGCCGGTCACCTTCCGGTCACGACCTGAGTGCCTTCCGTGCCGATGCACCCCCGGATATGGTCCACTGACCCACCGAATCCAGGGAGGCACGATGAGTGAGAGCAGCACCAGCGCCGCTGCTACATCGGAGACCGGTAAGCGGCCGGAGCTGAAGCGGGTCATGGGGCCGGGTCTGTTGCTGCTGTTCGTGGTCGGCGACATCCTCGGCACCGGTGTGTACGCGCTGACCGGAAAGGTGGCCGGCGAGGTCGGCGGCGCGGTGTGGCTGCCGTTCCTGTGCGCGTTCATCGTGGCGCTGCTGACCGCGACCAGCTATCTCGAACTCGTCACCAAGTACCCGCGGGCCGGCGGTGCCGCGGTCTACACGCACAAGGCGTTCGGGATCCACTTCCTCACCTTCCTGCTCACCTTCGCGGTGATGTGCTCCGGTCTCACCTCGGCGTCGAGCGCGTCGAAGGCGTTCGCGGCGAACTTCTTCTCGGCCGCCGACATCGACCCCGAGCGCGGCTCGTGGCTGATGATCACCTCGCTCGCCTTCATGACGCTGATCGCGCTGGTGAACCTGCGCGGCGTCGGCGAGAGCGTGAAGGCGAACGTCGTGCTCACCTGCATCGAGTTGAGCGGTCTGCTGATCGTGATCACGGTCGGTGTCTGGGCGCTGGCCGGCGGCGAGGGTGACCCCTCCCGGCTGAACGACTTCCGGACCCCGGGCGACGAGACCGCCTTCGGCGCCGTGACCGCGGCGACCGCACTGGCCTTCTTCGCGATGGTCGGCTTCGAGGACTCGGTGAACATGGCCGAGGAGACCAAGGACCCGGTCCGGATCTTCCCCAAGATCATGCTGATCGGCCTGTGCGTCACCGGCCTGATCTACGTCCTGGTCGCCATCTCGGCGGTCACCTTGGTGTCGCCGGACGACCTGAACGAGGGATCCACGCCGCTGCTGAAGGTGATCGAAGCCGGCGCACCGGGCTTCCCGCTGGAGATCTTCGCCTGGATCACCATGTTCGCGGTCGCCAACTCGGCACTGATCAACATGCTGATGGCGAGCCGGCTGCTGTACGGCATGGCGCACGAGCAGGTGCTGCCCGGACCGCTCGGCCGGGTGCTGCACCGGCGCCGGACGCCGTGGGTGGCGATCATCTTCACCACGCTGCTGGCCTTCGTCCTGATCGGGTTCGCCGACCTGGCCGCGCTCGGCGGTACGACGGCCTTCCTGCTGCTGTGCGTGTTCGCGATCGTGAACGTCGCCGTGCTGGTGCTGCGCCGCGACCGGGTCGAGCACCGGCACTTCCACGCGCCGACGGTGCTGCCGGTGCTCGGCGCGATCCTCTGCGTCTACCTGGCCAGCCCGCTGTCCGGCCGAGCGACGGGCGACTACAAGATCGCCGGCTGGCTGATGGTGATCGGTGTCGGGCTGTGGGCGCTGACCTGGGTGCTGAACAAGTATGTGTTCAACCGCCACCCCGAGTTCGATCCCAGCCATATCGACCCGAGCGGTCCGGTGAACTGACCGGCAGTGCTGCGGAGGTCACGATCCGCTGTCGCCGCGCGCTCCACAGGCTGAGACTTGGGTCGGTACGGCATCGTTGAGATATGAGCTTCCAGACCCCGGCGAAGCGGAGCGGGCGGGCCGTCGACCCGGCCCGGATCGGTAGTGGCCTGAAGTTGCTCGCCGTGCTGGTCGGGCTGATGTGGCTGAGCGAGATCATCGACACCGCGCTCAGCGGCCAACTCGACCAGTACGGGATCATCTCCCGCGACTCGGAGGGACTGCTCGGCGTCGTCACCGCGCCGTTCCTGCACCTGGGGTTCGGCCACCTGATCTCGAACACGTTGCCGCTGGTGACCCTCGGCGCGCTGATCGCGATCAGTGGTGCGGCACGGCTGTTCGCGGTCAGTGCGATCGTCACGGTGATCGGCGGGTTCGGCACCTGGCTGGTCTCGCCGCCGAACACGATCACGATCGGCGCGAGCGGACTCGTCTTCGGGTTCGCGGCGTACCTGATCGCGCGCGGGGTCTTCAATCGCCGGCTGGGTCAGGTGCTGATCGGCGTACTCGTGGTGCTGGTGTGGGGGAGTGCGCTGCTCGGTGGTCTGCTGCCGCAGGACGGCATCTCCTGGCAGGGCCACCTGTTCGGCGCGATCGCTGGTGTCCTGGCGGCCTGGATCCTGGCCGAGGACCGGCCCAAACGCGCCTAGCTGAGCGTCGCGGGGTCCGTGTTGGCTCCGCAGATCACCACGACGACCCGCTCACCGGCCGCGGGCTCGTAGATCCTCGACGCCAGCGCGGCGTACGCGACGGCCGCGCCGTGTTCGACCGCCAGATGATGGTCGTGCCACAGTTCACGGCGGGCGGCAACGATCGCGTCCTCGCCGACGAGCAGCGACGGTACGGCGTACCGCTGCACGGCGGCGAACGCCAGGTCCCCGAGGCGCCGCGCGCCCAGTGAGTCGGCAGCCACGCCGCCAACCGATCCGTCGACGGGTTGCCCGGCCTCGATCGCACGGTTGAGGGCCGGAGCGAGTTCGGGCTCGACACCGATGACGCGGGCCTTGTCACCGATCGCCGTCGCGATGCCGGCAATCAGGCCGCCACCACCGACCGCGACCAGCACGGTGTCGAACCTGCCGGCCTGCTCGAGCAGTTCCAGCCCGATCGTCCCCTGGCCCGCGACGACCTCCGGCTGGTCGTAAGCGTGCAGCAGCAGCGCGCCCGACTCGTCCCGGGCTTCGACAGCGGCCTGATACGCCTCGGCGTACTCGTTCCCGACCTGGACCACGTCGGCCTCGAGGGTGCGCAGTTTGGCGACCTTCGGGGCGGGCGCGGTCACCGGGACGAAGATGCGCGCCGGAACGCCGAGTTCGCGGGCCGCGTAGGCCGCCGCCAAACCGGCGTTGCCGCCAGAGGCCGCGACGATGCCCTGCCCGGTGAGTTCGCCGTTCTCCTTTGCGGTGAGCAACCGGTTGAACGCACCACGCGGCTTGAACGAGCCGGTGTGCTGCAGGAGTTCGAGTTTGAACGTGAGGCCGGGAGCCACCTCGATCACCGGGGTACGCCGTACCCGTCCGGCGATCCGTTCCGCCGCCGCTTGCACCTCGCCGAGACTTACCGTCATGCGTCCAACCCTGCCACGATGAGTGCAGCCGTCTGACAGGAGGCCGAGCCGATGGGTGCGTACGACGAGAGCTATCGCCGGAGTCTGCAGGATCCGGAGGGGTTCTGGCTGGAGGCGGCCGAGGCGATCTCCTGGACCGAACCGCCGACCCGAGCGCTGGACGGTTCCCGTGCGCCGCTGTATCGGTGGTTCCCGGACGCGGAACTGAACACGTCCTACAACGCGCTCGACCGGCACGTCGAGGCGGGTCACGGCGACCGGGCGGCGTTGATCTACGACTCACCGGTGACGGCGACCAAGCGGACCCTGACGTACCGGCAGTTGCGGGACGAGGTGGCGGTGTTCGCCGGGGCACTGAGCTCGCTCGGGGTCGGCAAGGGTGATCGGGTGATCGTCTACATGCCGATGGTTCCGGAAGCCGCCGTCGCCATGCTGGCCTGCGCGCGGCTCGGCGCGATCCACTCGGTCGTGTTCGGCGGCTTCGCACCGAAGGAGCTCGCGGCCCGGATCGACGACGCCGAGCCGAAGGTCATCGTGGCCGCGTCCTGCGGCATCGAACCGACCCGGGTGGTCGAGTACAAGCCGATCATCGACGCCGCGCTCCAGCTCAGCCGGCATCAGCCCGAGCACACGATCGTCCTGCAGCGCGCGGCCGCGCTCGCGAAGCTCGGCGACCGCGATCTGGACTGGTCCGAGCTCACCGCCGGCGCCGCGCCCGCCGATCCGGTCCCGGTGGCGGCGACCGATCCGCTCTACATCCTCTACACCTCGGGTACGACGGGGAAGCCGAAGGGCGTGGTCCGCGACAACGGCGGCCACGCGGTCGCGCTGTCGTGGTCGATGCGCGCGGTGTACGACATCGGCCCGGGTGACGTGTGGTGGACGGCTTCCGACGTCGGCTGGGTCGTCGGCCACTCCTACATCGTCTACGCACCGCTGCTGGTCGGGGCCACCTCAGTCCTCTATGAAGGCAAGCCGGTCGGGACCCCGGACGCCGGGGCGTTCTGGCGGGTGATCTCCGAGCACGGCGCGAAGGCGCTGTTCACCGCGCCGACCGCCTTCCGCGCGATCAAGCGGGTCGACCCGTCCGCGTCGGAGTTGTCGAAGTACGACCTGGGCGCCTTCAGCACGTTGTTCCTCGCCGGTGAGCGCCTCGATCCCGAGACGTACCACTGGGCGCACGAGCACCTCGGCGTACCGGTGGTCGATCACTGGTGGCAGACCGAGACCGGCTGGCCGATCGCGGCCAACCCGCGCGGTCTCGAACCGCTGCCGACCAAGCCCGGCTCCGCGACCGTCCCGATGCCGGGCTGGGACCTGCACATCCTCGACGCCGACGGCAGCCGGCTACCGGCGAACGAGGAGGGCGCGATCGCGATCAGGCTGCCGTTGCCGCCGGGTGCGTTGCCGACGCTGTGGGGCGACGATCAGCGCTACATCGACAACTACCTGAGCCCGTACGACGGCTACTACCTGACCGGCGACTCCGGTTACCTCGACGAGGACGGCTACATCTTCGTGATGGGCCGCACCGACGACGTCATCAACGTCGCCGGACACCGGTTGTCGACCGGCAGCATGGAGGCCGTGCTGGCGGCGCATCCAGCGGTCGCCGAGTGCGCGGTGATCGGCGTCCACGACGCGTTGAAAGGCCAGCTCCCGCGCGGTCTCGTCGTACTGAAGGCCGGTGCGGACATCCCCGAGGACGTACTGCGGGAGGAACTGGTGGCCGCGGTACGTCGGGACATCGGGCCGGTCGCCGCATTCCGGGACGTGGCGGTGGTGGAGGCGCTGCCGAAGACCCGGTCGGGGAAGATCCTGCGCAAGACGATGCGCGGGATCGCGGACGGCCGGGACGAACCGGTCCCGTCGACGATCGAGGATCCCGCCGTCCTCGAGGCGCTCCGCCCGATCCTGCGTCGGCCGGACTGAGCCGGACCTTGTTGCGTGGGGCACGTAAGCGGTCTGCCTGATGGGGCGGCGGGTTAGGCTCGGGGCATGCGAGTGGTGATAGCGGGTGGACACGGGCAGATCGCGTTGCGGCTGACCAAGCTGCTGGCCGCCGACGGCCACGAGGTGGTCGGGCTGGTCCGCAACCCCGACCACGAAGGCGACATCACCGCCGCCGGCGGGCAGGCCGTCGTACTGGACCTCGAACAGGTCGACGCGGCCGCTGTCGCGGAGGTCCTGGCCGGTGCGGACGTGGCGATCTTCTCCGCCGGTGCGGGGCCCGGGAGCGGGAAGGCCCGCAAGGACACGGTCGACCGCGCGGCCGCCGCGCTGTTCGCCGACGCCGCCGAGCAGGCCGGCGTCCGGCGGCACATCCAGGTCGGCTCGATCGGCGCCGACGAGGCCGACTCACGGACCGACGACGACGTGTTTCACCGTGTACCTCAAGGCGAAGAAGGCCGCCGAGGACGACCTGAAGCGGCGGGACCTCGACTGGACCATCCTGCGGCCGGGCTCACTCACCAACGACCCGGGCACCGGTCAGGTCCGGCTCGCGGACAGGACCGGCCGCGGCAGCATCAGCCGCGACGACGTGGCGCTGGTGCTGGCCGGGCTCTGCCGCACCCCGGCCTCGATCGGCCGGACGCTTGAACTCGTCGCCGGGGACACCCCGGTCGACGAGGCACTGAAGAACCTCTGACGTTGCCACCGGCAACAGAATGTGACGGATATGGCCGACTCTCTCCGGCAGGTGCAGTTCGAGCGCCTGGCCAACAGCAGCTACGAGGTCCGCAACGCGCGCGGCGGCACCATCCGGGTCGGCTCGGGCGGTGAGGACACCGACTTCACCCCGGTCGAACTGCTGCTCGCCGCGATCGGCACCTGCTCGGCGATCGACGTGGACGTGGTGGTGAGCCGGCGGGCGGAGCCGACCGAGTTCCGGGCGGTCGTGCGCGGCGACAAGCTCCGCGACGCCGAAGAGGGCAACCGGATGGAGAACCTCGCGGTCGAGTTCACCATCCGCTTCCCTGACGGCGAGGACGGCGACAAGGCCCGGGAGGCGCTCCCGCGTGCGGTGAAGATGTCCCACGACCGGCTCTGCACGGTCAGCCGCACGGTCGAACTCGGCACCCCGGTCACCACGACCGTCGACGAGACGGCCTGACGTCACCCGCCCAGGAACTCGTACACGCCCCGGAGGCGGGTCCGCAGTCTGGCCTGGGTTCGCCTGCTGTCGAGGCGGACGTCCGAGGGCGGGCCGGGCGCGAACGGCAGTGCGTGCTGGTCGAGTCCGTCGCGGGCAGCGATCAGGCGGCCGAGTTCGAGCCGGGTGACCGCTTCCGGGCCGGCCACGTGAGCCGGGCCTCTGACATCGGACTCCAGGAGTTCGAGGAGGGCGGACGCCAGGTCGGTCACGTGGACCGGGCAGCGGATGTTGCCGGTGTACAACGCGCCCGGCTCCCCGGCGGCCAGGGCGTGGACGAGTCGCTCCGTGGACGACTTCCCGTCGTCGCCGACGATCAACGAGGTCCGGGCGATGACGGCCGAGGGACGGACCGCCCGGACTGCCGTCTCGGCGGCGGCTTTCGCGGCGCCGTACGGCGTGACAGGGCAGGGGCTCGCGTCCTCGTCGTACGGCTGCTCGCCGCCGCCGAAGACCACGTCGGTCGAGACGAACACCAGCCGGGCGCGGCGTGCGGCCAGCGCGACGTTGGCGGGACCGTCGGCCGTGGTGGCCCAGTCGGACTGCTGGAAAGCCGCGTGGACGATGCCGTCCGGCCGGACCTTCCGGATGACGTCGTCGACCTCACGCCGGTCCCGGACGTCCATCCGGACCCCACCCGCAACTGGCGCTCTGTGGTACGTCGGTACCACCTCGTGCTCGGCCAGCCGCACGACCTCGCCCCCCAGCAGCCCAGCGGCCCCAGTGACGAGCAGCCTCACGCCACCAGCCTACGCCGCCTCAACCGCCACCCGGCAGTTCGCGTCCCGCGCCGGACCTCGGCGACCGTGCGGACCTTGCGCGGCGTCATCCACGACTGCGACGGCTTGTGCAGCATCCAGCCTCCGCCGATGGTGATCGCCGCGTGCTGCACGGCGTTCGTGGCATCCCGCCAGACGAACACGGTGCCCGGTACGTCGTCCCGCCCGCCGGCCGTCGTGCTGTCCGCAAGCCAACGTTCGAAGGGTTCCCGCTGCATCCACACCTTGTCGGCTCCTTCGACGCCGGCGGCTGCCATCACCGTGCCGAAGCAGTTCGGGCCACTGCCGGCCGCGAACGTGCCGGCCAGACGCCGTACCCGATCGGACGGCCAGTTGGTGACCTCGGCATGACGGCTGGGGCCGAGGTCTTCGCTGACGATCTGCGGGAGGACGATGTCGGCGGAGCCGTGCAACAGCGACTTCCACCAGACGAAGCGGTGACCATCTGCTTGCCGACGCACCTCTGGACCGAGGACCGACTGCCAGCGTCGGACCGTCGGGACTGCGGCACGGTTGTGGTCGACCTGGGCGCGGACCAACTGGGCTCGGGTCGATCTCGGGAGACTCAGGTACGACGCCTCGTCGAGCCAGCTCACCACTACTGCCGAGCTGTCCACGCCGTACGTCCGGTAGGTGTCACGCTGCTCGGCGGTCAACTCGCGCTCGTCCGCCGGTAGGTCCCAGTCGGCAGCCTGTTGCCGAGTGACGAAGAACGGCTGGAAGTCGGGCGCCAGCCAATCGATCCAATGGTCGAGCAAGGCGGGGGAGACGTCGATGCCGAGAACCTTCACCCGGCGATGCTCTCATTGTCGGTGCTGGTCGGGCGCGGGATTTTGCGGACCGCGGTACGGCTGGGTCCGGGAGTAGACGAGGTTCGTGGTGGTGCTGCCGAACTCGGTCAGTTCGTTGACCAGTTCCTCCAGGTGCGGCATGGAGGCGGCGGCGACCTTGAGGGTGTAGCAGTCGTCGCCGGTGGTGCGGAGGCACTCGAGGATCTCGTGACGCTCCTTCAGCAACTGATGCAGCGGCGCGTGCTTGTTTCCCGGGTACTTCAGCCGTACGACGGCCAGCACCGGATAACCGACCTTCGTCAGATCGACCTCGGCGCGGTAGCCGGTGATGACTCCGGCCGACTCCAGCCGGCGTACGCGCTCGGTGGTCGCGGAGGCGCTCAGGTTCACCCGGCGGCCGAGCTCGGTCAGCGACATCCGCGCGTCGTTCTGCAACTCGGCCAGGATGGCCCAGTCGGTCTGGTCGAGACTCTCGGTCATACCGGGAATATACCGGCGATTCCACGGCGAAGAACGCCGAACGCCGGGAGCATTCCGTTCAAACCGAGGCTGCGGCTGGCTAGCCTGAATGCCGTGGAACTCGGTGTGAACGTCCCCAACTTCGGCCCCGGCACGAACCCGGCCCGGCTGCGCGACTGGGCCCGTACGGTCGAACGCCTCGGCTACGACCTGCTGATGGTCTCCGACCACGTCGCCATCACCGCCGATGTCGCGGAGCACTATCCGGCACCTTTCTACGAACCGTTCACCACGCTCAGCTGGCTGGCCGGCATCACCGATCGGGTCCGGCTCGGCACCACCGTGCTGATCGCGCCGTACCGCCACCCGTTGCTTACGGCAAGAATGGCGGCGAACCTCGACCAGTTGAGCGGCGGCCGGCTCGTCCTCGGCGTCGGCGTCGGCTGGGCCCGGCAGGAGTTCGAGGCGCTCGGCGCCGACTTCGACCGCCGCGGTCAGGTGACCGACCGGACGCTGATCGAGATCCGTCGCGCCTGGGAGAACGACAAGGACTACGGCGGCGGCCGCATCCCGATCTGGATCGGCGGCCACAGTACGGCGGGACTGCGTCGAGCCGTCCGCCTCGGCGACGCCTGGCATCCGCTCCGGGAACGGGTGGACTGGTTGCGCTCGGCAATGGATCGGCTGCGTGCCATCGCCGCCGAGGAGGACCGGCCGGTGCCGGAGTTCGCGCCGCGGATCCTGCTGCGGCTGACCCCGGATCCGCTGCCGGACGACGAGCGGGTCGCGGGTGAAGGCTCACTCGACCAGGTGCTGGCCGACATCGACGTACTGCGTGATCTCGGCGCGCGAACCGTCGTCCTGGATCCCTTCGTGGGAGATCCTGCCGAGACCGAGCGGCCCGAGGTGGCCTTTCAGGCGCTGGCGACGGTCGCGGCGCATCGACGATGGGAGAACACGTGACCCCCGAAGCAGAAGGTTTCCTCCGCCGGGCGATCGAGCTGGCCGCGGCCGCGCGCCGATCCGGCAACCCGCCGTTCGGCTCGCTGCTGGTCGGCCCGGACGGGACGGTGCTCGCCGAGGAGCAGAACTCGACGATCACCGACGGGAACATCAGCTTCCATCCGGAGCTGAAACTCGCGGTGTGGGCGGCCCGGGAGCTGGACGCCGAGACCGCCGCGGCGACGACCATGTACACCAGCTGCCAGCCGTGCGAGATGTGCTCGGGCGCGCTGGCCCGGTCCGGACTCGGCCGGGTGGTCTACGCGCTGTCCGGTGAACAACTCAACGGACTCAAGTCGTCCGGCGGCTTCCCCGCCGTACCGCAGGAGGGCCCTGCACTGTACGACGAGGCGAAGGTGCCGGTCGACGGGTACTACGCGTAGACCGGCACCGCTCGCGGATCAGACCGGGGCGAGGCACGCACAAGACTCACCCCGGCGGGCCACCTGACGGCTCGGTGTGAAACGGTGCTCGCCATGCTCACCATCGGCCCGCTCCGACCGTCCGATCGCACCGCCTGGCAGGAACTGTTTGCCGGATACAACGAGTTCTACGGCCGGACGATGCCGGACGACTTCTACGACCGCGCCTGGACCAGATTCCAGCAGGACAAGGAGGTCCACGCGCTCGGCGCCCGGCTCGACGGCCGGCTGGTCGGCATCGCGCACTTCCTCATCCACGCCAGTACGACTGCGCCGGACTCCTGCTACCTGCAGGACCTGTTCACCGCTGCCGAAGCCCGCGGCCAGGGCGCTGCGCGCGCGTTGATCGCCGCCGTCACCGACTGGGCGAAGGAGCGCGGTTGCGGCCGCGTCTACTGGTCGACGCACGAGTCCAACGAGACCGCCCGGCGCATCTACGACCAGGTCGCGGAGAACCAGGGCTTCATCCTCTACACGGTCCCGCTGTAACGGTCGTCTACGCGATCCCGCTGTAACGCTCGGCGAGTTCGCGGCCGAGCCGGGCCAGTTCCGCCTGCACCGACGGCGGGTCGATCACCTCGATCGAGCCACCCCAGCCGGCCAGGTGCTGCGCGATCATCAGCGGTGTCGGCGCCGTCACCTTGATCCGCACCCGATCGCCTTCCATTCCGTCGACCTCACAGTGCCGGCCGAGCCGGTCCTGCATCACCCACAGGTGCCGTTCCTCCATCAGCACGGTCGCGGTGAGGCCGGATCGCCGTACCTCCATCTGCTCGACGATCTCGTTCCAGGCGGTGGTCAGGTCGAAGTCGGCCGGCCGCTCGAACGCTTCATCGGTCAACTCGGCCGACACCACCCGCTCGACCCGGAACGTCCGCTGCCCCTTCGGCGTCCCCGCGATCAGGTACCAGATGTCGTCCTTGTCGACGAGCCCGAGCGGATCCACCAGCCGCTCCGACTGCTCCCGGCCGCGTCCCGCGTACACCAGTCGCACCTTGCGACGCCGTACGACGGCGTCCTGCAACTGACGCACCAACGCCGGACGTTCCTTGGTGTGCTCACCCCAGCGCGCCGGATCGATCGCGACCGCATCGGCCGCCGCTTCGGCTTGTTCGCGGAACGTCTGGGGGAGTGCTCGCACGAGCTTCCGCAACGCGGCCTTGGCGTCCGGCGCAACCGACGCCGCCGGCCCGACCAGCAGGAAGAGCGCCTGCGCCTCGGGTGCGGTCAGTCCGCTGAGGTCGGTCCGCGCGCCGCCGATCAACTGCCAGCCGCCGTTGCGCCCCGGCTGGGGATAGACCGGGATGCCGGCCGTCGACAGCGCCTCGAGGTCGCGTCGCGCCGTCGCCACCGAGATCTCCAGCTCCTCGGCCACCTCGGCCGCGGTCACCCGGCCCCGCGCCTGCATCAGCAACAGCACCGCCACCAATCGATCCGCCCGCACCCCCTTATGCTCCCAGACAAACCGCTCACCGGCTGAGCACTTATCCGGTCTGGGTCGGTTCACCGAGCCCAGCTCGCCGTAGAGTGGTTCCGGACGTTCCGCTTCCGGATTGGTTGAGGTATGGCGTACGACGTAAGTCCGACGGCTCGGACCCTGATGGTGCTCGAACTGATCCAGAACAGTCCGGGCATCACGGCCGGACAACTGGGGGAGAAGCTGGGCGTCTCCGAGCGGGCGGCCCGGCGGTACGTCGGGATCCTGCGAGAGGCCGACATCCCGATCGAGTCCGTGCGCGGCCCGTACGGCGGCTACCGGGTCGGGCGCGGGGTGCGGCTCGCCCCGCTGATGTTCAGCCCCGCGGAGGCACTCGGGCTGGTGATGGCGGTGCTCGAAGGACCGCGCGGCGCGGACGACCCGGTCGAGATCGCGCTCGGCAAGATCATCCGGGTGCTGCCGGAGCCGATCGCCCGCTCGACCGACGCCGTACGACGGGTGAGCGCGCGCGGGCCCGATCCGGGTGCCCGCACTCCCGACCCCGAGGTCACGGCGCAGCTGGTCTCGTACAGCACCGCCCAGCGCCGCGTGCTGATCGACTACGAGCGCTGCCCGGGCGAGAGATGGACCATGGACGTCGACCCGTGGGCGGTCGTCGTACGCCGAGGCCGGTGGTACCTGCTGTGCTGGTCCCACTCCAAGTCGGCCAAGCGGGTGCTGCGGGTCGACAAGGTCAAACGGGTCGAGGCTGCGGAGACGACCTTCACACCGCCGGACGACCTCGACCCGCTGGCGGCGGTGGAGGAACACCTCGCGCTCGGCTGGAAGTACCAGATCGAGGTCGTCATCGACGCTCCGCTCGCGGACGCCGCCTGCTGGATTCCGCGGAGTATGGGCCGGCTCGAAGAGATCGACGCCGAGCACACCCGGCTGCTCGCCAGCACCGACGAGCCGGACTGGTACGCCGCCCAGCTGACCGCGATCAAAGCGCCGTACCGGATCATCGGAGCACCTGAACTGCGGGAGGCCGGCCGTGCGCTCGGCCGGAGGCTGCTGGAGGCGAGTGCCTGTGACTGAGATCGAGTTCGCCGGGGAGATCTGGTACTGGCGCGGGCCGGCACCGTGGTACTTCATCACGGTGCCGGACGACGAGAGCGCGTACTTCGAGGCCCAGTCCGACTTCGTCACCTACGGCTGGGGAATGATCCCGGTCCAGGCCGAGATCGGGGACAGCGTCTGGGACACCTCGATGTTCCCCAAGGACGGGCGCTACGTCCTGCCGGTCAAGGCGGCGGTCCGGCGCGCGGAGGAGCTCGACGACGGTGACGTACCGACCGTTCGGCTGCGGCTGCGCAGCTGGAAGGTGTCGTGAAACTGTCGGCGACCGCGTCTAGCGTGCTGGTGCACCCGGTTGAGGGAGGGGATGGCATGTCCACACTGTCAGATCGGCCGAACACGGCACTGGTGGTCATCGACGTCCAGAACGGCGTCGTGTCGCAGGGCTTCCAGCGGGATCAGGTAGTGGCCAATATCGGCACCCTGGTCGGCAAGGCGCGCGCCGACCGCGTGCCGGTGGTCTGGGTCCAGCACAACAGCGAGGACCTGCCGAAGGACAGCGACAACTGGCAGCTCGTCCCGGAGCTGACCCGGGAAGACTCCGAACCGCTTGTCCACAAGACGTTCGCCGACTCGTTCGAGGACACCGACCTCGAGGAGGTCCTCGCGCAGGCCGGGATCGGTCGGCTCGTCGTCAGCGGCGCGCAGACCGACGAGTGCATCCGCTCGACGATCCACGGCGCCTTCGTCCGCGGGTACGACGTCACGCTCGTCGGCGACGCCCACACCACCGAGGACCTCACCGAGTACGGCGCCCCACCGCCCGACCAGGTGATTGCTCACACCAACCTCTACTGGCAGTACCACCGAGCCCCAGGCCGCACCGCAGCCGTGGAGAACACCGCCGACGTCACCTTCCAGGACACGTAGACACTCTTCACCCCAGGCACGGAAGGGTTTGAACGATCGATCGCCTCGCTCCATGCCACGAACGGTGACGAGACCTTGACAGGGAGAAACCGGTTTCAGTACGGTTCCAGGATCCTAGGAAAGCGCTTTCCGACTCTTTCCGGTGAGCCCGCCGCCCACGCCACGGCGTACTGCGGCGTGCCCGCCATCCGCCCCAATCGGAGGTTCTCTCATGTCCTTCTTCGCGTCCCCAACGCGCCGGAACTCATCACCGGTTCGACGCAGGTTGCCGTACCTGGCGGCGGCCACCGCGCTCACCGTGGTCTCGGCGGCCGTGGTGTCGGCGGTCGCCGTACCCGAAACTCTGCCGAAGGCCTCGGCGGCCACGTTCTCACTGCAGGGCTGGGCCACCCAGGGTGGTGGCACGACCGGTGGCGGCAGCGCCTCGCCGGTCACCGTGACGACGGCCTCGGCCCTGATCAGTCAGATGCAGTCGAGCGGTGCGAAGGTGATCCGGGTGTCCGGCACCATCACCCTCTCGGGCATGAACAAGGTCGCCTCGAACAAGACGATCATCG
Organism: Kribbella swartbergensis; assembly: GCF_054784135.1. Taxonomy (NCBI): domain Bacteria; kingdom Bacillati; phylum Actinomycetota; class Actinomycetes; order Propionibacteriales; family Kribbellaceae; genus Kribbella; species Kribbella swartbergensis. The sequence goes on from NZ_BAAGPM010000014.1 coordinate 537,569, forward strand.
GTGTCGGCAGCGGCGCCACCATCACCGGCGGCGGTCTGAACGTCGCGAGTGTCAGCAACGTCATCATCCGGAACATCAACTTCCGCGACTCGGACGACGACGCGATCAACATCCAGTACTCGACCAGGGTCTGGGTCGACCACAACAGCTTCAGCAGCGGGTACGACGGCGCCGTCGACGTCAAGCGCGCGTCGGACTACGTGACCGTGTCGTGGAACAAGTTCTCCAACCACGACAAGGTCGGGCTGATCGGGCACAGCGACGGCAACGGCGGCGAGGACATCGGCAAGTTGCGGGTGACGTACTACGCGAACTGGTTCGACGGGACCACGCAGCGGCACCCGCGGGTCCGGTTCGGCAACCCGGTGCACGTCGTCAACAACTACTACCGAGGCAACAGCGGCTACGGCGTCGCGTCCACCTGCAACGCGGGCGTCTATGTGGAGCGGAACTACTTCGAGAACGTCCGTAGCACCGTCGTCACCCAGACCGGTGACTCACCTGCGGGCAACGTGAAGCTCCTCAACAACTACCTCGTCAACTCCGGTACGCCGGCTTCCCGGAACTCCTCCAGCGTCGGCGCGATCCCGTACCCGTACGTCGTCGACGCCGCCGAGAACGTGAAGTCGATCGTCACGTCCGGCGCCGGCACCGGCAAGATCTAGTCCCGTCCCGGTGTCCCGGCCCTCTCGGCCGGGACACCGGTAGGCTGGTGGGACACGACTGGCGAGGGTGGGCGCGAACCACCGGGGAGTGACAGCAGGGCATCGACCGCCTGGGTGCCCGAGGCAAGGGACTCGAGGAGCCTGGTCGTGCACCGTGTACTGCATCTGTCCGACACCCACGTCAGCCGCATCGGACCGGACGAGGACGGCGTCGACGGTCTCGCCGCGTTGCGGCAACTGCTGTACGACGTCCGCCACGTCCCGTCGCTGGACCTCGTGGTGATCAGCGGTGACATCGCCGACGACGGCTCCAAGGAAGGATGCCTCGCGGTCCGGTCGGCTGTCGGTGCGTTCTGCCGGGAACGCGGGATCCCACACGTCTACAGCACCGGAAACCACGACCGCCGGGAAGGCTTCGCGGCGGTCCTCGGCTGGGGTCACCTCGGCCCGGACGACGCACCGATCGGACGCCGGGCCGAGTTCGACGGCGTGATCGCCGCGGTGAGCGTGGTCAACGGTCTGCGCGTCATCACCCTCGACAGCCTCGTCCCCGGCGAAACGCACGGCGTGCTCGGTCGCGATCAGCTCGACTGGCTGGAGGCCGAGTTGGCCACACCCGCGCCGGCCAGATCGATCGTCGTACTCCATCACCCGCCGATCTCCGTCGACGCGATGCCGTACATGAGTTCCGTCGTACTGCAAGACCCTGCCGCTCTGGGTCAGGTTCTGGCCGGCACCGACGTACACGCCGTCCTCTGTGGACACCTGCACCACCAACTGTCCGGAAGCCTGGGAGACAAGCCGGTCTGGGTCACCCCCGGCGTCATCACCCGCATCGACCTGACCGCTCCGCCGTCCTCGGTCCGAGGCGTCCTGGGAGCCGGCGCAACAGTTGTCGACCTGGGCGGCCCCTTCTCGCCGATGTTCCACACCATTCACTCCCGCGACCGCCAGGCCGGCACCGAGGTCTACGTCTACAACCCCCTCACCGGCGAAGACACTCCCGAGGTCAGCCCCATCACGTGAGGGCTCAGGCAACGCAGAACTCGTTGCCTTCGGGGTCAAGCATGACGATGTGGCCGAGGGGTTCGCCGTAGTACTCCTCGCGGACACGGGTCGCGCCGGCGGCGGCAAGTTCGTCGGCTTTCGCCCGGATCAGCATCTCCCGCTCGGCCATGTCCCACGGCGCCTCGCCGGCGACCCGGATGTCGATGTGCATCCGGTTCTTCGAGGTCTTCTTCTCGGGCACCCGCAGAAACCCGATCGCCGGTCCGCGGCCGTCCGCGTCCACGATCGACGCGCCGTCCGGATCGTCGTACCCGGGCTCCTGCACATACCCGAGCGCACCGGCCCAGAACGCGGCCAGCCGCTGCGGATCCTCGGCGTCACAGCCCAGCGTCCAATGCGTAGCCATTCCCGCAGGCTACTTGCGCGCCGATTCATCCAGGGCTGTCGCCGAGCTTCGCTGCTGCGGCGAGCGCCGACAGGAGAGCCGCGGTGGCGGGTGGATCGGGCGGTTCGCCGTACGTCGCCGCGTAGACGTGCCGGCGTGATCCCGCCAGCTTCGTTGCGACGATGTCGTCGGCCGTGTGGGCGCGCAGAGCGAGTCCGGGCATCGTGGTCACGCCGAGTCCGGCGGCGACCAGGGTCTGCATCACGACCATGTCGTCGGAGGTGTAGCCGATCTGCGGCTCGTATCCTTCCTCGGCGCACAACGAGAGCAGGTGGCTGCGGCACCGCGCACACCCCGCGATCCAGGTCGCGTCACGCAGGTCGGAGAGTTGTTGCCCTCGGCCCTTTGACAGCAGGTACAGCGGGTCGTCGAGCAGGTGATGCAGGCGTACGCCGGGTGGCTCGGGCTCGGTCTCGTCGTACCGGAAGATGACCGCGACATCGATCTTGCCGGTGCGCAGCAGCTCGAGCGCTTCCGGCGGGTGGACGTCGGTCAGGCGGATCTGTAGGCCGGGATGCGACTCGGCGAGCGCGGCCACGGCGCGGGGGATGAGCGATCCGATGGCGGAGGAGAAACCGGCCAGGCGTACCCGGCCGGCGGTGAGGCCGACGTGCGCGGCGAGCTCGGCGTCGACTGCGTCGATCCGCCCGAGGATCTCGGCGGCACGGTCGGCGAGGAGTTGGCCGGCTTGGGTGAGGCGGATGCCCCGGCCGACTCGTTGCAGGAGCTGCGCCCCGGTCTCGGCCTCGAGCCGGGCGAGGTGGTGCGTCACCGACGGCTGCGAGTAGTGCAACTCCTTCGCCGCCGCGGTACGGACCCATGGCGGGCGACGGCGTCGATGACACGCAGGCGGGTGACGTCCAGCATGTATCAACTCTATCTATCGATGAGCATGAAATTTGGCATTAGACGTAATACATCCGGTGCGCGCACGCTCGATGCATGACCACGACACTGATCCACCCCATCACCGCACTGGCGGACGGCGTCCGTTCAGCCGTCCACAAGCACGCCGGCTGGTCGGAGACCGCCGACCTCGTCGCCGAACAGCTCCGGCTGCACCTGCCGACGCCCGACGTACTGACCGCCGAACAGCGCGACGGTTCACCGGACAGCTACCGGAGTCACCAACTGTGGATTGAGCCGGACGGATCGTTCTCCATCATCGGCCTGGTCTGGCGGCCGGGGCAGATCACGCGCATCCACGACCACGTCACCTGGTGCGTGTTCGGCGTCGTCCAGGGCGTCGAGCACGAGGAGTTGTACGACGCCGACCTCCGCCTGATCGGGGAGAACGACAACCACGTCGGCGACGTGAGCGGTTTTGCCCCGCCCGGCGACATCCATCGCGTCCACAACACCAGCGACCACACCGCCATCTCCATCCACATCTACGGCACCGACGTCACCCGCATCGGCTCGAGCGTCCGTCGCTACTACAACTGACCGACTCGTCCCGCGGATCAACGTGTCGATTCGTGGCGGGTGTAATCGACGGAGGGGTGAGTGGTCGGACAAGCCGACCGGGTGTGTCAGGAGAATGCGATGGCGTCGACTGTTCTGTACATGTCCATGTCCCTGGACGGCTTTGTTGCCGGACCCAACGAAACACGCGAGCACGGCCTGGGGGACGGAGGTCAGCGGCTGCACGCGTGGACGACCGGCCCGGACGATCCCGCCAACCAGGACGGCGATCGGCAGGTGCTGGCCGACTTTCTCTCGACCGGTGCGGTGGTCGCCGGCCGCGGCACCTTCGAACCGGCCGACGGCTGGGACGGCGACCACCATGACGGCGTACCGATCTTCATCTACAGCCGCCACCAGCCCGGCCCGGAGTTCGCGAACATGCCGCTCGTGACGTACACCAGCGACCTCGAGTCCGCCGTACGTCAGGCCAAGGACGCCGCCGGTGACAGGAACGTGCTGGTGCACGGCGTCACGGTCGCCTCAGAGTGCCTCAAGGCGGGCCTGCTCGACGAGATCCAGATCCACCTCGTCCCGGTCCTGTTCGGCCAGGGCCGGCGCCTGCTCGAGCACCTCGACGCCCACCAGATCGAACTTGAGACGGTCGACGTACTCCGCGGGCGTGACGCCACCCACCTGCGCTACCGCGTCATCAGTCGTCCCTGAGTTTGTCGAGTGCGGCGATCTGCTCGGGGGAGAGGTGGACGCCGCCCGCCGCCACGTTCTCGGCCAGATGGTCGCGGCTGCCCGTGCCCGGAATGGCGAGTACGTGGTCGCCGCGGCTCAACGCCCAGGCGATCCGGATCTGAGCCGGTGTCGCGCCGTGCTCGCGCGCGATGGCGAGTACAACATCGTCCACGGCAACCCCACCGACCTCCCGGCCGGCTCCGGTGACCGCGAAGAACGGGACGAACGCCATCCCCTGCTCACCACAGAGGTCCAGGACTTCGTCGTTCACCCGACCGAAGCCGACGCCGTACCTGTTCTGCACGGCGACAACCGGCGCGATCGCCTGCGCCTGCGCGATGTGATGTATCCGCACGTTGGACAGCGCCAGATGCCGGATCAGGCCCTTGTCCCGCAGCTCGGCCAAGACGCCGAAGTGTTCCGCGACGGAGTCGAGGCCCTGCTGGCGGAGGTATACGACGTCGAGGGTGTCCCGGCCGAGGTTGCGCAGGTCCTTCTCGACCAGCGCCGGCAGTTGCTCCGGTGACGCCATCCCGGCCTCGGTCGGTCCGACCTTCGTGGCGATCACCAGCTCCTCCGGGTACGGCGCCAGCGCTCGGCGGATCACCTCGTTCGCCCAGCCGAGCCCGGTGAAGTCCGTCGCCTTCCCGGAACCGCCGTACGTCGGGTAGAAGCCGGCCGTGTCGATGTGGTCGACGCCGAGCTCGACGGCGCGCCGCAACAACGCCATCGCCTGGTCCTGGGCGTCGTGGCCGTTGCCGCCGGCGAGGCGCTTCGTGCCGAACCCGATCCGCCCGACCCGCCGGTCGCCAATCGACGACTTGCGCTGCGCATTTTGTGATGATAAGTTAATTGGTAGGAATGCATTCTTCTGCGAATTCTGCATTCGGCCAGGATAAGGCCAGCTGTGAATTTCGTCCAGCTTTTGTGGCAGCTTTTTCTCTCCAATGATCCGGCTCATCATCCACCGCGTCAGTCGCGGCCACCGCCCACGACAACTGCGAACACCTCGGCCGCGATGGTGTCTGCGAGGCCGCCGGCGAAGACCCAGTTGCCCTCGGCCACGAGCCGGTCGTTGAACGCGGTGATGGCATCCATCTCGCCAGGCCGACGGCCTGGCCCGCGCATTGCGGCGCAACCGCGGCTCAGCGGGTCTGTCCGCAGGCCTTCTGCAAGGCGGCCAAGACGGCCTGGGGATCGTGCAGGACGCGCATTCCGTCGGTGACCACGCGTCTGGTGCCCGCGTCGACCGGATCGGTGTTCGCCCAGGCTCGTGCCGTGACGTCGACTTCGATCTCGAGGCCCGACCGTCGTACGAGCCGCACTTCGGTCACGTACGGGCCCCACTGCTGGCGGCGTACGACGTCGACGGCCCCGAACGCAGCCAGCCAGTCGTCGGATCCGCAGTACTTCTCCGGCTCGTCGGTCAGCACGATCAGATCCACGTCGGACGTCATCCCAGCGGCATCACGCATCACCCATCCCGCCACCCAACCACGACCCTCGCCAAGCCCGATCACCTACCGATGAATTCGGTCAGGCGTGCTTCGACTTCTGCTGGGTGGATACCGACTCTTCCGAGACTGCGGGGCGACGTCCAGACCAATTCGAAGCTGTTGTTGTCGGAGTGTGCCGCCGCCTCGGGGCCGGACAATCGCGCGACACCCTGGATCTCGGTCATGAGGAAGTAGTAGGCGGGCCGTCCATTGTGCGTACCAATCCATAGCAGTCGGTCGATCGTTGCGGTGAGCGTCGTCTCTTCCGCGAGTTCGCGCAATGCAGCCTCTTCCGGAGTTTCGCCCGCTTCAACGTGCCCGCCGGGAAGAACGGCGTAATGATGGCCAGCACAGTGCGGCCCTCGCGCGTTGCCGGCTTCACACATGACGCAGTCGCCGGCCTGGTCGCGACGCAGGTAGCGCTTGATGACGAGCACCTTGTCCGCATCGAACACAACAGCAACTGCTCTCGGAATCACCATCCGCTGACCATGCCACCAACCTCCGACAGTCTCTTCCCTGCATGTGCGGGCCCCGACTGGCTGACGCACCGCCGGCCCGGTGATGGGAACCGCTTACGGACGCCTACACGAAGGGCTCGATCTCGCCACCTTCCTGAGCCGCACTCGCTCGAGATCTTGCCCTACGACGGATCGGCGGGAACAGCTCACCAAGAGGTGCATGGTGCTGAGTTGGTCAAGAAGTCGTGTAGCGGGCAATCACGTCCACGCAGCGCCGGAACTGCGCCGGCGAAGCAGGGTTCTTCCAACCGAGCATCTCGAGTGTCCAGTCGATGGCGAAGGCTGGCGTCAAGTCGGCATCTGCCAACTCGGGATCAGCGACCCGCGCGTACCCGCGGCGCAGCAGGTCCGAGCGGTCATGCAAGGGCGCGCCGGCAGACACCTCCCACCGGGCGAGGTCGAATGCCGGCGACGCGGGGCCTGCGAACTCCCAGTCGATGACGCCGACGATCGCACCGTCGTGGACCAGGAGGTTCTTCGGCAAGAAATCGCCCTGGGCGAGCGATAACGGGGGCACCGGACGGGTCGTCACCTCGTGGCGCAAGAAGTCAGCACCACGCTCGACGACCGCGGCTGCCGCTGGGCCGAGTGTCTCCTCGACGATGCGCGCGATCCTGGCGACGGCGCCTTCCTCGGGCAGCCGCAGCTCGTGCCGGATACCGCGCCCGGCGTCCGGGTCCACGCTGTGTACCCGCGCCAGAATTTCACCGGCGTCCAGGACCAAGCGCTCGAGATCAGAGGCAGGCAGCCTGCCGATGAGCTCCCCGAGGGAACGGCCCGGAAGGAACCGTTGGATCGAGAAGGACAGCAACTCGCCATGGTGATCGAGATGCTCGAGACCGAGCACTTCTGCCGTCGGGACGCCTGCGTCACGCGCCTGCGCCATCAGGTGCGCCTCATCGATGAACCACGGCGTACCCTGACGCGCGATCCGGACGACCACAGCGACATCGCGGACAAGCTCAACGCGGTACGTCTCATTCATCCCACCACCGGCGAGAGGAACAAGGCACTCGACGTCGCGGCCGCAGACTGATCGCACCACCGAGTCGATGATCGAGCGAGGCGTCGTCACCATCATCCAAGTCTCCCTCAACGATCCGCTGCGAGGCATCTGCATTTTCGATCGCCCGCTCAGGTCCGCCTGCTGCCTCGCTGCCCACCTGGGAAAGGTCAAGAGAGTGAAAAAGTACATACTCTTCGATCATGACGGTGTTCTGGTGGATACCGAATTCTGGTATTACAAAGCTGGAGAACGCGCCCTGGCGGACATTGGTCTGACTTTGGACAAGGACCAGTACCTCCGGGACATGAGCCAGGGACTGGGCACTTGGGCCCAAGCCAGGGCGGCAGGCATCGATGAACAGACCATCAGCAGGCAGCGTGAGGTTCGTGATGCTTATTACCAGGAATACCTCAGGACAGAAGCCATCGAGATCGAAGGCGTCGTCGACACTCTTGCCGAACTGTCAAAATACGTCCGCATGGCCATCGTGACGACTGCAAAACGTGTGGATTTCGACATTATCCATGAAAGGCGCCGAATTAGACAGTTCATGGATTTCGTCCTGGTTCGCGAAGACTACAAGCTTTCCAAGCCCCATCCGGAACCATACCTGACCGGCTTAGGACGCCTCGGAGCCACCAAAGAAGAGACGCTGGTCGTAGAGGATTCATCCAGAGGCCTGAACTCCGCCGTGGCGGCCGGCATCGACTGTGTCATCGTCCATAACGACTTCACAAAAACACATGACTTTTCACAGGCGACCTATCGAATCGAAACCCTGATCGAATTGAAGGACATTATCCTTAATGTAACCTGATAGAGCGGCAGGAGCATCCCGGCAACGTGGTAGGGGAGTGACTCGCCGATGCCGGTGAGGATTTCCTGGATCCAGGCGAGACGCTGCTCCTGGCTGAGCGACGGCCTGGTCTTAGCCGATCGATGTTGAACAGCACGGCGGTGCTGGGTCGCGCCTTCTTGGCTGCGACGAAGAACGTTGGGATCGCGGTTCGCGTCGTAGGCCCGGTGGCCCGCCGGTACGTTTCGTTCAGCCACATCAGGAACGTCGCCGTTTCGGTGATCCTGCTTGGCTGGGGAAGTCTGCTGCTGCCTTGGCGCGGAATCCCCGGAGGTGGTGTTAGGTCGCAAAGGGACGCCGGTTGACCGGGCGGGGGAGCCGGGCGGGTCAACCGGGCATCAGCTGCACCGAGGCCATCGGTCGGCCGGGGGTGTCTAGTGATGGAACGCTCTGCGCGGCATGTATCCCGGGTAATTCCGGTGCGTCGATGAACTGCGAGCCCTAGATTGCGTCAGTGAACCTTTCGCAGCTCGGCGAGCCGATCGGGCCGATGGTCCGCGTTCACGGCGGGTTCGCCAACCGGATGTACCGGCTCGACACCGACCAGGGGTCGTTCGCGGTGAAGGAGCTGAACCTCGTCGACCGCCGCTGGACCTACCACGTCGAGGACGTGTTCAGGTTCGAGCGGGCGGCCTTCGTCGCCGGCATACCGATGCCGGAGCCGATCTCGGCCAGCCACAACACGCTCGTCCACCGGTGGGTCGAGGGAGAGAAGGTGCCTGAAGCACCGGTGTCGGCGGCGTACGCGTTCGAGATCGGTGAGATCCTCGCGCGCATCCACGCGCTCGACGTCGAGTGGACCCACGTGTCGATCGAGGAGCCGACGTCAGGGGACTGGCCCGAGCTTGCCGAGCGGGCGGCGGCGACCGGACAGCCGTGGGCCGACGAACTCGCCTCCCGCGTCGAGACGTTCCTCGCGATTGCCCACTTCGTCGACACCTGCCAACGGCCGGGCCCCGTCGTACTGACCCACAGGGACATCCAACCGTGGAACCTGCTCGCTCGAGACGGCCGGCCGGTGGTCCTCGACTGGGAGCTCTCGGGGATGCTCGACCTGTCCGGTGAGCTCGGCTCGACCGCGCTGAGCCTCGCGAAGGGACCTGGCTTCGGCCACATCGAGCCCACCATCTTCCGCTCGGTCCTCGACGGCTACGTCGCAGGGGGCGGAGCGCTGCCGCCGTGGGGTCCAAGCTGGTTCGTGTTCATGATCGGCGGCTGGCTGGGGCACACGAGGTGGAACATTCTCCGCTGCCTCGCCGGTGTCGAGGCGAGCACCGGCCCTGACCTCGCTCTGTCGCACGAGTCCGTACGCAACGGCCTCCGCGGCCTCCCCGACCTGTTCGGCCGACTCCCAGAACTCGAGGCGCTGCTGCTCATGTGACAGTGACCCACTTCTGTGCCGGGTGCTGGGGGTGAAGCTGCCGTCCGGCGAGAGTGCTGGGGAAGAGACACGGTATTGCCGGGCCCGGCGGCGTTCGGAGGATGCGGCGCGCCGCGATGTGATCGCACAGGAGAATGAGCGAACGGCTCTGGCACGTCGGTCGGCCGCCGGCCGAGCGTGATGCTCATGCCGTCAGGCCGGTCGTCAACGATGTCGAGCCGTAGGGTGATGACCTTGACGAGGGGGAGTAGAAGCATCCCTGCGACGATCGGCGGCCGCGGCGTCGATTCATCTGGTGCAGCAGCTACTAGTTGACATAATGTGGCTTATCGGCGCTGACTGTCGGAGTTGCATCTGACGCAGAGACTCCGGTAGTGCGGTGAGGGTGACGGCTTCGGTGACATGGTCAGGCGTTGAAGACGGCCTCGGAGCGGTCGCGGTTTTCGTGGAGGTCCCAGTACAGGCGGGTGATCTGCTCGGGCGTGGCCGTCGGGCTGCCTTCCGGACCGCCGCCGAGCCAGACGTTGATCACGATGTGGGCGGCGTGCACGCCGCTGCCGGCCAGTTCCTTGTTCAGGTTGATCACCCAGTTGCGCAGAGCTGCTTGAGCCTCCGCGACGCGGTCCTGAGCTCCGGCGCTCGAAGGTCCACGGGACAAGTATCCGCACATGCCGCCGGGAGTGAAGCGCCCTCATGCCGATGAGCGGACGGTTCGTAGTGGCTAATCGGATGACCGGCCGAGCTTGCCAGACACCATTCCACGTCAATGAAACAAGCAGCCGATGAGCGGGAAGCGAGCCTTCACGGAGGTTGGCCGGCTGGGCAGCATGAGATGCTGGAGAACGTTTGGCTCTTGAAGGGTGTCCATGTCCAACGTGCCGGTTGCTCGCCCGAAGATCGTTTGTCTGTGCGGTTCTCTGCGCTTCAGCAGGGAGTTTGCTACCGAGCGCACGCGCTTGACGCTCGATCTGGCGATCGTCCTGGCTCCGGAGGCCACCGAGGCGTCTGTGCTGGACCCTTTGCTCGTGCGAGCCTTGGGAGAACTGCACCTCCGCCGGATCGACCTCGCAGATGAGGTGCGAATCGTGAACCCCGGTGGCTACGTCGGGGAGACCACCCGCCGCGAGATCGCGTACGCCAACGCACTGGGCAAGCGCGTCACGTACTTGCACGAACCGGCTATGACGGACAGCTAGTCGGTTTCTCCGACCCGATCGCAGCGAACAGCATGGCCCGGCCTGCTTTGTCAGCGTCGATGCCCCGGTTCACGAGAGGTGCACTCGGACATGCGGCGGTCAGCTGAACGTCGGCTCATGCCGCAGTCCGCACGGTCCCTGCCCATGAGCGCGCTGGCTAAGGTCGCCTCGTGACGTTCGAGTTCGATCTTGTCGCCGAAGTCCCACTCGCCTTTTGATAAACGAGACCAGTGCCTAGCACATCGTCAGCTGTCCCGGGGGCGGTGTGCCTGGAGTTCGGAGAGGGTGGCGTCGATTATGGGGGCGCGTGGGGTGAGCGTGGGTGTTTGGTCGAGTGGGATCCATTGGGCGTGGGAGGTGGTGCCGTTGATCTCGGTGGTGCCTAGTGATCCGCCTGTCACGGTTGCTGCGAAGACCACTCTGACGGCTTTGTACGGGCGGCCGCTGTGACGGGTGCGCGGTTCGGTTGAGGTGTGGACGGCGACGGGTCGGCCGACATCGACCATGTAGCCGGTTTCTTCGAGGACCTCCCGGGCGACCGCTCGTTGCAGCGACTCGTCGTACTCCACGCCGCCGCCTGGCAACGTCCAGCAGGCCGGTGAATGCGGTCCCCCGACGTACCACGTCAGCAGGATTCGGTCGGCATCGTCGACTATCAGGGCGTACGCGGCAAGTCGCGTGTCGTAGTCGGTGAAGTGCACCGCCTGAGGATAACCACGAGCGCGGGTATCCGAGGCTCCGGACGGATCGCGGCTGCTCCTGATACAGCATGCTGCGTACGACGAGGTCGAGTCGGGACCCGTGGTCGTCTTCGGACGAATGTCGTCGCCAAGCTGACCGGGCCGCCGGATGGCGAGTGCTGCTGCACGCGGACGGCCTTTCCGATTGAGGTCCCCCCGCTGGGACGGTCGCCGGGCATGTCACGCCAAGAGGCAAACAGCCTGACCCGAGTCCTTCGCTCGGGTACTCCCCCGCAACTCCCACTCCCCTAGTTGCCCAGGTGAAGTCAGGTCAGCGACGGGTACGTTCTGGCAATCGGCAGGCTGTCGGCGAATGCCTGGAGATCTGGGGTGATGTTGCCGTGGAGTTGCAGCATCGTCATCTCGGCCAGTTCGTTGATTTTGGTCAGGAGTTGTTCGCAGTGGGCGTTGTGAGCGAATGCCGCGGCCGAGTCGACGTACTCCTCGATCACCACGAACTTCTGTGGATCGCTGCCCTGGAACCAGTCGTACCGAAGTGTCCCGGGCTCGTCATCCGCCGCCGTGGCGACCGCCTTGTCCCGCGGTCCCCGGCGTACTGAGCCGAGCCAGGGTGTGATCACACGGCGCGGCCGAAGTGGGCGAGGAGGTGCCAGACTCGTTTGAGGGATTGGAGGTCGTGGAGGCCTGATCGTGCGGCGGATCCGATGAGTGCTGGGGTCAGGTCGTCACCGAGGGACCGTGCTAGTCCGACGTACTCGGGACCGCGGTAGGTGGGATCCAAATCAGCGGTCGAGAGCCTGAATCCCGGGTGCCACTCGACCGCGCAACCAGTACTGCGTGCCTCGAGTTCGACCGCGGTGTCGCGGAAGCATGGGTCGAGGACGATTGCCTCGACGTCTTCGACCAGCCTGACGCCGCCGTGAACATGTGCCTCGATGTAGTCGTCGAGATCGTCATGCTCGGCCGCGTCCGCCAGAGCCGTCACGTCGCTCAACCTGTCGGGACCAACCACCAGCTCCGGCTCGAACACCGAATCCGGGAAACAGAAGGTCGACCGCGCAGTGACCTCCCGGCGGAGACGAAGGAACGCCGACCCGAAGCGGATCGCCGGGCCGTGGGCGTAGCGACCGCGATCCAGAGCGCCGTAGATGGGTCGCTCGGCGGGCAGCGCCGAGTCGTAGCGGCCGTCGAATAGGCGGCTCTCCCAGCGCCAGCGATCACCACCTGGGAAGGCGGTCAGCCCGCCGTTCGAGATGCTGGTCTCGAACTGAGAGCGGTAGACGCCGTCCCGGACGATCGCCTCGATCACAAGGCCGTCCCCGAAGGGCCAGTCAGGGTGGAACTGCACGCCGACGTACTCAAGCACGAGCCCACGTGTCCCGTCGCGGCGTCGTCAACATGACGGCATTGTGCTCCATCCAGCCAGGCGCCCACGCTCAGCCGGGCAATCCGGCTACTACTCCACTGCCTCGTCAACTCCCTCCTCACCGCACCGCCGTACGGCGTGGAGGACACAGCGGCGGGGTTTCGTTGTGTGGCTAATTGCTTTGCGTGAGTGTCGGTCGGCGCTTAGCGTTGCGGTTCTGGTTGGTGCCGGCGGCTGGCGGATCTGAGAGGTGTACGCCGATGACTACTCAGCTCTTCGCGTTGAGCTTCGATGCGAACGATCCGGATGGTCTCGCGCGGTTCTGGGGCGGCTTCCTGGGCTGGGAGACGACCGAGGATCACCACGACGGCGTGGCGCTCCTGCCGAACGACGACACCGGGTTCCGGATCCGGTTCGTCGCGAGCCAGGAACAGAAGGCCGGCCCGAACCAGATGCACTTCGACCTGACGAGCAAGTCGCTCGAGGATCAGCAGCAGACGGTCGACAGGGCGCTCGCACTCGGCGCCCGGCACATCGACGTCGGTCAGCTTCCCGAAGAGGGTCACGTGGTTCTTGCGGACCCCGAAGGCAACGAGTTCTGCGTCATCGAACCGGGCAACAACTTCCTGGCCGACTGTGGGTTCATCGGGGCGCTGGCGTCCGACGGTTCGCAGGAGGTCGGATACTTCTGGAGCAAGGCGCTGGAGTGGCCGCTGGTCTGGGACCAGGACCAGGAGACCGCGATCCGGTCGCCGCACGGCGGTCCGAAGATCACCTGGGGCGGTCCGCCGGTGGCGCCGAAGCTCGGAAAGAACCGGCTGCACTTCGACCTCGCCCCGCCTGCCGGTGGTGACCTGCAAGCCGAGGTCGACCGTCTCAGCTCCCTCGGAGCCACCCGACTCGACATCGGCCAAGGCGACGTCGACTGGGTCGTCATGGCCGACCCCGACGGCAACGAGTTCTGCGTCCTCCCACCCCGCTAACGCGAACTCCCCCACCGCCGGGCAATGTCACCTCCCCCGAGGCTCAGTCACGTCAGTTGCTCCAGGCATCAATCCGCGCACTGCCTTCACAGATCAAACACAGGGCGCGACCAGGGTCGGATTCAGCGTCCGAAGGCCCAGGTGATCATCAGGGGGAACTCGGCTTGCCAGAAGGGGTCGCCGTGGTTTCCGATGCGTTCGGTGAGTACGACGTCCGCGTCGGCATCTCGGAGTGCGTCCGCCCAGCGGGTCGCGTTCTCGAGGAACCACGGCTCCAGCGTTCCGGCGACGAGGTAGGTGCGCGGAAGAGGGCTGGGCAGCTCGGCGGGCGGGTGGTAGCCGCCACCGGGTGAGGCGCAGAAGACCGCGCCGTAGATGTCGGGATGCCGAAGCCCCATGGCGAGCGCGAGCTCTCCACTCGCCGACACGCCGCACACCGCGGTGCGCTCGGCCGGCAAGGCGACGCTGAAGCGCGACCGCACCCAGCTGCGGACGTCGTCGACGAAGAAGCTCTCGTGGGCGGCGAACCGTTCCTCGTCGAACGACGGTGAGTACTCGCGGATGCGCGCCATCTCATCCTCGTCGTCCGTGCGGTAGACACCGACGATCATCGTGGGCGGTACGTCGGCCGCCTCGAGGTACGCGCCCCACTGCGAGATCAACTGACCGTCGCCGGCGAACACGACTGCCTCCGGCGGTTCCGGCGGCACGTACACCGTGACTTGCCGACCGCCGTCGTACTCGAAGGTCTCGGTGACGAGCTCTCCCGCTATCCGATCAGCGCGAGCTGGTTGCGACACCGGCTCTGCAGCACCGGGTCCGACGGCTGCTTGGTCATCCATTGGTAGTCGCACCTCGACCTTTCAGGGTCGTGTCCCTAGCGACGCGGGCCGCAGCTAGCTGCTCAAGGTCGAAACGTAGCGCAGAACGGGCGCCCCCAGCGCGCGTTGGCACGTTCAGCGCGTGTTGGTGACACGTCGCGGGGAAGACAGGCCGAGAAATATGAGTGGCGTGGTCAGGGCGACCAGCTCAGCATGGGGAGATGCTCAGCGACGCGCAGCTGGAGGAGTTCACGCGAGACGGGATCCTGCGGATCCCGGGTGCGTTCGCTGCGGAGGACGCGGCCCGGATGCGGGATGTGCTCTGGCGCGAGTTGGCCGAGCGGCACGGGATACTGCGTGACGATCGCAGCACCTGGACGCCGGTACGGCCCACAAAGCTGGCGACCACCAAGAAGGACCCGGCGGCGAATGCGATCCTCGGCCCACCGCTCCGGACAGCGCTCGACCAGCTGTTCGGTCCAGCAGGTTGGACCGAGCCGCCGCACCAAGGACAGGTCCTGGTCACCCTGCCGACCGGCGAGCCCTGGTCGGTACCGCACCGGCACTGGCACACGGATGTCGGATTCGAGCTCCCGCAGGACGAACTGGTGGGCGTCAAGGTCTGGGCTCTGCTGGGTGACCTCGAACCCGGTGGTGCCGGTACGCCGCAGGTCGCGGGCTCCCATCGGGTGATCGCGCGGTACCTGGACACCACCAGCGAGCGGGACTTCAGCACGGTGCGCGATCAGGTCCTGGCATCCCACTCGTGGTTCCTTCAACTGACTCGCGAGGACAGGACCAGCGCTGCCGAGTTGATGACCGAGGCGGACCTGAACGGCATCCCGGTCCGGGTGGTTGAGCTCACCGGACAGGCTGGTGACGTCTACCTCACCCATCCGTGGATCCTCCACTCGATCGCACCCAACGCGCGCGACACCCCGCGGATGATGCGCAGCCGCATGATCTGGCAAACCGGCTGGCCGCGCTGATCCGGCTGAACCTCCAACGCGTCGCCGAGGCGCAGAATTATTCCTTGATACGAATATTCGTCTTGGTGAATGATTCTGGGTATGGATGCGGTGTTGAGTGGGTTGGCGGATGCCGGGCGGTGGCGGTTGGTGGGGTTGTTGGCGGAGCGGCCGCGGTCTGTGGGCGTGTTGGCGCAGCTGGCCGGTGCGCGGCAGCCGCAGACGACCAAGCATCTGCAGACGTTGGAGCGGGCCGGCATTGTCACGTCGCAGCGGAGCGGGCAGCGCAGGATCTACGCC
This sequence comes from Kribbella swartbergensis, assembly GCF_054784135.1. Lineage (NCBI taxonomy): Bacteria > Bacillati > Actinomycetota > Actinomycetes > Propionibacteriales > Kribbellaceae > Kribbella > Kribbella swartbergensis. Next base: position 553,433 of record NZ_BAAGPM010000014.1, read on the forward strand.
CTCGAATCCGCTCCCCTCCGCGACTTGGCCGCTGAACTCCTCCGGCTCGCCGACAGCGCAGATCAGGCCGGCGGATTCCGCGAGACCTTCGACCGGTACGGCGTCAGCGTCCAGGCGGAGCGGCTTGCTGCCGAGCAGTCCGGGTGGGCCGACGGGCGAACGTTCGGATTCGAGCGGACGGTCGCAGGAAGCCCGGAGCTGGTCTGGCGCCACCTGACGGAACCGTCGCTGCTGACCGCGTGGTGGACACCCAACGACCTCCGCATCTCGGAACTGGTCTTCGAGGCGCAGCCCGGCGGCCGGATCGTCCTGGAGTATCGCGATGCCGAGGACGCCGACGGCACCGATCTCGTCGCCGGACGCGGGGAGGGGACGGTTGTCGACGTACGTCCGGGACAGCGACTCCTCTACCACCTCTCCCCCACGCTGCCTGATGGCACCACGGCGTTCACCGCCCACGTCGACTTCACCTTGCAGCCCACCGACACGGGCACGGAACTCGACGTCCAGTACCGCATCACCGACAGCACGGTCGACTCCGCCGACTTCATCGCAGGCATCGAGATCGGCTTCGGTCAGAGTCTCGACAAGCTCGCGGCGGCCCTCGACCGCACCAACCTGAGGAGCGCGACATGACACAGCAGACCAGCGGCCGCCGGGTCGTCACCACCATGAAACTGTCCATCGACGGCCACTACGCGAAGCCGGATCCTCTCGACATGGGCTGGGTGCTGCCGTACGCCACCACGGACGTCGCTCGCGACCACATGGCCAGCTTGTTCGAGCCGGCGACGACGGCGCTGCTCGGGCGCGTCAACGCTGAAGGCTTCATGGGTTTCTGGCCGACTGTCATCGGCATGGAGGGCGCGGACCCGCGTGACGAAGCGTTCGCGAAGTGGCTGGTCGAGACCGAGAAGGTCGTCCTGTCCTCGACGCTCCGCGAAGCGCCGTGGGAGCGTACGTCGATTGTCGACCGTCCCACCGTGGACGTGGTCGACGAGCTCAAGGCGACCGAGGGTGGCGACATCGCGGTGTTCTGCAGCGCGAGCGTCATCAAGGCGCTGCTGGCCGCCGACAGGGTCGACCGGCTGGCGCTGATGATCTTCCCGATCTTCCTCGGCAACGGGCCGCGCCTGTTCGACGACGGCCTGCCGGAGAACCAGTGGACCCTCGTCAGCCAGACCGCCGGCGAACTCGGCGAGGTCGCCCTGGTCTACGACCGCACCCGCTGATCACGCCGGCGCCCGGTCACCCGGGGGTGCCGCCACCCGTACCCCGGAACGGGGGTGAGTGGTTCATGGCGGTGGATCTGGTGGACATAGGGTAGGCGGCATGGCGTTGCAACTTGTTCAGGTGAATTTCAAGGCTCGGGACGACTCGGCGGTCGGCCAGTTCTGGGCGGACGCGCTCGGCTGGGGTGTTTCCAGCGAGGGACCCGGTGTGACCAACGTCGAACCCGTGGGCTTCGACTGGCCGGACCCCTCCGCCCTCTGCGTCGATGTCGTCACCGTTCCGGACCCCGAGGCGGTGAAGTACCGCGCGCACCTCGAGCTCGCCACCACCTCAGCGGATCATCAGAAGGAGTTGGTCGCGCGCCTGCAAGCTCTCGGTGCGACGCCGGCCGATGTGGGCCAGGGCGACGTGCCGTGGACGGTTCTGGCGGACCCGGAGGGCAACCTGTTCTGCGTGCTGGAGCCTCGGGAGATCTACCGGGACACCGGGCCGATCGCCGCCGTGGTCGTCGACTGCGCAGACCCGCGGGCCATGGCCCACTTCTGGGGCGAGGCGGTGGACTGGACCGTGCACGAGGTGACCGACGATCATGCCGTCTTGCGCTCCGCCAAGGGTGTCGGCCCGTACCTGGAGTTCCTCCGCACGCCCCATCTGAAGAACGCCTGGCATCGCGTCCATCTCGACGTACTCCCGTACCCCGGTGACGATCAAGCGGCGGAGGTGGACCGCCTACGGACCCTCGGCGCGACGCCTGCCGACGTCGGCCAGGGCGATGTCAGGTGGAAGGTCCTCGCCGACCCGGAGGGCAACGAGTTCTGCGTTCTCGCTCGAAGCTGACGCAGAGGCCCCCGCGGGACGGACAGCGGCGCGCTGCCCTGGCGCCGCCGCCCGTCCGCCGCAAGGTCACACAGGTTCCGCAACCGAGGTTCAGTCCAGGCAGAACTCGTTGCCCTCGGGGTCTGTCATGGTGATGGTTCCGAACTCGAGCGGGGGCTCCGGCTCGAAGCGCCGTACGCGTGTCGCGCCCAGCGCCACGAGACGCTCGCACTCGGCTTCCAGCGCCGCCATCCGCTCGTCTCCCTGGAGCCCCGGGGCGGCGCGGACGTCGAGGTGGACGCGGTTCTTGGCGACCTTGCCCTCCGGCACCTGCTGGAAGAACAGCCGCGGACCTTCACCGGTCGGGTCCTCGAGCGCCGACCTCGTGTTGCGCTGATCCTCCGGTACGCCGATGCGCTCGAGGAACTCGTCCCACGCCGCGAGTGGGTCGGCGCCTTCGGGCAGCTCGACTCCGGGCGGGGCAGGGTGGACGTAGCCCAGTACGTCGCGCCAGAACATCGAGAGCGCCCGCGGGTCGTGGGCGTCGAAGGTGACCTGGAATTCGCGGCTCATCGGGCTGCTCCGTTCGTCGTGATTCTCATGTGGTCACCATGACACGCCTAGCGGACAGAATCGGTCCGCTTTCTGCGGCACAGTAGGCGACATGGACGACAACGAGCGGGGTACGACGGAACGGGTGCTGACCCTGCTCGGGCTGCTGCAGCAGCGCCACGTCTGGACCGGCACGGAACTCGCGGACCGCCTCGGGGTCACGCCACGAACAGTACGGCGCGATGTCGAACGGCTCCGCGCACTCGGCTACCAGGTGCATGCGAGCCAAGGGGTCGGCGGGGGCTACCAACTGGCCGCTGGGCAGGACTTGCCGCCGTTGCTGCTCGACGACGAGGAAGCGATCGCGACCGCGGTCTCGCTGCTCGCCGGCGCGGGTGGTGCGGTCGCGGGCGCCGGCGACGCCGCGGTGCGGGCCCTGACCAAGCTCGACCGGGTGCTGCCGACCCGGCTGCGGCACGAGGTGCGCGCGCTGTCCGGTTCGGTGGAGTCGTTCGGCGGCGGTCGTACGTCGGTCGACCCTGACGTGCTGATGACGCTGGCCAGAGCCTGTCGTGACGAGGTCGTGGTGCGCTTCGACTATCCGTCCGGGACCGACGTACGCCGGCGCCGCGTCGAGCCGTACCGTCTGGTCGCCTCAGACCGGCGCTGGTATCTGTTTGCCTACGACCTTGATCGCGACGACTGGCGCAGCTTCCGCGTCGACCGGATGACGGAGGTGGCTGCGGGGACCTGGCGTTTCCGGCCTCGGCCGGCGCCCGACGCGGCGGCGTACGTGCAGGAGAGCGTCGCGAGCCGGGTCTACCGGTATCAGGCACGCTTCCTGATCCACGCACCCGCCGACACCGTGCGCGCCCAGATCCCGGCGGCGGCCGCCGTCGTACGCCCCCGCGGCACCAAACGCTGTGAGGTCCTGAGCGGCGCCGACAGCCTCGACTTCGTCCTCATGCACGTCGTCCTCCTGGGCCACGACTTCGAGGTCATCGACCCCCCAGAACTCTCCACCCGCTGCCAAACCCTCGCCAAAAGACTCCTATCCGCAGCCAAGCCTCACTAGCCTCTGCTGCTGGCAACCGCTCGTTCAGGTGCGCAAGGTAAGGCGGACCTGTCTGCGGGGGCGCGGACAGGTCCGTTGGGTGGTGTCAGGCGACGTACGCTGCGAGGTGTTCGGCGGTGAGGGTCGACTTGGCGGTGACGAGGTCGGCGGGGGTGCCTTCGAAGACGATCCGGCCGCCGTCGTGGCCGGCGCCAGGGCCGAGGTCGATGATCCAGTCGGCGTGCGCCATCACGGCCTGGTGGTGCTCGATGACGATCACCGACTTGCCGGAGTCGACCAGGCGGTCGAGCAGGCCGAGCAGTTGCTCGACGTCGGCGAGGTGCAGACCGGTGGTCGGCTCGTCAAGGATGTAGACGTCACCCTTCTCCGCCATCTGGGCGGCCAGCTTCAGCCGCTGCCGCTCACCGCCGGACAGCGTGGTCAACGGCTGGCCGAGCGTCAGGTACCCGAGGCCGACATCGGACATCCGGTCCAGGATCTTGTGCGCGGCCGGGGTACGGGCCTCACCCTCCTCGAAGAACTCCTCGGCCTCGTCGACGGACATGGCGAGGACTTCGGCGATGTTGCGGCCGCCCAGCGTGTACTCGAGCACCGACGCCTGGAACCGCCGGCCTTCGCACTCCTCACAGGTGGACTCGACCGTCGCCATCACGCCGAGGTCGGTGTAGATGATGCCGGCGCCGTTGCAGGTCGGGCAGGCGCCTTCGGAGTTCGAGCTGAACAGGGCCGGCTTCACGCCGTTGGCCTTGGCGAACGCCTTGCGGATCGGGTCGAGGAGTCCGGTGTACGTCGCCGGGTTGCTCCGGCGCGAGCCGCGGATCGCGGCCTGGTCGATCACCACGACGCCCTCGTGGCCGGCGACCGAGCCGTTGATCAGCGAACTCTTCCCGGAACCGGCGACACCCGTGACGACGGTCAGCAGCCCGAGCGGGATGTCGACATTCACGTTGCGCAGGTTGTTCGTCGACGCGCCCCGGACCTCGAGCTTGCCGGACGGCGTACGGACGGTTTCCTTGAGCTTCGCGCGGTCGTCGAGGTGCCGGCCGGTGATGGTGTCACTCGTCCGCAGCCCCTCGACGGTCCCTTCGAAGCAGACCGTGCCGCCGGCCGATCCGGCGCCGGGGCCGAGGTCGACGACGTGGTCGGCGATCGCGATCGTCTCCGGCTTGTGCTCGACGACGAGCACGGTGTTGCCCTTGTCGCGCAACTGCAGCAGCAGTTTGTTCATCCGCTCGATGTCGTGCGGGTGCAGGCCGATCGTCGGCTCGTCGAAGACGTAGGTGACGTCGGTGAGCGACGAGCCGAGGTGGCGGATCATCTTCGTCCGCTGCGCCTCACCGCCGGACAGCGTGCTGGCCGGCCGGTCGAGCGACAGGTAGCCGAGCCCGATCTCCGCGAACGAGTCGAGCAGGTGCTGCAAGCCGGCGAGCAGCGGGCCGACGGACGGCTCGTCGAGTGCGCGGATCCACTCCGCCAGGTCGCTGATCTGCATCTTGCACAGGTCGGCGATGTTCTTGCCCTTGATCTTCGACGACAGCGCTTCCTGCGACAGCCGGGTCCCGTCACAGTCCGGGCAGGTCGTGAACGTCACCGCCCGCTCCACGAAGGCGCGGATGTGCGGCTGCATCGCCTCCACGTCCTTGGACAGGAACGACTTCTGGATCTGCGGGATCAGGCCCGAGTAGGTCAGGTTGATGCCTTCGACCTTGATCTTGGTCGGTTCCCGGTAGAGCAGGTCGTGGAGTTCCTTCTTGGTGTACTTCTTGATCGGCTTGTCCGGGTTGAAGTAGCCGCAGCCGCGGTAGATGCGGCCGTACCAGCCCTCCATGCTGTACCCGGGAACCGTCAGCGCGCCCTCGTTCAGCGACTTGTTCTCGTCGTACAGCGCGGTCAGGTCGAAGTCGGTGACCGAGCCCATGCCCTCGCATCGCGGGCACATGCCGCCGTGGTAGACGGCGTTGCGGACCACGGTCTTCTCGCCCTTGCCCTTGTCGGCGACCATCGAGCCCGTCGCCGTCCGCTTCGGGACGTTGAACGAGTACGCCGTCGGAGGTCCGACGTGCGGTTTCGCGATCCGGCTGAACAGGATCCGCAGCATCGCGTTGGCGTCGGTGGCGGTGCCGACGGTCGAGCGGGGGTTCGCGCCCATCCGCTCCTGGTCCACGATGATCGCCGTGGTCAGGCCGTCCAGCAGGTCGACCTCGGGCCGCGACAGGTTCGGCATGAAGCCCTGCAGGAAGGCGCTGTAGGTCTCGTTGATCAGCCGCTGCGACTCCGCGGCGATCGTGCCGAACACCAGTGAGCTCTTGCCCGAGCCGGAGACCCCGGTGAACACCGTGAGCCGGCGCTTCGGGATCTCGACGGTGACGTCCTTGAGGTTGTTCTCGCGCGCGCCCTGGACGCGGATCAGGTCGTGGCTGTCGGCGGGCTGGGGGGCAGGCGACGACGTGGACTTTCGCGTGGCCTTGCTCATCGTGTCTCCATCTGTCAGGTGGCCTCGGCTGGGGAGCAGTCGCCGGGTCAGCGGGCCTGCTGGATGCGGACCATGTTGCCCGCCGGGTCACGGAACGCGCAGTCGCGGACGCCGTACGGCTGGTCGGTCGGCTCCTGGACCACCTCGGCGTCGGTCGCCTCGAGCTTGGCGAACGTCTCGTCGACGTTCGGGGTGGCCAGGTTGATCGAGGCGTAGGTGCCCTTGGCCATCATCTCGGTGACGGTACGGCGCTCGTCCTCGGTGAGGCCCGGGGTCGCCTCCGGCGGGTAGAGCACGATCGAGACCGGCTGGCCGACGGGTCCGACGGTGATCCAGCGCATCCCTTCGTAGCCGACGTCGGTGCGGACCTCGAAGCCGAGGGCGTCGCGGTAGAACGCGATCGCGGCGTCCGGGTCGTTGTGCGGGAGGTAGGTCGAGTGAATGGTGATGTCCATGGCGGTCACGCTAGTTGCCGCGTGGGGCCCGGCGCTTCTCGATTCCTGATCGGTCTGGTGACCTGTTTCGCCAGGCACGCCGGGATGCCCGCGATCGACCGGGCTCGCTCCTGCTCGCGGTAGACGCTCGGCGGTACGCCGACCAGTTCGGTGAACCGGGTGCTGAACGTCCCGAGCGACGAGCACCCGACCGCGAAGCAGATTTCGGTGACGCTCAGGTCACCCATGCGCAGCAACGCCATCGCCCGCTCGATCCGCCGCGTCATCAGGTAGCTGTACGGGGACTCGCCGTACGCGAGCTTGAACTGCCGGCTGAGATGCCCCGCCGACATGTTCACCCCACGCGCCAGCGCCTCGACGTCCAACGGTTGCGCGTACTCCCGGTCGATCCGGTCCTTGACGCGCCGCAACAACGCCAAGTCCCGTAAGTCCTTCACCCCAGCCACCCCATGATCATGCCATGCTCGCACCCCGGTGACATTGAGTGACTGAGCGGTCTACTCGGTGAAGCGCGTGCCCCAGTTGAGGTAGGCGACGTTGGCCAGGAGCCAGCCGAAGCCGATGGCTTGTTGGCCGTCTCGTTCGGGCGTGGGTTGGTAGCGGTTGTAAAGGGCGAGGCAGTGCTGGTGTACGGCGGGATCCCACGGGGTGATCTGCATCCAGCGGGGCGCTTGGTGGGCAACCGAGGCGGCGCCGAGCGTCGTACCGGCGACGGTCGTGTGGATCGCGGGGAGGCCGTCAGGGGACATGGTGGCAACGTTCTGCGTGTAGGTCCTGGCGAGCCGGGCCATGTCGACTCCGGTGAATCCGAGCCGAGCCCGGAACGCCCGTACGGCGAACTCGACGTCGATCGCCCCGTGACTGATGTCCTCGAACTGCCGAGCCGGCCCACCCGCCGGCGTGAAGATCGAGACGTCCGTCTCCGGGGACCCCGTCTTCGTGAACCCCTCGTAGACCCGCTCACCCATCGGCCAGTAGCGCCACTGGTACGCGTCCCCCGCGTCGACCGCCAGCTGCCCGGTGAACATCTTCGCCAGCGCCGCCACCTTCCGCCGGTAACCAGGGCAAGCTCGACCAGCGTCTGGCCGAGCCCGAGGGACTGACCGGCTTCGTCAGCATCGGGAACGAGCCGGTCACCGGCATCAGCCGCGCGCCACCGGACACGTCCCGAGCTGTCAGCCGCAACGGCCCCGGCGCGGCTGTGTAGATCCGGTTCACCGCGTAGTCCGGACTCGCCGGGTCCATGGTGAGATCGGTCAGCGTCACAGTCCGGTTCACCTGCCTGTTGACCAGCCGGACCGTGAAGGCGTCGGGCGTCGACCCGGCGGTCACAGTCACCGTCGTGTCCTCGGCGTACGGCAGCGCCTGCCGGAGCTCCAGCACCGAGCGACCGTTGCTGTCGGCAAGTGTCGTGTAGCCGGTGGTGTACGGGTGGTCGGCACGCCAGGCGGGCAGCGACAGTCCGCGGTAGTCGGTGACGCCGCGCGCGCTGTCGCGAACCGCGAGGACCTGGTCGACGTTGTCGATCAGCCGGTCGAGGTAGTACGTGTCGCGGTACGTCTCGTACATGCGAACCAGGCCGAGCAACACGTAGGACTGGCTCCAGGCCAGCATGCCGGACCGGCCGTCCGCGTTCGTGTTGTCGTTCGGCTGGTCCGGCTGCCCCGGCCCGCCCTGCTGGAACAGCCGGTCCCAGTCGTCGAACGTCTTCCGCGCGGTGTAGTCGATCTCCGCGGCGAACGCCGGCGTGGCGGTCAGAGCCGATCCGGCGATCGCGGCCGCACCGCTCACCCGGAGAAAGTCGCGACGATTGAGCTTCATGGTGGGCGGCCTCCGGCTGGACGTGGGCGGAACGTTCTGCGGGGAGGCTCACATCTTCTCTCAGGTACGGCGTGCCGGCAGCTCGACCGAGATGTACGGTGCCAGCGAGTGCAGGAAGTCGGCCGCGTCGAACATCGCGCCGGCCGAGGCCACGCCCGTCGTCCTGGTCTGCCCGGCGAGCAACCGTCGTACCGCCTCGACCGCCAACGGCGCGGTCACGGCGTAGATGTCCCGGCCGCGGGCGGCGGCTCGCCGTTCGACGCCGTCGGCGCGGACCAGGACGTCGACGATGAACGTCTGGTCAGGGCTCCCGTCCTCGCCAGGCGCGGGCGTGCCGGGATCGGACAAGTCTGCGGCCGCGACAACGGTCATGCATGTCCGCACGTCCGGTACGTCGAGATGGCTGGGAACGGTCACCACATCGGCCATGCTGAACTCGGTGATCACCTCGCGCGGACCGTCCGGGAACGGCCACAGCTGCCGCGACGGTGGCTCGTCGTGGTACTCCAGCGCGCCGTTCCGGAAGCGCACCCGCCGACCCGCCCGCCGGCTGTGCGAGACCTGACCCGCCTCGCGAGTGCCCGCGGTCGGGCGCCAACTGCTCAAGCCGTACGCGACGACCACCTCGTCCGCTGTGGTCCGCTCCCCCAGCGCCGCGGTCACGAGCAGGTCGCCGAGTCCGCCGTAGAACGCCATCGCCGGGACGACCGGAGTCTCGGCCTTGGCGTAGTCCGCGAAGGTCGACACGTTCGCCTCGATCTCCGCCGCGACGTCGACGTACGGGATCCCGGCCCGAAGTGCCGCCTCGATCAGCGGGCCGGCCGTCGTGGCGAACGGTCCGGCGCAGTTGACGACCGCCGCCGCGCCGTCGAGCGCACGGTCGAGCGAGCCCGGGTCGTCCACGGTCGCCTGACGCTCCGCCGACCGGCGGCCGGCCCGGATCGGGGTGAAGCCCTGCTTGGCGAGTTCGGCGACCACGAAGCGGCCGGTGTGCCCGGTCGCTCCATAGACCACAACTGCAGACATTCGTGTTCCTCCAACTCTCGGGTACGACGAGTCTCGCCGTACGGCGCTGTCCGCCGTGAGAGTCCGGAACGACACCATGCGTACACTTTCGGACATGCACACCGTCGCGCTCGCCACCGCCGGTCATCTCCTGCACTTCGAGCTCGGCGTCGCCTACGAGATCTTCGGCAATCCACCCGCCGGGGTGGACAGCTGGTACGACGTCCAGCTCTGCGGACCGGGACCGGTCCAGGTCGGCCCGTTCGCGGTCGAACCGAATCACGGGCTGGATCGCCTGGCCGGCGCCGACACCGTGATCGTGCCGGCCTGCGCCGATGTCGACGAACCGCCGCCGGCCGAGTTGATCGACGCCGTCCGTGCGGCTCATCAGGCCGGAGCGCGGATCGCCTCGCTGTGCACCGGAGCGTTCGTCCTCGGTGCCGCGGGTCTGCTGGATGGTCGGCGGGCAACGACGCACTGGGCGCACACCGCGGAGTTGAGCGAGCGGTATCCGCTGGCCCAAGTCGATCCGGACGTGCTCTACACCGACAACGGCGACGTCCTGACGTCGGCCGGTAAGGCCGCGGCTGTGGACCTCAGCCTCCACCTCATCCACCTCGACCACGGTGCCGCGGTCGCCAACACAGTCGCCAGGCGTCTCGTCGTACCACCGCACAGATCTGGTGGTCAGGCGCAGTTCGTGGCGACGCCGGTGGAGGTCCGCGGCGATCACCGGCTCTCCCACCTGCTGGCGTGGGTGCTCGAGCGGTTGGATCAGCCGTTGACGGTGGTCGACATGGCTCGGCAGGCGAATACGAGTCCGCGTCAGCTCGGCCGGCAGTTCCGCGCGGTGACCGGGCAGACGCCGCTGCAGTGGTTGCTGACCCAGCGGGTACGGCGTGCGCAGGAGTTGCTGGAGACAACTGATCAGAGCGTCGAGGCGATCGCGGTGGCGACCGGGATGGGTACGGCGACGACGCTTCGGCGTCAGTTCAAGCGGGTCGTCGCCGTACCGCCCGACAGCTACCGGCGGGCCTTCCGCGGGGCTATGGCTCAGTGATCGCCGCTCGCCGGGCGGCGGAGTCGACGAGGATCGCGACGTTGTCTGTGCGCTGCTCGATGCTGCCCCGCCCTCTGGGAAGGGCGGCCGCGTCAGCCAGCAGGGTCTCGATGATCGCGCCGTTCGGGTGGAGGTAGGGCCGGTCCCAGAAGTCGACCGTCGCCGGCGCGGGTGCCGGAAGTCCGACCGCGCGCTGGCGATTCAGCAGATGCTCCAACGCGCGAGCCAGTTGCTGCTGCCGATACCGCCAGTGGTCCGCCTTCAACGCCTTGCGGAGCCCGTCGCCCACTTCCCGCGCGCAGGGCAGCCGGGAGAACAGTGTCCCGCGCCACTTCGGGTACGGCGGCCAACGCCGCTCGATCATGAACGCCAGGTGCACCGCGACATCGGCCAGCCGCGCCGCGATCACCCGCGAACCGAGGTCGTCGCCGAGATCGCCGGCCCGGCTCATCAACGGCATCTCCTCCTGGAGCCGTATCCAGTCGCAGGCCAGGACGTAGCGCCATACGTCGTCCGGGTACCACCGCAGCCGTTCGCGGATCGCGGTGATGTCGCCGACCTGGTCGACGAAGACCGGTCCGCCGATCACCTCCAGGACCGCCTGACCGGTCACGGTCAGCCAGTCGGTTGCCGACATTCCGGCGCACGGATCGAACCCGAGCCGATTCGTGACGAATCCTTCCGGGGAGTCCACCTCGACGTGATGGACGCTGTCCGTCTGGCCGCTGAAAGGGGAACCGCGTCGGCAGACCGGCATACATGTCAGGCAACTCGGCGGCGAGATAGGCGTCCACCTCGTCGCGACAAGCCTCGTCGACGAGGAGCGTCAGCCTCAGACCCCAGTCGTGGTCGCGTGACGTCGCGTCGTCGAGCCCCAGTACGTCGGACCCGCTCCCCAGCCGGCCTGCCGCATGTCGCAGCCCCGGCCACTTGGCCGCGAGCAACGGACCGACCACGTCGTCGTAATACGCGCGAGCCAATCCCCGACCGTCCACACTCCGATCCTGCCGGACCGACCTGCCTCGCACGACCCGATTTCGATGCCTCGACCCTTTCGGCGTCCCGCCCCAGCCGCGCCGGGCGGTGCGTGACCGCGGCTGACGGGTGTTGCCCGGGGGCACCGTTGGGTGGTCGGATGAGGATTTGTCGAGTGGCCGGGAGGGTCGGATGTACCCGCGACTGATGCACACGGTGCTGGATACGACGGATGCCCGCGGACTGGCCGAGTTCTATCGTCAATTGCTCGGGCTGCGATACCGGGCCGGGGACGAGCCGCCGGTCGACGGGTCCGTGGACGACGCCGACTGGCTGGTGCTGGTGGACGACGACGGGAATCGGCAGTTGGCGTTCCAGCAGGTCGAGCGGCTGCCGCGGTCCACGTGGCCGTCTCCCGACGTACCGATGCAGTTGCATATCGACTACGCCGTACCTTCGCTCGAGGAACTGCACCGCCACAAGCAACGCGCAGAGGAGCTCGGTGCCGAAGTGCTGCTCGATCGGACCGACGAAGCCGGCGAGCCCCTCTACGTGCTCGCCGACCCAGCCGGGCACCCGTTCTGCATCCTCGTTGGGCAGCCCTGACGTCTGTCTAGACTCCGTGGATGGTCAGACACTTCAACCCGGAAGGTGTGTGGGCGCCCCACGGGCGAGCCTTCAACCAGGGCGTCATCCAACCCGAGGGTCGCGTCGTCCACGTGACCGGCCAGGTCGCGTGGGACGAGAACAGCCAGGTCGTCGGCCCTGGGGACGCCTCCGCCCAACTGCGCAAGAGCTTCGAGAACGTCGAGACGATCCTCGCGGCCGCCGGCGGCACGCTGGGCGACATCGTCAGCATGACCATCTACTTCCTCGACCGCGCCGACCTCCCCGCCATCCAGCAGGTCCGCGCCGAATTCTTCCCCGCCGAAACCGCCCCGGCCAGCATCCTCATCCAAGTCCCCTGCCTGGTCATCCCCGAACTCCTGCTCGAGGTGGTCCCCATCGCCGTCATCCCACCCAACCGCTTCCACGAACCCACCAGATGAGCCCGCTGCCGATGTTTCGGGACGCTCGGGCTGAGGATTTCGACGGCGTCATGCGGTTGTACCGGCAACTGCATCCGGGGGATCCGGTACGCCGGGACGGTGGCGACGCCGACGTGTTCGCGGGGATTTTGCGCACGCCCGGCCTGCGGCTCTTCGTCCTCGACGACCACGGGCTGGTGGTGGCGACTACGTACCTGAACGTCATCCCCAATCTCACACGCGGCGCGGCGCCGTACGCGGTGATCGAGAACGTGGTGGTTGACGCCGACCGACGTGGGAGGGGGTTGGGCAAGCGCATCATGGCGGGCACGTTGCAGGCGGCAAAGGACGCCGGCTGCTACAAGGTGATGCTGATGACGGGGTCGCGGAAGGTGTCGACGCACGCGTTCTACAAGGCCTGTGGCTTCGGCGGAGGGAAGACGGCGTACGTCTGGCGGCCGGGTTAAGCGGAAAGTCTGACACCGGCCAGCCGATTTCGGTGCGCCACGTGGCCGGATTGGGCTGTCTCGCGGACCTACGGCGTACGTCTCGCGGACCGGGCCGTCGACGGCGAGAGCGTGCTCGACGGCCCACGCGTACCACTCGAGAACGCTGCTGAGGTCAACCACATCGGTGATCGCGGCAACCACCTTGGCGGGCTCGGAGCGCAACGAGACCTGAAGCTCACCCCGGTCCGGCCGGAGCAGCCGCTGGAGTGAGTTGACCGCCGCCCTGCTCCGGTCGAGGGACGCCCGCAGCCGGTCGAGATGCCCGCCGACCAGGTCGGCGCGAACGGCCGGACGAGATCCGGGAGTGGCTTAGACGGGCGGCCAGTGAGTACACGTACACCACCGAGCTCGTCGAGCCCCGGCAGCTCGGCGCCAACACCTTCGTGGCGCCGCACCACCTCAAGGAGAACTTCCCCGGCGGGACTGTCGACCTCGAGTTCACCTTCACCCTCGACGACGGCCGCATCACCTCGCTCGTCATCGCACCCTGAGGTAGAGGTTGTCCGTAGCCTTGACCTGTCATGAAGACCGCGACGGCGGAGTTCTCCCCGCATTTCGGCCTGCTGATGTGGCCGCTATGAACTCTCAGCCCAGGCGTCACCCCAGGCAGCCGCACGAGCTGTGCGATGGTGCTCGGACGACTTGGGTACGGCCACGCGACGCCGCGATCCGTCCGACCGGCACAGGTCGAGGACTACCTGTCCTTTGGGGCGGGTGGGCCGGGTGAGAACGCGCGCCTCGGCCGGCCGCGCGGGGGCTCGAGTGGCGATGAGGTAGGTGAACTTCTCGTCCTCGTAGTTGCGGGTCCCGTCCTTGATGATCCGGTGGAGTTCGGTCCGTGGCAGTCGTACGGCGAAGTGGCACCAGTCGGTCGTGATCAGCGGGCAGGTGCGCTGATGTGGGCACGGCGCGGCGACTGTCAGGCCGTGGTGGACGAGCTGCTCGCGTGCCGCCAGGATCCGGTGGAAGCCGCGCGGGGTGCCCGGCTCGACGATGACCACAGTCCCCGCGGTCTCGGCCGCGGCGGCGATCAGTCGATGGCGGGTCGGTTCGGTGAGCTCGTTGAGGACGTAGGCGATCGTGACCAGGTCGACCGAGCCGTCCGGGGTCCAGCGCCGAAGGTCGGCAGCCGTCCAGCGATGGTTGCTGGCGGCAAGGTTGGCGATCAGGCGGCGGCCCAGCCGGATCGCAGCCGGCTGCCGCTCCACGATCTCCGAGGTGATGCTGGGCCAGATATCGGCAGCGGCCCAGACGGCAGAGCCGGTCCCGCCGCCGAGATCCAGGTGGGTACCGAAGGAGCCGACGTGGCGGTCCGCGGCTCGTAACGCGGCACGAGTCGCGTGGAACGTGGCCGGCATGCGGAAGACGGCGTACGCGAGACAGTCGAGGTCGTCGGCCATCCCGAGCGTGGTGTCGTCGACCAGCTCGGCCCGGTAGCGGGCCGACATGGCGGCGACGCGGGCGCGCAGGGCGTCGTACGTGACGCCGGTGAGCGCGCGGCTGAGGGCAGCGTTCAGTTGTGTGTCCAGTGAGGACATGCGGAAGACTCCGGTTCGGTCGATACGGGCGTGCGCGAGGGCGCACGGGACCCGCGGCCTACGCCGCGACGTACCGACCGGTCCGGAGTCTCACTCAGGCGTGGACAAGGAGGGGTCGGTACGGAACCGGATTGCCATGCAGGTCATGACCCACCTCCTCGACGAAAGATGTCCCGACTCTAGCCAACGGCCGCCGGGACGGCTGCTGATTTTCTCAGCGGTCGAGGCAGGTGCAGATGCAGACTTTGTTGCCCTCAGGGTCGGCCAGGACGGTGAACGCCGGCGCCTCGCCGTCGTACGTGATCCGGCCGCCGGCCGCGACACCGGCGGCGATGCGCTCCTCGGCGACGTCATGCGGAACCCACAGGTCGACGTGGAACCGCTGCCGCGGCGTCTCGTGCGCGTCGGTGTCCTGGAACCACAGGTTCGGCACCCGGCCGGTCGGATCGACGACGTCGCCCGAGTCGTACTCCGCGTTTCCGGTGAGTACGGCGGCCCAGAACGGACCGACCGCCGCCAGGTCGGCGGTGTCCAACGCGAGCTCGAACTGCGCGACCGCCGAGGGATCCGCGGTGACCCCTGTCGACTGCGCGATCCGGCTGATCCGCCGGGCCAGGTCGACGTCCCGCTGCGTCACCCAGGAGACGATCCGCTCGTTGCCCTCGTCGTCCCGGTAGACGGCGTCCTTGCTGATCAGCTTCACATCGACAAAGCCGTCACCGATCCGGACCTCCGCGCACGGCTCGCCGACGGCCTGCACGAAGCGCAGGCCGTCGGCGAAAGACTCCGTCAGGAACCGCGCATGCAGGCCCTGAGCGAGCTTGCGCCAGTCCTCCAGACCGGCATCCAGGATCGCCCGGTTCTTCAGCATGTCCATACCGTCCCCAATCGCCATCAGCCCCGATGGCCAGGACACGCCACCGACAGCGTCAGATCAAGACTTCCTTGCCGTCCTCGACGACGATGTCACCGGTGCCGATGGAGCCGAAGGTGTCCTGCCGCAGCGTCAGCGACACCGCGCCCGAACCGCCCTTCAGCACCTCCGCCGAGGTGATTTTGTACGTCGACGGTACGGCACCGTCCTCGAACAGCCGCTTGCCCTTGCCGACCACGACCGGGAACTGGATCAGCCGGTAGGTGTCGACCAGGCCGGCGTCGTGCAGGGTGCGGGCGAGCTGCCAGCTGCCGTGGACCTGCAGCTCCCGGCCGGGCTGTTCCTTCAGCCGCCGTACCTGCTCCACGACGTCGTCGCCGCGCAGCACGGTGGTGTCGCCCCAGGCCGCGTCCTCGTCGGACAGGGTGTTGCTGACGACGTACTTCTTCCAGGTGTTCAGGGCGGTCGCCACGATGTTGTCCGGTTCGACCGTGACCTGGGACCAGAAGGCACGCATCATCTCGAACGTCGACCGGCCGAGCAGGATCGCGTCCGCCTCCCGGAACCACCCGTCGACCGGCTCCAGCTGCCCCTCGCCGGCGTGCGGCACCAGCCACCCGCCGTACTCGAAGCCGTTGCTCCGGTCCTCGTCCGGCCCGCCCGGCCCCTGCATGACGCCGTCCAGACTGACAAAGATGTTGACACTGAGTTCCATCGATCTCTCCCGTGGTCCGTAGGTACCGTCTCGCCAACGCGTCGAACCGACCAACCAGAACTCGACATCTCGTCTTCAAAGACTTTCGGACCCATCATCACCGCCTTCTCGCAGGGAGCACCATGTACCGCAGGCTCGTCCTCAAGCTCTCCGGCCAAGCGATCGCCGGCCCCAACCAGTTCGGCTTCAACAGCGACCGACAGCACCGGCCACCACCGCGGGCGAACACGTCGGCACGCTGATCAGTTGGGGGCCAGTTCTGTCCTGATGGTTTGCAGGTGGGGGGCGAACCAGGTGCCGCCTGCCTTGTGTTCGGCGTGGAGGGCTATGAGGGACCAGAGGGTGCGGTACATGGAGAACAGGTGGTGAGTGGTTGGGGTCGGTTCGAGGCCGTAGGCGGTCAGGAGGGTGCGGGTTGCGGCGGGGCCAGTCATGGAGAAGCGGGCGAGGTCGAAGAGGGGGTCGCCGTACATGGTGTCGCCCCAGTCGAGGATGCCGGTGAGTTGGTCGCCGACGGCATGGAGATGGCGAGGGTGGAGGTCGCCGTGGAGCAGGACGGGCTCGACATCGGCGACGGTTTCGGCGAACGCCGGGATGGTGGTGCGGAGGCGGCGGGCCAGGTCGGCGGGGATGATGCCGGCCAGTGCGTCGAGGTGGTCGACGGAGTGCAGGAGGCGGTCGGGCCAGGGGATGTCGGTTCCGCGGATCGTGTGGAGCCTGCGGAGGGCGTGGCCGGCTGACGTGACGACTGCGTCGGAGGCGGACGGGACGCCGGTGACTTCGGCGCAGATCAGGTACGTCGCCGTGACCGCGAGGATCTCGGGAGCCGGTACGCCGACGGATCGGGCCAACGTACAGGCGCCGGCTTCAGCCTCGACCGTGTCCCCCGACTTCAGGTAGACCGTCTCGCCCGCCTCGGTCGACAGGCGGAACGTCTGATTGCCGACGAAACCCTGGACGGACTCGACGCCGGCGATCGGGCCGACGACCCCGGAGGCGAGGACGGCGGCCTCAGCGGCGTCGAGCACAGGCGATCCACGAGCGGGGCGGCATGGATTCACGCTACGTGTAGCCGGGGGCTTAATCGTTTGCTGGGGGTTGGCGGGGCTGATGTACTCGAGGGGTTCTAGCAGGTGTCTGGTGTAAAGGAGTGCAGCGATGCGACCTCGCTTCATGTCTGTCGCGGTTGGTACTGACACCTGTTCAAGGGACATGAAGCTTTGTGAAATTACTGAACCTGGGGATCCTGGCGCATGTCGACGCCGGTAAGACGAGTCTGACCGAGCGGCTGCTCTACGCCGCCGGGGTCATCGACGAGATCGGCAGCGTCGACGACGGCAGCACCCAGACCGATTCGCTCGCGCTGGAACGCCAGCGCGGTATCACCATCAAGTCGGCGGTCGTGTCGTTCCCGATCGGCGACGTCACGGTCAACCTGATCGACACACCTGGTCACCCGGACTTCATCGCCGAGGTGGAGCGGGCGCTCAGCGTCCTCGACGGCGCCGTCCTGGTCGTCTCCGCGGTCGAAGGCGTGCAGGCGCAGACCCGGGTCCTGATGCGGACGCTGCAGCGGCTGCGGATCCCGACGCTGATCTTCGTCAACAAGGCCGACCGTGCCGGCGCGCAGTACGACGCGGTGCTGAAGTCGATCGCGGACAAGCTCTCGGCCGCGATCGTCCCGATGGGCTCAGCTCACGGCCTCGGCACCCGGTCGGCGACGTTCACGCCGTACGGGCCGAACGATCCGTACGGCGACCTGCTCGAGGTGCTCGCCGAGAACGACGACCAGTTGCTGGCGACGTACGTCGAGAACGAGAAGGCCGTGACGTACGACGCTCTCCGGCAGCGGCTCGCCGTACAGACCAAGCAGGCGTTGGTGCACCCGGTGTACTTCGGCTCGGCGATCACCGGCGCCGGCACGGACGCACTCACCGAGGGCATCCGCGAGTTCCTCCCGCTCGCGCCGACCGCGGACGAGCCGCTCGACGGTTCCGTCTTCAAGGTCGAGCGAGGCCCGGCCGGGGAGAAGATCGCGTACGTGCGGATGTTCTCCGGTACGGCGCGGGTCCGCGAACGACTGCGGTTCGGCAACGGAGGCGAGGCGAAGCTGACCGCGCTCGAGGTCGTCGGCGAACCTACGGCCACCGAGGTGCGGGCCGGCCAGATCGCCAGGCTGTGGGGTCTCGCCGACGTCCAGGTCGGCGACCGGGTGGGCTGCGGCGATCTTCTGGAGACGACTGCCGGCAGGTGGCGGCAGTCGCCCGGAGACCACGGCTTCTTCGCGCCGCCGACGCTGGAGACGGTCATCTCGCCGGTCCGGCCGTCGGACAAGGGCAACCTGCGGGTCGCGCTCACTCAACTGGCCGAGCAGGACCCGCTGATCAACCTGCGCCAGGACGACCTTCGGCAGGAGACGTACGTGTCCTTGTACGGCGAGGTGCAGAAGGAGGTCATCCAGACCACGCTGGCGACCGAGTTCGGCATCGACGTCGACTTCCGGGAGACGACCACGATCTGCATCGAGCGGATCGAGGGGACCGGGCACGCGGTCGAGTTCAAGAAGAAGGACGAAAACCCGTTCCTGGCGACGGTCGGCCTGCGGGTCGAGCCGGCCCCGGTGAACGCCGGGGTGAGCTTCGCACTCGAGGTCGAGCTCGGGTCGATGCCGTACGCCTTCATCAAGGCGGTCGAGGAGACGGTCCGCGAGACGCTCCAGCAGGGGCTGCACGGTTGGCAGATCCCGGACGCGCGGGTGGTGATGACGCACTCGGGCTACTCGGCGCGGCAGAGTCACGCCCATGCCGTGTTCGACAAGAGCATGTCGAGCACCGCCGGCGACTTCCGATTCCTCACGCCGCTCGTCCTGATGACGGCGCTGCGGCAGGCCGGTACGACGGTCCACGAGCCGATGCACCGGTTCCGGTTGGAGATCCCGACCGACACGACGCGTGCCGTCCTCACCGCGCTCGCCAGGCTGCGAGCCGTCCCGCACGTCCCGGCACTGGCGGCCGAAACCTCAACCCTGGAAGGCGAGATTCCGGCCGCCGCGGTGTATCAACTCGAGCAGCAACTCCCGGCGCTCACGCGCGGCGAGGGCGTCCTGGAGTCGGCGTTCGAGCGGTACCAGCCCGTCACCGGGCCGGTCCCGTCCCGCCCCCGCACCGATCACGACCCGCTCAACCGCCGGGAGTATCTCCTGCACGTTCAGCGCCGGGTCTGATGCCGTGGACAACGGTCGCGCCGAGGTTCTCGTCGGAGGTGATGTCCGCGCCAAGCCCGTGCTCGACCAGCACGGCCTTGGCCAGTGGCGCCTGGTGTTCGCTCATCTCGACGAACAGGTGTCCGCCGGGCGCGAGCCAGTCGGAGGCAGCCGCGGCGACGCGGCGCAGCGTGGCCAGGCCGTCCGGGCCGCCGTCGAGAGTCACGTGCGGTTCGTAGAGGCGAGCCTCGGGTGGCAACAGCCGGATCTCGTTGGTCGGCACGTACGGCACGTTCGCCACCAGTACGTCGATCCGGCCACGCAACTCGTCCGGCAACGCGTTGAACAGGTCACCCTGATACACCGAGCCACGCCACGCGACGAGATTGCGCCGGGCACACCGCACCGCGGCCAGCTCGATGTCGGCGGCGTACAAGGACACCTGCCGCTCGGCCGCGATCGCCGCACCCAGCGCACCTGAGCCACAGCCGAGATCGACGACCACGGCACCCGGTGCGGTGACCCGCAGCGCCTCCTCGACGAGGAACTCGGTACGGCGACGCGGGATGAACACACCGGGATCGACGGCGATCCGGACCCCGCGGAACGACGCCCAGCCGAGGACATGTTCGAGCGGCAACCCGGCGACCCGACGCTCGACCATGGCGTCGAACTCGGTCAGATCCCGGGCGGTGGAGGCGATCAGAGCGGCCTCGTCCTCGGCGAACACGCACCCGGCCGCACGCAACCGGTCGACGACACCGCCGAGTTCAAAGGAAGGAACAGAAGAAACAGACACGGAAACCCTTCGACTACGAGGCTCCCGCAGTCAGCGACCGACGCCGACCTCTCGAGGCGGGAGCAACCAACCTGCCCTTGCGGTAATCGGTCCCACCTCCTCAGTCCGTCGTACTGTCGGCCCAACCCTACCCGACGCGTTCACCCAGAGGGGTCGAGGTGCGGATTCTCCCGAAGGACTGCGCCAGGCGCCGGAGCGCCGGATTCGGGTTGTCGGGGTTCCAGCAGGCGTGCAGGGTGACCGAGTGGGCGTCGGCCGCGTCGAGTTCGCGGTAGCGGACGCCTTCGACGCGCATGGCCATGACGGAGCGTGGAACGAGGGCGCAGCCCAGGCCGGCGCGGACGAGAGCGAGCATGGTCGGGACCTGAGAGGCGAGTTGACTCACGGCGTACCGATCCATGCCGATCATGGCGGCGCAGATGTCGTGCAGGTACTGCGATCCCTCGGGGCTGTAGCCGATGTAGTCGTCGGTCACGTCGACCAGCGCGACCGGTGGCTCCCCTTCGGCCAAGGGATGATCTGCCGGTACGGCGAGCACCAAGTCCTCGGAATGCACCAGCACCGACTGGAACCCGGCGGGGATCGGCGGCCGCACCAAGCCGATGTCGATCTCCATCGCCGCCAGCGCCGCGAACTGCGCCGGGCTGACCAACTCGGTGAGCTCGGACGTCACGGCCGGCGTCCGCTTCCCGACCATCGCGAGGAAGCCGGCCAGTACGGCGTACGCCCCGATCGCGGTGAATCCGATCCGCAGGGTGCCGGTCTGGCCGTCGGCCGCGCGCCGGGTCGCCTCCGGGGCGACCTCGAGCAGCGCCAGCACTCGCCGAGCGTGTTCGAGGAACACGTCACCCGCCGCGGTGAGCCGCACTCCCCTGCCGGTCCGGTCGAACAACCGCACCCCGAGCGCACGCTCCAGCCCCTGGATCTGGCGGGTCAACGGCGGCTGGGTCATGTTCAGCCGCTGCGCCGCCCGGCCGTAGTGCAGTTCCTCGGCCACGGCGACGAACCCGCGGACCTGCGGCAACGAGAAATCCATACCCGGCACCGTACTCATACCCGCGCGGTATCGGCCAATACGGAATCGGGCTTGGACCTGCATAACGGAAAGCGCCTACCGTCAACATTGACGCCCATCCGAAGGAGACGGCACGGTGCCAAGACTCGCTGTCCTGTTCACCCGAACGCGCCGCCGACGTTATCGACCCGCACACCCGCCGGCTGCTCGATGATCGCTTCGACGTCGTCTGGGCCGGCCCTGAGCATGCGGCCGCCCCCGGGTCGCCGGGCAAGCCGCCGGCGCTCGACCCGGTCGCCGTATCCGGTCTCGCTGCCGGGGCCGACGTACTCCTCACCAGTTGGGGTACGCCGCGCCTCGACAAGGAGCTGTGGGCCGACGGCAACGGTCCCACGGTGGTCGCGCATGCGGCGGGCTCGGTGAAGAACCTCGTCGACCCGGCCGTCCTCGAGCAAGGTGTCGCCGTCTTCTCCGCCGGACCGCGAATCGCCTGGTCCGTCGGCGAGTACTGCCTGGCCGCCATGCTCACTCTCGCCCGCCGCCTCCCACGCTTCGACCCTGCGATCCGTCAGGGCGGCTGGAAGCAATCCGCGTTCCGCGGTCACGAGCTGGCCGGAGCCAAGGTCGGCGTCGTGGGCGCCAGCTCGACCGCCCGCGCCCTGATCACCCTCCTCAAACCCTTCGGCTGCGACCTCGCCGTCTACGACCCGTACCTCCCACGTGAGCGTACGGACCAGCTCGGCGTCCGCACGACCACGCTGAACGACGCACTGCAGAGCCCTTTCGTCAGCATCCACGTCCCCAACGTTCCGGAAACGAAAGGGATGATCACCCGCGAGCTGATCGAGCAGCTGCCCGACGGCGCCGTCTTCGTCAACTCCTCGAGAGGCCCGGCGATCGACCAGCAGGCACTCCTCGACCACGTCCTCGACGGCCGCGTGTACGCCGCCTTAGACGTGTACGACTCCGAGCCGCCGACGTTTGACTCCACCATCCTCCAGGCACCGAACCTGTTGCTCAGTCCGCACATCGCAGGCGACACCGAAGAGGGTCATCGCACACTCGCGGGCTACGTGCTGGCCGATGTATTGCGCTTCCTCGAGGACGGCACCCGCGGACCGAGTTTCGTCGACCCGGCCGCCTGGTCGATCGCGGCCTGAGCGGCCGGGGAGGACGGCAACCATGTCGCGGATCAGTCAGGTCGATGTCTTCCCGGTCGCGGTCCCGTTCGCGCGCCGGTTCGTCCTCGGCAGCGGGCCGGTCGGCTCTCCGGGCGAACAACCGGATCAGTCCACCGCGGTGGTGTTCGTGAAGCTGACCACCCAGGACGGCGTGGTCGGCTGGGGTGAGCAGCGGGCGCTGCCGAGCTGGAGCTACGAGACCGCCGAGACCATGGCCGTCGTGATCAGACGGCACCTCGCGCCGATCCTGCTCGAGCTCACCCCGTTCGACGTCGAACTCTTCCACCAGCGCGCGACCAAGAGGCTCAGCCCGGCGGTCTCGAACGGCTTCCCGTTCGCCCGGGCCGCCGTGGACGTCGCCATGCACGACGCGGCCGGCAAGCTGGCCGGCGTACCCGTGCACGCGCTGCTCGGCGGGAAGGTGTACGACGACATCCCACTGTGCTCCGCGATCGGGGTCGGCGACCAGGAGGCCGTCCGCGACCATGCGCTGCAGTCTTCGGACTATTCGGCGTACAAGGTCAAGATCAGCGGCGACCTCGATGCCGACACCGCGGCGATCGAAACGGTGGCCGAGGCCGCCGACGGCAAACCACTCTGGCTCGACGCGAACCAGTCGTACCGCCCGAGCCTGCTGAAGCAGCTCACGGACCGTACGGCGGGCATTCGCACGATCCACTGCGTCGAGCAGCCTGTGCCGAGCACCGACACCCTTGCCATGCAACGCCTGCGTGGGTTGATCGACCTGCCCATCGCCATCGACGAGGGCAGCTTCTCCGCCCAGGACCTGGCGCGCGCGATCCGGCTGGACGCCGCCGACCTGGTCGTCATCAAGGTCTGCAAGTCCGGAGGTCTGCGCAACGCCCTGAAAACCGCCCAGACAGCCCTGGCCGGCGGAGTCGAGATCCTGGCCAGCGGGCTCACCGACAGCGGCATCGGCTTCGCGGCCGCGCTGCACGTCTTCAGCCAGCTGGAACTCGCCCTGCCCGCCGAACTGAACGGGCCGGAACTGCTCTCCGACCTGTACGTCGAAGGGCTGACCATCGCCAAGGCCGTCGCCACCGTCCCCACCGCCCCCGGTTTGGGCGTCGTGGTCGACGAGGAACGCATCCGCGCCGAGTCGATCGACCTCGACTACCGCTGAGGAGTAACCACATGACCTATCTGTGGTCCGTCTTCACCAAGCCGTGGTCCGGGCTGGCCGGAGCTGAGCTGGGACGGCTGATCGCCCGGCTCGGCTTCGGCGGCGCCGAGATTCCGGTCCGGGACAGCTCCTACGTCACTCCGACGACGGCCGAGGCCGAGCTGCCGAAGTTCACCGAGCAGTTACGGGCCGAAGGCATCGAACCGATCAGCGTCGCGAGCGACCTGTCCGAGCGGGTCTTCGCCGCCTGCGCCGAGGCCGGCGTACCGATGATCCGGATCATGGCCGAGCTCGGTCCAGACGGTTACGCGGCCTCGGTACGACGTACCCGCGAACTGCTCGAAGCGACAGCGGTGCCGGCCGGACAGTACGACGTACAGGTCGGGATCCAGCCGCATCACGGGCGGTTCGTCTCGTCGACGCTCGGCGTACTGCAACTGCTCGACGGCCTCCCCCAAAACTTCAAGCTGGTCTGGGATGCGGCCCACGACGCACTCGCCGGCGACGATCCCGCGGTCACCCTCGAGCTCGGCTTCGACCGGCTTGGCATCGTGAACCTCAAGAACGCCAAGTACATCAGGACCGACGCCGGCTGGACGACGTACTTCGTCCAAGCCGACGAAGGGATGTCCGACTGGTCCGCGGTCTTCGCCACGTTGCAACGGCTCCGGTGGGCAGGCCCGATCTGCCTGACCGGCCAGTACTCCGATCCCGCCGTACCGGTGGAGGAACGAGTCGCCAGAGATCTCGAGGCCGCTCGTGTCACATCCGCCGGCCGGCGTCCGTCAGGGGAATGAAGACAACAAACAACCCTTGATGGAGAACCTCCCATGACTGCTCGGATGACCAACCCCGCCATGCTGCTGCCCGACGCCACCAAGGGCGTGCAGAACATCTTCAAGGCCGTCCACAAAGGCGGCGTGTCGCAGACCATCCTCGAACTCGTCCACCTGCGGGCCAGCCAGATCAACGGGTGCGGGCCGTGCGTGTACGGCGGGGTGAAGTCGGCGCAGAAGAACGGTGAGAGCGACGAGCGGCTGTTCCAGGTCGTCGCGTGGCGCGAGTGCGACCTGTTCACCGACGCCGAACGGGCCGCGCTCGCGCTGACCGAGGCCGCGACCCGGATCGCCGACCGGCCGGACGCGGTGACCGACGAGATCTGGGCCGAGGCGGCCAAGCACTACGACGAGACCCAGCTCGCCGCGATCATCCTGATGATCGGGCTGACCAACCTGTTCAACCGGATCAACACCACCACCCGGGAGCCGGCCGGCGCGACCTGGTGATCGACTAGCGTGTCGACCGCGGAGATGTCGAGGTCGGCGTCGGCGTTCCGACGTACCCAGGACACCGGAACCGGAGGCACTGATGAAGTACATGCTGCTGATCTACGGGAACACCGAGACCTGGGACGCGCTCGACGCGGAGGGAAAGGACGCGGTGTACGACGCGCACCGCAAGCTGTTCGAGGAGATGCAGGCGAACGGTGAGTTCGTCGCCTCCGACGGGCTCACCACCGCGAGTGCACGGGTGGTCCGGGTGCAGGACGGCGTACCCGCGGTGACCGACGGGCCGTTCACCGAGGCGAAGGAAGTGCTGGCCGGGTACTACCTGGTCGACTGCAGTCTGGAGCGGGCGACCGAGCTCGCGGCCAAACTGCCGGAAGCCCGGTTCTCGCCGATCGAGGTCCGTGCCCTGACCGATCCGATGCCGGACAAAGATTAGGGCTGCTCCAGGGACTTGCCGGCCTCAGCTGGGCGTTGACACCTGAGACCGGCGAGTCACTGACTCAGCCCTTGTGTTCAGCTGGGGTCGGTCGACGCGAGGATGACCCCACCTGAGGCGGGTTGATCACCCATCCCCCGGCCACCCCGGACGAACACGGTGGCGCCCCGCTCCGGCGCCGCAGCGCCCTCGCCGAGTCGCAGCGTGGTGGTCATGCCGTTGCTCAACCGCAGCACCGCCACGCGTCGCGGTTTCACCGACGGGATCGACGAGGTCACCTCGTGGATGCCGGTGCAGACCGCCGGTTGGATCGAAGCCCGCCCGAGCCCTGCCTTGCCGTGACTCCTCACATCACGGCACTGCTCGGCGAGCTTTGTCATCGCTGACACACTTCCCCCTTCTCCTCATCGTTACCCCCGAGTGTTGGACGGACCGACTGCCGGCAGGACGCAGCAGTCGCTCACTCCCCCGTCCTTCCCGCACCCGGAAACGACGCGGAAGTGATCAGGGAAGCCTTGCTGAGAGTGACGACGTTTTCAAGGGATCGTGACAGGAATCCCGCGCACTGAAATCGCTGTCCAGCTTTGCTGTCCACCGAAACGCACGCCCACCGAAGGGAGTGGTTCTACTGGCCGCCGAAGCCGGTGGTGGCGATTCCCTTGATGATCTGGCGCTGGAAGAAGAGGAACACCACGACCAGTGGGAGTGCCGCCAGGATCGCCGAGGCCATGTTCTGCGCGTACTGCAGGCCGTACGCGCTCTTCACGGTCTGCAGGCCGACCGGCAACGTCATCAGGTCCGCGTCGGTGGTGACGATGAACGGCCAGAGGAAATTGTTCCAGGCACCGATGAACACGAAGATCGCCACCGCGGCGAGAATCGGCCGTGACAGCGGCAGGACGACCGACCAGAACACCCGCAGCCGGTTCGCGCCGTCGACCCGCGCGGCGTCCTCGAGTTCGACCGGGATCTGGTCGAAGAAACGTTTGAGGATGAGCACCATCGCCGGTGCGAACGCCTGCGGCAGGATGATCCCCCAGTAGGTGTCGACCAGGTCGAAGGCGAGCATCTGCCGGAACAGCGGGACGATCAGCAGCTGTGGCGGGATGATGATGGCCGCGATGATCGCGGCGTACAGCCAGCGCCGGCCGCGGAAGTCGATCCGCGAGAACGCGTACCCGGCCAGCGCCGAGGTCGCCACCGTGATGAAGGTGATGGCGACCGAGGTGATCAGGCTGTTCCACGCCCACGCCGGGATGTTGCCGGCGGACAGCACCTTCCGGTAGGCGTCGAAGCTGAAGCCGTCCGGTGGAGTCAGCGTGATCGTCGACGCTCCCGCGTCGGCCTCGCTCTTCAGCGACGTCAGCACCGCCCAGGCGAACGGCACCAGCCAGGTCGCGGCGAGGAACGCCAGCACCAGCAGCGCGACCATCCTGGACACGCTCCACGGATTCTCGCCAGGTTTGTGCCCTTGTTTGATTCCACGGCTCAACGTGTAGGTGCTCATGACACACTCCGGCGGTTGATCAGCTTGTACTGCGCGATCGACACCAGCACGATGATCGCGAAGAACAGGTAGGAGATGGCCGACGAGTAGCCGAACCGGTAGCCGGTGAAGCCGGACTCGTAGATGTACTGCACGATCGACCGGGTCGAGCCGGCCGGCCCGCCGTTGGTGAGCATGTAGATCTGGTCGAAGACCTTCAGCGACGCGAGGATCTGCAGGGTCACGATCAGCGCGGTCGTCGGGGCCAGTTGCGGGATCACGATCGAGAACAGCTGCCGCCACTTGCCGGCGCCGTCGATCGCGGCCGCCTCGAACTGCTGCTCCGGGATGTTCTGCAAGGCGGCCAGGTACAGCAGGAAGTTGAACCCGATCGTCCACCACAAGGTGGTGACCACGACCGAGATCATCGCCACGTTCGGATCCTGCAGCCACGCCACCGGCGCGATCCCGAACTCGGCGAGCACCCCGTTGATCAGCCCGAGCTTCGGGTTGTACATCCAGTTCCAGAACATCACCACGACGGTCGAGGCGAGCAGGTACGGCATGAAGAACGACAGCCGCCACAGCCAGCGCCCCGGTAGGCCGAGGTTCACCAGCAATGCGAAGGCGAGCGAGAGGACGACGAGTGGAATCGTGCTCAGCACCGTGAACCACACGGTGTTGCCGAGCGAACGCCACATGTCCGGATCGCGCAATGCCTCGGTGTAGTTGGCGAAGCCGAGCAGTTCCCCACCCGATCCGGTGAGCGTCGCACCGGTGAAACTCAGGTAGAGCCCGTACAACGCCGGCACGACGAGGAAGAGCACGAACAGTACGGCGAACGGCGCCGCGAACGCCCATCCGGTCATGGTCTCCCCACGCCGGGCCCGGGCCCGGCCGGAATCGGGGCCAGCGGCAACGACCGGCGCACCGGCCGCTGGACTGTCGATGGCGGTCGACATCGGTGACTCTCCTCTCACACCGGTTGCGGACGGTCGAGCAGCACGTTCAGCCGCCTCACGAAACCCTCGAACCCGGCCGCCGGATCCCCGCTGCCCAGGTAGACGTTCTGCACGTTCTCCGCGAAGTACTTGTGGAAGTCGCTGCCCGCTCCGCCGAACCAGGCGTCCGGGTCGTAGTTCACGTACGCCGGGATGTCCGCGTAGTTCGACTGCGGTTTCAGGTCCTGATACTCCGCGCTCCGCACCACCGGCTGGTACGCCGGGATGTGGCCGGCACCGGCCCACTTCACCGACCGCTTCAGGATCTCCGCGACCATTCGGTACACGTGCCTGCGGCGCTCCGGCGACACCTTCGACTGGCGTGGCAGCACGAACGTGTGCGAGTCGGCGTACGCGGCGTCGGTGCCGAACAGGGTCGGGATCGGCTGGGCGTCGAACGGCAGTTTCGCGTCCTTGATGACCGGCAACTCCCAGACGCCACCGAAGAGGAGTCCGCTCTCGCCGTGCAGGAACTCGCTGGTCGCCGTACCGCCGTCACCGCTGCGGCTGGCGATGGTGTCGTCGAGCAGCGAGCGGACGAACGTGAGCGTCTTGACCGCCGCGGCCTCGTCCACCTGTGCCTGCTGACCGGGCACCAACCTGATGTCGGCGCCCAGCTGCCGGTAGAACGTGTAGAACAGTCGCCACATCTGTGAGCCGTCGCCGAGATAGCCGTACGACAACCCGTGCTTTCCGGTCACCTTCTGCAGCTTCGACGCGACCTCGGTGAACTCCTCCGGGCTCTTCATCGTCCGCAGCGCGTCCGTGACTCCGGCCTTCGCGGCGTGCTCGGTGTTGTAGTAGAGCACGAACGGGTGCGTGTCGAGCGCGATCGAGTAGAGCTTCCCGTCGTAGATGCCCTTCTGCCACACCAGCGGCGGGAAGTCGCTCTCGCGGATCCCGGCCTCGGCGAGCAGGTCGAGGTCCCACGGCTCCAGCAGACCGCCCGGCGCGTAGCCGGCGATCCGGGACGCATGCATGATCGCGAGATCCGGGGCACGTCCGCCGGCCGAGGCCATCGCCAACTTGGTGTAGTAGGGCGGTCCCCAGGCGAGCACCGTCTGGGTGGCCCGAAAGCCGAGGTTCAGGGCGTTGACGGCGTCCACCAGGCCCGCCATCACGATGCCGTCACCACCGGTCATCAGGTGCCAGTAACTGAGGTCGGTCGCCGGTCGGGACGCACTCGGCGCGCAGCCGAGCAGCATTCCGCCACCGGCGAGCGCCGCGGCTCCGTGGAGCAAGCGGCGCCGGGAAAGCAACGACCGGGGCGGTGGCGTCGGAGAAAAGTCTGATCTGGCCATTCGGTCTCCTTGGGCGGGCGGGACCGATCATTACATCGTTAGAACGTGCCGACAAGACTCCTCTGTGTAGTTCTTTGAGGAAATTTGTGGATCAGCGTGCGGTACTGGCCCGTTCGATGATGCGGTGCGGGATGATCACCCGCCGGGGCGCGGCGTCCTTGTCGGCCATCCGCTCGGCCAGCAGGTCGAGGGCGGACCGGACGAACTCCCGCCGGTCGAAGTCGACCGTGGTCAGCGGCGGGATCATGAACTGACTCTCGAGGATGTTGTCGAACCCCGCGACCAGGGTCTGCTCCGGTACGGCGACGCCCGCCGCCCACAACGCCGACAACGTGCCCGACGCGACGGTGTCGGTGAAGCAGAAGAAGGCGTCCGGCAACTCGTGCTCGGTCAGGTACTTCCCGACCACGGTCGCCGCACCCTCCGGCCGCCACCGATCCAGGTTGATCTCGAGCGCCGGGTCGTGCGGTACGCCGGCTTCGTCGAGCGCCTGCCGATACCCCGCCGTACGCAACCTGGACGCCGCGGTCCCCGGCGCATCGGCCGCCCCACCGAGGACGCCGACACCGCTCGACCCGCGCGGAATCTCCGGCGTACCGACCGCCGCGATCCGCCGGCATCCCCGGGCCAGCAGGTGTTTCGTCATGTCCCGCGCCGCGGCCACATTGTCGATCGCGACCTGACTCACGACATCCTGGTCGACGTCGCCGATGAGTACGACGGGCGGCAGCGGGCCGGCCGTGGTCACTGCGCTGTCACCCAGGTTCACCGGGTTGAGGATCAGGCCGTCGACCAGGTAGGCGCGTGCCTTGGACAGCAGTTCGAACTCGCGGTCCGGCTCGGCGGCGGTCTGTTCGATCTGCACACCCCAGCCGCGTTCGTGGGCCAGTTCGACGACGAGATGGGTGATCTCCGCGGAGTACGGCCGCAGCAGGTCCGGCAGTGCGAGCGCGATCATGCCGGAGCGGCCGTTGCGCAGCCCGCGGGCGCTCATGTTGGGAACGTAGTCGAGTTCGTCGAGAGCCTGCTCGACCCGCGCACGTGTCTCCGGCCGGACGTACACGACACCGTTGATGACGTTCGACACCGTCTTCGGGGACACCCCGGCCAGTCTGGCGACATCTTTGACGGTGGCACGCATGCCGCCATTGTCACACCTGGCCACGTTGTCAGGAATTCAGCGGGTGATCAGTGCCCCGCGCGTCACGTGCCGCACCTGGCCGCCCGCAAACCTTCGTGGGACGTATAAGCTTTTCGCCGCACGGCAAACGGCGGCGTCGGAGACAAGTTCATACGGACGGTTCAATGTCACAATTGAAGGATGCCTGCTACCGAATCGACCGGGTGCGCCGGTCCCACGGCCGCCGACAGCCATGACGTCATCCAGGTGCGGGGAGCCCGCGAGAACAACCTCAGCGGTGTCTCGCTGGACATCCCCAAGCGCCGGCTCACCGTCTTCACCGGGGTCTCCGGCTCCGGCAAGTCTTCGCTCGTCTTCGACACCATCGCCGCCGAGTCACAGCGGCTGATCAACGAGACCTACTCCGCCTTCGCGCAGAACTTCCTGCCCAGCCGCAGCCGTCCCGACGTCGATGCGCTGCGCAACCTTTCCGCCGCGATCATCGTCGACCAGGAGCGGATCGGGGCCAACTCCCGGTCCACGGTCGGTACGGCGACCGACGCCCACACCATGCTCCGCGTCCTGTTCAGCCGGGCCGGGACGCCGTACGTCGGACCGCCCTCCGCGTTCAGCTTCAACCTGGCCGAGGGCATGTGCCCAGAGTGTGAAGGGCTCGGCCGGACCACCGAGTTCGAGCTCGACGAGCTCGTCGACCGGGACAAGAGCCTGAACCAGGGCGCGATCAAGGCGCCCGGGTACGCGGTCGACAGCTGGCACTGGCAGCTGATGGCCACCACCGGGCTGTTCGATCCCGACCTTCCGCTCAGGGACTACCCGGCCGACAGCTGGGAGCGGTTCCTGTACCAGGAGCCGACCAAGGTCAAGGTCGGCAAGAGCAACCTGACCTTCGAGGGGCTGGTCTCGAAACTGAGGCGCAGCTTTCTGAGCAAGGACCGCGAGTCGATGCAGAGCCACCTGCGCGCCTTCGCCGACCGGGCGATCCGGCAGGCGACCTGTCCGGCCTGCGGCGGCACCCGGCTGAACGAGGCGGCCCGCTCGGCGAGGATCGCCGGCCGGACCATCGCCGAGTGCTCGGCGATGCAGATCAGTGACCTCGCCGAGTTCGTTGCCGGCCTCAACCTTCCGGGCGTCGGGCCGATGCTCGACGGGTTGCGGGAGACGCTGGACTCGATGGTCACGATCGGGCTCGGTTACCTGAGCCTGGATCGCGAGTCGTCCACTTTGTCCGGCGGTGAGGCCCAGCGGGTCAAACTGGTCCGGCATCTCGGATCGAGCCTGGCCGATGTCACCTACGTCTTCGACGAGCCGACCGTCGGGCTGCATCCGCACGACATCCAGCGGATGAACGACCTGCTCCTGCAACTGCGGGACAAGGGCAACACGGTGCTGGTGGTCGAGCACAAGCCGGAGACGATCCGGATCGCCGACCACATCGTCGACCTCGGACCCGGTGCCGGGCCGGCGGGTGGCCGGTTGTGCTACGCCGGTGATCTCGACGGCCTGAAGAAGTCCGGCACGTTGACCGGCCGCTATCTGGACCACCGGGTCGACGTCCGGGACGACGTACGGCGTCCGACCGGCACGCTGTCCATCGAGAACGCGACCCTGCACAACCTGCGGAATGTCAGCGTCGACATACCGCTGGGCGTGCTGACCGTGGTCACCGGTGTCGCGGGATCGGGGAAGAGTTCACTGATCCACGGCTCGCTGGCCGGACGCGACGGCGTGATCGTCGCCGGCCAGGAGCCGATCCGCGGGTCGAAGCGGAGCAATCCGGCGACGTACACCGGTTTGCTGGATCCGATCCGGGCCGAGTTCGCCAAGGCGAACAACGTGCAGCCGGGACTGTTCAGCGCCAACTCGGTGGGCGCCTGCAAGACCTGCAAGGGCATCGGTCTGGTCTACACCGATCTGGCCATGATGGCCGACGTCGCGTCGGTCTGCGAGGACTGCGACGGCGCGCGGTTCACCGCGGAGGTGCTGGCCTATCGGCTGCGCGGCAAGAACATCGGCGAAGTACTGCGGATGACCGTGACCGAAGCCCGCGAGTTCTTCACTCGCGGGCCGGCCCGGAGCATCCTCGACCGGCTGTCGACCGTCGGCCTCGGGTACATCGGTCTCGGCCAGCCGCTCACCACGCTGTCCGGTGGCGAGCGCCAGCGGCTGAAGCTGGCCATCAACATGGGCAAGACAGGTTCGGTGTACATCCTCGACGAGCCGACCACAGGTCTGCACCTGGCCGACGTCGACCAACTGCTGGCGATGCTCGACACACTCGTGGACGAGGGCAACACAGTCATCGTCATCGAGCACCACCAAGCGGTCATGGCGCACGCCGACTGGCTGATCGACGTCGGGCCGGGCGCGGGCCACGACGGCGGGCGTGTCGTCTTCACCGGCACACCCGCCGATCTGGTCGAGAGCAGCCCGACCCTGACCGCGGAACACCTACGCCGATACGTCGCGGGTGACTAGCTCGGCGGCCAGGGCCTCGATCAGGTCGTGCCAGGCATCGAGGTAGTCGGCGGCGGGGCCGGTCTGGGCAAGCACCAGGCGGGCTCCGCCGTTGCCGTCCCGGAGCGTCCAGCTCACGTCGCCCTGTGACCAGGTGTAGGTCAGCCGCTCGGGCTCGGCGACGCCGGTCACCGGTCCGGTATCAATGCCTTTGGCAACGAATCCGGACGGCGGTGGACTGCCGACGGTCGCGGTGGCCGCACCCGACAGCAGCTGCCAGACCAGCTCCTTCGGCCGGACGAGTTGCCGTTCGAACCGGACTCCCCCGTCCTCGAGTACGACGCCCTGGTCGAGGCCGAACACCTTGGCGAAATGCTCGTGCAGCTCGGCGTAGTCCTTCTCCGGCAGCGCCGATCCGCCGAGCACCTGCTCCAGAGCGTCCATGCACAGGAGCCAGCCGCCGGCGAAACTCGCCGACCCCGGCCGGTCGTCGTACGTCGCGGTCAGGTGCAACGTGCACCCGCCGCCGGACGGGATCAGCTCCCAGCGGAGCACCTCGTCGCCCCAGGTGTACTCGATCAGGCGCGGCGGGTCGTACGCGCGGATCACCCCGCGGCTCTGCTCGTCGACCGGCGCGCCGGGATCCTCCTCGAACGTGAACGTGATCGGCCCGTCCAGCCGCAGGTCCAGTTCGACCGCGGCCGGGAACCACCCGGCCAGCTGGGCGGGCTCGGTGATCGCCCGCCAGACCTTCTCGACCGGATGCCGCAGTTCGCGTCGCATCCGCAGGACGGTCCGGCCGTTCTCCGTGCTCAAGGTCTCGGTCATGAGCCCATATATACCCGATGAGGCATATACGATCAACCGCCGAACCGGGCCACGTCCTCGAGCTCCGCCGCGAGTGCGGCCGACTCGGGACCGGGCTCGAACAGCTGGTACGACCGGTCGGCGTGCCGCCACGATCCGATCACCCGGCCGGCCTCGACGATGGCCGGCCGCAGCATGCCGCCGCCGGGATGGATGTGTCTGCGGTACTCCTCGGCCAGCGCGTGCCGGCGGTCGTCGTACCCGAGCAGGTACGGGTCGAACTCCCCTAGCAGCCGCAGGTCCCGGCATCCCGGCAGGTCCTCGACCGCCGAGAACGCGACTCCCTCGACGTCGAAGGACAGCGTCGCGACGGCCTTCAAACCCTTGCGGGCCATCGGCACGGGCAGACCCGACCACGTGGCGAAATCGCGTGCCGTAGCAGGCCCGTACGCGATGAGGTAGCGCCGAGCGACTTCCTCGAGATCGCCTTCGAGTGCCAGCGGTTGCCCCAGCCAGTCGCGGACAGCGACCCACGTCTCGTGCTTGTCGTGTCCCGGCCCGTAACACACCCGGCCGAGCAGCCCCGCGTTCCGGATCAGCGCATACACCTGCTGCCCCTTCGGCTCCGCGATCAGCCCTGCCTTCACCAGTACGCCGGCCAGACCCGAGCGAGTCGTCGGGCCGTTGGCGAGCAGGTGCTCCTCGATCAAGTCGGCCGCTTCGGACCGGATCGCGCCGGTCAGGCCGAGTTCGCCGTACCGGCGTTCGGTGTCCTTGACGAGTTTCGGGCCGAGCAGACCGAGTAACGGGCCGGCGTGTTCGGTCGCGACGAGTTGGAGCGTGCCGCGCATGAACCAGCCGCGGACGACGGTCCGGTCCAACTCCTGAGCACGGGGCACGTCGGCGAAGGTGGTCGCGGTCGAGCGGGCCCGGACGGCGTACGCGGCGCCGCGCCACGCCTGTGCCTGCAGTCCCCCCGTCCGGCGCACGACGTCGGCCACCCCTCCGGGGCCGGCCTCGTCCGCCGGACGTGCCAGGCAGTTGGCCTGCGACCGAGCCGCCAGGAGCCAGTCCACAGACCTCCGTGCCACCCCAGCATGACACCACGAACCGGCGCTCCGCGCAGCCCCAATTGATGGGTCCACTCACGAAACCGGGGGCCGGCCCCCGGGATTCGGGTGGCCAACCCCGGTCCGGTGGGTCAGCCAGGCAGCTCTGAGACGGGTCAGGTGAGGGCGGGCTGGACGAGGTTGGCGTAGGCGGTCTGGCCGGCGACGTTCGGGTGGTAGGACTCGCTGACCGGGTTGGACAGGCCGTTGATCCACTCCGGACTGCCGCAGACGGCGTGGCCGATGAAGTGCTCGGTCGGGTTGACGAAGCCGAAGCCGGCCGCGCTCGCGGAGGCGGCGATCTTGGAGTTGAGCAGGTCGGCGGTCTGGTTCAGCCGGGTCATCTCGGTCGGACTGAAGAACGTCCCCGCGTTGCAGTCGATGCCGTTGAACAGGCGCGGATAGCCGACCACGATGACCCGGGCGGACGTGGCCTTGCTCTTGATCGTCCCGTACAGGCCGTTCAGCCGGCCGGGCAGCGTGTTGTTGATGAACGACTGGGCGTTGTTGATCGCGCCGGTGCAGTCGGCGAGCCAGGACGGCTTGGCGCACTCGGTGATCACGGTGGAGAACCCGGCATCGTTGCCACCGACCTGGACGGTGACCAGTTCGATGCCGCTGTTCAGCGCGCCGACCTGCTTGGTGCTCACGTCGGCGACGCGGGCGCCGGAGCAGGCGACGAAGGTCAGGTTCGCGCCGATCCGGGTGGCGTCGACGTACGGGTATGCCTTCAGCGAGCGCTGACAGGAGCCGCTCTCCGTGGTGTAGCTCCGGGTGCCGACCCCCGAGGCGTACGAGTCACCGAGGGCGACGTAGTCGGGGGCGGCGGCGTGGGCGACACCGGGGCTGAGGAGCATCGCGGTTCCGAGGGCCGCGGCGGACAGCAAGCTGGCGATGGACTTCATGGGGCGGACCGCCTTTGCATGTGTACGAGGGGTGGCGACGGAAGTACTGATTGTCACCATCGCTGACCCGCGAGTAACACGCAAGAGGCTGGTAAGAAATTCACCACCGGTTGCCGATTCCGGTAGACCCCGTTTCCGCTGAGGCGTCCCAGGACGCGGGCAGCCGTCAGCCCTTGCGCTCGGGTCCGGGCACGGACAGCGGGTCGAAGCCGTAGGGCAGTTCCAGCCGGTGCGCACTCATCAGGTCGGCGTCACTGAGCAGGTCCCGGGTCTTGCCATCGGCAACGATTCTGCCGCCGTCCATCAGCAGGCTTCGCTCGCACAGCTGCAGCGCGTACGGCAGGTCGTGAGTGATCATCAGCAGCGTCACGTCGAGGCCGGCCAGGATGTCGGCGAGTTCCCGCCGGGCGGCCGGGTCGAGGTTGCTCGACGGCTCGTCCAGGACCAGCACCTCCGGCCGCATCGCCAGGACCGTCGCCACCGCCACCCGCCGGCGCTGGCCGAAGGACAGATGGTGCGGCGCGAGGTCCGCGTGATCCTGCATCCCGACCTGGACCAGTGCCTCGTGCACCCGCTCGTCCAGCTCCGCTCCCCGCAGCCCGAGGTTCGCCGGGCCGAACGCGACGTCGTCCCGCACGGTCGGCATGAACAACTGGTCGTCCGGGTCCTGGAACACCAGGCCGACCTTCCGCCGTACCTCGGGAAGGTGCTCGCGGTGCAGGTCGGTGCCGCCGAGCTGGATCCGGCCGCTGCCGGTCCCGCCGGCCACCGAGCCGAGGATCCCGTTGAGGTGCAGCACCAGCGTGGTCTTCCCGGCGCCGTTGGGGCCGAGCAGCGCGACCCGCTCACCGCGCTGGACGGTGAAGTCGACGCCGTACAGCGCCTGCCGTCCGTCGGGATAGGCGAAGACAAGACGCTCGACATGGATCGCGGGACCGTTCACAGGGCGGCCACTCTAGCGGCGACTGCGATGAGCACCGCGGTCAGGGAGATCGCCAGCCCCTCGAGCCACTGGGCCGACGTCGCGCCGGCGGAACTCAGCAACGGCATCCGGCCCGTGTAGCCGCGCGACCGCATGGCCAGGTGCACCCGTTCACCCCGCTCGAAACTGCGGACGAACAGCGCGCCCACTCCCCCGGCGACCGCCTTGAGATGGCCGGCCCGGCCGCCGGTGTAGCCACGCGACTCGCGGGCGATCCGCATCCGATGCAGGTCGTCGGACACGACGCTCAGATACCGCACCATGAACGACAGGATCGCGACCAGCGTGGACGGCAGCCGCAACCGCTCGAGCCCGGCCAGCAACTCACGCGGCCCGGTCGTCGCCGACAACAGGATCGCGGCGACCACACCGAGCGTGCCCTTCGCGAGCACGTTCCACGCCCCGAGTACGCCGGACTCGGACAGTTCCAGCCCGAGTACGTCGACCCGCGGCCCGGTCGCGACGAACGGGAGCAGCAGCGCGAACACGATGAACGGCGTCTCGACCGTGAGCCGCCGCGTCACCACCAGCGGGGGCAGCTTTGCCACGACCACGGCGGCCAGGAGCATCCCGGCGTACAGACCGAACGCCCAGAAGACCGAGGCGGGTGTGGAGACGACAGCGAGGACGAAGACGAACAGCGCAACGATCTTCACCTGCGCCGGAATGCGGTGAACCCGGCTGTCCACCGCGACGAGAAGACCGTCACCACTCATGAAGCCCGGTTTGCGCGGAGCGAGGCCAGCTTGGCGATCGCCAGGCCGACGACGATGGTGACGAGAACGCCGATGATGCCGGCGAGCGCACCGGAGACCTGGGCGTTTCCGATACCGCTGACGCCGTAGTCGGCCAGCGGACTGCCCGCGACCGCGGAGTCCTTGGCCGCGCCGTCGAAGCCCAGCGAGGCGCCGACGAACTCGAGTCCGTCGGGATGCGCGCTCGCGAACAGGCTGAGACCACCGGCCACCAGGAGCGTGACCGCGACCCCGACGCCGAGGGTCCGGCCGGCCGGCTTGGCCGCGATCGGCCTGTCCGGTGACACGGTCGAGGTGTTGCCGTCGGCATCGACCAGGACAAGGTCCCGCTGCAGGTGACGCGCGGCGTACACCAGGTCGGGGCGGGTCGCGACGACCGCACTCAGCACGGCGGCGCTGATGACCGCCTCACCGATACCGATCAGGACGTGCCAGCCGACCATCGCGGTCGTGAGCTTCCCGAGCGGGATGTCGACCGCGCCGCCGATCGCGTACAGCCCGGTGAACGCCAAGGCGGCGACCGGCACCGACACGAGCGCGCCGAGCGTCGCGGCCGGCACCACACTGCCCATCTTCCGCGGCAGCACCTGCAGGACCGCGCGGGTCAGGATGTAGCCGGCCAGCACGGTGACCACGCCCATCAGCGTGATGTTCGTGCCGAGCGCGGTCAGGCCGCCGTCGGCGAACAGCAGACCTTGGACGAGAAGCACGGTCGACATCACCAGTACGGCTGACCACGGGCCGACCAGGGCCGCGGCCAGCGCGCCACCGAGCAGGTGACCGCTCGTCCCCGCACCGACCGGGAAGTTCACCATCTGCACCGCGAACACGAACGCCGCGGTCAGGCCGGCCAGCGCCGGCCCGGTCTCGCGGATCTCCCGGTTCGCCCGCTGCAGGCTGAATCCGACCGCACCGGCCGCGATCAGACCGGTGGCGATGGACGTCGGTGCGTCGAAGAAGCCGTCAGGAACATGCACGTGCACATTCTTGATCTTGTTGCGACCGGATCGCAACAAGGCGTCTCACAACTGCTTGAGGGCGTCCCCGATCGCACGGTGGAACGTCGGGTAGGCGTAAATGAGCTGTTGCAGTGAGTGAACGGGAACCGCCGCGTGGACCGCGACCGCGAGCGCGCCGAGCACCTCGCCACCGGTCGGTCCGGCGCTCGTCGCGCCCACCAGGACGCCACGCTCGCTGTCCACCACGAGCTTGACGAACCCCTCGTTGCCGGCCTTGTGGATCCAGCCGCGGGACGACGACGGGATCTGGCTCGACCCGATCTTCACGTCGAGCCCGGCCTCGCGCGCCTGCTTCTCGGTCATTCCGACCGCGCCGATCTCCGGATCGGTGAAGGTCACCCGCGGCATCGCGTGGTAGCTCGCCACCGGTGCGTCGGCGCTGCCGAGGATGTCGAACACCGCGACGTTGGCCTGGTACATCGCGTTGTGCGTGAACGCGCCGACACCGGTGACGTCGCCGACCGCCCACACGCCGTCCGCGGCCCGGACGTGCTCGTCGACGTCGATCCGCCGCGCCTCGGGGTCGAGGCCGATCTTGTCCAGACCGAGTGCCTTGATGTCGACCCGGCGTCCCGTTGCCACTAGCAACTTCTCACCGGCGACCGTGGCGCCGTCGTCCAGGGTGACCGTGAAGGTGCCGTCGACGTACACGACCTGCCTGGCGTGCACGCCGGTGTGGAAGGTGACGCCGTCGCGCTCGAGCGCCTCGCGGGCGAGCTGACCGGACTCCGGCTCCTCCATCGGCAGCACCTGGCCGGCGCCCTCGACGACGGTCACCTCGACGCCGAACCGGGCGAACACCTGGGTCAGTTCCAGCCCGACCGCGCCGCCGCCCAGCACCACGATCGAGGCGGGCAGCGTTTCCACCTCGATCGCTTCGTGGTTCGTCCAGTACGGCGTACCGGCCAGACCGTCGATCGGCGGGATCGCCGGGACGGTCCCGGTCGCGATCACGATGCCGCGGGACGCCTCGAACTCCCGATCGCCCGCCTTCACCGTCCCGGGCGCGGTGATGGTGCCGCGCTCACGCAGGAACGTGACGCCCTTCTTCTCCAGCCGGTCGACCGCGACCTGGTCGTTCCAGGTGTCGGTCGCCTCCTCGCGGATCCGCTTGGCCACCGGCGCCCAGTCCGGCCGGACGGTCGCCGTACCGGCCATGCCGTCCACCCGGCGGGTCTCGGCGATCAGGTTCGCGGCCCGGATCATCATCTTGCTGGGGATGCAGCCCCAGTACGGGCATTCGCCGCCGACCAGCCGCGGGTCCAGGCCGACCACGGTGAGGCCGGCCTCAGCCAGCCGTCCCGCCGTCTCCTCGCCACCCACGCCGAGTCCGATCACGACCACGTCCACCTGTTCAGCCATGCCGACCAATCTCCCAGACCGGCCCGACCCCGCCAAGCCCACCCCCCGTCCGTCATCGCGCGGTAAGAACCCGTTCACCGGCCCTGGAGAGCGTTCCCGTGCCGGCCGGTTTCTGCGGTTAGGGTGCAGACATGTACGTGATCGCGCACCTCAGTGACCCGCATCTCGACGGCTCGGAGGAGGCACGCTCACGGCTGCGGCGGGTCACGTCGTACCTGCGCGAGTTCCGCCGGCCGGTGGACGTCGTCCTGGTGACCGGTGACCTGGCCGACCACGGGCTGGAGGCCGAGTACGCCGAACTGGCCGCCGAGCTGAAGCTGGACGTGCCGGTGCTGGTGTTGCCGGGCAACCATGACGTGAGCGGTCCACTCCGCGCGGGTCTGGCGTCGTACGTCGACTCGCCGGGCGCGGACCATCCGGTCCACCAGGTGCGCGAGGTCGCGGGTGCGCGCTTCGTCCTGGTCGACAGCACCGTGCCCG
The DNA here is from genome assembly GCF_054784135.1 of Kribbella swartbergensis. Lineage (NCBI taxonomy): Bacteria > Bacillati > Actinomycetota > Actinomycetes > Propionibacteriales > Kribbellaceae > Kribbella > Kribbella swartbergensis. The sequence continues at coordinate 593,430 of NZ_BAAGPM010000014.1, forward strand.
GTGAGGACCACGGCCTGCTGTCCGACGAGTCACTCGTGTGGCTGGACGGTGTACTTCGCGAGTCCTTCGACGGCCCGGTGTTCGTGGCCTTCCACCACCCGCCGCTGGACTTGCACCACCCGGTGATGGACCAGTGGATGCTGCGATCCCGGGACGCCTTCGAGGCGGTCCTGACCGGAAAGCCGATCACCGCACTGCTCACCGGGCATGTCCACAACGCCATCGTCACCACCTTCGCCGGACACCCCGTTCTCGGCGCTCCGGGCATCCGCTCGACCGTGCCCCTCCCGTTCGAGCCGGAGCCGCCCGGCGGCGGCCTCGTCGACACCACAGCGCACCCGGGTCTCGCTTTGCACGTGCACATCCCCGGCGAACTCCTTCAGACCGTCTACCGGTTCCCCCTCTGATGACGCGCCAGTTCGTGGTCCGGCCGATCGGCCGGGTGGAGTCGGTGCTCAGGACCCGCGACGAGGCCCCACGGCAGCCCGACGAGGGTGCGCCCAGCGCCTGGCTGGTGTTCGACGAGTCGGTCCGCGACGGCCTGCGCGACCTCGGTGCCGGCGACGAGATCATCGTCATCACCTGGTTCGACCGTGCCGACCGGGACGTGCTCAGGGTCCATCCACGGGACGACCGGAGCCGGCCGGAGACCGGAGTCTTCAGCACCCGCTCCCCCGACCGCCCCAACCCGCTCGGTCTCCATCGCGTCACCGTCGTCGCGACCGACGAACTGCGTCTCCAGGTCGATCACCTGGAAGCCCTCGACGACACCCCGATCGTCGACGTCAAACCCGTCCTCGGAGACATCGCCGAGCGGTAGTTGACCTCAACTCGGTTGAAGTTCAAGACTGCCTCGCACGCCGTACTCCTACTCCTCACCGCCGTCCTGGCCGCGAAGTTCCTGTCCAGAGCCGGTTGAGAGGTGGCCGCGGATGTAGAGGAGTTGGGGGACCTCGCGCCAGACCGGGGTGTCTTGGGGTGGTTCTCGAAGCTGGTCGATGACCAGGCCGGCGGCGTTGAGGGTGTTGACGTAGGTGCTGAGGGTCCGGTGGTAGGCACCGACCGGTAGGGCGTCGCGGTGGACGCCAGGGCCGTCCCAGTAGCCCTCGACGAAGTACTTGCCGACCGTGCGCCTGACGCTGTGGTCGACGTGGTCGACGATCTCGCCGGTTGCGGGTGTCTTGAAGCACGGATGCGTGATCGCGACGACGTACCAGCCGCCGGGCTCGAGGACGCGGGCCATGGACCGCAGGGCTGCGTCCAGGTCCGGGATGTCCATCAACGACATGTAGCAGACGACCCCGTCGAACGAGTCGGTCGCGAGTCCGTCCAGCGTGTGCGCATCGCCATGCCGGTACGAGATGCCCAGAGGTTCGGTCTCCTCGTGTTGCCGGGCCCTCTCGAGCAGCTTCTCGGACAGGTCGACGCCGGTGACGACGGCACCTTGGCCGGCGAGGTAGCGCGCTTCGCGACCCTGGCCGCACGCCACCACGCAGACCTCCTGGCCTGCCACGTCTCCGGTCAGTTCGATGAAAGTCGAGTCGTCGAGCGCCGAGCCCGCTCCGACCCACTCGTCGTACTCCGCGGCCACATCGTCGTACCTGGATCTCATGCTGCTCCCACGAACAAGCCGGACGTCCGGTTCCGGGGTTCTGCCGCTAGGAGACAGCCGGCTTGCCGAACTCCCAGTGCCACGGCTCCTCGCGGCTGCCGCCCTGGTCCGCCCACGACGGATGGACCCAGCCGAACTGGGCCGCGTGCGTCTTCATCCAGCGGTACTGCGCCGTGCCGAAGCGATCCACACCGCCACAGAGGTCAACAGCCACGCCCCAGCCGTGGTTCGACGTGCCGGGCAACGCGGCGAGTGAAGGCTTGCGGGCGTAGAGGCTGACCTGGGACGCGTACGAGCGGTACGAGTCGGTGATGCACAGCGTCCTGCCGAACTCGGCCCGGTAGGCACGAGCCAGTTGCAGGTAAGCGGCCGCGGCGTCACACCGCAGCATGTGGCCGGAGCCCAGCGCGCACAGCTTGCCGGCGGGGATCATGCCGTTGCTGTATCCACCCCACCCGACGGTCGCGCTACCGGTCGCCAGGAATGGCATGGGGTTGACCGGGTCTCCGCCGAGGCGGACCTCGAAGTGCAGATGCGGACCGGTCGAGTTGCCCTCCGAGCCGACCGTCCCGATGCGCTGTCCGGCGGTGACCTGCGTACCGTCGGCCACGTCCACGGAGCTCAGGTGTGCGTACCACGTCTCGAGCCCGTTGCCGTGGTCGACGCGCACCAGGTTGCCGGCCCACGCCGGCCGCTCGACCCGGACGACACCGGACGTCACGGCGCGGACTGGCGTACCGACCGCGGCCGGGAAGTCCTGGCCGGTGTGGTACCCGCTCGACCACATCGAGCCGGCCTGACCGTACGACGTACCGATCTCGTAGGTGCCGTCGGCGAGCGGCCAGGTCCAGGAGCCGGTCCCGACGTTGTACGACGTCGCCGTGTTGCCACACCGGAACGCGTACGCCTCCGACGTCGCCACCGGCGCGACCTGAGCCTTCACCGGTTTGCCCAGTGTCGGGCGCAGAGCGGCGTACAGGTTGTCCGGGACCCGCGTGACCACGACCGCGCCCTTGGCCTCGTCGGCGGCGATCATCTCGCCGTTGTCGAGGGCGACGCCGATGTGAACCAGGCCGAGTGACCTGCTGCCCATCACCAGGAGGTCGCCCGGCTGGATCTGAGACGCCGGCACCGCCTGATAGTTCGGGTACACCTTGCCGACCAGGTTCGGAAGGGTCGTGTACGGCTGCCAGGCGACCCGGGCCGCACCGAGGCAGCCGTAGCTGTCCGGGCCGGTCGCGGCGACGCCGTACGGCTTGCCGAGCAGGCTGAAGGCCTGGTTCACCGCCCGGATCGTCTCAGCGGGCAGCACCCGAACGGCCCGGCCGCCCTGCACCACGGACGCAGCACCGGCCACCGGCGCGCCGGCAGCTGTCAGGGGCTGGAACCCGCGCGGGAGCTTGGCAGGGTTCTTCAGTACGGCGGCCGCCGGCGGGGTGATCCTGGCCGTCGTCAACTCGGTCAGGTAGGCCTTCCAGCGCGCGAGAGCCTGCTGGTTCCGGGCCAGCTGCAACTGCTTCGAGAGCGCGGACGCACCGTCGAGGTCGGCGAACTGGCTCTCCATCATCAGCGACGCGTCGGCAGCCTTCTGCTGCACCTCTTGACTGAGCTGCTTGGCCTTGGCCGCGGCCTCGTTCGCCGCGGCCCGCTTGCCCGCGGCCTCCGACTTCGCCTTGCCCGCTTCGTTCTCGGCGGCCATCGCGGTCTGGTACTGCGTGACCTGCGTACTGCCGAGCTGCTGGATGGCGGTCTGCCGGTCGGCGATCTCCTGCAGGTTCTCCGCGACCGGGGCGAGCGACCACAGCATCGACTCGGCGCCGAGCACGGTCGGGATGCCGGTCTGATAGGCCTGCGCGGTCAGCAACCCGAGCCGCCGGCGCTCCACCTCCGCCCTGCCCTTCGACGCGGACGCCAGGGACTCCGCCTGCTTGGCCGCGGCCTCCGCGGTCTGCGCGGCCTTCAGCGCGTTCGTGTAGGCGATCGTGGCCTTGGCGAAATCGGCCTGGACGGCGGCTGCCTCGGCCTGGAGCTGCTCCAGCGACCGGTTCACGTCGGTCACCGACGCCGGAGGCGGTGGGGTGGGGTCGTCGGCGTACGCGGGCAGCGCGAACACCGTGAGCAGTGTGCCGAGTGCCGCCAACCGCAGCCCCCGACGGCTCCCCACAACCATCAGGCCCCCATCGTCGATCGCCTCACGCGAGCGCAGGAGGTGACGGCCCCGCGCCTGCCCCAGCGTAGGCGCGGAACGGTCCGCGCGGAACCCCGGCTCACAGACTGTGACCAACGGCGGGTCACGGTCGGCCGATCGTGACCGCGGGACGGCCGGTTCGGTGACCCCGGTCACGCTCGCGGCCGGGCGCCGTACCACTGCTCGGGACGGCTGGCGCGACCCACTAAAGTGCACTTCATGGCCTCGCACTTTGACGTTGTTGTCCTCGGCGCGGGTCCGGGTGGGTACGTCGCGGCGATCCGCGCCGCCCAGCTCGGGCTCAAGACCGCCATCATCGAGAAGAAGTACTGGGGCGGTGTCTGCCTGAACGTGGGCTGCATCCCGTCCAAGGCGCTGCTGCGCAACGCCGAGCTGGCGCACATCTTCCGCGCGGACGCGAAGACGTTCGGCATCAGCGGCGAGGTCAGCTTCGACTTCCCGACCGCGGTGCAGCGCAGCCGCAAGGTCGCGGACGGCCGGGTCAAGGGCGTCCACTTCCTGATGAAGAAGAACAACATCACCGAGTTCGACGGCTGGGGTTCGTTCACCGACGCCAACACCCTGGACGTCAGCCTGAACGACGGATCGTCGGAGACCGTCACCTTCGACAACTGCATCATCGCCACCGGCGCCACCACCAAGCTGCTGCCGGGCACCCAGCTGAGCGACCGCGTGGTGACCTACGAGGAGCAGATCCTCACCGAGGAGCTGCCCGGCTCGATCATCGTCGCCGGCGCCGGCGCGATCGGCGTCGAGTTCGCCTACGTGCTCGCCAACTACGGCGTGAAGGTCACCATCGTCGAGTTCCTGGACCGGATGGTGCCGCTGGAGGACGCCGAGGTGTCCAAGGAGCTGGCCCGCGCCTACAAGAAGCTCGGTGTCGACGTGCTCACCTCCACCCGGGTCGACGCGATCGACGACTCCGGCGACAAGGTCAAGGTCACCGTCACCGGCAAGGACGGCAACCAGCAGACGCTGGAGGCCGACAAGGTGCTGCAGGCGATCGGCTTCCAGCCGCGCGTGGACGGGTACGGCCTGGACAAGGCCGGCGTCAAGCTGACCGACCGCGGCGCGATCGACATCGACGGCTTCTGCCGCACCAACGTGCCGAACATCTTCGCCATCGGCGACGTGACCGCGAAGCTGATGCTCGCGCACGCGGCCGAGGCGATGGGGGTGATCGCGGCTGAGACCATCGCCGGGCACGAGACGATGGAACTCGACTACGTGATGATCCCGCGGGCGACGTTCTGCCAGCCGCAGGTGGCCAGCTTCGGCTACACCGAGGAGCAGGCCAAGGAGAAGGGGTACGACGTCAAGGTCGCGAAGTTCCCGTTCACCGCGAACGGCAAGGCGCACGGCCTCGGCGACGCCACCGGCTTCGTCAAGGTGATCAGCGACGCCAAGTACGGCGAACTGCTCGGCGCCCACCTGATCGGCCCCGAGGTCACCGAGCTGCTGCCCGAGCTGACCCTGGCGCAGAAGTGGGACCTGACCACCACGGAACTGGCCCGCAACGTGCACGCCCACCCCACCCTCAGCGAAGCCCTCCAAGAAGCCTTCCACGGCCTCGAAGGCCACATGATCAACTTCTGACCCGGCGGCGTCGGCTGACGCTCCCCCCACCCCATCCCGCAGGGCGGCGCCACTCCCGCCGCCGTGGGCTCGGCGGTGGGGGCATTCGGGGGGTTGTCCTGTGGTGTTGTCCCTTCTTCCATCGTGTATCGGGGGGAGAAGGGGCAAGTCGAGGGGTTCTCCGCTCGAATGCGCGGGGTGTGTCGGACGTGGGGTGGGACGGGATTGTTGCCGGAGCACGTACGCTGGGGGCGTGGCCGAGAAGAGGGGTTCCGACCGCACTGATCACAACTTCACGCTGGACGCTGACGACGACCGGTGGGAGTGGCGGCGGCGGATACGGGCGGATCCGAAGAAGCACCTGATCTACCGGATCGGTGTGGGGGTGGTGGGCGGGATACTGATCATCGCCGCGCCGTTGACCGGGTGGTTGCCCGGCCCCGGCGGCATCCCCTTGTTCATCGCGGGTCTCGCCGTCCTGGCCAGCGAGTTCGAGTGGGCCCAGCGCCTGCTGTTCAAGGTGAAGGACTGGGTCAAGGAACTCACCGCCTGGACCGGCAGGCAGCCGGCCTGGTTGAAGGCGCTCGGCACGCTGGCGCTGTTCCTGTGCGTGCTGGTCGTGATCTGGCTCTACCTGGCCGTGCTCGGGATCCCCGGCTGGTTCCCCGACTCGTGGGAGCTATTCCTGGACGAACTGCCGCTGCTCGACTGAGTAGTTGCGCAGTTCAACCAGATTGCTCACCTTCTCCCCCATCCTGAGCATCCGGTTCAGCAGGAACGGCTTCGACAGCAACCGGTTCCGCGCCGCGATGCCGAAACGGGTGCCTGGGGCAAGGAACTTCCCGGTCCGGTTCCCGCCGGACTGGGTCCTCGACACGGGCTTGCGCAACTGCGCCTCGTAACGCCGGTATGCCGCCCGGTAGTCACCGCCCGACGTGGCCAGCTCCCCGGCCAGGACGTACGCCGCGACGATCGCCGTACTCGTCCCCATCCCGCCGACCGTGGCGCCGTACCCGGCGTCGCCGAGCAGCACGACCCGGCCGGTCGACCAGCGGTCCACGTCCACCCGGCTGATCGAGTCGAAGTACAACTCCGTTGCCTCCGGCAACCCTGCGAGCAACTCCGGAACATGCCAGCCGAGGTCCGCGAAGGCCGACGAGATGATCGCCTTCTGCTGCTCGCTGTCCCGCCGGTCGTACGTCAGTGCCGGCGACTTGAACAGGAACATCGTCCCGGCCTTCCCCGGATCCCGCTGGTCCGCGCCGACACTCGCCAGCCGCCCCGGCACGTTGTACATCAGCGCGTCCCCGGAGATCCCGAGCGTGTTCGGCACGTCCCAGCCGGCGATGTAGTAGCCGAGGTGACGGACGTAGTCCTGCTCCGGCCCGAACGCCAGCCGGCGCACGATCGAGTGCAGCCCGTCGGCCCCGATCACCAGGTCGTACGTCTCCTCGATCCCGCTCTCGAACCGTACGTCGACCCCACCGGCATGCTCTGTCAGTCCCGCGATTGAGTCGCCGAACCGGTACGACGCCTTGTCACGCGAGTGCTCGTACAACACCCGGGACAGCTCCGACCGCAGTACCTCCAACTCTCCCCCGGCGAACTCACCGGGCAGCCGCAGCAACTGGCGGCCGGCCTCGTCCACGAACCGCATCGGACTCCCACCGGTCTGCCGCGCCCGGAGATCCTCGAGCACACCCATCCGGGAGAGCACCTCCAGGTTCACCGGCCCGCGGAAGTCGACCGCGTAGCCGCCCTCCCGCAGCGCCGGCGCGATCTCGACCACCGTCACGTCGTACCCGTACCGCCCCAGCCAGTGCGCCACCGCCGGACCGGCCACACTCGCACCCGACACCAGAACCTTCACGTCGCCTCCGTCACCCTAATTGTGTCCACCGGACACAGTAATGTGTATGGTAGACACAGTTCAAGCCCACGGGAGAGGACGTCATGACCGAACTGCTCTGGGGCCGGCAGCAGCCGCCGAGCCGCGGCCCGAAACTGGCCGTGACGCTGGCCGGCATCGCGGAGGCCGCGATCCGGATCGCCGACGCCGAAGGCCTCGACGCGGTCTCGATGCAGCGGGTCGCCGGCGCATTGCCGGTCACCAAGATGGCGCTGTACCGGCATGTCCCCGGCAAGACCGAGCTGGTCGCGGTGATGAGCGACCTGGCCATCGGGCCTCCGCCCGAGTACGGCGACCTGCCCTGGCGCGAGGCACTGAAGACCTGGGCTCTCGACCTCTACGCGGCGTTCGCCAGGCACCCGTGGCTGCTGCAGTCCACCGTCGGTCGCCGCTTGCTCGGGCCGAACGAGCTCGCCTGGATGGATCGCGGGATCGAGAAACTGGCCGATTCCGGACTCGACGGCAGCGAGCAGTTCGACTCGATCCTCGTCCTGGTCAGCCACGTCCGGAACCTCGCCCAGCAGACCATCACGACCGGACTGGCCGAGGACGACATCAACCGGGCCCTGGCCGAGATCCTCACCACCGAGGCCGCCCGGTTCCCCCACTTGGCCGCAGCACTGCGGACCGCCGACCGCAGTCCGAACCAGGGACTGGAGTTCGGTCTCGACCGGATCCTCGACGGCATCGAACTGTTGATCAGCGGGCGGAAGGACTGAGCCTCCGCGCGTTGAAACGTTGCCGGTACGCCGACGCGGTGAGCCCGTAGTGCGACTTGAATCGGCGGGCAAAGTAGTTCTGGTCCGGCCACCCGACCGACTCGCCGATCCGGCTGATCGGCAGGTCCGTGTGCAGCAACTGGTCGGCCGCGAGCTCGACCCGGTGCCGGTTCAGATACGCCATCGGCGGCAGTCCGGTCGCGGACTTGAACAACCGGACCAGATACCCCGGCGCGAGGTGCAACGCGTTGGCCAGATCGGTCAGCATCCACTGCCGCGCCGGGTCCGCCTCCATCATCCGCATCGCGTCCAGTACGGCGGGATGGGTCTGCTCCCCGAGTTCGTCGCGCTCGGCGACGGTCCGCGCCAGGCAACTCAGGTACAGCGACAACCAGCCGACCAGATCGCCGCGATGCCGGCTCGGTGACTGGTTGCGCAGCCGCCGCAGTTCCTCGAGGTGCACGAGCCCTTCCTTGAACGTCGCCGGGTCGAGGCGAGTGGTCAGCATGCCACGCCGCTGTGCCGAGAAAGGTCCAGTCCACAAGAGATATCCGAGCAGTGGATCCTCGCGGGTCCAGGCAAGTTCGCGCTGCACCAGGCCGGCCGCGAAGCAGCAGTTGTAGACCTGCAGCCCGCGGCACTCGTCGTACTGATGCCACACCCCCGGACGCAACAGGATGACGTCGCCGACCTCGAGTTGCTGCCGGCCGGCCAGGCTGTGGTGAACGCCCTCGCCGCCGGTGATCAGGGCGATCTCGAAGAAGCTGTGCGTGTGCAGCGGATGACTGTTCTCATGCAGGTGCGGGCCCGCGTGCACGAGCGTCCCTTCGACGAAGTGCAGCAGCGTCCCGCTGGTTGTCACCGGCTCGTCGGCCATGCCTCACGATACGCGCCAAGGTGCATTTTGTGCTACCACGAGTGCACATCGGGCTAGTCCCCGGCGACTGACGGCCTCAGGATCAGGGAACAGGCGAAACGTCCTCGCCATCAATCCGAAACACCTCGAGGCCCTTCGCCACCGCAGCCAATGAATCGTTTCACACGCCGGTTGGAGTCTCATGTCGAACCTCTCCGCACCGACCAATCTCCGCTTCGAGCACCGCACCGACACCGGGCCCGTGCTGGGCATCGGCACCGCGACGCCGCGACTGTCGTGGCAGATCCCGGCCGCTGACACCGGGTACACGCAGACCGCCTACGAGGTGGAGATCAGCCACGGGGGTGGTGGGGCCGGGAAGGTATCCGACACCGCCACAACCCAGGTGTACACGGTGCAGTCCCCCGACCAGATCCTCGTCCCCTGGCCCGGCGACCCGCTCAGGTCACGCGAGTCGGCGGAGGTCCGGGTCCGCGTCCGCGGGAACGACGACTGGAGCGAGTGGAGTCAGCCCGCCACCGTCGAGGCCGGTCTGCTCAGCGGCTCCGACTGGAGCGCCCGGTTCGTCAGTCCCCGCGACAACAGCTACGGCTCCCCCGCGCCCCTGATCGCCGGTGAGTTCGAACTGCCCACGGACATCGTGAAGGCTCGCCTCTATTCCACCGCGCACGGCATCTACCTGCCGGAGCTGAACGGCGAGCGGGTCGGCGACGACGAGCTCGCGCCCGGATGGACGGCGTACCAGGCGCGGCTCAGGTACCAGACGTACGACGTGACCGGCCTGATCCGGTCCGGCGAGAACCGGCTCGAGTTCCTGGTCGGCAACGGGTGGTACCGCGGCCGGCTCGGCTTCCACGGCAAGAACTCCCTGTACGGCGACCGCGTCGCGATCCTCGCCCAACTCGAGGTCACCACCGCCGACGGCCAGGTCCACACGTTCGCCAGCGACGGCACCTGGACCTCCCGCGAGAGCGCGATCATCGCCGACGACCTGTACGACGGCCAGCGCACGGACCTGCGGCGGGCACCTGGTGAGCCCACTCCGGTCGACGTGCTCGAGGCCGACCTCAGCCTCCTGGTCGCGCCCGACGGACCGCCGGTCCGCATCACCGAGGTCGTCCCCGCGGTCGAGATCAGCACCTCGCCGTCCGGCAAGACCCTGGTCGACTTCGGCCAGAACGTCGTCGGCCGCGTCCGGCTGAAGGTCCGCGGCGGTACCGAGGGCGACGAGATCGTGCTCCGGCACGCCGAGGTGCTCGAGAACGGCGAACTCGGCGTCCGCCCGCTGCGCACCGCCAAGGCGACCGACTCCTACGTCCTGGCCGGCCCCGACGAGACCACCCTCGACTCGCCACTCACCTTCCACGGGTTCCGGTACGCCGAGGTGACCGGCGTGCCCGATCTGCGGCTCGAGGACCTGGAGGCCGTCGTCGTCGGGTCGGACCTGCGCCGGACCGGCTGGTTCGAGTCGTCGCACGAGCTGCTCAACCGCTTCCACGAGAACGTCGTGTGGGGTATGCGCGGCAACTTCGTCGACGTTCCGACCGACTGCCCGCAGCGCGACGAGCGGCTCGGCTGGACCGGTGACATCCAGGTCTTCTCCCCCACCGCGAGCTTCCTGTTCGACACCGCCGGGTTCCTCACCAACTGGCTGGCCGACCTGGCCGTCGAGCAGCAGAAGGACGGCTCGGTGCCGTTCGTCGTACCGGACATCCTCAAGCACGCCGGTCCGGCCACGGCCGCTTGGGGTGACGCGGCAACGATCGTGCCGTGGGTGATCTACGAACGTACCGGTGACGCCGGTCTGCTCGCCCGGCAACTGCCGAGCATGCGCGCCTGGGTGGACCGGATGACCGAACTGGCCGGCGACGACCTGCTGTGGGCCGGCGGATTCCAGTTCGGCGACTGGCTCGACCCGACCGCGCCGCCGGACAACCCGTTCCGCGCGAAGGCCGACCCGGACGTGCTGGCCACCGCCCACCTGGCCCGCTCGGCCGAGGTGGTCGCGAAGGCCGCTCAGGTCGTCGGCGACGCCGAGCTGGCGCGCGAGTACGCCGACCTGGCCGCGCGGGTCCGGACGGCGTTCGCGGCCGAGTACGCCACCGAGGGTGGCCGCGTGCTGAGCGACGCGGCAACCAACTACGCACTCGCCCTGCAGTGGGCGCTGCTGCCGACCGATCGCCAGCGCAAGCGCGCCGGCGCACGCCTCGCCGACCTCGTGCGGACGGCGGGCTTCCGGATCAGCACCGGGTTCGTCGGTACGCCGCTGATGGCCGACGCGTTGGCCGATTCCGGACATCCCGACCTGGCGTACCGGCTTCTGCTAGAGACAGGCTGCCCCTCTTGGCTGTACGCAGTGACGATGGGCGCCACGACGGTCTGGGAACGCTGGGACAGCATGCTGCCCGACGGCAGCATCAACCCCGGCCAGATGACGTCGTTCAACCACTACGCCCTCGGCGCGGTCGCGGACTGGATGCACCGCCGCGTCGCCGGGCTGGCCGCCGGCGACCCCGGCTACCGCACGATCGAGGTGCGGCCGCTCTACACCTCGCACCTCACCAGCGCGTCGGCCAAGCACCTCACGCCGTACGGCGAGGCCGCGGTCTCGTGGACGCGGTCCGACGGCCAGGTGCGGCTCAGTGTGACCGTGCCGGTCGGGTCGCGTGCGCGGGTCGACGTACCGGGTGAGAGCGCACCGGTGGAGGTCGGACACGGTACGCACGAGTGGACCGCCGACGACCCTGTCGCGGAGACGCCCGCGCTGCCCACGGACGCGACCATCCGGCAACTCATCGACCACGAACCCAGCTGGGACGCGATCGTTGCCGCTGCCAAGGAAACCGACACCGTCACCGACGACGCCGAACTCGCCGCGCGGCTCGAGCGCTACCTCGACCAGCCGGCCGGCCAACTGGTCGAAGCGATCAGCCCGCGCGGCTTCGGCCCCAGCGCCGAGGCCCTGCAGGCCAGGCTCGACGCCCTGCTCGACAGCAACTGACCACCCCAACCCCGACCCCCGCCCCGATGCAGATGCCCTGAAGAAACACCCCTTGGAGGTCATGATGACGTTCCGCCCAGGTACGAGAGGACTGGCCGTCCTCGCGGTCTGCTCGCTCGCCCTGACCGCGTGCAGCGCGGGCAGCCTCGGCTCCAGTGACGATTCGGGCGGCGGCTCGGTCGAGATCACCTATCTGATCGGCAACCAGGAGCAGGACCTGAAGGAGGCCCAGCAGCTCAGCAAGGACTTCACCGCCAAGAACCCCGGCATCACGGTCAACCTGGAGACCCGGCCGGCCGGCACCGAGGGCGACAACATCGTCAAGACCCGGTTGTCCACCGGCGACATGACCGACGTCTTCGCGTACAACACCGGGTCGCTGTTCCAGGCGATCGCGCCGCAGAAGAACCTCGTCTCGATCAGCGACCAGCCCTACATCGGCGACCTGGACGAGAACTTCACCAAGACGGTGACCGCCGGCGACCAGGTGTACGGCGTGCCGTCCGGCGGGTTCATGGGCGGCGCGGTCCTCTACAACATCCCGGTCTACCAGAAGCTCGGGCTGCAGGTGCCCAAGACCTGGGCCGAGTTCATGGCCAACAACGCCAAGATCAAGGCGGCCGGCGGCGGGATCGCGCCGGTCATCCAGACCTACGGCGAGACCTGGACGTCGCAGCTGTTCGTCCTCGGCGACTTCCACAACGTGGCCGCCGCCGAGCCGGACTTCGCGGACAGGTACACCAAGAACCAGGCGAAGTACGCGACCTCGCCGGCCGCCCTGAAGGGCTTCGAGCACACCCAGCAGGTCCACGACCTCGGCTACCAGAACAAGGACTTCGCCTCGGCGAAGCTGCCGGACGGCCTGAAGATGCTTGCCACCGGCAAGGGTGTGCACTACCCGATCCTGTCCGGGGTGGTGAACGACATGGTCGCCACCTACCCGAACGCGGCCAAGGACGTCGGGCTGTTCGCGCTGCCTGGTGACGACGCGGGCAAGAACGGGCTGACCGTGTGGACGCCGGGCGGTATCTACATCCCGAACACCACGACCGGCGACAAGCTCGAGGCGGCGAAGAAGTTCCTCGCCTTCGTGGCCAGCCCCGACGGCTGCAAGTCGCTGACCAGCGCGGGCGTGCCCACCGGCCCGTACGCCGTCAACGGGTGTGAGCTGCCGGCCGACGTACCGCAGTCGATCAAGGACATGCAGCCGTACCTCGACAAGGAGGGCGGGTCCAGCCTCGCGCTGGAGTTCCTGTCGCCGGTGAAGGGCCCGTCGCTGGAGCAGATCACCGTCGAGGTCGGGTCCGGGATCCGCAAGGCCAAGGACGGTGCGGCGCGGTACGACGAGGATGTGAAGAAGCAGGCGCAGCAGCTCGGACTGGAGGGCTGGTGAGGCCGGTGGCGATCCTCTCAGCTCGGGCTCGGTCGAGTGCCGAGACGACCCCGGCCGCGTCCGCGGCCGGGGGGAAGGTCTACACGCCGTACTCGTACTGGTTCTACCTGCCGACCGCGGTGATCTACAGCGTGCTGTTCCTGGTCCCGACCTTCGCGTCGTTCTACTACAGCCTGACCCGCTGGAGTCTGTTCGAGTCGAAGTTCATCGGACTGGAGAACTTCGTCACGTTCTTCCAGGAACCCGCGCTGGTCAAGGGCTTCACCAACACCTTGATCTTCGCGGCGGTGACCTCGGGCTCGAAGGTCGTGCTCGGCCTGCTGCTCGCCGTCCTGCTGACGTCGCGGATCGTCGGTCGCGGGTACCTGCGCTCGGTCGTGTTCTTCCCGGTGCTGGTCAGCACCATCGGCGTCGGCCTGATGTTCCAGGTGCTGATGAACCCCGAACGCGGCCTGATCAACGGCGCCCTCGCCGTGATCGGCATCGACGGTCCCGGCTGGCTCACCGACCCCAAGTGGGCGCTGATGTCGATCGCGGCCGTCGACGTGTGGAAGGGCGTCGGGCTGGCCACCTTGATCTACATCGCCGGGATCGTGTCGATCCCGCGTGAGTACATGGAGGCCGCCCGGGTCGACGGCGCCGGGTCGTGGGAGTCGTTCCGCCGGATCGTGCTCCCGCTGTGCAAGCCCGCCACCGTCACCGTCATCATCTTGTCGCTGATCGGCGGCCTGCGGTCCTTCGAGCTGATCTGGGCGATGACGCGCGGCGGTCCCGGGTTCACCTCGGACGTGATTTCGTCGGTGATCTACAAGCAGTACCAGGCCGGGTTCTACGGCCTGTCGACGGCCGGCAACGTGATCCTGTTCCTGGTGGTCACCGCGATCGTGCTGCCGCTGAGCTGGTTCCTGAACCGGAAAGAGGTGGACATGTGAGCACCGCCGAACTCGTCAACCACAGACCGGGCCGCAGCTACCTGCTCAGCGTCGTCGCGATCCTGTCCTCGATCGTGGTGTTCGTCATCCCGTTCGCGTTCATCGTGCTCACCGCGATGAAGGACCGGCAGCAGGCCGCGGCCCTCGACTTCTCCTGGCCGCAGCAGTTCCGGTTCGTGCAGAACTTCGTCGAGGTGGTCGAGGCCCGCGACTACATGCTGGTGATCGCCTTCATCAACAGCACGATCCTGACCGTCGCCAGCGTGGCCGGCATGGTGGTGCTGGCGGCGATGGCCGGATTCGTTCTGCAACGCCGCAAGAGCCGGTGGAACCCGTTCATCAACTTCCTGGTGCTGTCCGGGCTGATCATCCCGCCGGCCGTGGTGCCGACGATCTGGGTGCTGCAGGGGCTCGGCCTGTTCCGGACCCTGCCGGGGCTGATCCTGATCGAGATCGCGTTCGGGTTGTCGTTCTGCATCCTGCTGTTCCGGGCGTTCGTCGCGACCATTCCGCGCGAACTCGACGAGGCCGCGATCATCGACGGGGCCGGGCCGTTGCGGTTGTTCTTCCGGGTCATCTTCCCGCTGCTGAGATCGGTCATCGTCACCGTCGTCGTGGTGCAGTCGGTGAGCGTCTTCAACGACTTCGTGAACCCGCTGTACTTCCTGCCCGGCGACAAGAACGCGACCGTGCAGCTGACCCTCTACAACTTCTCCGGCCAGTTCAGCACGCAGTACAACCTGTTGTTCATGGACATCCTGCTGATCACGATCCCGCCGCTGATCATGTTCCTGTTCTTCAACCGCCAGATCGTCGCCGGGATGACCTCCGGCGCGGTCAAGGGGTGACGGGTCCGCGGACCAGGAGGTAGTCAGTCACGCGAGAACTCTGGGCAGCCGCTCCGACAGTTCGTGGTAATCCTGGAGCGAGTTGTAGGCGTGGGCGGACAGGCGGATGAAGACCCGCTCGTCGAAGCCGGTGAGGGTGATCTCCGCCTTCTGCTCACGCGACACCCTCGTCTTGAACGCCTCGGCGTCGGTCAGCGCGACGGATCTCGGCAGTTCCACCAGCCGCATCGTCGCCGCCGGACGCGCCACCTCGCCGATCCCGGTCCCGAGCGCCTTCGCGACCAGGCGGGCGCCCTCGTCGACCAGGTCGCTGAGCTGTGAACGACGTACCGGCCACTGCAGTTCCTCCAGGATCCGCAGCGACTCGGGTGCGGCGATCCAGGGCGCGTAGTCGTACGTGCCCTGCATGTCGAAGCGCTCCGGCAGGCGTTCGTCGTACTCGGACCAGGACACGATCAGCGGCAGGGCCGCCGTACGCCACTGCTCCGCCACCACGAGACCGGCCGTCGCGCGGGGCGCGGCCGGCCACTTGTGGAAGTTGCCGGTCCAGAAGTCGGCGCCGTCGGCCGCCGGGGCGTCGATCAGCCCGGGCGCGTGCGCGCCGTCGACCACGACCGCGACGTCCCGCGCCCGGCACACCGCGACGAGGTCGGCGATCGGGAACACCATCGCGGTCGCCGAGCTGATCTGATCCACGACCAGTACGGCGGCCCGCTCCAGCGCGGAGGCGATCAGCGAGACCACGGTCGCGTCGTCGGCCTCCAGTGGTACGTCGACCACGACCACCTCGGCCTGGTTCGCCCGGGCGAACCGCTCGGCGGCGTACCGCACCGCGCCGTACGCGTGGTTCGTCAGCACGATCCGGCTGCCGGCCGGGATCGGCAGCGCCGCCAGCGCCGCGGTCACCCCGGCACTGGCGTTCGGCACCAGCGCGAACCCGGCCGGATCGGTCCGGAGGTACGACGCCAACTCCAGGCGGCTAGTGGTGAGCCGGGCGGCGACCGAGCGGAACCACTGCATCGGGTTCGCGTCGGTTTCGGCCCGCAGGGCGGCCATCACGTCCTGGGTCCGCCGCGGCACCGCGCCGTACGAACCGTGGTTGAGATGCAGGACGCCGGGGTCGAGGGTCCACAGGTCGGGGCGGGGGCTGAGTACCGTCACCACGCAAACGGTACATACTTTCCGACGTGTACCCCTACCTCGACCACGACGGGCCGATCGCGATGGCCCACCGTGGCGGCGCGCTGCACCCGGACAACGTCGGCTACGAGAACTCGTTGCGCGCGTTCGAGCACGCGGTCAAGCTCGGCTACCGGTACCTCGAGACGGACCTGCACGCGACCAGCGACGGTGTCGTCATCGCCTTCCACGACAGCCGGCTCGATCGGGTCACGGACCGGACGGGTGTGGTCGCCGAGCTGCCGTGGTCCGAGGTGCGCCAGGCCAAGATCAACGGCAACGAGCCGATTCCCCGGCTGGACGAGTTGCTCGAGCACTTCCCGGGAATCAGGTTCAACCTCGACATCAAGGCCGAGAACGGGCTCGAGCCGGCCGCCGCCGTACTGCGCGCGGCCGACGCGATCGACCGGGTCTGCGTCTCGTCGTTCTCCCAGTCGAGGGTTCGGCGGATCCGCCGCATCCTCGGACCCCGCCTCTGCACCGGGTACGGCGACTGGGAGACCGCGCTGATCCGGTTCCTGCCGTTCCCGCTGAAGTCGGGCGGGGCATGTCTGCAGATCCCGGAACGCTACGGCCGGCTGCGTGTGCTCACCCCCGGGCTGATCGAACGGGCCCATGCCCTCGGCAAGCAGGTGCACGTCTGGACGGTCGACGACCCGGCCGACATGAACCGCCTGCTCGACGCCGGTGTGGACGGTCTGATCACCGACCGCACCGACCTGCTCCGCGACGTCCTGGTCGAGCGGGGCCAGTGGGGCTGAAGTGTTATCCGCGGGTACGCCGGTTCGTCCCTGCGACCTGACACACTCCTGCGCATGGGATTTCTCTCCGCCCCGGCGGCGGTCGACAAGCGCGAGTACTGGGGATTCAGCCTGTACGACTGGGCCAACTCGGGCTATGTCACCACGGTCGGCACGGTGCTGTTCGCGCCGTACCTGACCTCGGTCGCCGAGACGGCGGCCTGCGGGTACGTCGGTACGGCGGAACGGCCGTGCGACACCAACCTGGACGTCCTCGGGCTGGGCATCTCACCCGGTTCGCTCGCCTTCTACGTGGTCACCGTCGCGACGTTGGTGTCGGCGCTCTTCCTGCCCGTCGTCGGCGCGATCGCCGACCGGCTGGAACGCAAGAAGCTGCTGATGTGCGGGTTCGCCTGGACCGGTGCGCTGGCGGCCTGCTGCATGGTGTTCGTCGGCGGCGGCAGGTGGGAGCTCGGCGCATTCCTGCTCTTCATCGGGAACCTGTGCCTCGGTGCGTCGCTGGTGGTGTACGACTCGATCCTGATCGACATCGCCGGTCCGGACGACCGCGACGACGTCTCGTCCCGCGCCTGGGCCTTCGGCTACCTGGGTGGGTTCATCCTGCTGACGATCAACCTGGCCGTGGTCACCGCGCACGAGGCGCTTGGGCTCAGTCAAGGTACGGCGGTCCGCCTGAGCCTGCTGTCCGCGGGGCTGTGGTGGGGCGCGTTCACGTTCATCCCGTTCGTGAAGCTGCGCAACCGGCCGCCGGTGCACGTCGTACCGGTGCGCAGCGGCAGCCTGGTCCGGCAGAGCTTCGGTCAGCTGGCCGCGACGCTCCGGCACATGCGGACCTACCCGATGACGCTGCTGTTCCTGGTCGCGTACCTGTTCTTCAACGACGGCATCCAGACCGTGATCTCGGTGTCCTCGACGTACGGCGAGAAGCAGCTCGGGTTCGAGACCCAGGTGCTGATCGCGACGATCCTGCTGGTGCAGTTCATCGCGTTCTTCGGGGCGCTGGCGTTCGGGCGGTTCGCCCGGCGGTTCGGCACCAAGCGGACCATCATGGGCGGGCTGGTGTTCTGGATCCTGATCGTGATCGCCGGGTTCATGCTGCCGGCCCGGCAGATCGTGCCGTTCCTGGCGATGGGGGTGGCGATCGGGATCGTTCTCGGCGGCACCCAGGCGCTGTCGCGGTCGGCCTTCAGCCAGCTGATCCCGGAGGGCCGGGAGGCCGAGTACTTCTCGCTCTACCAGGCCGGCGAACGCGGCACGTCCTGGCTCGGCACCCTGGTCTTCGGCCTGGTCCACCAGATCACCGGCTCCTACCGCCCG
Organism: Kribbella swartbergensis; assembly: GCF_054784135.1. Taxonomy (NCBI): domain Bacteria; kingdom Bacillati; phylum Actinomycetota; class Actinomycetes; order Propionibacteriales; family Kribbellaceae; genus Kribbella; species Kribbella swartbergensis. The sequence continues at coordinate 611,762 of NZ_BAAGPM010000014.1, forward strand.
GCCATCGTCGCCCTCGGCCTGTTCTTCGTCGTCGGCCTCGCCCTGCTGAGCAGGGTCGACATGCGCCGAGGCATCCGCGAAGCCGGCAACGCCCAACCCACGCTCATCTGACCTCCACCCCCGGCCACGGGTTCACGGGCGCGCGAAAACGGGCCCCTCGCCGCGTCGTTGCGGTGAGGGGCCCGTCGATGCTCTGTCAGGCGGTGCGCTTGGTGCGGTGCAGGTGGGCGGGGCCGATCTCGCCCTTGCGGAGCAGCTCGACCCGCTCGGCGAGGAGCTCCTCCAACTCGGAGATGCTGCGGCGCTCGCGCAGCATGTCCCAGTGCGTACGGGCCGGCTTCTCCTGCTTCGGCTCCGGCTTCTCACCGGTCGACCGGGCGGCCTCGCTGCCGCAGTGCGGGCACTCCCAGACCGCGGGCACCTCGGCGTCGTGCGCCATGGTGACCTCGACCACGTGGCCGCGGGGGCAGTCGTACGTGATCATCTGGCGCGGCGCGAACTCGACACCACGATCATCCTCGAAGCTGACCCCACCCAGCCCCGAACCACGCAGTACGCGATTAGACATGTCAAACCTCCGAGATCGTCATCCGTGCCAACGGTCGGCCGGCCCGGATCATTCCCATTTTGGCATGCCCGAGCGATATGTTCGCACCTGACAGCCCGTTGTGACTCGCTGTCATCGAGCGTTCACCGATCACGGTGCGTGGCGAATCACCGGGTGTGCCCCCTGGCAGGGCGCGCGTCCGGTGTCCTGAAGACTGCTGTCCATGCACAACTGGATCACCACGCCGATCACGGCCGACCTGTTGCGGGGAGCTCTCGACCTGGAGGAGACCGAGGTCGGCGTCCTGCCGCACCGGCTGCCGGCCTGGGCGCGGCGGCAGTACGACGACCCGCAACTGGAGATGGTGGAGCCGCAACCGTCGGGCGTGCGGGTCGTGTTCACAACCCGGGCCACGGCCATCGAGCTGGACACCCGGCCGACGAAGCGGAGGTACACCGGCGCGCCGCCAACCCCGGACGGCCTGTACGACGTGCTCGTCGACGGGCGCCTCGTCGCGCAGGCGACGGTGCCGGGCGGCAACGTGCTGACCGTCGACCTGACCACCGGCGCCACCGTGCAGGAGACCGGTGCGATCGGCACGGTCCGGGTCGGCGGGTTGGCCACCGAGCCGAAGACGGTGGAGATCTGGCTGCCGCACATCGAGACCACCGAACTCGTTGCCCTGCGCACCGATGCGCCGGTGGAGCCGGCCGAGGCCACGGATCGGCGGGTCTGGTTGCACCACGGCAGCTCGATCAGCCACGGATCGAACGCGACCGGCCCGACCGGTACCTGGGTGGCCCACGCCGCCGCACTGGCCGGGGTCGAGCTGATCAACCTCGGCTTCGGCGGCAGCGCGCTGCTCCAGCCGTTCATCGCGCGCACCCTACGGGACACGCCCGCGGACCTGATCAGCGTGAAACTCGGGATCAACGTGGTGAACGCGGACGTGATGCGCCGGCGCGCCTTCGGGCCCGCGGTGCACGGCTTCCTCGACACCATCCGCGAGGGCCACCCGGCCACGCCGCTCCTGGTCGTCTCCCCCATCCTCTGCCCGATGCACGAGGACACCCCGGGCCCGACCATGTGGGACCTGGACGCCCTGAGCCGAGGCGAGCTGCGATTCGCGGCGACCGGCGACCCGGCCGACGTACCGGCCGGGAAACTGACCCTCAACGTCATCCGGGACGAACTCGCCCGTATCGTCGCCCAACGCGCCGCCGACGACCCGAACCTGCACTACCTCGACGGCCGCGAACTGTACGGCGTGGACGACCACGCCGACTTCCCGCTGCCGGACGACCTCCACCCCGACGGGCCCACCCACCAGCGGATCGCCGAACGCTTCACCAAACTGGCCTTCGGCGGCCCGTTCGCCGGCTAGCGGACCGTCCACGCGTGCTACGCAGCCGCTTCCTTCGTGCTCCGCTCCCCACCGCGCCCGCTCTGCCCGCCCACGCGTGCTACGTGGCCGCTTCCTTCGTGCTCCGCCCTCAGCGCGTCCCTTACGCCCGCTCCCACCCCCCGGCTTATCGCCGGTGCATCCCTTGCCGGCTATCACCGCCAGCCTGCGGGCGGCCGCCCGCGGTTGCTCGCTGTCGCTCGCGCTCGACGACCCGGCCGGCGCCCGTCCCGCCGAAGACGCGGGTGATGGTAGCCGTGAGACCTGGAGTCAAGGTGAGCCACGGGTCCAGGGCAAGCGTTCGGCTGGGCCAGCCAGGCGCCGGACTCCGGTTCCAGCGGGTCGGATCAGATCAATCGCAGGTCGATGTCTCCTACTCCACGAGGTCACAGGCCTTGCACCCACCACAGATCACCTGTAGTCCCCTGCGGGCGATAAGCCCGCTCGATCGCAGGTCGACCTCTTACTCCACGAGGTCACAACAGTCCTTCCACCCACCACAGACCGCCTGTAGTCGCCTGCGGGCGATAAGCCCGCTAACGCCGGCGGCAGCCGGCAAGGAATGCACCGGCGATAAGCCGGGGGCGGGTGGGAGCGGGCGTAGCGGGCGCGCTGAGGAGCGAAGCGACGAAGGAAGCGGCGGCTTAGCACGCGGGGGACAGACGGACTACTTCTTGTCTGGGTCGATGACCTCGCCCTGGATCACGTCGTCCGAAGCGCCTGGTCGCGTCGGACCGGGTCCTGGGCCGGTGGTACCGGCACCCGGGACGAAGCCGGGGAAGCTCGCGCCGCCGAGCTGAGTCGTCAGCCGGCGGCCGAGGAACGCCGACAAGCCACGCCGGGCCAGCGGCCGGGTGAACGGCAGGACGAAGAAGAAGCCGAAGACGTCCGTGACGAAGCCGGGGGTGAGCAGCAACGTGCCGCCGATCAGAACGAGGGCGCCGTCGGCCAACTCCCGACCGGGCATCTTCCCGGTCTGCAGGGCCTTCTGCAGCGCGTTCCAGGCCCGCCGCCCCTCACGCTTGATCAGCCACGCGCCCAGCGCGCTCTCCACCAGCAAGAGCCCGACCGTCGGCCAGCCGCCGATCACCTGGCCGATCTGGATGATCACGTAGATCTCCAGGATCGGCACCACCAGCAGCGCCAGCGCCACCAACCACGGCATGTCCTACCCCTTCCTCACCAAGCCCGGGAGCTGACGTGCCACGGCCAGCCTGATCCCCTCCAGTGTTGCGCGCCGGCCCGAGCGGTCAGGCCGGGACCTTCTCGCGGCTGCGAGTGGCCGCCGGCGGCGTCTGCGGACCGTCGGCGGGCCGCCTGCGGCGAGCCACGAACGCCAGGACCACTCCCAGGATCCCCAGGCCGGTCAAGATCCACTGCGGCCAGCCGCCGAGCCTCGTGGCCAGCGTGTGCGCGTCGCGGACCGGGACCGACGCGACGTACACGTCGGGCACGAACTGTGCCGACTTGTGCTCGACGGTGCCGTCGGGCCGGATGACGCCGGAGATCCCGCTGGTGGACGCGACCAGCACGGTCCGGCCGGTCTCGATCGCGCGCATCCGGGTGATCGCGAACTGCTGCTCGGGCTGGCCGGTGCCGCCGTACGTCGCGTTGTTCGTCTGGACGACGAGGACCTGGGCGCCGCCCTTCATCACGTCCGCGACCACGTCGTCGTACGCGACCTCGAAGCAGATCACGTCGCCGTACGTCACGCCCGCGATCGGCATCACGCCGGGCACCGTGCCGGGCGCCGTCTGCCGGCCGACCATCTCCAGCCGCTTGATGTAGGGCAGCAACTGCTCGCGGAACGGGATGTACTCACCGAACGGCACCGGGTGCCGCTTCGCGTAGATCTGACCCGGCCCGTTCCGGTCCCACACCACGCCGGTGGTCTGCCGCTCGTTCGGGCCGGGTCCTTCCAGTACGGCGCCGACCAGGATCGGGACGTTGACGGCCTCGACGGCTTGCTCGATGTCGGCCCGCGTCTCGGTGTCCTTGAACGGGTCGATGTCGGTCGAGTTCTCGGGCCAGATCACGATGTCCGGCTTGTGCTCCGAACCCTCCTGGACCCGCCTCTGCAGGTCGAGCGTCGCGTTCAGGTGGTTGCGCGTGACGGTCCGGGCGCGGCCGAGGAACTCCAGGCCCTTGCCGGGCACGTTGCCCTGCACCATCGCGGCGTTGACGACCTTGCCGTTGCCCTCGGTGGACAGGGGGATCAGCGCGCTGCCGCCGACGACCGCGACGCCGGCCACCAGCGCGACGGCCCGGAGCCTGAGCGCGGTCTTCGGCCGCAGTACGGCGTACACGAGGACGCCGAGCAGGGCGACGGCGAAGCTCAGGCCGGGGATGCCGACCAGCGACGCCAGCTTGCCCAGCGGCGAGTCGGCGAAGGCCCACGCCAGCCGGCCCCACGGGAACCCGCCGAACGGGATCGACGCGGTCGCGAACTCGGTGGCCACCCACAGACACGAGATCCACAGCGGCCACCACTTCAGCTTCAGGACCTGGGGCGCGAACGCCCCGAAGACCGCGTAGAACAGTCCCTCGAGGATCGCCAGCGCGATCGCCGCGTCGCCGCCGATGACGCTGAGCCACGGCACCAGGACGAGGTAGTAGGTGATGCCGAAGCCGGCGCCGATCAGGAAGCCGCCCTTGGCCGAGGCGCCGGTCAGCGCGCCCAGGAAGAGGGGTACGGCGAGGAGGGTCAGCCACGGGTGGTCGTGCGGTTCGAAGGCGAGTCCGAGCATGGCGCCGGCGGCGACTGCCACGGCGACCCTCGGCAGGACCCGTCCCAGAGCCTTCAACCGGTCCACGCGGTACCCCTTGTCCTCACTGTCCCGGCGCACGCCGGTCGCACGACCGTACAACGTCCCGGACAAGCAAATGTATCCGGTCAGTAGCAATTCGGGACCGATCGGGGACAGGGAGCGGGGCCGGCCAGGACGCGCGGACGTGAGATCCCCTCGGCAAGGGGCCGGGAAAGGCAAAGGGCCGGAAAAGAGGAAAGAGGCTCGGCGCTCCTTCGGACCAACCGTCGATCCGCTGGCTGCGAACCGTCCGGCTGTTGTCTACTGGCCGCCGAGCCTCTTCCACCTCTGCCCCGCGGGGGGCTAACCACCGGCGATCTCAGCCCCCGTCGACTCAGGCCTGGCACTGGCCTGGTCAGCGTCGCGGGATCATCCGGTGGCCGAACTTCGTGTGACCGTTGACAAAACGGGATGTGACGACTCCCAAAACGATGCTCGCTGACGGCGGTGGTGTCAACCTCTCCACCGGCTCCTTGAGGCCGTTGTAACACTTTCGCCTGTCCTACCTGGAAAAACGAACATCCCTCACCGGTGTCACGTTACAGAGCCGTCTCGGCACTCCACGTGTTCGTTACCGAGGGCAACTAATCGTCACGCAACCGGTACGACGACCGTCCCGGTGGCGCGGGTGATCACGAGCGGCTCGGCCAGCACCTCGGCCGCCGACTCGGACTTGTCCGGCCGGCCGCGGCAGACCACGGACGCGCTGAACTCGAGCTCGCGGCTGCGGTTCCCGACCCTGGTGATGGTCGCCGTCACCTCGACGACGTCGCCGGCCCGCAACGGCTGCAGGAACTGCACGTCGGAGTACGACGCGAACAGTCCCTCGTCGCCGTCGGACTGGATGCACACCTCGGTGGCGACGTCGCCGAACAGGCCGAGGACGTACGCGCCGTCGACCAGGTTCCCGGCGTAGTGCGCGTGGCTGTACGGCACGTAGCGCCGATGGGTGACGGTGAGCCCGACAGTTGCCTTTGACACCTTGTTCACGCGGTCTTTCTGTGCGAGGTCGTACGCCGGGTCACGAGTGCGTCGACGAGGTAGCTGGCCACCTCGCCGGGGGTGGTGCCGCGGCCGAACACCCGGTCCACACCGAGTTCGCCGGCCATCTGCTCGGTGAAACGGGGGCCGCCGGCAACCAGCACCGGCCGGGTGTCCTCGGAGTACGCCTCCCGGAACGCGGCCGACATCTCCTTGGTGTTCAGCACGTGCGCCTCCCGCTGGGTGACCACCTGCGACACCAGGATCGCGTCCGCCTTCTCCGCCTTGGCCCGCCGGACCAGCTCCGGTACGGCGACCTGTGCGCCGAGGTTCACCACCTTGAGCTCCCGGTAGTACTCCAGGCCCTTCTCCCCCGCGAACCCCTTGATGTTCATGATCGCGTCGATGCCGACGGTGTGCGCGTCGGTGCCGATGCAGGCGCCGACCACGGTGAGCCGGCGGCGCAGGTGCTTGCGGATCGCGAGATTGACCTCCTTCGGCGACAGCAGCGGGTAGTCGCGCTCGACCACCTCGACCTTGCCGGTGTCGACCAGGTGGTTCACCGGTCCGTAGACCACGAAGAAGGTGAAGTCCGGTCCCATCGCCTTGGCGTGCACGACCAGCGCCGGGTCCATGCCCATCTTGTTCGCCAGTTGGACGGCGGCGCCCTCGGCCCGCTTGTCGTGCGGGATCGGCAACGTGAACGACATCTGCACCATGCCGTCGCCGGTGGTGTCGCCGTACGGCCGGATGATGCTCACCGGTCCTCCTCCAGCAGCTCGATGGCGGGGTTGTAGTACGCGTCCGAGCGCTTCCCGACGCCGTCGAGGCCGCGGCCGGCGTCCTGCGGGCGCTTCATCAACCCGAAGGTGCCGTCGCCGATGGCGTTCAGCAGGCCGTCGTCGACGATCTCCTCCAGCAGCTCGACCGATTCGGCCAGCACCTGCCGGGCCCGCTGGGCGATGAACCCGTCCGGCGCCGGCCGGAAGTCCTCGTGAAGGTTGCCTGCGGCACCCAACACGTATCGGACGTTCTGCAGCGCCAGGTCGCGGTCGGAGATCCACGGCGTGACGACGGCCTCGGTCATCATCCCGACGAGCAGGATGCCCTGCCCGGTCAGGGCGCCGGCCAGGTTGAAGAACCCGTCGAGAAGGTAGCCGCGGAACACGTCGCCGGTCATATGCCGGGTCGGCGGCATCCACTTCAGCGGCGCGTCCGGGAACAGCTGCCGGGCCAGCAGCGCGTGCGCGAGCTCGAGCCGGAACGAGTCCGGCAGGTCCGGGTTGATCTCGAACGCGTGCCCGAGGCCGAGCTGCCAGTCCGCCAGGCCCGCTTCCTTCGCGAAGTACTCGTTCAGCAGTTGCGACACCGTCACGGTGTGCGCGGCCTCGACCGCGTCCGCGGTGGTCAGGTAGTTGTCCTCGCCGGTGTTGATGATGATCCCGGCGCGGGCGTGGATCTGCCGGCTGAACCGCTGGTCGACGAAGGTGCGGATCGGGTTGATGTCGCGGAACAGGATCCCGTACATCGAGTCGTTCAGCATCATGTCGAGCCGTTCCAGCCCGGCCAGGGTCGCGATCTCCGGCATACACAGCCCGGACGCGTAGTTCGTCAGCCGGACGTAGCGGCCGAGTTCCTTCGACGACTCGTCCAGCGCGGCCCGCATCAGCCGGAAGTTCTCCTGCGTCGCGTACGTTCCCGCGAACCCTTCCCGGGTCGCGCCCTCAGGCACGTAGTCGAGCAGCGACTGCCCGGTCGACCGGATCACCGCGATGATGTCCGCGCCCTCCCGCGCCGCCGCCTGCGCCTGCGGGATGTCCTCGTAGATGTCGCCGGTGGCAACGATCAGGTAGATCCACGGCCGCTGCTCCGGGTCACCGTGCCGCTTGATCAGCCGGTCCCGCTCCCGCCGCCGCGCGTCGATCCGCCGCAGCCCGGCCGCCGCGGCCTTCCGCGCCGTGGATCGCGCCCGTACGGCGTCGCGTCCTTCGGGCAGCCGGAACGTCACCGACCCGGACGCGGCCTTCTGCGCGAGCACACTCAGGTCCTCGGCCTCACCGCGCACCAATGCGTCCCACACCGGCAGCGCGAGACCGTGTTCCAGCCCGACGTCGGCGCGGACCGTGTCCGCGAGCCGGTTGACCCACGGAATGCCGTCGCTGTCGGCGCCGGTCAGCCCGGCCAACCGCAGTACCGCCCGCTCGACCGACACTGTCGTGTGCTGCCGGGCCAGGTTGACGATCGGCCGCCCCGCCTTACGAGCCAGGCTCCGTGCCTTCCGGACGGTGACCGGATCCAGGTCGAGCTTCTTCACCGCACGCGTCACTGGGACCATCCTTCGACTTCATGGATCACGCGGCCTCCGACGACGGTCCGCTGACAGGTGGGCACCGGCGCGCCCTCACTCAGGTCGGGCAGCACCGGCACCCCGGCCCGCGGATCCGTCGACCACGCCGCGACGCGCTCGTCCGGGGTCTGGACGACCAGGTCGGCATCGCTCTGCCAGACCGCGTACGTCGCCGCCGTACCGGGAGCCAGAACGCCGGCGTCGTCGATCCCGGCCGCGCGCCAGCCACCCCGCGTGTGCGCCTGGAACGCGGCCCGCACGGTGATCCGCTCGGCCTTCTCGTGATGGAACGCGGCCGCCCGCACGGCCTCCCAGCCGCCGAGCTCGGTCACCGGCGAGTCCGAACCGAACGCCAGTACGACGCCCGCACGGGCCAGCGAACCGAACGGGTTCATGCCCTGCCAGCGATCGCCGACGCGCTCGGCGTACATGCCGTCGGGGCCACCCCAGAGTGCGTCGAACATCGGCTGGACGCTGGCGACCACACCACAGCGGGTCAGCGTCGCGATCGCGTCCTCACTCGGCATCTCGACGTGCTCCAGCCGGTGCCGGGCGGCAACGAGGGCCTGGACGCCGACCTTCTCGGCGGCGAGCTCGAACCCGCGCGCGATGTTGTCCAGCGCCTGGTCGCCGATGCAGTGGAAGCCCGCCTGCACGTTCCGCTCGGTACACGCGACGACATGCTCGGCGATCTGTTCAGGAGTCAGGTACGCATGACCCCGGTGATCGGCACGATCGGCGTACGCCTCCCGCAGCGCCGCCGTACGCGAGCCGAGAGCGCCGTCGGCGTTGAGGTCGCCGGCCAGCCCGGCAAGGCCGAACGTGCCGATGTGCTCGAAGACGCCGGGCTCACCCCAGTAGAGCGTCGCCGACAGACCAAGCTGGTCGGCGACCTCCCGCACGATCGGCAGCTCCCAGAGCGGCCCGATGTGCGGCGCGGCCATCTCGTGGAAAGCCCCGATCCCCTTCGACGCCATCGCCCGCAGTGCAGCCTCGACGTCCTTGCGTCGCTGGTTCGGTCCGATCAGCTCGCTCAGCGCATCGCGTACGGCGTGGTGCGCGTCGCGCTCCACCCGGCCACTCGCGTCGTACCCATCTCCTGTCGCGACCGGGACCAGGGCGGAGGAGATCACTCCGGAGTGGCCGTCGACGCGGGAGAGATAGACGCGGCGTCCGCCGGCGGCTAGATCCAGCTCCTCGGCGGTCGGCGGGCGGCCCTCCGGCCACTTCGTCTCGTCCCAGCCGGCGCCGTCGATCACCGCGTCGGCCGGCAGCTTGGCCGCGAACGCCGCGAGCTTGTCGAGCGCCTCGGTGAGCGACGTCGTACCGGCGAGGTCGAGGCCGGTGAGCAACGCGCCGGTCTGGGCGGTGTGGACGTGGGCGTCGACGAAGGCCGGCGTGACCAGCTTGCCGTCGAGGTCGATCACCTCGTCCGCGCCGTCGGCGTACGACGAGGCGCCGGTGTCGTCACCGAGCCAGGTGACCACGCCGTCGTCGAACGCGATCGCGGTCGCGTGAGGGTCGGCGGGAGAATAGACGGAACCGTTCGTCAGAAGTGTGCGCACGGCTCAATCCTCCGCCAGCCTGCTCTCGAACAGTCCGCGGACACCCGGCTCGTTGCGCAACAGGTCCATCGCGTACTCCGCATGGCCCGGCACGTACCCGTTGCCGACGAGCATGGTCACGTCCGCGGCGAGCCCCTCGGCACCGAGTGCGGCAGCTGAGAACGAGGTCGCCATCGAGAAGAAGATCACCGTGCCACCGGCAGCGGTCGCGAGGACGGCGCCGTGCTCGCACCCCGGTACGTCGACGCACACCACTGTGATGTCCGCCGGTCCCCCGGCCTTCTCGACCGCCTCGGCGAGAGCCACCGGGTCGCGGGCGTCGGCCAGCGCGACCGTGTCGGCCAGACCGGCAGCCGTGAGCCGCTCCGATTCGTGCCGCACCGGCACGATGCCGATGGTCCGGGCCGCACCGGCGTCCCGGGCGGCGGCCAACGACAGGGACCCGCTCTTACCTGCGCCGCCAATAACTGACACGACAGGTTTTGTGCCTTTGTCGACATACTGGCGCACCACGCGAGCGGTCAACGCCGGCGCCCCGCACACGTCCATGACCGCCAGCGACAGCTCCGGCTTCAGGTCGTCGGGCAGCTTGGCCACGATGGAGCGGGCGAACAGGATCGCGTGACCCCGCGCCGGCACCTGCTCGCTCCGGCCGTCCCAGTCGGCGAGCCCGTCGGTGATCCGCAGCGGCGTGAGGGTCAGTGAGACCAGCGTCGCCACCCGGTCGCCGGGTGCGACACCGAGCGGCGACTCCGGGCCGACCTCGTCGACCACGCCGACGAGCATGCCGCCGGAGCCGGTGACCGGGTTCTGCATCTTGCCGCGGGACTCGACGATGTCGAGCACCGCCCGGCGGATCGCCGTACCGTCGCCGCCGTGCGCCTCGGCCAGCTGGCGGTACGACGCGGCGTCCAGGTTCAGCCGCTCGACCGCGATGCGGACCTCGTCCGGCCAGATCTCGGGACGCGCATCGAGTTTCTCCGCCGCCTGCGGCAAGACGCCGGACGGCGCGATCACGCGGTGCAGTCCAACCGGGCTAGACGACACGAGGCCTCCTTCTGAGTCAGGCAAAAGACTACTGAAACTGCGGGTCGACGGGAATTCTTCCGGCACATCGGTGGATCTACGGGACGTTCTATCGCTATCCTCACATATGACCGCATCGCCCCTGAAGCCCCGGAGGCCTTCGTGACCGACCTGATCAGCCCCGACCTCGCCGTACCGGAGCCGCGTGATCTCGCCGGCCAGCCGTACGCGTACCGGCGGGCCGAGCTGGTGGAGCCGGACTGGACCCGCATCCCCGGCTGGAAGGACGTCACGGCCGAGGAGTGGCGGTCGGCGCAGTGGCAGCGCGCGCACTGCGTGAAGAACGTCAAGCAGTTGCGCGACGTGATGGGCGACCTGCTCGAGGAGCGGTTCTACGAGGACCTCACCCGGGACCAGGCGGAGCGGGCGACGATGTCGATGCTGCTGCCGCCGCAGATGCTGAACACGATCGTCCCCACGGACGACTACGCGGGAACGTTCACCGAGGCCTTTTACGCGGACCCGGTCCGCCGCTACATGCTGCCGGTCTTCAGCGACCGGCGGACCGACTGGCCGTCGCACCCGCACGCGACTCGGGACTCGCTGCACGAGCACGAGATGTGGGCCACGGAGGGGTTGACCCACCGCTACCCGACGAAGGTGCTGGCGGAGGTTCTGCCGACCTGTCCGCAGTACTGCGGGCACTGCACCCGGATGGACCTGGTCGGCAATTCCACGCCGGTGATCGACAAGCTGAAGTTCGTCGCGAAGCCGCAGACCCGGCTCGACGACATGCTCGACTACCTGCGCCGTACGCCGGGAGTCAGGGACGTCGTCGTGTCGGGTGGCGACGTGGCGAACATGCCGTGGCCGCGGCTGGAGGCGTTCCTCACCCACCTGCTGGAGATCGAGAACATCCGCGACATCCGGCTGGCCACCAAGGCGCTGATGGGCATGCCGCAGCACTGGCTGTCGGACGACGTACGGGCCGGTGTCGAGCGGGTCGCGACCGTGGCGCGCAGCCGCGGCGTGATGCTCGCGATGCACACGCATGTGAACGCGGCCCAGTCGGTGACGCCGCTGGTCGCCGAGGCGACCAAGGCGATGTTCGAGGCCGGTCTGCGCGACGTCCGCAACCAGGGCGTGCTGATGCGCGGCGTCAACGACTCCGTGCCTCAGCTCCTCGACCTGTGCTTCGCGCTGCTCGACGGCGCGACCATCACGCCGTACTACTTCTACATGTGCGACATGATCCCGTTCTCCGAGCACTGGCGGGTCTCGGTGCGCGACGCGCAACACCTGCAGCACGGGATCCTCGGCTACCTCCCCGGCTTCGCGACGCCGCGCATCGTCTGCGACGTCCCGTACGTCGGCAAGCGCTGGGTGCACCAGGTGTCGGAGTACGACGAGGTGCGCGGCATCTCGTACTGGAAGAAGAACTACCGGACCGGCATCGAGCAGCAGGACCCGGAGGCTCTGAACCGGACCTACGAGTACTACGACCCGATCGACACCCTGCCGGCCGAGGGCCAGGAGTGGTGGAAGCAGCACGCCGGCACCTCACTGGCCGAGGCGGAGAAGCGCGCCGCCGCCTCCCGCGAGGCCGCCGAGTCCCAGAAGCTGCTGCAGATCAACTGACCGATCCCACCTTCGGTGCCACCGATGCAGGGGTGGCACCGAAGGTGTTCTACTTGGGCGTGTGAGCGCTTCTGTGGTGGGGGTCAGCCGGGATTCCCGGCATCGGTTCAGCAAGCCGGCGGTGGAATCGATCCGGGTGGTCGCGGGCCACGGGGTCGAGGGTGACGCCCACGCCGGTGCGACGGTCCAGCATCTGCACCCCAAGCGGCTCCACCCGGCCCGGCCGAACCTCCGGCAGGTCCACCTCATCCAGGCCGAGTTGCACGACGAGCTCCGGGAGCTCGGGTACGACGTCGAGCCCGGCGAACTCGGGGAGAACATCACCACCCGGGGCGTCGACCTGCTCGGACTCCCCCGAGGCACCAGGCTGCGGATCGGCTCCGAGGCCGTCCTGGAACTCACCGGTCTCCGCAGCCCGTGTCAGCAGATCAACAAGTTCCGGCCGGGGCTGCTGAAGCAGGTCATCCACACCGAGCCGGACGGCACCGTCGTACGCAAGACCGGCGTCATGTCGGTCGTCCTCACCGGCGGCGTGATTCACCCCGACGACGCAATCCTGATCGAGCAACCGGACGGCCCACACGCGCCCCTCGAGGTCGTCTGACCAACGGTCAGTACGGTGCACCGATCAGCCCGGGCAACTCGGTGAACGACGCCACCGTCGGTCCACGCCAAGCCGGGTCGCTGTCGGAGTGTTCGGTGGTACGGATGGCGTGCATCCCGAGCGCGGCCGCGGCCGGGAGTTCGTTGTCGTTCCCGTCGCCGACGTAGACGCAGGCGGTCGGCGCCACACCGAGGCCGTTGCAGGCGGTCAGGTAGATCTCCGGTTCCGGCTTGGCGGCTCCCACCTCGGCCGAGAACGCGGTGGTGTCGAAGTACGGCGGGAGCGGGCTCTGGTGCCACTGGAGTTGCGTCTCGGCGGTGATGTTGCTGACCAGGCCGATGCGCCAGCCAGCCGAGCGGAGTTCGGCCAGTGCGCTCAGGGTGCCGGGTGGGCAGGCGTTGAGCAGTCGACGGGTCAGGGTCCGACGCAGGATTGTTGCCTCGTGCACCTGTTCGTCCGTCGGGTCGGCGCCGGTGCGGCGGGCGATCACGCGGAGTGTGTTGGGCAGGTCGCCGAACACACCGGTGAAGCGCCCGTACCTCGTGGCGGCGAACTCACGGGTGAACGCCGCAGAGTCGACTCCGAGCACGTCGGCCATCGCCAGGTTGACCACGGCGCGTTCGGCCTCACCGCCGGGCACGAGCGTGCTGAACAGGTCGAGCAGTAGGGCCTGCTTCACAGCGCCGGGGGGCGGCGTTCGTAGGGGGTGCTGAGGACGATGGTGGTTGTCGTGGAGACGTTGGCGCGGGCGCGGATGACGGCCAGGAGGTTCTCCAGAGCCGCCGGGGAGGCGACGCGGACGACCAGGATGTAGCTCGAGTCGCCGGCGACCGAGTAGCAGGACTCGATCTCGCGGACGTCGCGGAGCCGTTCGGGCGAGTCGTCCGGCTGGGACGGGTCGATCGGCCGGATCGCGATCAGCGCGGTCAGCGGCAGGTCGAGTTGCGTGTGGTCGACCGTTGCCGCGTATCCCTTGATGACGCCGCGCTGCTCCAGCCGCTTGACCCGTTGATGCACCGCCGACGTGGACAGGCCGGTCGCCTTGCCCAGGTCGGTGAAACTCATCCGGCCGTCGCTCGCCAGCAGCCCAACGATCTTGCGGTCCAGGTCCTCCACCCTGGAGACCCTACTGCCGCGACCGCCCGGCATGAAAGCATCACCCCATGGGTGAGACTGCGCAGCGGCTGATGCTGCTCGATACCGCGTCGCTGTACTTCCGCGCGTTCTTCGGCGTGCCGGACACGATGAAGGCCGCCGACGGTACGCCGACCAACGCGATCCGCGGCCTGCTCGACTTCATCGCCCGGCTGGCCGAGAACCACCGGCCGACCCATCTGGTCGCCTGCTGGGACGACAACTGGCGGCCGTCCTGGCGGGTCGCGCTGATCCCGTCGTACAAGGCGCAGCGGGTCGAGTTCGTCACCCCGAAGGGTGAGCAGGTCGAGGACGTGCCGGACCGGCTGGAGGTCCAGGTGCCGTATATCCGCGCCTGCCTGGAGGCCCTCGGCATCGCGGTCGTCGGCGCGCCGGACCACGAGGCGGACGACGTGATCGGCACCCTGGCGTACCGGGCGACGATGCCGGTGGACGTGGTCACCGGTGACCGTGACCTGTTCCAGCTGATCGACGACAGCCGCGGCATCCGCGTCGTCTACACCGCCGCCCGCGGCGTCGGCCGGGCCGACGTGTACGACGAGAAGGCGCTGCTCGCGAAGTACGAGATCCCCGCCAACCGGTACGCCGATTTCGCCACCCTGCGCGGTGACGCCTCCGACGGCCTGCCGGGCGTGAAGGGCGTCGGCGAGAAGACGGCCGCTTCGCTCGTCGCGGCGTACGGCGACCTGGACGGTATCCGGAAGGCGGCGGCCGACCCGAGCTCGCCGATGTCCCCGGCGGTGAAGCGCAAGATCCTGGACGCGAGCGACTATCTCGACGTGGCCCCGAAGGTGGTCGCGGTGGCCAAGGACGCCCCGGTCGGTCAGTTCGACGCGACCATCCCGCGCGAGGTGAAGGACCCCGAGCGCTGGCTCGACCTGGTCGAGCTCCTCGAGCTTGGCGGCAGCGCCCAGCGCGTGATGGCCGCGCTGAACCTGGGCCCGAAGGCATGAGCCGGACCGTCGAGCTGGCCGAGGGGTTCCGGGACGAGATCGTCGCCCTGCGCCGCGCCCTCCACCAGGTCCCCGAGTACGACCTCGCCCTTCCGAAGACACAGCAGCTGGTTCTCGGCGCCCTGGAGGGTTTGCCGCTGGAGATCACCCTCGGCAAGGAGCTGTCCTCGGTGACCGCGGTACTGCGGGGCGGACGCGGACCCGGCCCGGTCGTGCTGCTGCGCGGAGACATGGATGCTCTCCCGGTCACCGAGCGGGTCGACGTCCCGTACGTCTCCCAGCATCCGGGGATGATGCATGCCTGCGGCCACGATCTGCACGTCGCCGGACTTGTCGGTGCGGCGAAGATCCTGTCGGCGATGCGGGCCGAGCTGGCCGGTGACGTGGTGTTCATGTTCCAGCCCGGCGAGGAGACCAGTGGCGGCGCGCCGATCATGATCCGGGAGGGCGTGCTCGACGCCGCCGGTCGCCGGGCCGAGGCGGCGTACGGCCTGCACGTCGGGTCCGCCGGCCAGCCGTTGGGGATGTGGAGCAGCAGGCCCGGCCCGTTCATGGCCGCGGCGGACCAGTTGCGGGTGCGCGTCGTGGGCGAAGGTACGCACGGGGCGACTCCGTACCGCGGCAAGGACCCGATCCCGGTGGCCTGTGAGATGGTGACCGCGCTGCAGACGATGATCACCCGGCAGTTCGACGTATTCGACCCGGTTGTCCTCACCGTCGGGCGGATCGCCGGCGGGACGAAGGAGAACATCATCCCGGACGACGTGCACTTCGACGCGACCGTACGGACGTTCTCCGAGGAGACCCGCACCAAGGTGCAGCAGGCGGCGACGCGGCTGGTCGAGTCGATGGCCGCCGCGCACGGGCTGACCGTCGAGGTGAACTACCACCTCGGCTACCCGGTCACGGTCAACAACGCGGAGGAGTACCTGTTCGCCCGGCAGACCATCGTCGACCTCTTCGGCCCAGATCGCTTCCGCGAACGCCCGAACCCGAGGTGTGGTGCCGAGGACATGTCCTACGTCCTCAACGAGGTCCCCGGCGTCTACCTCAACATCAGCGCCTGCGCCTCCCCGGATCCGGACGCCGCCGCCGACAACCACTCCCCCTTGGCCACCTTCGACGACTCCATCCTCCCCGACGCCGCGGCCCTCCTCGCCGAACTCGCCGTACGCCGCCTCACCCGCGAGCAGGCGGGCTGACACCTACCGGCCGAGACCGGCGTTGCGGGCCCGGATGATGGCTTCGGCGCGGTCGGCGACGTGGAGTTTGGCGAAGATGTTCGAGACGTTGTTGCGGACGGTCTTCGGCGACAGGTAGAGCTCGGCGGCGATCTGGGCGTTGGGGCGGCCGGCGGCGACGAGGGCGAGGATCTCGTTCTCCCGCGCGGTGAGCTGCGGGAACGGGCTGCCGGGTTCGGCCACCGGAGCGCCGGAGAAGAACTCGGCGACCCGGCGGGCGATCGCCGGGCCGAAGATCGCCTCGCCCTCGGCGACCGCGGTGATCGCCCGGACGATCTCGGCCTGGTTCGCGCCCTTCAGCAGGTAGCCGCGGGCCCCGGCGCGCATCGCGGCGAACAGCGTCTGGTCCTCCTCGGCCATCGTGAGCACGACAACCCCGATGTGCGGGCTCTCCCCGGTGATCGCACGGGTCGCCTCGATCCCGTCCAGCCGCGGCATCTGCACGTCCATCACGACGACATCCGGCTGCAACTCGCGCGCGCCGTCCACCGCCTCCACCCCGTCGGCCGCCGTACCGACGACCTCGACGCCGTCCAGCGAGCCGAGCAGCGCGGCCAGGCCGTCGCGGTAGACGGGATGGTCGTCGGCCAGCAGCACCCGCACCGGCTCAGCCATGAACGACCTCCGGTACGGCGTCCAGCGGCAACGTCACGTGGACGACGGTGCCCCCGCTCGCCGGGCAGGTAACGCTGCAGACGCCGCCCAGCTCGGCGGCGCGCTCCCGCACCGACAGCATGCCCACGCCCGCCGTCACCTCCTCGCCGATCCCGATCCCGTCGTCGCTCACCGACAACTCCAGTGTCTTCCCGTCGACCCGCAGGCTGATGTCACACCGGCGGGCCTCGGCGTGCCGGGCGACGTTCGTGAGCGCCTCGGAGGCGATCCGGTACGCCGCCACCTCGACGCCGGCCGGCAACGGGCCCAGCGCGTCCGCGTCGACTGACACCGCCAGTCCAGCGAGCCGGAAACGCTCCGCCTGCTGCTCGATCGCCCGTACCAGCCCGAGTTCGTCGAGCGCCGGCGGCCGTAGGTCGTGAACCAGCCTGCGGACCTCAGCCAGCACCGCAGCCACCTCGGTCGTCGCCTGTTCGAGCATCCGGTCCGCCTCCGCCGGCGCGGACCTGGCGAGATTCCGGGCGGTCTCGATCCGCAGCGCGACCGCGCCGAGACTGGGGCCCAGGCTGTCGTGGAGATCTCGCCGGATCCGGCGTCGCTCCTCTTCGCGGGCGGCGACCAGTCGACTCCGGCCCTGCTGCAACTCCGTGCTCAACTCGCTCGCCCGGGCCGCCGCGGCTGCCTGCCTCACCAGGTCACCCAGCAGTCGCTGGTCCCGCTCCGACAGCGCCGTACCGTCGCCAGGGCAGAACACCAGCCGGCCGACCGACTCCCCGCGATAACCCACAGGGAGTGCGTGGGTGGGACCGGACTCCCGGCCGTGCTCGACGATCGCCAGCCGACCGCTGGACCGCTCGATCTCCACCCGCACGTACGGCAGCCGGAACGCCTCGGCCAGCGTGCGGGCGACCGCGCGGAGTTGCTCGTCGGGATCGGCCGCCGACTCGAGTCGCTCGGCGAGCGTGGACATGGTGGCGTACGGATCGTCGCGGGAGCCGCGGACGAGCCGGCGCACCCAGCGCCACAGCCGGCTCCGCAGCGGCGCGTAGACGACCGCGACGACCGCGATGGCGACCAGTGCCGCGTCACGTTCGCCGATGACGCCACCGGCGATAGCGAACACGGCCAGGTCGACACCGACCACGAGCACCGCGAGAACGCCGTACAGGAAGGTGGCCGAGAGCAACCGATCGACGTCGTACAGGCGGTGCTTGGTGACCGCGACGACGATCGCCGCCGAGGTGAGCGCGATGGCGAGGCCGAACAGGACGACCGGCACGGCCGGTGGGTTCTCGAACGGGACGATCAGCACGACCATGTCCACCAGCGCGGCCCACATCAGCCAGCGGATCTGCGCCCGCCGTTCCCGCGTCGCCGCTCGGTAACGGTGCACCGTGACGGCGAACGGTACGACGAGACTGACCAGGACGGCCGTGTACGCAACGCGGAGCAACGGTTCCCACACGTCGTACGGAAGGCCGATGCTGAACGGGTCCAGCGAGAGCCGCGTGATCTCCGGCGGGAGCGCCGCGTTGTGGTAGCGCTGCATGACGTCCATCGGCGCAACGATCAGCAGGAGCGGCAGCAGAACGGTCAGCGCCAGGCTGGCGATCGACAGCCGGCGCCAGAGCCTGGCAGTGGCGAGCTTGCCGTCCGGGAACAGCAGGATGAGCAGCGGCAACCCGAGCAACAGGAACGCGCCGAAGCGGGAGTAGAACCAGTACGCCGCCGACGCGCCCGGCAGCCCCGGCGACGTGTAGACCGCGTACGTCGCCCAGCTCGAAGCGAACCCGTCGACGATCCACAGCACGCCGGAGCCGGTCAGGATCCAGGCGATCGGATGACGCGGGAGGCGATGCAGAAGCAGCAGCCCCGGCACGACCTGCGCAAGCCCGGACACGCCGGCAGACCAGCCCTCGTCCAGCTCGGCCGCTGCCGGGGCGCCGCCACCGTTCCTGATGTCGAGGACCACGGTGGCGACGACCAGCAGGAGCGCGGCTGCCCCGAGTACAGCCGGCCCCCGTCCCCTCCTGGTGTCCTCCCCCACTGATGCATTGTCACCCAGAGTGTGTCCCGCCGTCGCGGGTCATTTGTCCCGTCGTACGACGGGACACCTCGAAGGACCGCGGACCCTGTCTCGCAGGTCGGCCGGCGGCGAAGACTCGGTGGCCATGAGAAGCACCTCAGGGGGAGGAACCGCAATGACGACAACACCTGCCAGAGCCCGCACCGACGTCGCACCGACGCTTCAGGTCCGCGGTGGGCCGCCAGAGCGCACGATCCGGCGGCTCGGCCTCGGACTGACCGCCGGGACGCTGGCCTGGGCGGCGAGCATCTTCATGTTCGGCACGGTGAACGAAGGGGTGCCCGAGCGGATCGGCAACCTGACCGGATTCGCCTTCCAGCTCGGCCTGTTCTGCCTGCTGGCGATCCAGTTCAAGACCCGGGCGACCGGGCTCAGCCGGGGATCCGTCGCACTGGTGAAGGTGGAGGCAGTCATCCTCGCCATCGCGAGTGCCTGGTCGCTGTTGCACGGCGTACTGCCGTCCGCGCACCAGGACGCGGCGTGGTTGATACCGATGGACATCTGCTGGCCGCTGTCGATGCTCGGGATGATGGTGATCGCGGTGAAGCTCGCGTTCGCCGGTCGCTGGCGCGGCGTGCTGCGCTGGTGGCCGCTGGTCGCGGAGAGCTGGGTGATGGTGACGCTCCCGGCGATGATCGTCTTCGGCGACCAGGCCTCCCGCTGGGTCGGCGGCACCCACCTGCTCATCGGCTACGCCACTCTGGGCCTCCTACTGGCCCTGCGACCGCACTTGGTCGTCCCGAAGGACTGAGAACGGGGCGCGGATGCTCTCAGCTGAGGGTGGCATCGAGCCAGGACATGAAGGCGGCGTAGTCCACGCTGACCGACATGCTGATCTCGGTGCCGTCCTCGGCGAGGGTCATCCGGCCGAGGTGGTCCAGGGCGACGCGTTCCCTGGAGAAGCGGATCCCGGGCCACAGCATTGCGGCGGCCAGGGTGAGCCCGTCGTGCTGCATCGTGCCGGGATACCGCTCCATCCACCGATCGCAGTGCTGCTTGAGGATCGGCGCCCACGGCGGTGCGCCGGGCTCGGCCCACCTCCGGTAGATCGGTGAGTCGGCGGTGATCTCGATCGCGGGGTTGAACGTCACGTCGGACACCACGAACGTCGGACCCCAGAGTTCGAGCGCCGGCAGCAACCGGATCACGGCGTCCGGATCCATCCGGAAGTTGTGCTCGGCCTGCGACGGATTCCGGTAGTTGATCGCGCCACCCATCTGCGTCACCAGCAGCTTCGCGACGAGCTCGGGGCGCTCGTCCTGCAACCTCGCCAGATTCGACAGCGGCCCCATCCCCACCCACCGCACCGGCCCGGCGGTCGACGCACAGACGTCCGCCACCGCCTCGACCAGATCGCCCTGCTGCTTCGGCACGTCATCCGGAAACAACCCGTCCACGACATACAGCCGGCTGTTCCCGAGATCCGATCCGGTCACGACCTTCACGTCCGGCCGCCCCGCCACGTCCAGCAGATGCCGCACGAACCGCGCCCGCTCCCCGCCGTACTCGTCACTGGTCACGACCAGCGCCAACTCCGGCACCCTCCGGGCCGCCACCACCAGCGCCACCGCGTCATCCGGATCCCCACCGGCATCCGTGTCGATGATCATCGGCGCCCGCACGCTCACCGGCGGCCCGACCTCCGGCGGCGGCCCGCCCGACGTCAGGGAGTCCGACAGGTCCGCGAACTCGTCAGCAAACTCGCTCAACCCAGTGAGCGCCAACCAGTCCGCCGTCGGATCTCCTTCGTCCCGGCTGCCCATGCCACCTCCACTTGTCCGCGCCTGAGCTGAAAAGCATTCTGACGTCTCGCAGGCATGGTGGAAGGGGACGCTGGGGTGGCGTCCCCTTCCGGGTCAGCGCGGTGTGGCGGCGGCGGGGGTGGGCAGGGTGGGTTGGTCGTCGATGTCGATGGCTGCTCCGGTGAATTGGGCGTTGTAGAGGCGGGCGTAGGCGCCGTTGGCGGTGAGCAGTTGCTGGTGGTTGCCCTGCTCGACGATGGCGCCGTTCTCCATCACCAGGATCAGGTCCGCGTCGCGGATCGTGGACAGGCGGTGCGCGATGACGAAGCTGGTGCGGTCCGAGCGGAGGGCAGCCATCGCCCGCTGCACCAGGACCTCGGTCCGGGTGTCGACCGAGCTGGTGGCCTCGTCCAGGATCAGCAGCTGCGGATCGGCCAGGAACGCGCGGGCGATGGTGAGCAGCTGCTTCTCACCGGCGCTGACGTTGCTTCCCTCCTCGTCGATCACCGTGTCGTACCCGTCCGGCAGGCTGTGCACGAACCGGTCGACGTACGTCGCCTTGGCCGCGGCGAGCATGTCCTCCTCGGTCGCGTTCAGGTTGCCGTACAGGATGTTGTCCCGGATCGTGCCGCCGAACAGCCAGGTGTCCTGCAGCACCATGCCGATCCGCGACCGCAGGTCGTGCCGGGTCAGTTTGGTGATGTCGACGCCGTCGAGGGTGATCCGGCCGCTGTTCAGCTCGTAGAACCGCATGATCAGGTTCACCAGCGTGGTCTTGCCGGCCCCGGTCGGCCCGACGATCGCGACCGTCTGGCCGGGCTCGGCGACCAGGCTCAGGTCGGTGATCAGCGGCTTGTCCGGGTGGTACGAGAACGACACGTGCTCGAACTCGACCCGGCCGCGGGACTCGGTCACCTTCGCCGGTACCGCCGCGTCCGGCACCTGCTCCTCGGCGTCCAGCACCTCGAACACCCGCTCGGCCGAGGCGACCCCGGACTGCAGCAGGTTCGCCATCGACGCCACCTGGGTGAGCGGCTGGGTGAACTGGCGGGAGTACTGGATGAACGCCTGCACGTCGCCGAGCGACATCGTCCCGGAGGCGACCCGCAGACCGCCGACCACCGCGATCACCACGTAGTTGACGTTCCCGATGAACATCATCAGCGGCATGATCAGGCCGGAGATGAACTGCGCCCCGAACGCGGCCTGGTACAGCTCCTCGTTCTTCTGCGCGAAGTTCGCCTCGATCTCCTTCTGCCGGCCGAAGACCTTCACCAGCTCGTGTCCGGTGAACGCCTCCTCGATCTGGCCGTTCAGCGCACCGGTGTGCCGCCACTGCGCGACGAACCGGGCCTGCGAGCGTTTCGCGATCGCGGCCGTCACCACCATCGAGATCGGGATGGTGACGAGGGCGATCAGGGCCAGCAGCGGCGAGACCACGAACATCATCGTGACCACGCCGATCACCGTCAGCAGCGAGGTGAGCAGCTGGCTCAGCGTCTGCTGCAGGCTGGTCGAGATGTTGTCGATGTCGTTGGTCACCCGGCTCAGCAGCTCGCCGCGCGGCGCGCCGTCGAAGTAGCTCAGCGGAAGCCGGTTGAGCTTGTCCTCCACCTCCGAACGCAGGTCGAAGACCGTCTGCTGGACGACGCCGTTCAGGATGTACCCCTGCAGCCAGGAAAGCAGGAACGCGCCGACGTACAGGCCCAGCACCAGCAGCAGGACGTTGCGCAAGGCATCGAAGTCGATGCCGACGCCCGGGATCAGGTCGATGCCTCGGAGCAGGTCGGCGAGGCGGTCGTTGCCGGCGGCCCGGGTCTGCTCGATCACCTGCTCCTTGCTGACACCGCTCGGCAGCCGCTTGCCGATCGCGCCGGCGAAGATGATGTCGGTCGCCTTGCCGAGGATCTTCGGGCCCAGCACCGACAGCGTGACGCTGCCGACCGCGAGCAGGATGACGCCGAACAGCTGAATCCGGTGCGGGCGCAGCCGCCGGAGCAGCCGTTTCGCGGACGGGACGAAGTTCATCGACTTGTCCCCCGGAATCCCGCCGGGCGGCCCGAACGCGCGGCCGGTCGTCGGCCGCTCGGTCGCCTTCACGGTCGCCGGGGCACCGCCTTCAGCCGGAGCCTGTCCGTTCGGCGAGGCAGGCGCTGACTTCTGCTCCTCGGTCATGCTGCCTCCTCCGCGGAACGCTGGGACTCGACGATCTCGACGTACGTCGGGCAGCTCTCGAGCAACTCGTCATGGGTGCCCTTGCCGACGATCGCGCCGTCCTCGAGGACCAGGATCTGGTCGGCGTCGATGATCGTGGACACGCGCTGGGCGACGATCACCACACACGCGTCCGCCGTCACCGGTCGCAGCGCCGCCCGCAGCCGGGCGTCGGTGGCCAGGTCGAGTGCGGAGAACGAGTCGTCGAACAGGTAGATCTCGGGTTTGCGGACCAGTGCCCGGGCGATCGCGAGCCGCTGTCGCTGACCACCGGACACGTTCGTGCCGCCCTGCGCGATCGGTGCGTTCAGCCCCTCCGGCATGGCCTCGACGAAGTCCTTGCCCTGGGCAATCTCCAGGGCGGCCCAAAGCTCCTCATCGGTGGCTTGCGGGTTGCCGTAACGCAGGTTGCTGGCGACCGTCCCGGAGAACAGGTACGGGCGTTGGGGCACCAGGCCGATGCGCTCCCACAGCGCCTCCGGCTCGATCTCCCGGACGTCGATTCCGTCCACCAGCACCCGGCCGGCGGTGGCGTCGACCAGCCGCGGCACCAGCGACAGCAGAGTCGTCTTGCCGGCACCGGTGCTGCCGATGATCGCGGTCGTCTGCCCCGGTGCGGCGGCGAAACTGATGTCGCGCAGGACC
The DNA here is from genome assembly GCF_054784135.1 of Kribbella swartbergensis. Taxonomy (NCBI): domain Bacteria; kingdom Bacillati; phylum Actinomycetota; class Actinomycetes; order Propionibacteriales; family Kribbellaceae; genus Kribbella; species Kribbella swartbergensis. The sequence goes on from NZ_BAAGPM010000014.1 coordinate 635,330, forward strand.
GGCTCGGCGGCGCCGGGGTACTGGAACGAGGCGTTCTCGAGGACCAGCTCACCGCGGCCGGTGAAGGTGCGGATCGGGGTGACCGGCGGCCGGACCGAGGACTCGGTGTCGAGCACCTCGGCGATCCGGTCCGCGCACACCGAGGCGCGCGGCACCATGATCATCACGAACGTCGCCATCATCACCGAGAACAGGATCTGGATCAGGTAGCTGAGGAACGCGGTGAGCGCGCCGACCTCCATCGACCCGTTCTCGACCCGGGAGGCGCCGAACCACAGCACCGCGATGCTGGACAGGTTCAGGATCAGCATCACCACCGGGAACACCAGCGCCATCAGCCGGCCGGCCCGGATCGCGGTGTCGGTCAGGTCGGCGTTCGCGGCCCGGAAGCGGTCCACCTCGTGCGGTTCGCGGACGAACGCCCGGACCACCCGGATGCCGGTGATCTGCTCGCGCAGGACCCGGTTCACCCCGTCGATGTTGACCTGCATCTTGCGGAACTGCGGAACCATCCGGCTGGCGATCAGACCGATCGATGCCGCCAGCAACGGGACCGCGACGGCCACCAGCCAGGACAGGCCGACGTCCTCACGGATCGCCATCACCACGCCGCCGACCATGGTGATCGGCGCGGCCACCAGCATCGTGCAGGTGGTGACGACCAGCATCTGGATCTGGGTGACGTCGTTGGTGCTGCGCGAGATCAGCGTCGGCGCGCCGAACTGATTCACCTCACGGGCGGAGAACTCCCCGACCCGGTGGAAGACGGCGGCGCGCACGTCCCGGCCGAGCAGGGCGGCGGTCTTGGCACCGAAGTACACGGCCAGCACCGTGCAGATGATCTGGACCAGGCTGACGCCGAGCATCCAGCCGCCGGTCTCCATGATGTAGCCGGTGTCGCCCTTGGCCACGCCGTTGTCGATGATGTCGGCGTTCAGGCTGGGCAGGTAGAGGGAGGCGATCGTCCCGATCAACTGCAGGACGACCACCAGGGACAGGTTTCCCGCGTACGGGCGTAAGTGCGTACGCAAGATGCGAAGAAGCATCAGTCATCCCCAGAGTCGTGGTTGCGGGGACCGTCGAGAGCGAACTCGGCGATCTCCCGGGCGGCCGGTCGCCGGTCGTCCCGCCGCCGGAGACCGTCGAGCGCGAAGTCGACGATCTCCTCGGCGGACAGCACGACGCCGCCCGAAATCATTGGGTGGGTGGCGGAGAAGGTGATCAGCCCGATCCGGCGGACCACCTCTTCGGGCGGGAAGCGCAGTTTGTCGGCGTCCGGCCGGATCAGGTCGGCGAACGCCGCGTTGGCCAGGTCGGACTGGCGCTTGCGCCGGGCCTCGTCCATCGGCATGGACTTGAGGTCGGGCGGCCGGCGCAGCCCCAGCGCGAACATGAGCTTGAAGACGCTGCGCAGCCGGGCCTGGCCGACCTCGACCGCGGCAACCATCCGCTCCTCCAGCGGCAGCGAACGGTCGATCTGTTCCAGCGCCGTGATCAGGTGGGTGTTGTCGAAGGCGGTTGCCATCACAGCGTCGATCAGCGCGTCCTTGCTGCCGAAGGCACGGAAGATGGTGCCCTCGGCGATCCCGGCCGCCTCCGCGATCTGCTTGGTGCTCACCTCGGCGCCGAACTCCTCCAGCAACGGCAGGGCCGCTTTGACGATGGCGGCGCGTCGCTCGTCGGGAGGCAGTGGTGTCGCTCGTGGTGTCACGCGTCGAGGCTAACTGAGTGAGTACTCACTCACAACCGGATTCACCCTTCCGGGCCGGACCGCTTCGCCACCAGCGCGGATACGCCGTCCAGAAGCCTCGCCAGACCGTATTCGAACGCGTGCTCGGCGTCGTACGGGGCGTCGAACTCATTCCCCACCGCGCTCCCGACCCGCGACGCGAGTGGGAACTTCTGGGCGTCACCGATCTTGTCCAGGTGTGGAACGTGCGCCAGCCACCATTCCTTGTCGGTCATCCCCGACCGCTGGATCACCTGCCGCGCCTCCACCGCGGTCCGGACGGCGCCGTGCACGTAACCGTTGATCAGGGCGACCGTCGCGTCCATCTCGATGTCGGTCAGGCCGATCCCCTCGACCGCGGACAACTCGTACTCGTACTTGGCCATCACGTTCGGGCCGAGCGGCGGCCGGCTGACGGCGATCTGCAGCATCCAGGGGTGCCGCAGGTACAACCCGCGATTCTCCCGGGCGACCTCGTCGAGCTTCGCCCGCCAGTCCCCGTCCACCTCGCGGCGCGGCAACTCGCCGTACACGGTGTCGAGCATGACGTCGAGGAGCTCGCCCTTGCCAGGGAAGTAGCGGTACAGCGTCATCGCGCCGACGCCGAGCTCCTCGGCGACCCGGCGCATGGACATCCCGCCGATCCCCTCGGCGTCGGCGATCCGCAGCGCCACCTCGACGATCCCCTCGACGGTGAGTGCCGGCTTCGGGCCGCGGGTCGGCTGCGGTCGCCTGCGCCAGAGCAGCTCGAGACTCTTCGCCGGGTCGCCGCTGCCGCTGTACTCCTGATTCATGTGCGCAATTCTTCCCGAGTGGCTACACTCGTCCGGCTACTTCGTACAGCGTACCCAATAAAGGATGCTTGTTGACCTCAAGGATGGTTGAGGTTCTACGGTCGGAAACTGTCGGTGGTCTGCGGGATCATCGGCTCCTCCTGAACAACCGAGCCGCCGGAGTCTCGCCGTGAGTATGGAAATGACCGCATGGACGTCGATGTACCACGCCATGCACCGCCAGGACGAGCAGCGCCCGTTCTCGCGGGCCACACTGAAACGCATCCTGTCGTTCGCGCGCCCGCATCGGCGCGCGCTGAGCCTGTTCCTGGTGCTCAGCGTGGGTGCCGCGGTCCTCGCGGTGGCCACACCGGTGCTGGCCGGGCAGGTGGTGGACGCGATTGTCGGCGGGAAGCCGTTCCGGGTCGTCTTTCAGCTCGCCCTGCTGATCGCCGTCATCGCGGTCGCCGAGGCCGGGATCGGTCTGCTCACGCGGTGGCTGTCGGCGCGGATCGGTGAGGGGCTGATCCTCGACCTGCGTACCGCGGTGTTCGACCACATCCAGCGGATGCCGATCGCGTTCTTCACCCGGACCCGGACGGGCGCCCTGGTGTCGCGGCTCAACAACGACGTGATCGGTGCCCAGCGAGCCTTCAGCGACACGCTCTCCGGCGTGGTCAGCAACCTGGTGATGCTGGTGCTCACGCTCGTGGTGATGCTGCGGGTGTCGTGGCAGATCACGCTGCTCGCGTTGGTGATCCTGCCGATCTTCGTCATCCCGGCGCGCCGGATCGGCAACCGGCTGGCCTCGCTGGAGCGGGAGGCGGCGAACTACAACGCGACGATGAGCACGCAGATGACCGAGCGGTTCTCGGCCCCGGGCGCGACGCTGGTGAAGCTGTTCGGGCGGCCGACGCGGGAGTCGCTGGAGTTCGCGATCCGGGCGCGCCGGGTGCGCGACATCGGGGTGAAGACGGCGATGGTGCAGTGGGTGTTCGTCACCTCGCTGACGCTGGTGTCCGCGCTGGCCCTGGCCGTGGTCTACGGGCTGGGCGGGTTCTACGCGCTGCGCGACCAGCTCGACGCGGGTGCCGTCGTCGCGATGGCCCTGCTGCTGACCCGGCTGTACTCGCCGCTGACCGCGCTGGCGAGTGCGCGACTCGAGGTGATGACGGCGTTGGTCAGCTTCGAGCGGGTCTTCGAGGTGCTCGATCTCGAGCCGTTGATCAAGGACAAGTCGGACGCCGGGGTCGTTCCGCCCGGGCCGGTGTCGGTCGAGTTCTCGCACGTGCACTTCGCCTACCCGTCAGCCGACAAGGTCTCGCTGGCGTCGCTGGAGGAGGTCGCGAAACTCGACACCCGCGGTGGCGTCGAGGTCCTGCACGACGTGTCGTTCCGCGCCGAGTCGGGACAGATGGTCGCACTGGTCGGCTCGTCCGGGGCCGGCAAGTCGACGATCGCTCAGCTCATTCCCCGGCTGTACGACGTCGATTCGGGGTCGGTGAAGCTGGCCGGTGTCGACGTACGGGACGTGACCGCGGAGTCGTTGCGGGACACCCTCGGGATGGTCACCCAGGACGGCCACCTGTTCCACGACAGCATCCGGGAGAACCTGCTGCTGGCGCGACCGGAGGCGACCGAGGACGAGTTGTGGGACGCGCTGTCACGAGCGCGGCTCGCTGAGTTGATCAGGTCGTTGCCCGACCAGCTCGACACGGTCGTCGGCGAGCGCGGGTACCGATTGTCCGGCGGTGAGCGGCAGCGGCTGACGATCGCCCGGTTGCTGTTGGCGCAGCCGCGGGTGGTGATCCTCGACGAGGCGACCGCCGCGCTGGACTCCACGAACGAGGCCGCGGTCCAGGCGGCGCTGACCGAAGCGCTGGAAGGACGGACAGCGGTCGTCATCGCGCACCGGCTGTCTTCCATCCGGGCGGCCGACCAGATTCTCGTGATCGAGGACGGACAGATAGTCGAGCGCGGCACGCACACGGAGTTGCTCGCAGCGGGTGGCCGCTACGAGGAGCTGTACCGGACCCAGTTCGACCAGCCGGGCACCGGCGCCGCCGACGCGGAGGTGGTCGCGGTCTGACGGGTGCGCGCTGCGGTGATCGGCATGGTGACGAGCTAGGAGGGCATGGGGTTGGCGGGTGCGGGGCAGCAGGAGCTGGCTGGATGTGCGGTGGTCTTCAGGCCGGCTGATCCGCCAAGAGAAGGACGGGCGTGCTTCTGGGATCCGGACGGCGGTGAACTACCGCTCGGCGTCGGTGAACAGTCGCAGCTCGACCTGGTCGTCGATTCCGAGCCGATCACCGTCCGCGCGATCGAGCTTCCGGTCGGCGAGGCGGTCCCGCTGCTGGGTCGCGCCCGCCAGACGCCTGGGGCGCATTCGTCGGCCGCCTTCTGGGGCGCCGCGTCGCTGGCCGCCCTCCAGTTGGTGGCCCGAGGCAAGCTCCTGCCCGGCGTCTCCCCCGACGGCCACGACGCCTGGCGGGTAGGACCTCTGGACGCCGCGGATGTCAGCCGCCTGCTCGCGCTCGCCGAGGCGATGCCGCCGACCGCCCGCGCCCTTCCGCTGCCCGGGCAGGCCGAAGTACGGCTGCCGGTCGCCGAAGATCTGCTGCGAAGTTTCCTCGACGCCGTCGCGGACGGCATGCCGCGGTCGCCCGCGGCGGCGAAAGCTCACCGGACCGACCTCTTCACCAGTGCCCGGCCTCAGCCGGCGGAACGGTTGCGATCGTGGGCCGACGAGGTGTCGGTGGGGCTCGACAGCGGGGTGCGGATCTCGTTGCGGATCGAGTTGCCCGAGTCGATGGCCTTCCGGGCAGTCGTTCAACTGCACAGCCTGCAGGATCCGACGCTGGTCCGGGACGCGGGTGACGTGTGGGCCGAGGACATCCCCGGCTTCGGGCCGCGCGCACGGATCGACGCGACCTTGGCGATCCGGCGGGCCGGGCGGGTGTGGGCGCCGTTGGGCCGCCTGCTCGACTCCGCCGTACCGGATCGGATCGAGCTGTCCGACGAAGAGGTCGCCGAGCTGCTCGCGGGTGGCGCGCAACGGCTGACGGCAGCCGGGGTCGATCTGCATTGGCCGCGCAGTCTCGGTCGGGCGCTCACGGCCCGGGCGGCGATCACCTCGTCCGACGGGCCGCCGAGTGATCTGCCCAGCTTCTTCGGCGGGGACGCGACCCTCGAGTTCCGCTGGCAAGTTGCGCTGGGCAACGACCCGCTGACCGAGGACGAGCTGGACCAGCTGGCCGAAGCGAACCGCCCGGTGGTCCGGCTGCGCGACCAGTGGATGCTGATCGACCCGGAGCTCGCCCGGAAGGCGCGCGATCGGATCCTCAAACCGGTGACCGCGATCGACGCCCTCGGCGCCGCGCTCACCGGCACCACCGAGGTCGACGGCCGCCAGGTCGCGGTGAAGCCGACGCCCTGGCTCGAGGACCTCCGGACCAGGATCGCCGACCCGGACCGCGCCGACGAGCCGATCGAGGCACCGGCCGGCCTCCAGGCGACCCTCCGTGACTACCAGCTGCGTGGTCTCCGCTGGCTGGCCCGGATGACCTCGCTCGGCCTCGGCGGATGCCTGGCCGACGACATGGGTCTCGGTAAGACGATCACCCTCATCTCGCTCCACCTCCATCGCCAGACCTCCGCCGACACCGCCGGCCCGACCCTTGTCGTCTGTCCCGCGTCGCTGCTCGGCAACTGGGAGCGGGAGGTGCAGCGCTTCGCGCCAGGTACGCCGGTACGGCGCTTCCACGGCTCGGCCCGGTCACTCGACGGCGCCGATGACGGTTTCGTCCTGACGACGTACGGCACGTTGCGGCGCGACGCCGTACGGCTGGCCGGTCATCGGTGGGCGCTGGTCGTCGCGGACGAGGCCCAGCATGTGAAGAACCCGTCGTCCGGTACGGCGAGGGCGTTGCGGACCGTGCCGTCGAAGGCGCGCGTCGCGTTGACCGGTACGCCGGTGGAGAACAACCTCTCCGAGCTGTGGGCGATCCTGGACTGGACGACGCCGGGCTTGCTCGGCCGGCTCGGGACGTTCCGCAACCAGTGGGCGACCCCGATCGAGGCCGACAAGGACGAAGAGGTCGCGGAGCGATTGGCGAAGCTGGTCAGGCCGTTCCTGCTGCGGCGGCGCAAGTCGGACCCGGGCATCGCGCCGGAGCTTCCGCCGAAGACGGAGACGGATCAGCCGGTCTCGCTCACCCGCGAACAGGCCGCCCTCTACGAGGCGACGGTCCGTGAGTTGATGGCCGAGGTGAAGGCGAGCGACCGGATGGCCCGCCGCGGGCTGATCGTCAAGCTGCTGACCGGCCTCAAGCAGATCTGCAACCACCCGGCGCAGTACCTCAAGGAAGGCCAGAACGCTCGGCTGGCGGGACGCTCCGGCAAGCTCGAACTGCTCGACGAACTGCTGGCCACGATCGTCTCGGAGGACGGCGCGGTTCTCGTGTTCACGCAGTACGTCGAGATGGCGCGTCTGCTCGAGCGTCACCTGACCGAACGCGGCATCGGCTCGCAACTGCTGCACGGCGGGACGCCGGTGCGGAAGCGTGAGGAGCTGGTCGAGCGGTTCCAGGCCGGCGACGTACCGGTGTTCCTGCTCTCGTTGAAGGCGGCCGGGACCGGGCTCAACCTGACCCGGGCCGACCACGTCGTGCACTACGACCGATGGTGGAATCCGGCGGTCGAGGACCAGGCGACCGACCGCGCGTACCGGATCGGCCAGACCCGGCCGGTCCAGGTCCACCGGCTGATTGCCGAGGGCACCATCGAGGACCGGATCGCCGCGATGCTGAACAGCAAGCGTGAGCTCGCCGACGCCGTTCTGGCCGGCGGCGAAGCGGCCCTCACCGAGTTGTCCGACGCCGAACTGGCCGACCTGGTCGAGCTGCGAGGTGGGCTGCGATGACCGAAGCACGGGGATTCCCCGCGTTCGAGGCTCAGCGGCGCAGCACGCGCGGGCGGTCGTGGTGGGGCCGCGCCTGGGTGCAGGCGCTGGAGGACACCTCGCTGGACAACGACCAGCTGCGGAGAGGCCGGCGGTACGCGAACTCCGGGCAGGTCGGCACGATCACGATCAGCCCGGGGCGGATCGCGGCGTCGGTCTACTCCCCCGAGGACACCTACGAAGCCGTCGTCCGGGTCGACCAGTTGAGCGAGGACGAGTGGCGTCGCTTCCTCGACCAGGTCGCGGCGCGGGCCGGCCACATCGCCGCGCTGCTCGACGGCGACATGCCGCACGATCTCGTCGAGGCCGCGGCCGACGCGGGCGTCCCGCTGCTCCCCGGTATCGGCGACCTCGATCCGAGCTGTACCTGCGACGCCTGGGAGCTTCCCTGTCAGCACGCCGCCGGTCTGTGCTATCAGGTCGCCTGGCTGCTCGACTCCGACCCGTTCGTTCTGCTGCTGCTGCGCGGGCGTTCGCGGGAGGAGCTGCTCGACCAGCTCCAGAGCCGGAGCGCATCCGAGCCGACGGAGGAGTCCCCGGCCGGGGTGCCGGTCGCGGATGTCTCGAGCGAGCCCGTCGGCACGCTGCCCGACGTACCGGAGCTGCCCGCCAAGGTGACGCTCGATGAGCTGGCGGTGAGCGGGATCGAGCCGCCGCAAGGGTTCGCGCCGGCGACACTCCCGCTGCTGGTTCTGGACGCGTCGCGACGGGCTCGGGCTCTGCTCAACGCGCTGCTTCACGGCACGCCGGAGCCACAGCCGCTCGACGAGCGGCAGGACGCCGTACGTCTGGCCGCCGACTTCCCGGAGCTCGTCTCGTCACTCGGCGGCGGGGACGATTTTGCCTTGGGTATTCAGGCCTGGAGGTACGGCGGAGCGCCCGGACTCGACGTGCTCGAACACACCTGGACGCCGGATGCCGCCGAGCTCGCCCGGGCCCGCACCGAACTCGTTGCCGCAGACCTCACCATCGACATCACCGCCAATCGCATCACCGTGGGCGAGGACGTCCAACTCCGCCTGGACCACCAGGGCCGCTGGCACCCGTACCACCTGATCAACGGCACCTGGACCCCTGCTGCCCCACCCACCACCGACCCAACCGCCGCCCTGGCCACGGAGTGGTGACCGCGCCGGCCAGGGAGTGGTGACCGCGCCTGCCATGGACTGGTGACCGCGGCGGCCATGGGCTGGTGAACCCCCGCCGAGTTGGATGTTCGCCCGGGGGCCTCTGGATGGCAAATACCGGTGCGTTCCGGGTCGGGTCGGGGGTAAGGTGACGGCGGCTTCGGCAGAAGGAGGAGGTGAGTTGATGACCGTGTCATTGGCTGCTGTCGCGTGCGCGGCAGCCGTTCCGGTCATTCAGCTCACTCTGGGTTCCGCCTGAGGCGGTGCCCCCTTGCCCGAAAGGGATCTTTCCGTTGTCCATCACCTGGACCACCCGCGCCGAGACGCGCGCGGACATCGAAACCATCCGTGATCTCACCCGGCAGGCGTTCGGCCGTCAGTTCGAGGTCGACTTCCTGGACGCACTGCGTGCCGACCCGGTCGCCTGGATCGACGGCCTGTCGTTCGTCGCGACCGTGGACGATCGGCCGGTCGCCCACGCGCTGCTGACCCGTTGCCATGTGGGCGACACCCCGGTCCTGTCGCTGGGTCCGGTCGCCGTCCTGCCGTCGTACCAGCGGCAAGGTGCGGGCAGTGCGGCGATCATCGCCGCCCTCGGCACAGCCCGTGATCGAGGTGAGCATGCCGTGCTGGTGCTCGGCCACGCCGAGTACTACCCGCGCTTCGGCTTCCGCCAGGCCACCGGGTTCGGCATCCATCATCCGCAGTACGACGGCCCGAACTTGATGGCGCTGTCGCTCACCGGCGCACCGCTCCCGGCGGGCGACCTCCGGTATCCGGTGAACGCCTGACCCGACGGCCGCCGGAGGCACACAGCAGCCTCCGGCGCCCGGTCGGCCGTCGGCTCGGAACGTTCACCACGAGGTACGGCGCCTACTCGTAAAAGGTTCACCCCGAACTCGCCGATTCACTTGCGCAGGCCCCTTGTATACATGAAACAGTCGACGAGACCGCCTACTCAGGAGCACGTGATGACTACTACTCGTCGACTTTCGTTCCTACTGAACCGCTCCAGCCGGTCCCGCGGCCCGAAGTACGCCGGAGTCGCCGCCGGGGTGATCGCGCTGGCCGTGATCGGCACCGCCTGCTCCCCCGTCGAGCCGGCCGGCAGCGATTCGGGCGGCGGTCAGGACGCCACGAGTCAGGACGTGTTCGGCGACCCGGCGGACCCGGCGCGGGTGAAGCCCGGCGGCACGCTGACCGTTGCGCTGTCCGCCGATCCGGACAAGCTGGACCCGACGCTGTCGCGCAGCCTCTACTCGCGGTACGTCTTCCACACCATGTGCGAGAAGCTGTACGACCTCGGCCCGGACGCGAAGATCGTGCCGCAACTCGCGACCGCGCTCCCGACGATCTCCGCCGACGGCCTGCGCCTGACGATCCCGCTGCGCCAAGGGGTGAAGTTCGCCGACGGCGGCACCCTCGACTCGACGGCGGTGAAGGTCTCGATCGAGCGCGGCCTCACCCTGGCCGGCTCCGGCCGCAAGAGCGAGCTCGGCCCGATCAGCGCGGTCGAGACCCCGGACCCGAACACCGTGGTGATCAAGCTGTCGAAGCCGTTCGCGCCGCTGACCGCCGCACTGGCCGACCGGGCCGGCATGGTGCTCAGCCCGGCCGCGGTCGCGAAGCTCGGGGCGAACTTCTCCACCGCGCCGGTCTGTGTCGGCCCGTTCAAGTTCGCCCGCCGGGTCGCGCAGAACTCGATCAGGGTGGTGAAGGATCCGCTGTACTACGACGCCGCGAAGGTGCACCTGGACGCGATCGAGTACCGGATCATCACCGACTCGAGCATCCGCTCGGCCAACCTCAAGTCCGGTGACGCGCAGGTCGCCGACTCGCTGTCGACCCAGGACGCGCCGTCACTGCAGAAGGACGGCAGCATGACGGTGCTGCAGTCACAGTCGCTCGGCTACCAGGGCCTGACGATCAACATCGCCAACGCGAACGGCATCGGAAACCCGCTGACGCCGCTGGACACCCCGATCGCGAAGGACCCCAAGGTCCGGCAGGCGCTCGCGCTGTCGATCGACCGCGAGGCCCTGGTCAGGTCGATCTTCAACGGACTGAACACGGTCGCCTGCTCGCCGATCTCACCCAAGAGCGAGTTCACCTCCGACGCCGCACAGGTGTGTCCGCCGCACGACCCGGCGAAGGCGAAGCAGCTGTTGGCCGAGGCCGGCGCCAGTACGCCGTACAAGGTCACGATGATCACCTCGAACAACCCCGACAGCCTCCGGCTCGCCCAGGCACTGCAGGCGATGGTCAAGGAGGGTGGGTTCGACCTGGTGATCAAGCCGGTCGAGTACGCCTCGCTGCTCGACCAGCAGGACCGCGGTGACTTCGAGTTGCTCCAGCTCGGCTGGTCCGGCCGGGTCGACCCGGACGCGAACATCTTCAACTTCGTCGGTACGACGGGCAGCCAGAACGTGGCCGGTTACAGCAACCCCGAGGTGGACAAGCTGCTGACCGACGCGCGCCAGTCGACCGACAAGGCCGAGCGGATCAAGCTGTACGGCGACGTGGTCACCAAGCTGCAGCAGGACGCCCCGATCATCTACCTGTACCGCCAGCGCAACCTGACCGGCGTCAGCAAGAAGGTCCTCGGCATCCAGGTCTTCCCCGACGGCGTCCTCCGCGCGGCCTTCGCCGGGTTCGCGCAGTGAAACGCTATCTGCTCGGGCGGTTGTGGCAGTCGATCGTCACGTTGATCCTGGCGACGATCGTCGTCTTCGTCGGGGTGCGCGCGCTGCCGGGTGATCCTGCGCTCGCGCTGGCCGGTGAGGACCGGGACCCGGAGTCGTTGCGGGCGATCCGGGAGCAGTACGGGCTGGACGACTCGCTGCTGGTGCAGTTCTGGCAGTTCGTGAGTCACGCGGCCCGTGGTGATCTCGGTCAGTCGATCCGGACCGGCGAGCCGGTGACCACGATGATCGCGAACGCGTTGCCGGTCACGATCGAACTGTCGGTCCTGGCGATCGTCGTGGCGAGTGTGATCGGGATCGGTGCGGGCGTCGTGGCCGCCGTACGACGCGGCGGTCCGGCCGAGTGGGCGGCGAACGCGCTGGCCCTGCTCGGCCTGTCGGTGCCGAACTTCTGGCTCGGCCTGATGGCGATCCTCTACCTGTCGGTCGCCCTCGGCCTGTTCCCGGCGTCCGGGTTCGTCCCGTTCTTCACCGACCCGGTGGCCAACCTGCACCACCTGATCCTGCCCGCCCTGATCCTCGGCACCGGCCTGGCCGCGGTCATCATGCGGCAGACCAGGTCGTCGATGCTCGACGCGCTGGGTGCCGACTACATCCGGACGGCGGAGGCCAAAGGTCTCCCGCCGCGCGCGGTGATCGGCCGGCACGCACTCCGCAACAGCCTGATCGTCGTGGTCACGATCGTCGGTCTGCAACTCGGCGCACTGATCTCCGGCGCGGTCGTCACCGAGCGGATCTTCGCGCTGCCCGGGTTCGGCAAACTGACCGTGGATGCCGTCTTCCAGCGCGACTACCCGGTGATCCAGGCCGTCGTCCTGGTCACCGCGGCGGCGTACATCCTGATCAACCTGCTCGTCGACCTGCTCTACTCGGTCATCGATCCGCGCATCCGGGTGCGAGGTGATGCCTGATGGCGATCACCGATGTCACCGTCACGGCCGGTACGCCGCTGCGCAGCAACCGCCGCAAGGTGGTACGGCGGATGCTGCGCAACCCGCTCGCGATCACCGGCCTCGTCGTCCTCGGGATCGCGGTGATCCTCGCGGTGTTCGCACCCTGGCTGGCACCGCACGAGCCGACGCAGACGCAGCTGGACCGTGCCTTCGCACCGCCCGGGACCGCCGGCTATCTGCTCGGCACCGACGACCTGGGACGTGACGTGCTCGCACGGATCATGTACGGGCTGCGGGCGTCCCTGCATGTCGGTCTGCTCGCGGTGGCCACCTCGCTGGTGATCGGCGTACCGCTCGGGCTGATGGCCGGGTACTTCCGGGCGATCGACGCACTGATCTCGCGGTTCACCGATCTGGTGCTGGCGTTCCCGTTCCTGATCCTCGCGGTCGGGCTGGCCGCGATTCGCGGCGCCAGCCTCGGCAACGCGGCGATCGCGATCGGGATCGCGCAGATCCCGGGCGTGATCCGGATCGTCCGGTCCGAGACGCTGCGGCTCAAGTCGCTCGACTTCGTCGCGGCCGCGATCGTCGAAGGTGCCGGGGACGCCTGGATCCTCGGCCGGCACGTCCTGCCGAACGCCGCGTCGGTGATCATCGTCCAGGCCTCGGTCGCGATCCCGGCCGCGATCCTCGGCGAGGCGGTGCTGTCGTTCCTCGGTCTCGGCATCCAGCCGCCGGCTCCGAGCCTCGGCACGATGCTGTCCGACGCCCAGCAGTTCGCCGCCCGCGCTCCGTGGGCCGCGGTGATGCCCGGCGTCGCGATCATGCTGCTCACCCTGGCGTTCAACATCGTCGGCGACAGCCTGCGCGACGCGCTCGACCCGAAAGCGAGCCGCGGATGACGACAGTGCTCGAGGTGAAGGACCTCTCCGTCACGTTCCGGACCGAGGACGGAACCCTGTCCGCGGTCGACCGGGTGAGCTTCGAGGTCGGTGAGAGCGAGGTGCTCGCGGTGGTCGGCGAGTCGGGCTGCGGCAAGAGCGTCACCGCGATGAGCCTGGCCGGTCTGCTCCCCCGCACGGCCACGGTCGACGGGTCGGTCAGACTCGGCGGCGTCGAACTGATCGGTGCCGACCAGCGGACCCTGCGCTCGATCCGCGGCCGCGAAGTGGCGTACATCTTCCAGGAGCCGATGACGTCGCTGAACCCGGTCTTCACCATCGGCCACCAGATCGGCGAGGTGCTGCGCACGCACGTCGGTCTCAGCCGCCAGGCCGCCCGGGCGCGGTCGATCGAACTGCTCAAACTCGTCGGCATCCCGTCCGCCGAGCGCCGCGTCGGCGACTACCCGCACCAACTCTCCGGCGGGATGCGCCAGCGAGTGATGATCGCGATGGCGGTGGCCTGCGACCCCAAGGTGCTGATCGCCGACGAGCCGACCACGGCCCTCGACGTCACGATCCAGGCAGGCATCCTGGACGTACTGCGTGGGCTGCGGGAACGGCTCGGGACCAGCATCGTGCTCATCACCCACGACCTCGGCGTCGTCGCCGACCTGGCGGACCGAGTCGCGGTGATGTACGCCGGACGTGTCGTGGAGACGGCCGAGGTCCACGACCTGTTCGCCCGCCCGCAGCACCCGTACACAGCCGGCCTGCTGGGTGCGTCACCGGCAGCCGGACGTCACGCCGGGACACACCGGCTCAACGAGATCCCCGGTCTCGTCCCGGTCCTTTCCGAACAGCCCGACGCCTGCACCTTCGCCGACCGTTGCCCGAGAGCGGTCGACACCTGTACGGCGTCTCAACCGCAACTGACGCCTGGTCTGCACCGAGTCGCGTGCTGGAACCCGGTCAGGGAACCGGTGGAGGTCTGATGGACGCTCTTGCTCTGGAGGTCGAAGACCTCGTCATGCACTTCGGTCCTGTTCGCGCCGTGGATGGCGTGACACTGCGGATTCGCCAAGGCTCTGTGGTCGCGCTGGTCGGCGAGAGCGGCTCCGGCAAGTCCACAGTGGGCCGCTGCATCGTGCGACTGCTGGAGCCGACCGGAGGGACGATCCGGCTGGCCGGTGCCGACATCACCCACCTCAACCGCCGGCAGTTGCGTCCGCACCGTCGTGACGTGTCGATCGTCTTTCAGGACCCGGCCGGCTCCCTGGACCCGCGGCTGTCGGTCGGAGACATCGTCGGTGAGCCGCTTCGGCTGATGCGGCGCAAGGACATTCCGTCGAAGGTCGCCGAGTCGTTGCGGCGGGTCGGGCTCCGTCCCGAGGTCGCGCAACGTGCACCCCACGAGCTGTCCGGTGGTCAGCGACAGCGCGTCAGTATCGCCCGCGCACTCATCTCTGAGCCGCGTCTCCTCGTTGCAGACGAGCCGACGAGCGCACTGGACGTGTCGGTGCAGGCAGCAGTGCTCAACCTGCTGGCGGACCTGCAGCGGGATCTGGGCTTCGCCTGCTTGTTCATCACGCATGACCTGTCTGCCGTCGAGTACCTGGCTGACGAGGTCGCGGTGATGTATCTGGGCCAGTTGGTCGAGCACGGTCCGCGTGCCCGCATCTTCGGCGCACCGGCTCATCCCTACACGCAGGCGCTGCTGTCGGCGGCGCCCGTACCCGATCCGGCCGAGCAGCGCGCGCGGAAGCCGGTGCTGCTCGGCGACGACCTGCCGTCGGCCATCGACCCGCCACCCGGCTGCCGATTCCACACCAGATGCCCGGTGGCGGTCGACACATGCCGGACAGTCGTTCCGGAGCAGCGGGTGATCGGCGAGGGTGGACACCAGGTCGCCTGCCACCTGGTCCACGACGACGGCACCGGCCCCGACGTACGCACAGTCGAAGGAGCTACCCCATGACCTTCACTACCCGGCCCACGCTGCGGGGCACCTTCGGGATGGTGTCGTCCACGCACTGGCTGGCCTCGCAGTCGGCCATGCGGATCCTGGAGCTCGGCGGCAACGCGTTCGACGCCGCAGCCGCCGCGGGGTTCGTGCTGCACGTGGTGGAGCCGCACCTCAACGGTCCGGGCGGTGAGGTGCCGGCGATCATCGCCACCGCCGACGACCCCACACCGCGTGTGCTGTGCGGTCAGGGCGTCGCTCCGGCCGGTGCGACGATCGAGCACTTCCGGTCGCTCGGACTCACGCTCATCCCAGGATCAGGCCCCCTTGCCGCGACTGTGCCCGGTGCAGTCGACGCGTGGCTGCTCCTGCTGCGTGATCACGGCAGCCTGCCGCTTCGCGTCGTACTGGAGCCTGCTGTCGACTACGCGCGCAACGGGCACCCTCTGGTGCCTCGGGTCGGGGAGACGGTTGCGACGGTGCAGGAACTGTTCGAGGAGCATTGGCCGACGTCGGCCGCTCTCTGGCTGCAGGGCGGGCGTCCGCCGACCGGGATGTTCCGCAACGAGGCGTACGCCGCCACCCTCGAGCGACTGGTCACAGAGGCCGAAGCGGCCGGCCCGGATCGGCAGGTTCAGGTCGAGCAGGCCCGGAAGACCTGGCGTGAGGGCTTCGTCGCGGAGGCGATCGACACGTTCTCCCGGCTGCCGTACCGGGACTCGAGCGGCTCCGATCACGGTGGGCTCATCACCGGGGACGACCTGGCGGCGTTCGAGGCGACCTGGGAGGATCCGGCGACGCTCGACTGGAACGGGTACACCGTCGCCAAGACCGGTCCGTGGGGGCAGGGTCCGGGGCTGCTTCAGTCCCTCGCCGTACTCGCGGAACTGGGTGACGTCGACCTGGACAGTGCCGAGGGCGTGCACACCACGGTCGAGGTGATGAAGCTGTCGTACGCCGACCGCGAGGCCTGGTACGGCGACGGAGCCGACGTACCGCTGAAGACGCTGCTGTCCCCCGCGTACGCCGCCGAGCGCGCGAAGCTCGTCGGGCCGGACGCGTCCAGGGAGCTTCGGCCCGGACGGCCGGACGGTCGCGAGCCGATCCTGCCGTCGGTTGCTGCGAGCAAGGACCTCGGCGACGCGACGACCGGTGAACCGACCGTCTCGTCCGGGGGTGTGACGCGCGGCGACACCTGCCACGTGGACGTGATCGACCGGTGGGGCAATGTCATCTCGGCCACGCCGAGCGGCGGCTGGCTGCAGTCGTCGCCGACGATCCCGGACCTCGGGTTCTGCCTCGGCAGCCGGCTGCAGATGTTCTGGCTCGAGGAAGGACTGGCGTCGTCACTCCGGCCAGGCGTCCGGCCGCGGACCACTCTGACGCCGACCCTGGTGCTGCGGGACGATCAGCCTGTCCTCGCCTGCGGCTCACCGGGTGGGGACCAGCAGGACCAGTGGCAACTGCTGTTCCTGCTTCGGCACCTGGGCAAAGGGATGGACCTGCAGGAGGCGATCGACGCGCCGGCCTGGCACACCACCGGCTTCCCGTCGTCGTTCTACCCGCGCGCGACCGAGCCAGGCGGACTGGTGCTGGAGAGCCGCCTGGGCCCTGCGATCCGCGACGAGTTGGTACGACGCGGGCACGTCGTCACCGAAAGCGACGCATGGAGCCTCGGCCGCCTGTGCGCCGTACGCAAGGAGGCCGACGGCGTCCTGGCCGCCGCGGCGAACCCGCGCGGAATGCAGGGCTACGCGGTCGGCCGCTGAGCCTGGCCGTTCAGCGCCGCCCTTGCGGCCGCCTCCACGTGCAGGCGGGCCGCCGTGGTCGCGGCCTCGCGGTCACCGGCCGCGATGGCCTCGACCAGGCGGATGTGCTCCTCCCACGAGTGGGGCGCACGCTGAGCGGCGCCGACGCGGAAGACCCAGTGGACGTGGTGGTACATCGCGGCCGAGATCGACAGCAGCCAGCGATTGCCGCTGATCGTGATCACCGCGCGGTGGAAGGCGCTGTTCAGCTCGGCCACCCGGTCGAAGTCCTTGTCCTCGGTCGCCGCGCTCGCGTCGTCGAGCAGTCTGCGCAGCCGGTCGACGTCCTTCGGCGTCGCCCGCTCGGCCGCGAGCCCGGCAGCCAAGGTCTCGAGTTGCTCGCGGACGGCGAACAGATCGCGGACCGCGGTCTCGTCGAGCGTCGCGACCACCGCGCCGCGGCGCGGGAGGATGTGGACGAAGCCCTCGGCCTCGACCACTCGCAGCGCTTCGCGGACCGGGTTGCGGGAGACGCCGAAGTCGTCGGCCAGGCGGGTCTCGGTCAGGCGCTCACCCTGCGCGTAGTCACCGTCCACGATCCTCCGGCGCAGCTCCGCGAGCACCTGCTCGCGCAAGGCGACATGGTCGGCACCGATCGTCCGCACCTCACCCGTGTGGTCCACCCGACCGTCTCCTCTCCCCCGCGTGCTGTTCGCGTCACGCTAACCGATCCGCGGTCGTGGCGGCACGTGATCCCGGGTCGGCGTTATGTTGGCGCCTTGAGCATCAGACTGACTCCTCTCACCGATCCCGACTTCCGGCCGTTCAGCCG
The DNA here is from genome assembly GCF_054784135.1 of Kribbella swartbergensis. Classification (NCBI taxonomy): domain Bacteria; kingdom Bacillati; phylum Actinomycetota; class Actinomycetes; order Propionibacteriales; family Kribbellaceae; genus Kribbella; species Kribbella swartbergensis. The sequence goes on from NZ_BAAGPM010000014.1 coordinate 652,938, forward strand.
CCGGATCGCCTGGCTCGCCGCCGACAGCGAGGGCAATCCGGTCGGGTCGGCGTTCCTCCGGCTGAACAGCCGGACATCGCACTCGCACCTGGCCGAACTCGAACTGAACGTCCACCCCGCCGAACGCCGGCGTGGCGTCGGTTCCCATCTCCTCGGCGCGGTCGTGGCGGCCGCTCGCGATCACGACGTACGCATGGTGACTGCCGATGCCCGGGTCGGCTCGCCGGCCGACCTGTTCCTCGAGCATCACGGGTTCACGGTCGGCTTCACGCTGGTCTACGCGCGACTGCGGCTCGCCGACGCTCGCCTCGACGTACCGGAGTCGCCTGGTTATCGGCTGGTGTCGTGGGCCGGCGTCGTACCGGACGAGCTGGCGCAGACCTTCACCGACGCGCGGGCCGGGATGGACGACGCGCCGACGGGTGGGATCACGTATGGCGACGATGCGTGGGACGTGGAGCGGACCCGGTACGCCGCTCAGGTGATCGAGCAGCGCGGCGACCACCTCATCACCGTCGCTGCCGTCGAGGAGTCCACCGGCGTTATCGCCGGGTTCACCGAACTCGTCGTACCAGGAGACGGCAACGGCGAGGCCCAGCACTACGGCACCGCCGTCCTCCCGGCCCACCGCGGCCGCGGTCTCGCGCTCTGGATGAAGGCAGAACAAATCCGCCAGACCCGCGACCGCTTCCCGAACCTCGAGGCCCTCGTGACCGACACCGTCAGTACCAACACCCCGATGCAGCACATCAACACTCGCCTCGGCTACCACCCCACCCACACCGACAACCGCCGCACCCTCGCCGTCTAGGAACCCGGCCAACCGGTACGGGGGCCGGGCTTACTGGCCGAGGATCTTTTGGACTGCTGCTGTGGTGATGGGGTGGTAGCCGGGGCGGGCCTTGGTGAAGACCTCGGTGGCGAAGGCGCGGTCGGTACCGGCGAGCGCCCGGTAGACCGGCAGGACGAGCTTCATCCGGCCGACCTGGGTCAGGAAGGAGGCCAGGTCGGCGTACGCCGACTCGTAGCTGCTGGCGGCAACGATCTGGTACCAGCGCCGAGCGATCTCGCCGTTCGCCGTACCGGTCAGACCGAACTCGCGGTCGAGCTGCTGGAGTTGCGTCGCGCCCAGCACGTCCGGAGCCGCGTCGAGGAACCGCAGCCACTCCTGCGTCGTCCACTGCGCCGCACCAGCCGGCAGCTCGCCGGTCGTCAGCCACAGGTTCCTTGCCTGGTCGACCACCAGGAAGCGGGCGGACACGGCCCGCCGAGCGAACGCCGGGATGCCAGGCTCGTCGAGCCAGGCGGCGAGCTCGTCGTCGGTCACCACGCCGGGGTGCTCGGCGAGCAGATGTTCCTCGAGGTGCGCGACGAAGTCGCCGGAGTTGATACTGCGGAACGCGAACCGGTCGAAGTAACCGCGCAGGAACGGATCGAAGACCTCCCGCGAGAACCGCTCCTCGAGCCAGGACAGGAACCACGAGCCCTTGAGCGGACCGCACGACGTCGTGCCGTGGTACTCGGACCCGTGGTTCAGCCCCGGCAGCTCGACCGCCAGCTCGGCCGGGGTGAGCGGGTCCAGCTTCACGACCGTCGCGTGCTGCTTGATCGCCGTCTCCATCAGCGCGAACTCGGTGCCGTAGACCGCCTCGACGATCCGGTTCTCGACGTACGACGTGAAGCCCTCGTTGAGCCAGATGTCGTCCCAGCTGTCCTGGGTCACCAGGTTGCCCGACCAGCTGTGCGCGAGCTCGTGGGCGACCACGCTGACCAGCGACTTGTCCCCGATCACCACGGTCGGCGTCGCGAACGTCATCCGCGGGTTCTCCATCCCGCCGTACGGGAACGACGGCGGCAGCACCAGCAGGTCGTAACGGCCCCACCGGTACGGACCGAACAGCGCCTCGGTGACCCGCATCATCTCCTCGGTGTCGGCGAACTCGGTCGCCGCCCGCCGGGCCATCTCCGGCTCGGCCCACACCCCGGTCCGCTCACCGATCGGCTCGAACACCAGGTCCCCGGCCGCGATCGCCAGCAGGTACGACGGGATCGGCTCGGGCATCACCACGTGGTATGAGCCGGTACGGCGCGACGTCGTACCGTTGTCCGCGCTCATCAGCACCATCAACTCCGGCGGTGCGGTGACGTGGGCGGAGTAGCTGAACCGCACACCCGGGGTGTCCTGCACCGGCACCCAGCTGCGGGCGTGGATCGCCTGCGACTGGCTGAACATGAACGGCATCACGCCACCCGCGGTCATGGACGGCTCGAGCCACTGCAGACCGGTCGCGGTCGGCGCGGTGCGGTAGCTGACCCGGACCCGCTCGTGCCGCGCGGTGCGGATCCGCAGCGCGGAGCCGAGCTCCAGGTCGGGGATGGCGAGGCTGTACTCGAGGGGCTCCCACCCGTCCGCGGTCGCACCCTCGACCGCCAGCACGGTCAGATCACGGGTGTCGAGCACGAGCCGGTCGCCGGCGCCGACCCAGTCAAGGGTGTGGGTGGCACTTCCGGCCAGCACCTTCTCGTCGAAGTCCAGCTCGAGGTCGAGCTCCAGGTGGGTGGTCCGAACCAGGGCAGGTTCGGCGTAGGAGTGGCGATCGTGCGTCACGGAATGCTCCCCGAGTCAGGTAGTCCGAGGAACAGTACCCACGGCCGGCCCGGAAGCGACGGCCAATCTGAGCCAGCAGCACCACCGTGCCAAAAGGCCCGGGTTTGATCAGACCGGGCACCATGGACCCATGCGGGCCGCCACCCGACCTCTGGCCGCCGTCGTCACCCTGCTGGCCGCCGCCGCGTGCACCGGCGACGCCTCCACCCGCGCCCCGACACCTTCCGTGGCGCCACCACCGGTCACCACCTCCTCCGCCCCAGCTCCATCGTCACCATCCCCGTCGTCACCATCCCCGTCGACACCGTCCCCGTCGACACCGTCCCCGTCGGCCGCCTCCCCGGCGCCGGCGACTCCTGCTCCGCGACCGGCGGTCTTCGACAGCGCCGCCGCCATGAGCACCGTCCGCCACCTCGCCGGGCTCGGTCCGCGGGAGGCCACCAGTACGACGTACGCGCAAGCCCTCAGCTGGCTCGAACAGCGCTTCCGCGCCGCCGGGTACCAGACCCGCCGCCAACCGCTGCGAGTGCCGGCAGGCGTCTCGTGGGGTGTCCCGGTCCGCGCGGGCACCACCTGGAATCTGATCGCCACGAAGCCCGGTTTCAACCCGGCCGCTCCGCACCGGATCGTCGGAGCCCACCTCGACACCGTCCCGCAAGCCCCGGGTGCCGAGGACAACGCCTCCGGCATCGCCGTGCTGCTCGGCACCGCTCAACTCCCGCAAAGTCTCCCCACCGTGTTCGTTGCCTTCGGCGCCGAAGAACCGCGTGGCGACGGCGACAACCGGCATCACTACGGCTCTCGCGCGTACGTCGCCGCCCTGCCCGCAGCACAGCGCAGTGCGTTGCGAGGTATGGTCTCCCTCGATCGTGTAGGGGTCGGAACCGTCGTACCGATCTGCTCCGCCCAGGCGGACGACCTAACTCTGCGGAACCAGCTTCGGGCTGCTGCGACGCGTGCCGGCGTACAGAGCAGGGCTTGTGTCAACCGATCGAGCGACCACTGGTCCTTCGCCCGCTCCGGACTGCCAGGGGTCCGTCTCGGCAGTACGCCGTACGCCGAGTACCACAGCGCGCGAGACCTGCCCCGCGTCGTGTCACCTGCTCAACTCGGCCGTGTGGGTCGCGTGGTCGCCGCCTGGCTCGCCAGCTAGCGCATACTGGCGAGGATTTGCTCGGCCCGCGTACCGGTCACCACACGTGGGCTGAAGTCGCTGCCGATCACGTAAGGCGTGAGTCGGGCAGCCTTCAGCGTCTTACCCCAGTAGGTGAGCTCCAGCAGCACGCCCTCCTGGGTCTGGCGGGAGAAGTCCATGTCGAACACCAGATTTCCCAGCGAGTGAGCCACCACCTTGCCCGGCGGGAACTCCACACTCTGCACCCAGTGCGGGTGCCCTCCGATCACCAGGTCGGCTCCGGCCTTCGTCAGCGCTGCAGCCACGGTGTGCTGGGCCGGCACGGGTGTATGCGTGTACTGCTGTCCCCAATGCGGCAGTACGACGACCACGTCGACAGCAGCCTTCAGCCTCTGGATGGCACGGATCACTGCGGCCAGATCGGCCATGTTCAGCGGTCCGGTGCGTGGCGGCATCCGCAGACTGAAGACACCCGGACTGGTGGCTGTCGCGCGCGGAGTCTCGCCGATCGCGTTGAAGGCAACGAAACCGAAGCGGACTCCATCGCGCTCCACGATCACCGGCCGGGCCGCCTCGGTGAGGTTGCTTCCAGCCCCTAGCGGCTGAATGCCGCCGGCGCGCACCAGCCGGACGGTCTCGAGCAGCGCCCGCTGCTGAAAGTCCCCGGTGTGGTTGTTGGCGAGTGAGAGTACGTCGACACCCGCGTCACGCAGTCCGGCGACCACACCTGGTGGGGCGGCGAAGGAGTCGTTGCCTTGCTGCGGCGTACCAGCGCGCGACAGCGTGCTCTCGAGGTTCAGGACGGTCAGGTCTGCGGCGGCGAGGCGAGGCCCGATTGCCCGCAGCGGTCTGGAGACATCACCGGTTCTGGCGGCGGCGGTGGCTACGCGGCGGCCGAGCATGACGTCGCCGCCGATGGTGAGATCGACGACTGGTGCGGTGGGCTGAGGTCCTGTTGTGCGCAGCGGATACCGGGCGGGCTCCTTGAACGGGTCGATTCCAGCGACGGTCAGTGGACGGATCGAAGGCCCGGCTGCGGAGGCGGGCACCATGGCGAGGGTGGTGGCCGAGCGTTGGGCCTGGCGAAGCGAGCCGATCTGGAAGCCTCGCCAGGACTTGACAGTGCCGCGGGCGATCGAGCGTGCCGTGGCCAGGTCGACGTCCTGAGCTGCGCGGGTGGGGTGGATCGCCAGGACCAGCGGCTGGGTTGGCGCAGGCGTCGTCCGAGTCGGAGTCGGCGAAGTCGTCTCCGGTGGCGCCTGAGTGGTAGCGGGGGTGACTGCGGAGGTGGGTGCCGGGGCGGGCGCCGTACGGGGTGACGCGGACTCGGAGCAGGCGACCAGAGCGGCCGCCCCGAGGGCAGCCAGCGCGACCTGCCACCGTGCGGCCATACGGCCACGGTAGCCAGGTCTTCAATCCTGCTGTGCGGCAAGGCGGTTGCGGATTCACAGGTGCTTACCAGCAGACTGTGAGCATGATGTCCCAGGGAAGTCCGGAACTGGTGCTCAAGCGGCGTCCGTTCGGATCCTGGCTGCTCGGACCGGTCGACCAGAGTCCGCGGGTCCTGCGGATCCGGCTGCGGGTCCTGATGATGACCTTCTCGATCGGGAGCAATCTGATCGGCGCTGCGGTGGTGTTCGCGCTGGCGGTGTTCGTGCTGCCCGGTCCGCCGCTCGTCGACAAGCTCCAGCTGCTCGAGACGATCACCATCCCGGCGTACTTCCTGATCGCGGTCGTGATCGGCTGTGTCTGGAGCACGCGACTCACCCGCCGGGTGACCCGGTGGGTCGACGAGGAGCGGCCGGCCACCCGGAAAGAACAGATCGCCACGCTGCGGCTACCTCTCCGGCTGACCCTGATCGAGCTCTTCCTGTGGCTGCTGGCCTGCGTGCTGTTCACCGTGATGACGCTCGTACTCCAACCCGAGAACGCGTTGCGGATCGCGGTCACCATCTTCGACGGCGCGATCGTCACCTGCTCGGTGTCGTACCTGCTGACCGAGTTCGCCCTTCGGCCCGTCGCCGCCCGGGCGCTGGCCGATTCGTCTCCGCCGCGGCGACTCCTCGCGGCCGGGCTGAAGGCGCGGACCGTGTTCTTCTGGGCGGCCGGCTCGGCTGTCCCGGTCGCCGGCCTGATGCTGGCCGCCGTACTCGCGCTGATCGAGAAGGATGTCTCCCCCACCAGGCTCTCGGTGATGATCCTTGCCCTGGGCATGGTCGTGCTGCTCAACGGCTGGCTGCTCACCATGCTGTCGGCGCGATCCGTGGTGGCTCCGGTCCGGTCGGTGCGGAACGCGCTGACGCTCATCGGCGAGGGACAGCTCGACGTTCGCATCCCGGTGTTCGACGGCACCGAGCTCGGGTCGTTGCAGGCCGGGTTCAACACGATGGCCGAAGGGCTGCGCGAGCGCGAACGGATCCGGGACGTCTTCGGCCGGTACGTCGGTCCGGAGGTGGTGCGGGAGGCGCTGAACAGTGACCGGCTCGGCGGGGAGGAGCGGTTCGCCGCCGTCCTGTTCGTCGACCTCGTCGGCTCGACCCGGCTCGCGGCGGACCGGCCGCCGACCGAGGTGGTGCGACTGCTCAACCGGTTCTTCGCGATCGTGGTCGACGAGGTGGTCCGGCACGGCGGCTTCGTGAACAAGTTCGCCGGTGACGCGGCGCTGGCGGTCTTCGGTGCACCGACCGAGCTGCCGGACGCCGCCGGCAGCGCGCTGCGGGCCGGGCGGGCGCTGGCCCGGCGCCTGGCCGAGGAGTTGCCGGAGGCAACAGCAGGTATCGGCGTGACGGCGGGCGTCGTGGTCGCGGGCACGGTGGGCGACGTACGGCGGCATGAGTACACCGTCATCGGCGACCCGGTGAACGAGGCCGCCCGCCTGACCGAGCTTGCCAAGACCACACCGACTCGCCTGATCGCCTCCATGACGGCTGTGAACGAGGCATCCGCGGACGAAGCCGCCCACTGGAACCCCGATTCCCAGGTGACCCTCCGAGGCCGCAACGAGCCGACCCACCTAGCCGTCCCGCACTGACCACGTCTCTCGACGAACCGATCCAGCTAGCCGGCTTGCAGCGACCGCTTGTCCTCGATCAGCTGGTGCAGCAGCGCGGCGCCGTACAGCATGGCCTTGGTGCGGTTGTCGTGGGCGGCCCGGCGTTCCGCGATCGCGGCGCGCAACGCCTCCGTGCTCCCGGTACGCCGTAGTCCTTCGAGCACCGGTTTGATCTGCTCGAAGTAGTACCGCCCCTGCCTGAGCATGTGGATGATCCGGGCGTCCCGCACCTGCTCCGGCCCGTAACGCCGGTACTTCGTCCCCGGCTCCCGCGTCGGCGTCAGCAACCCGGCTGCCTCCCAGACCCGCAAGGCCGACGTACGCACGCCCAACTGATGGGCCAACTCCCCCACCAGCAACGACGGCCCGGACACCGGCTGCTCGTCGAGGAACTCGGCGGCCGCGGCACCCAGCGCTTCGCTCATCGCATCCGTCGCGAGTCGCTGCTGATGCAACCCGGCATGCGTCGCATCCACAAGCCGGTAGACCAATGCTTCGTCACCGGCGTGAACAGCGCGCATGATGTCCGTCGCGACCTCGGCGCCGAACCCCGGTGCGAGCGCCCGATAGGTGAGCAACGCGGACAAGTGCTCCTCGCCGTACTGCCGGTACCCGCTCGCGGACCGCGGCGCGGGCGGCAGGATTCCGGCCGCCTCGTAGTTGCGCACCAGTTGCGTCGAGATCCCGGCCCGCCGCGCCAGATCCACCGGCCGCAGTCCCACGCGGTACCTCCTCCTCAGGTCTGGAACCTCGCCAAGTGTGGCAGGTGATCAGCGACCGCCGGCCACGTCGACGGTGGAACCGGTCATGTAGGAGGCGCGGTCGGAGGCAAGGAAGGTGATCAGCTCGGCGACTTCTTCGGCCTTGCCCGGCCGGCCGAGTGGTGGTGTGCTGCCGATGCGCTCGAGCCGCCCTTCCGCGTGGATCTCGGTCTCGATCAGACCGGGACGGATGCCGAGGACGCGGATGCCTTCCTTGGCGACCTCGTTCGCCAGTCCGACGGTGAGTGCGTCGACCGCGGCCTTGCTCGCGGCGTAGTCGACGTACTCCCCCGCCGCCCCGAGCACAGCGGCCCTCGACGACACGTTGACGATGACTCCGCCGGATCCGCCGTACGCCGTGGACATCCGCCGGACCGCGGCACCCGCGACGAGGATGGCGCTGATCGAGTTGATCCGGAACACCCGCTCCAGCCGGGCGACGTCGTACTCCGCGACCCGCCCGGACGGCGATACAACGCCGGCGTTGTTGATCACGGCCCCGATCGGCCCGAGCTCGGCGGTGACCGTGTCGAAGAGCCGCTCGATCTGATCCGCCTCGGTGACGTCGGCCTGCACCGCGACCGCCCGCCGACCCAGGTCCTCGCACGCCTTCACGACCCGCGCCGCCTCGTCCGCGCGGGACCGGTAGTTCACCCCGACGTCCCACCCGTCCGCGGCCAGTGCCGCCGCGGCCGCGGCCCCGATCCCCCGGCTACCACCGGTCACCAGAACGACCCCACGCCGTACGTCAGTCTCAGCCATACCCCAACCCTGCCACGCCCCGGCACCGACGACCGGATCAGGACGGCCGGCGGCTGAACTGGAGTTGGGTCTCGGTGTCGGTGAAGCCGAGCGCGCGATAGATGCGGATCGCCAGGTACTCCGGATCCGCGACCATCACCAGCGTCGTCGCGCCGCCTTCGGTGAGGCCGTACGTCGACGCATGGTGGACCAGCGTGCTCGCGATGCCCTTGCTGCGGTCGTCCGGGTGCGTCTGCACGCTCTGGAACCGCGCCAGCCCTTGCCCGTCGAACATCAGCCCGAGCGAACTCTGCAGCCGGTCCCCGTCGAAAGCGCCGAACCACTTGCCGTGGCCGGCGTCCACCAGCGACCGCTGCGACTCGACCCGACGCCGGGTGAAGTCGATGTAGCCGTCGTCGACCGCCACCGGCGCAGTCGCCAGATTCAGCCGCACCAACTGCTCCCAGTCGTCGTCGCCGTTCAGGAACCGGTACGTCGACTCGTCGTTCGGCCGGCTCGGTGGGACGACCTCGCCCGTCGTCATCACCACGTTCCGGTCGACGGCCAACCCGGCCGCCACCACGTCGTCCTCGGCCCCGATCAGGCCGTCGACGTTGTCGATGCCCAAGGCAACATGGTCCGCCACCGGGAACTCCGACCGGAACGCGTCCAGCCGGCGCTCCACATCGCCGGGCTCGAACGGCGCCCGGAACAGCAGGAAGTTCCCCCACCAGTAGCCGGGGTTGTCCGGTGTCCGCACCACGATGTATTCGCCGGCGTCCTCGAACTCGCTCCCGCCGAGCTTCAGCAACAGCAGGTCGGTCCGGAACCCGAGGCTCTCGATCTTCACCCGTCCATCCTCCGAACGGCGTCAACCTGATTCGGGCGGTTGACATGCAGCCGTACGGCTGCCTATTGTCGGTTGTGCAGCCAGGCGGCTGCACAACTGGATCGGAGGGGCGATGGACGACGAAGTGTTCCGCGCGCTGGCCGACCCGAGCCGCCGGCAGTTGCTCGACATGCTGAACGCCCGCAACGGGCAGACCCTGCGCGAGCTCTGCGCCGGTCTCGACATGGCCCGGCAGTCGGTCAGCAAGCACCTCGCCGTACTGGAGGGCGCGAACCTCGTCACGACCGTCTGGCGCGGGCGGGAGAAGCTGCACTACCTCAACGCCGAGCCGATCAATGCCATCGCCGACCGCTGGATGAACCAGTACGACCGCCGGCGGGCGCAACTGTTCGCCGATCTCAAGACGGCTCTGGAGGCCGAGACCATGAGCGACAACGACTTCGTCTACACGACCTACATCAAGACCACGCCGGAACGGCTGTGGCAGGCACTGACCGACCCGAAGTTCACCGAGCAGTACTGGGGTGTCCAGTTCGAGACCGACTGGCAGGCCGGCTCGGAGCTGATCTGGCACATGGGTGACATCACGATGGCGGGGCCGGGCCAGGTAGTCCTCGAGCACGATCCGTACCGGCGCCTCGCGTACACCTGGCACCACGTCACGCCGGAGTTCGCGAAGACCTTCGAGCTGGATGACGAGGTCTACCGGAGGGCCAGCAGCGAGCCACTGTCCAAGGCCAGCTTCGAGCTCGAACCCGTCGGCGACCAGGTGAAGCTCACCGTCGTCCACACCGGCTTCGAACCGGGCAGCGCCATCCGCGAGATGGTGTCCGGGGGCTGGGTCCAGCTCGTCTCCGACCTCAAGTCCTTCGTGGAGTCCACCCCCGAACTCGCCGCGGTCAGGTAACGCCCGGCGAGCCGGTACGGCGCTTGCCGACAACCGCGGCGCATACCGGCCGCGCGCTGACCACGGCGCGCAGCCGCCGACCGTTCGAGCGCCGGGGCCTACGGACGCTTGTGGATCAGGAGCGGGAGGACGGCGGCGGCGCCGGACTCCCGGAGTTTGGCCGCGGCCACGGTGATCGGCCACTGCGAGGAGGTTGCGTCGGCGAGGAGGAGGACGGTCCGGCCGGCAACGGCCTGCGCCGTCGGGTCGTCGACGTGGATGCCGTCGCGCCAGACCCTCGCCTCCTCGGCGGAAGACAGATCGTCGGAGAACCCGGCCGGGTTGACAGTGAGCTCGGCCCGATCGAGGCGACCGACCGTGGCGACGTGGTCCGCGATCTCGTTGGTCAGGCGTCCATGACCCGCGGCCGCGAGAGGTACGACGACCTCCGGACGGCTCGACCACGAACCACGCCAGCGCGACAACGCCGCCACGGCGCCGGCCTTCAGCGCCTCGAGCGACTCGGGATCCGGCGCTCCGTCGGTGAAGGTGCCGCGCAGCACCTCCCGCCACTCGGGCGCGTCGGCGTACACGATCGTCCGCCCGGGCTCGGCCGCCAGCGCCGGCGGGATCCGCCCCTTCGCGCCGAACGCACCGCCCGGCCACATCTTGCGCGGCTCCAGGATGTGCACCTCGCCGCGCAGCAACCGGATGATCGACTGCACCGTCTCCGGCTCCGGCTTCGCCCCGAGCGGATCTGGCAACCCGCCGAGGCAGACCGAGCACCGCCCGCACGGCTCGGCCGTGGGGTCGTCCAGCGACTCCTGCAGAAGTTGCATCAGGCAACGTTCGCCGCGGGTGTAGGCCCGCATGATGTCCGCCTCGCGTCGCCGGACCGCGACGATGCCGTCGTAGTGCGCCGCGTCGAACGTCCACTCCGCACCGGTGCGCACCCAGCCGCGCTCGACCCGCTCGACCACGCCGTCGACCGCGAGTTGCTTCAGCATCAGTTCGACCCGGCCGCGGCGCAGACCGGTCTCCGCCTCCAGCGCGGGAACGGTGGCGGGCTGGTCCGGCCCGTATCCGTCCAGCCCGCGCAGCAGCCGGTTCACGTTCTCCGGCACCGGAATCGTCGCGGTCGCGAAGTAGTCCCACACGCCCGCATCCGCGTCCGACGGCAGCAACGCCACCACCGCGTGGTCGATCCCACGACCGGCACGACCGACCTGCTGGTAGTACGACACCGGCGACGGCGGCGAACCGACGTGCACCACGAACCCGAGATCCGGCTTGTCGTATCCCATCCCGAGCGCCGACGTCGCGATCAGCGCCTTCAACTCGTTCGCGAGCAGCGCGTCCTCGAGACTCTCCCGCTCCCCCGCGTCCAGCCCGCCCGTGTACGCCGCGACCGGCACGTCCCGGCCGTGCACCTCCTGAATCGCCGCCGCCAGCCGCTGCGCGTCGGACACGGTCAACGTGTAGACGATGCCCGACCCCGGCAGCTTCGGCAGATGGTCGACCACCCAGGCGAACCGGTCCAACGGCGACAACGCATCGACAACGGCCAGTTGCAGACTCGACCGAGCCAGCGGGCCACGCAGCACCAGCGTGGACTCTCCCAGTTGATGCGCCACGTCGTCGGTCACCCGCGCGTTCGCGGTCGCAGTCGTCGCCAGCACCGGCGTCTTCGGGTTGAGCTGCTGGAGGACGTCGGACACGCGCCGGTAGTCCGGCCGGAAGTCGTGCCCCCAGTCCGACACCGCGTGCGCCTCGTCGATCACCAGCAACCCGACCTGTCCGGCCAAACCGTCGAGCACCCGCCGCCCGAAACCGGGATTCGCCAGCCGCTCGGGCGAGACCAGCAGTACGTCGATCACCCCGGAACGAAGGTCGTGCTCGATACCCGACCACTCGTCGATGTTGTTGGAGTTCAACGTCGCGGCCCTCAGACCGGCCCGACTCGCGGCCGCGACCTGGTCGCGCATCAACGACAACAGTGGCGACACCACCAGGGTCGGCCCCGCACCCTCGGCGCGGCGGATGGCCGTCGCCGCCCAGTACACCGCCGACTTCCCCCACCCGGTCGCCTGCACGACCAGCACCCGCGCACTCGGCTCGCACAGCGCCGCGACCGCGGTCTCCTGGTCCGCCCGCAGTCGCGCGCTCTCACCCGCGATCGCCCGGATCACGCCGCCGGCGATCTCCGCGCGCGCCTCGGTCAGAGTGCTGGTGGTCGAACTGGTGTCAGCCATGGCACCGACCCTAGACGCCCGCGCCCCCACTTTTCTCGTGCCGGTCGCTCACCTGTGGACAACTACCGGGATCAGGCGCACTTCCCGGGGTGGCACGGCTCGCCACCGGCGCCGACCAGCCGCTGCGGACCAGGGCCCTTGGCGGCCAGAGCGTCGTACGGGTTGGCCAGGGCGCAGCGGTCCAGGGAGAGGCAGCCGCAGCCGACGCAGTCCTTGAAGTCGTCGCGGAGTTGCTCCAGATGCTTGATGCGCTTGTCGAGCTCGGCCTGCCAGCACTCGGAGATGCGCTCCCAGTCCTGGCGCGTCGGCGTGCGGTTCTCCGGCAGCAGGGCGAGGATCGCGGCCACCTCGGCGAGTGGGATGCCGACCCGCTGCGCGATCCGGATGAGTGCGACGCGGCGGAGCGTGTCCCGCTTGTACCTTCGCTGGTTGCCCGCCGTACGACGGCTGACGATCAGGCCCTGCCGTTCGTAGAAGTGCAGCGCGGAGATCGCCACTCCGCTGCGCTGCGACAGTTGCCCGACCGTCAACTCACCCGGCTCGATGTCCACCCGCTCGTCCCTCCGACCTCGACCTGGATCGAGGCTAGCCGACAGCTTCAGGCGGTTACGAGGCGGCGTCCGATGCTCGCGGACATGAGAGCGGCTGCCGCGCACAGCCCTCCGGCCAGGTACCAGGCGAGGTTGTAGCTGCCCTGCACGTCGCGGATCACGCCGGCGCCGGTGGCTGCGAGTGCGGCACCGATCTGGTGCGACGCGAAGACCCAGCCGAACACGATTGGCCCGTCGACGCCGAACCACTCGCGGCAGAGCGCAACGGTCGGCGGCACGGTGGCAACCCAGTCCAGGCCGTAGAAGATGATGAACACCCACATGCTGGGCTCGGCCGTCGGACCGAGCAGGGACGGCAACACGAGCAGCGACAGCCCACGCAGCGAGTAGTACGCGATCAACAGGTACCGCGGATCCCAGCGGTCCGTCAGCCACCCCGACACGATCGTGCCACCGACGTCGAAGACCCCGACCAGGGCCAGCAGTGAGGCAGCAGTCGTCACGGGCATGCCGTGGTCGTGTGCCGCCGTGACGAAGTGCGTGCCGATCAACCCGTTCGTCGACGCACCACAGATGGCGAATCCGCCCGCAAGGAGCCAGAACACAGGCCGGTGCATCGCGGACCACAACGCAGTCAGCGCCCGCACCGCGCTACTGCCCGTCGTCTGGACCCGTTGGCCCACGGTGCTGCCCTCTGGAGCGCCGTACGCCGTCAGGCCGACGTCACTCGGGTAGTCGCGCAGGAACAGCAACACCAGTGGTACGACGGCCAACGCCGTACCAGCGGCGACGAGAGCGGGGACACGCCAGCCGTAGGCACTGGCCAGGCCGGCGATGAGTGGGAGGAAGATGAGCTGCCCGGTGGCGCCGGCGGCCGTGAGGATGCCGGTGACAAGCCCACGGCGACGGACGAACCAGCGACCGGTGATCGTCGCGACGAACGTCATCGACATCGATCCGGTGCCGACACCGACCAGCAAGCCCCAGCAGAGCAGAAGCTGCCAGGGTTCGGTCATGAACACGGTCAGCCCACTGCCCAGCGCGATGAGCACGAGGGCACCACTCACCACACGACGCAAGCCGAGCCGGTCCATCAGCGCCGCGGCGAACGGCGAGATCAGGCCGTAGAGCAACAGGTTGATCGACACCGACGACGAGATCGTCGCGTGCGACCACCCGAACTCGTCGTGCAAGGGGTCGAGCAGCACCCCCGGCACGGAGCGGAACCCGGCCGCACCGATCAGCGTCACGAACCCGACCGCGGCGACTGCCCAGGCAAGGTGCACCCGGGCAGTCTTCTTCTCCAGAATCTGCGTCACCCGGACAGGGTGCAGTCTGGCGTACCGGCAGACCAGTGGCCAGAACGCCATCATGTGTCAAGATATGGCCATGCGCACCAACACCTCCCGGACCCGCCGGCTGAAGGCGGTCGGACCGCATGTGATCGCCGTCCTGGCCCTGGAGCCGGTCGTCGGATTCGATCTGACCATTCCGCCGACCGTGTTCGGCGCCGCGACCAAGGCCGACGGTACGCCGCTGTACGACGTGCGGATCTGCGGACTCGAGCGAGCCCCGATCCGCGCCGGCGCCGGGTTCAGCCTGATCCCGGACCACGGACCGGAGGCGCTGGCCGAGGCGGACACCGTGATCATCCCCGGCACCTACATCCGCCAGCCGCGGTACGAAGGCACGCTGCCGGACGACCTCGCGAAGGCGCTCGGCACGATCCGGCCGGGGACGCGGATCGCCTCCATCTGCACCGGCGCGTTCGTGCTCGGTGCGGCCGGTCTGCTCGACGGACGGCCGGCGACCACGCACTGGATCCGGGCCGAGATGTTCCGGGCGCTCTACCCGCAGGTGAAACTCGACGAGGACCTGTTGTTCGTCGACGACGGCGACGTCGTCACCTCGGCCGGTCTCGCCGCGGGAGTCGACCTCTGTCTGCACCTGATCCGCCGCGACTTCGGCAGCGAGGTCGCCAACCGGGCCGCGCGGCACTGCGTCGTACCGCCGTGGCGGGACGGTGGGCAGTCACAGTTCATCGAACGTGTCGTCCCGGAGGAGGGCAGCGACGGTACGGCGCCGACCCGCGCGTGGGCGCTGGAACGGCTCGGCGAGGAGTTGAGCCTCGCCGCGTTGGCCGCGCACGCCCAGATGAGCGTGCGTACCTTCAGCCGGCGGTTCAAGGCCGAGACCGGTCAGTCCCCGGGCACCTGGCTGCTGCAGCAACGCATCCGGCACGCGTGCCACCTGCTCGAGACCACCGACCTGCCCGTCGACCGCGTCGCGGAATCCGCCGGCCTCGGTACTGCCGCCTCGTTGCGTCACCACCTCCGCTCGGAACTCGGTGTCTCCCCCCTCGCCTATCGCAAGACCTTCCGGGCCGGCTGACGTCAGACAACCACCAGGTCGTGCGGGCGGCGGTTCATGGGTTCGACGCCGTCCTCGGTGACCACGACGATGTCCTCGATCCGCGCACCCCACCGCCCCGGCTGGTAGATGCCCGGCTCGACGCTGAACGCCATCCCCGGCTCGAGAATCAGCCCGTTGCCACTGACGATGTACGGCTCTTCGTGCACGTCCAGCCCGATGCCGTGACCGGTCCGGTGGATGAAGAACTCACCGAATCCGGCTGCCGCGATCACGTCCCGCGCCGCCGCATCGATCGACTCGGCGGACACCCCCGGCCGTACCGCGTCCACGGCCGCCTGCTGCGCGTCCCGCAGTACGGCGTAGGTCCCGGCGACATCCGCCTCCCGCGGCTCGCCGACGGAGTACGTCCGGGTCGAGTCCGAGTTGTAGCCCTCGGCAACCGGTCCGCCGATGTCGACGACCACGACGTCACCGGACTCGATCACCCGGTCGGACAGACTGTGGTGCGGACTCGCGCCGTTCGGGCCGCTGGCGACGATGACGAAGTCGGCAGCCACGTGACCTTCCTCGACGATGGCGGCGGCGATGTCCGCGCCGACCTCGGCCTGGTCCGGCCCGGCCGCAGCCACTCGCCGACGCGCGCGTGCACCCTGTCGATCGCGGCACCGGCCGTCCGCAGGGCGTCGATCTCGGCCGCGTCCTTGCGCATCCGCAGTTCACGCACGATCGGTCCGGCCAGCACCTGCTCGGCCTTCGGCAACGCCTCGCGCAGCGCCAGCACGTGCAACGCCGGCGTGAAGTCGCTGACCGCCACGCGGTCCGATCCACGCAGGCGCTCCGCGGCAACGCCGTACGGATCGTCACCGTCGACCCACGTCACGACCTCGACGCCCAACTCCGCCAGGGGAAGGTGGGCGAATCCGGGCGCTTCGAGCTTCGGCACGACGAGCGTCGGCGCGCCGTCGACCGGGATGACCAACGTGGTGAGCCGCTCGAACGAACCGCCGGCCTGCCCCAGCAGATACCGCAGGTCCGATCCGGGCGCGATCAGCAACCCCGTCCCGGCGGCGGCCTCGCGGGCACGCTCCAGCCTGGCACGCAGGACGGCGGGATCGGGGACGGGGCCGTGCGGTGATCGTCTCGACATGACGCGACTCTAACCCGAGCCCGGCCGGGCCGATCGGCGTCCGGGAGTGGTTGCACCGCGCTGCCGAGGAGGTCGCGACCGGCTGACGCCCGTGCGTCAGCCGGTCTGACCGGTCGGCTGAGAAGCTACTCGCGGCGGGCTTGGAGAAGGACCGCGGCGAGGAGTACGGCGGCGCCGGTGAGACTGAGCGTGGTCAGGTGCTCGTGGAACGCCAGTACGCCGATCAGCGCTGCCAGGAGTGGTTCGATCAGCGCGATGACCGCGGCGGTGGACGCGCGGATCGCTCGGAGGCCGGTGTAGAAGAGGGCGTAGGCGAGCGCGGTCGGGACGAGGCCGAAGTACGCCAGCAACGGCCAGCTGCCCGCTGCCGGGGTGATGCCTCCGGCCATTGCCAAGGGCAACAGGATGACTGCGCCGGTGGTGAAACCGAGCAAGGCACTGGTGATGGGGTCCTGCTGGTCGCGATTGAGCAATGTGGTGAGTGCGTAGCCGGCCGCTGAGAGCAGCGAGAAGGCGACGCCCGCGATCGACCCGCCACCGGTCCCTCCGCCGTCGGAGACGAGGAGGGCCAGGCCGAGTACGGCGAGCAGCAGGGTGCCGGTGATGCGCTCGCGAGCACCGAGGGCGATGAAGAGTGGCCCGGCGCCGAGTGAGATGACGGTGGCAACGGCGACGCCGACTCGCGTGATGGCGGCGAAGTAGCCGAGTTGGCAGACAGCGAGGCCGAGGCCGCTCAGGATGTAGCGCAGCGGGGCGGCCGCGAACTGCGCGACGATCGGGCCGCGTCGGCGTGCCGGGCAGAGCACCCAGCTGGCGGCTGCCAGCCAGACGGCGCCGCCGAGCAGGCGCCAGAAGGAGATCGCTGTCGAGTTCAGGCCGCTGTGCTGGAAGAGCAAGGCGCCGGTGGGGCCGCCGGTGCCCCAGGCGATTCCAGCGAGGGCGACGTACAGGAGACCGCGCGCCGACGACGGCGCGAGACGGTGATGCATCAGACACTCCAGGGTGTTCGCACGAAAAGATCGGGGCGTCTGCGAACAGCCCGAAGAAGCCCAGGTCAGAAACCTGGGCGCGGTGAGGTCGGCCGTCCGCTAAGCGGCGGCCGGCGGAGTGATGATCCGATGCACGTCCGCGACCCTAACAACCCGCCGCCCCAACCACCGACCCCTTTTCCGGGAGCCGCCGGCCGGTCCACGCCAAGGGCTGCCCCGCGAATGGTTGCGGAGGTACCGTCGGTGGGTGTGGTGGTTGCTGGCCGCCTTCGGGGGCGGCGGGGTCGTGCTGGCGGGTCGGTACGTGTGGGACCGGCGGGCCGCGCGGCAAGGTGATGCGGAGGAGCTGGAGCAGATCCGCACGCTTGCCGACGAAGATGTGACGCTGCTCGGGGAGGAACTGCGGCGCCTGGACGCGCAGGTGGCCGGGCAGACGCTCGACGCCGATGGGCGGGCGGACTACCAGGTCGCGCTCGACGCGTACGAGGCGGCACAGCGGACGGTCAAGGGAATCCGCAAACCCGACGACATCAGCGCGGTGACCGACACCTTGGCGACCGGGCGATACGCGATCGTCTGTGTGCAGGCTCGGGTGCGCGGCGAGCCGGTGCCCGAGCGCAGGGTGCCGTGCTTCTTCAATCCGCAGCACGGTCCGTCGACGACCGACGTGGTCTGGACCCAGCCGAAGGTCGGGACGCGAACCGTTCCGGCGTGCGCGCAGGACGCCGCGCGGATTCGGGCCGGGGAGGAGCCTGAGGTCCGGTTCGTCCAGTTCCGGAGCCGGCGGGTCCCATACTGGGAGGCCGGTGCGGCGGTTGCGCCGTACGGGCATGGCTACTTCGCGGCCGGGGCCGGCTCGAGCTACATCGCGATCGCCAGTTTCGATGCACAGACCGGGTCCGGCGGAGGCTGGGGCGATACCGGCACCCACGGAGGTGGTTACGACGGGGGCTTGGACGCCGGCTGGGGTGACGGCGGCGGAGGCGGCGACAGCGGTGGCGGAGGTTGAGCAACCGACTAGGGCCGTTTACATGCGCAGGTGGGAGCCGCCGTTGAAGTCGAGGACGGTGCCGGTGGCGAACTCGGCCTCCGGTGAAGCGAGGTAGAGAATGGCCGCGGCGACCTCGTCCGGTACGGCGACGCGCTCCAGCGGACTCTCCAGCCGGCGACGGTCGTAGCCCTCGCCGGCGAGGTGCACGGACGCCATGTCGGTGGTGGTCCAACCTGGTGCGATCGCGGTCACCGCGATCCCGTCCGGGCCGAGGGCGCGAGCAAGTGATTGGGTGAACGACACGATCCCGGCCTTCGAGGCGCCGTACGCGGGCTGGTTGGGTTCGCCCCGGAACGCACCGCGCGACGAGACGTTCACGATCCGCCCGCCGCGGCCCATGTGCCGGACCGCGCACCATGCGACGTTCGCCGGGCCGACCAGATTCACCGCGAGGGTGTCGGCCCAGGCCCGCTGCCATTCGGCGTACGTGGTCTCGCGGATCCGGTGCGGGTGGTAGACGCCGGCGTTGTTCACGAGGACGTCCATGCGGCCCAGTGCCGCGGCGGCGTCGTCGACCATGGTCCGGATCGCGTCCGGATCGGCGAGGTCGGCCTGGGCGAGCACATGTCCCGACCCCGGCAGTTCCTTCAGCACCATCGCCGCGGCCTCGGCGGACGAGCTGTAGTGGAGCGCTACCCGGTCGCCGGCGGCGGCGAATGCTCGAGCCGTGGCTGCGCCGATTCCTCGGGAGGCACCTGTGACCAGTACTGCGCGATCCATGCCCCCGATCCTTTCATCACGGCCGAGGCTTGAAGTCGCGGCGGTACGACTTGGAGGCGCGGGCCCATTCCTTCTTGGCCTCGGAGCGGAGGCGGGCGTCGGAGCGGCGAGCCATGAAGGCTGCCTCGCGCTGGAGCTTCATCCAGCTCTCGTAGCGGCGGTGAGGCAGTGTCCCGTCCTCCAGCGCGGCGCGCACCGCACAGCCGGGCTCCGTCACGTGCACGCAGTCCTTGAACTTGCAGTGTGCGGCCAACGCCGCGATATCCGGGAACGCAGCCGTCAAACCCTCCCCTGACTCCTGCAGCCCTATCCCCCGCAGCCCTGGTGTGTCGATGACAACGCCACCACTCGGCAGCACGATCAACTCACGCCGGACCGACGTGTGACGCCCCTTGCCGTCGTCACGGATCTGCTGCACGTCCAGCAACTCCACACCGGCCAGTGCATTCACCAGCGACGACTTGCCCGCACCGCTCGACCCGAGCAGCGCAACAGTCGCATCACCCGCCAGCAACGCCTGCACCGACGCGAGCCCGTCTCCGGTCGTCGCACTGCAGACCAGTACGTCGGCACCCGGCGCGGCCTGCGCCACGTCCTCCGCAATCGAATCCGCGTCACCGACGAGGTCTGACTTGGTCAGTACGACGACCGGTCGCGCACCGCTCTCCCACGCCAGGGCCAGGAAGCGCTCGATCCGGCCGATGTTCGGCTCCGGATGCAGGCCGACCACGATGGCGACGACGTCGACGTTGGCGGCCAGTACCTGGCCCTTCGAGGTACCACTGGCCTCTGCCCGGACGATCGCCGTACGGCGTGGGCCCAGGAACTCCAGCGTGATCCGGTCGTCCGGCCAGTACCGCAGTACGGCCCAATCCCCTGTACATGGGCCGGCCTGAGGGTCACTGGCCATCGCAGCGAGGAGCGCACCGGACCACGTCGCGCGGACCGGACCGTCCTCGGTGAGAACCGTCGCCAGGCCTTTGTCGACCCGGGCGACCCGACCCGGTACGAGCCCGTCCGGAACGGCTGCGAGGAATTCGGCCGTGGAGCTGTCGAGTCCCAGGGCCTGGAGCGTTGCTGACATGCGGCGAACCTTTCGGAGGGTCCGGCCGCGAGGTCAGCTCAGCGGACGGACAGTACGGGAGGCGGTGTCGGCCCGGCGGGCCTGATCGACCTTCATGGCGTCCGCCTCCCTTCGAAGTCCCGGGGTCCTGATCAAGGACCGGCTGATGTCGTCAGCGTAGGTCGTCGGATTCACTCTGCGCACCGGATTTTCCCACCGGCGCCGGCTTGCGCTCTGCTTCCTCTTCTTCCGCCTCGGTCGGCGCCGGTTTCGCACCGTCGGGCGTGACGACGGGCGCCGGCCGGTCGACCGGGGTCAGGGTGTGCTCGTGGCGCGGCTCCGGCTCGGCCTTCATCACCGGCTCCACCTCGTCCTCGGCGTCCTTGCGCGTCGGCGCCTGCGCGGCCGGCTCCGTCGCCCGGGCCTTGTGCGGCCACAACCGGTCGACCACCGCGTTCAGCGCCGCCCCGATGAGCACCGCGATCGCCGTCATGTAGAGCCACAGCAGTACGGCGATCGGCGCCGCCAGCGGGCCGTAGATCGACGTACCGCCGACCGTGCTCTGCAGGATCCAGCGCAGGATGAAGCTGCCCAGGATCCAGATCGACAAGGCCAGGAACGACCCGGGCAGGTCCGACACCCACGGCGTCCGCACCGGCACGGACAGGTGGTACAGGGTGTTCAGGAAGCCGGCCGACAGGATCGTCACCACCGGCCAGTACAGCTGGTTCAGGAAGTCGAGCCGATGCGGAAGCAGCGCGGCCACCGCGTCCGGTCCGGCCAGCACCAGCGGGAGGACGATCACGCCGATCACCAAGGCGGCGCAGTACAGCGAGAACGACAGTGCGCGGGTGCGGACGATGCCGCGTTTGCCGCCCATCCCGTACATGATCGTGATGGTGTCGACGAACACGTTCAGCGCGCGGCTGCCGGACCAGAGCGCGAGCACGAAACCGATCGAGATGACGTCCGGCCGGCCGCCGCTGAGGACCTGGTCCAGGGTCGGCACGATCACGCTCTGGACCGAGTCGACGGTCAGCGCCCGGGCCGCCAGGTCGGCGATCTGCTCCTTGATCTCGTCGATCGTCTCGACCTCGAAGTACCGGCTGGCGATGTAGCCGAGGCTTCCGGCCAGCCCGAAGATCAGTGGAGGCAGCGAGAGGATGGCGAAGAACGCCCCCTCGGCCGCGAGC
Source organism: Kribbella swartbergensis (assembly GCF_054784135.1). NCBI lineage: Bacteria > Bacillati > Actinomycetota > Actinomycetes > Propionibacteriales > Kribbellaceae > Kribbella > Kribbella swartbergensis. Next base: position 674,310 of record NZ_BAAGPM010000014.1, read on the forward strand.
CCGGTGACCCGGTAGCGCAGGCAGACGCCGACAGTCTGGCTGAGCAGCTTCCAGGTCGTCGCGGGGATCTTGCGGACCCAGGTCCATGCCGATGAGAAGGAGCTCCCACCCGTGGGTCCTGCCCCAGAACGTGCCATACCGCTTACCGTACTGACATGGCGGACCCATTCGCGGTAACGAACCAGGCTCCCCCACTGCGCGGAGTGAACTTCTTCACCCGAGACGCGGCGCTCGGTGACGCTCTGCGCCCGTACGCCGCGCTCGCGGACGATCCGGCCCTGCACCGGATCGGTGAGCTGGCCGGGTCCGAGGAGGCGCTGTCCCGGGCGCTTCCGGCGAACCAGAACCCGCCCGTCCTGCGCACCCACGACCGCTACGGGCACCGGGTCGACGAGGTCGAGTTCCATCCGGCGTGGCACTGGCTGATGGAGCAGGCCGTCGGTTTCGGCCTGCAGGCGGCGCCGTGGACAAGCGACCGTCCGTCGGCGCACCTGACCCGCGCCGCCGGTTTCTACCTCTGGTCGCAGGTCGAGCCCGGCCACGGCTGCCCGATCTCGATGACGTACGCCGCCGTGCCCGCGCTGAAGGCCGACGAGCGGCTCGCCAAGGAGTGGATCCCGCAACTCGCTTCCACCCAGTACGACGTACGCCGGCTGCCCGCGGCCGAGAAGACCGGTGTGCTCGCCGGGATGGGGATGACCGAGAAGCAGGGCGGGTCCGACGTCCGCGCGAACCTCACCACCGCGACGCCGACCGGGAACGACGGCGAGTACCAGCTGAACGGGCACAAGTGGTTCTGCTCGGCGCCGCAGGTGGACGTCTTCCTGGTGCTCGCGCAGGCGCCGGAGGGGCTGAGCTGCTTCGTCGTACCGCGGGTCCTTGCCGATGGCAACCGGAACGCGTTTGCCCTGCAGCGGCTGAAGGACAAGCTCGGCAATCGGTCGAACGCGTCCAGCGAGGTCGAGTTCCACGGCACGGTCGGGTACCGGCTCGGCGACGAGGGCGCCGGGGTTCGCACCATCATCGAGATGGTCGCCGCCACCCGCCTCGACTGTGTGCTCGGCTCCGCCGCCCTCCAGCGCCGCGCCCTCGTGGAGGCCGTCTGGCACACCCGCCACCGCTCAGCCTTCGGCAGCCTCCTCAGCGAAAAGCCCGCAATGCAAAACGTCCTCGCCGACCTCGCCCTGGAGAGCGAAGCCGCCACCGCTCTAGGCATGCGCCTAGCCGCCGCGGTTGACGCCTCGCTCGCGGGTGATGCTCAGGCTGCCGCCTTCCGGCGGATCGCACTTCCGTTGGCGAAGTTCTGGGTGTGTAAGCGGACGCCGTTCATGGTGGCTGAGGCGTTGGAGTGTTTGGGCGGGAACGGGTACGTCGAAGAGTCGGGGATGCCGCTGCTGTTCCGGGAGTCGCCGCTGAACTCGATCTGGGAAGGCTCCGGCAACGTCAACGCACTCGACGTCCTGCGGGCCCTGCGCCGGCCCGAGTCGCTGGAGGCCTGGCTGACCGAGCTGGCCACCTGCCAGGGTGCCGATCACCGGCTCGATGCCGCGGTCAACGACGTACTGCAAGCGCTTGCTGATGTGTCCGAGGCGGAAGCCGGCGCCCGGCGGCTGGCGGCGCGGATGGCCCTGTGCCTGCAGGCCTCGCTGCTGGTCCGGTACTCGCCGCCGGAGGTCGCGGACGCCTTCGTCGCGTCCAGGCTGGCCGGCGATTGGGGCGGTGTGTTCGGCACGCTTCCGAGGACCACACCCTTCCGGCAGATCGTCGAGCGCACGATAGGGTGAGGGCGTCGCGACTGGCGCGCTGAGGTGGAGAACCACCGGGGAGCGAAGACCGTCGGCACCGTGCGCCTGGGTGCCTTCGACCCACTGCAACCGCAGGAGAGACAACGATGACTCAACCCTTCGATGCCGCCGCCGCATCGGCCGCGTACCGCAACGCGCTCGAGGTGATCGGCGCGGTGGAACCCACCATCGCCGGCGCGATCAAGGCCGAACTGGCCGACCAGCGCTCCTCGCTGAAGCTGATCGCGAGCGAGAACTACGCCTCCCCCGCCACCTTGCTGACGATGGGCAACTGGCTGTCCGACAAGTACGCCGAGGGCACCATCGGGCACCGCTTCTACGCCGGCTGCCAGAACGTCGACACGGTCGAGCAGGCCGCCGCCGACCACGCCAAGGCGCTGTTCGACGCACCGCACGCCTACGTCCAGCCGCACTCCGGCATCGACGCGAACCTGGTCGCCTTCTGGGCGATCCTGGCCCAGCGGATCGAGTCGCCGGCGCTGGCCGAGGCCGGCGCGAAGCACGTCAACGACCTGACCGAGGAGGACTGGACCAAGCTCCGCAAGGCGTTCGGCGACCAGAAGATGCTCGGCATGTCGCTGGACGCCGGCGGTCACCTGACCCACGGCTTCCGGCCGAACATCTCCGGCAAGATGTTCCACCAGAGCTCCTACGGCACCGACCCGCAGACCGGGCTGCTCGACTACGCCGAGGTCGCCCGGATCGCCCGCGAGTTCAAGCCGCTGATCCTGATCGCGGGCTACTCGGCGTACCCGCGGAAGGTGAACTTCGCGAAGATGCGCGAGATCGCGGACGAGGTCGGCGCGACCCTGATGGTCGACATGGCCCACTTCGCCGGCCTGGTGGCCGGCAAGGTCTTCACCGGTGACTTCGACCCGGTGCCGCACGCGCACGTCACCACGACCACGACGCACAAGTCCCTGCGCGGTCCGCGCGGCGGCATGGTGCTGTGCCAGCCGGAGTACGCCGACGCGGTCGACCGCGGTTGCCCGATGGTGCTCGGCGGCCCGCTGAGCCAGACGATGGCGGCCAAGGCGGTGGCGCTGGCCGAGGCCCGGCAGCCGTCGTTCAAGGAGTACGCGCAGGCGATCGCGGACAACGCGGTCGCGCTGGCCGAGGGCCTGATGAAGCGCGGCGTCAAACTCGTCACCGACGGCACCGAGAACCACCTCGTGCTGCTGGACGTGTCGTCGTACGGGATCACCGGGCGGCAGGCCGAGTCGGCGCTGCTGGACGCCGGGATCGTGACGAACCGGAACGCCGTACCGCGGGACCCGAACGGCGCCTGGTACACCTCGGGTGTCCGGATCGGTACGCCGGCGCTGACCACCCGCGGCTTCGGGGTCGACGAGTTCGACCGGGTCGCCGAGTTGATCGTCGACGTGCTGTCGTCGACCACCCCGACCACGACGTCGGCCGGAGCGGCGTCGAAGGCGAAGTACGTGCTCGCCGACGGCGTCGCGGACAAGACCAAGGCCGCCTCGGCGGAGCTGCTCGACAAGCACCCGCTGTACCCGGGCCTCGAGCTCAGCTGAGAGACCCATGGCGCCCGCTCCCTGACCGGGAGCGGGCGCTTCAACTATCAGAACGTTGTGATAGTTGGAGTAGGATGCGGCCATGCCGCCTGAACCCACCCCGGAAGAGATCAGTCAGTTCGTCGAGCGGTTCGCCGGGGTGCTGGCGAACAGCGGCGTCCCGACGATGTCCGCCCGGGTGATCGGGCGGATGCTGGTCAGCCCGACCGGCACCATGACGTCCGCCGAGCTCGCGGAGTCGCTGCGGATCAGTCAGCCGGCCGTGTCCGGCGCCGTACGGCAACTGCTGCAGCTGTCGTTCATCTCCCGGGAGCGGATCCCCGGCTCCCGCAAGGACCACTACCGGATCCGCGACGACGTCTTCTCCGCGATCCTCGAGCGCCGCAACAGCGCGCTCGCCGAATGGGAGTCGACCAGTCGCTCCGGCGCCGCCCTGTTCGGCGAGGACACCGCCGTCGGCCGCCGCCTGACCGAGGCCGCCGACTTCTTCGCCTTCATCCACAAGGACCTCGACCAACTCCTCAAGTCCTGGCGGGCGGAACACGGGCCGCGGTAGACGGCGGCATGTCCCGGAACCGGACGAGCAGATCCTCGACGCGTTCCGACCGGCCCTGACGGCGGTGCGCCTCCCACTCCTCGGGTGACATCACGCCGCCGATCAGGTCGAGCGCCTCCGCGAGTTCCTCGTCCGCCTGCGGATTCGGCATCTCGAGCCGCTGACCCATCGCCTCCTCCGCTCCGAACAGGTGGGCGGCGCCGGCCGGATCGTCGCGCCGCAGGAGGATGTTCATCACGGTGTTCGCGAACGCCATGGTCAAGCTCGGGTTGCCGAGCGCGACGATCGTGTCGACCAGGCCGCGCGCCAGTTCGGTCGCCTCGTCGAGGCGGTCCGTGACGGTGAGCAGGTAGGCCAGGTTCTGGCCCTGGGTCGCGGCCTCGTGGACGTCGCCGATGTCCTCGAGGATCGACAACGACTCCTTCATCAGCGCCTCGGCACCAGCGAGCCGGCCAAGTTCTGCCTCGACGCCGCCGAGGTTTCCCAGCACCCGTGCGAGTCCACCGCGGTCATCGAGATCCCGCTGCAGGTCGAGCGCTTCCTGCAGCGTGCGACTGGCCGCTTCGACGTCTCCTGCCCGTCCTTGAGCGGTCCCGAGCAGGCTCAGCGCGAGCGCGACGGTGGGCGGGTCATCCTGCGTCCTTGCCATCGCCAGGCCTCTGACTGCCACCTCGTGGGCGCGTTCGATCTCGCCCTGCTGCAGAAGCAGATTTCCCAGCCCCCGCAGGCAGACAGCGAGGTCGCGCGACGGTGTTCGGCCGGCCCGCTCCACGACGCGTTCGTGCCAGCGACGCCCCTCGGCCACGTACCCTCCCACCACCCACAGCCAACTGAGGGCGGCGCACAGTCGGAGGCCGACGGCGAGATCACCGGCGCCGTCGTCGGGCCCTTCCGACGGCACCGCCCAGTCGAGTGCGGCGCGAAAGTTGCCCAGCTCGGTCCTGGCCAGCTCGAGGCTCGTCCAGACCGCCGACTCCCGCATCGCCCGCAGGTTCTCGGCGAGACCGGCGTAGTACGTCGCATGCGCGCGGTGAGCGAGCTCCGCCTCGCCGGAGGCCCGTAGCTCGTCGTCGGCGTACCGGCCGATCGTCTGCAGCAGCGAGACCCTCGGTTCTCCGTCCGGACCGTCGCCGATCATGACCAGGTTCGCGTCATGGAGTTCCGCGATCGCCTCGAGCGGGTCTGCCGGCTCGGCGGGGCCGAAGGCAACAGCCGCGACCGCCTCGAGGTCCGCCCCGCCGGAGAAGGCGGCCAGGCGACGGAAGACGCTGCGATGCGCCGGGTCGAGCAGACGGTAGGACCACGCAATGGTCTGGCGGAGCGTCCGCTGCCGCTCGGGCGTCACGCTGCTCCGGGAATCGAGGTCGAGGGCTTGATCGATGCGGCCGAACAACGCCTTGGGGCTCAGCACCTTGATCCGGGTCGCGCACAGCTCGATGGCGAGAGGCAGGCCGTCCAGGCGGCGGCAGATCGCCACCACCTCGGCCACGTTGCTCTCCGTGAGACTGAACTGAGGCCGCACGGCCCGCGCGCGTTCGACGAAGAGCTGGACGGCTGCGAAGCTCTCGGCCGCGGCGACAGTCACGTCGTCCGGCAGAGCCAGCGGCTGGACCGGGAACTGATGTTCGGCAGCCAGCCCGAGCGGTCGCCGCGACGTGGCGAGGACGCCGACGCCGGGCGCCGCTTCGAGGATGCGGGCGACGACCCTGTCGGCGCCCTCCAACTGCTCCAGGTTGTCCAGGACGAGCAGGAGTGAGCGGCGCGCCAGATGGGCGAGCAGCCGCTCGGGCCGGCGCGCGGCCGGTGGAACGTCGAGCATTTCCGCGACCGACGTCCACATCACCGACTCGGTGCGCACCGCCGCGAGGGGTACGAAGTACACACCGTTGCCGAAGCCGGCAGACAACCGCTCGGCCGCCGCGCCGGCCATCCGCGTCTTGCCAGCCCCGCCGGGTCCGGTGAGTGTCACCAGGCGGACGTCCGGCGCACGGAAGATCTCCGTCAGACGTGCCAGGTCGTCGTCCCGGCCGATCAGAGGCGTCGCCGGCGCGGGCAGGCTGGTCGCCGTACCTACTGTGCGGAGTGGCGGGAAGTCCTCCCGCAGCCCGCGGACGATCAGCTGATAGAGGTGTTCCGGCTCGGGGATGTCCTTCAGGTGGTGTACGCCGAGATCACGCAGCGACGTGCCCTCGGGGAAGGCGCCGCGGACGAGTTCGCCGGTCGCGGCGGAGATCACCACTTGGCCGCCGTGCGCGGCGGCGGCGATGCGCGCCGCCCGGTGCACGTCCATGCCCCAGTAGTCGCCGTCGAGCACACCGGGCGAACCTGTGTGGACGCCCATGCGGACGAGCAGCCGTTCACCACCCGGCCACTCGTGGTCGTCGAGTGACCGCTGCGCCGCGGCGGCCGCTTCGATCGCCTCGACCGCTGTACGGAAGACCACGAAGAAGCTGTCGCCCTCGGTCGACATCTCCGTACCGCCGGTGGCCGCCCACACCCTCCGCAGGATGCGGCGGTGGTCTTCCAGCACCTCGACGTACTCCGGCCCCAGCCGGGTGAGCAGCACCGTGGACCCCTCGATGTCCGAGAACAACATCGAGACCGTCCCCACCGGCACACCACTCATCCGCCCACCCCACGTCCCCTCAGTATCCCTCAGCGGCCGCCCCTCACTCCCGAAGGTGCGACGAGATCTCCTCCGTCGAACCTGGTCAATGTGAGCCATCTCTCGGTCGCGCGCCGCCTCGAGCCAAGTGTCGCCGAACACTGGTGCCGGACGCCGAAACCGGCCCGGATCAATCTCGAGTGGACTGATCGGGTTAGCCACATCGTGAGACTTGGTCTCACAATGCAGGATTGGGAGTTGATTTGTCAGGCGTTGGCGCTGACTCTTATCAGCATGCTCGCTGCCCGCTCCACTCATCTCGTAGGTCGGATTCACGTCGACCTCGGGCGGATGCGCAGCGCCATCTGTTGTCCTTCGATGTTCTGACAGCCACCCTGCCCGGGCCAATGACGGCCCCCTGATCACCCCCGATCACCGCTGGGTGCGCACCGCGGAACGCATCGAACCGACGACGCTTCGATCCCGCAGCCCGCGGACGCACCTGTCACGAGGACAAGGACACCCTCCCGGATGACTGGCGTCACGTCTGCTCCCCGCAAGCCCGCCCGCCCCCGCAAGGGCAAGGGCGAAGGTCAGTGGGCGCTCGGCTATCGCGAGCCGCTGAACAAGAACGAGGAGAACAAGAAGAACGACGACGGCCTCAACGTCCGGGCCCGGATCGAGAACATCTACGCGCACCGCGGCTTCGACTCGATCGACCCGGCCGACCTGCGCGGCCGGTTCCGCTGGTGGGGTCTGTACACCCAGCGCAAGCCGGGGATCGACGGCGGCAAGACCGCGACGCTGGAGCCGGAGGAACTGGACGACCGCTACTTCATGCTGCGGGTCCGGATCGAGGGCGGCCAGCTCAGCACCGAGCAGCTGCGGGTGATCGCCGAGGTGTCCAGCAGCTACGCGCGCGACACCGCCGACATCACCGACCGGCAGAACATCCAGCTGCACTGGATCCGGGTCGAGGACGTCCCGGCGATCTGGCAGAAGCTCGAGGCCGTCGGTCTCTACACCACCGAGGCCTGCGGTGACGTCCCGCGCGTGGTGATCGCCAGCCCGGTCGCCGGCATCGCCGCGGACGAGATCATCGACCCGACCCCGGCCATCAACGACATCGTCGAGAAGTACATCGGCTCCACCGAGTTCTCGAACCTGCCGCGCAAGTTCAAGACCGCGCTGACCGGTCACCCCTCGCACGACGTCGTACCCGAGGTGAACGACATCGCGTTCGTCGGCGTGGTGCACCCCGAGCACGGGCCGGGCTTCGACCTGTGGGTCGGCGGCGGACTGTCGACCAACCCGATGCTCGCCCAGCGGCTCGGCACCTGGATCCCGCTCGAGGAGGTGCACGAGGCCTGGTGGGGCGTGACCAGCATCTTCCGCGACTACGGCTACCGGCGCCTGCGGAACCGGGCCCGGCTGAAGTTCCTGGTCGCCGACTGGGGTGTGGAGAAGTTCCGGGAGGTACTCGAAACCGAGTACCTCAAGCGCAAGCTGATCGACGGTCCCGCGCCGGAGATCCCGGCGGTCCAGGGCGACCACGTCGGCGTCCACCAGCAGAAGGACGGCCGGTACTACGTGGGCGTGGCGCCGGTGGTCGGCCGGGTGTCCGGCAGCTCCCTGGCCAAGGTGGCCGACGTGGTCGCGGCGCACGGCTCGGACCGGATCAGGACCACCGCCCAGCAGAAGCTGATCGTGCTCGACGTCGAGGAGTCGAAGGTCGAGTCGCTGGTCCAGCAGCTCGACGAGCTCGGCTACCAGGCGCGGCCGTCGGGCTGGCGGCGGAACACGATGGCCTGCACCGGAATCGAGTTCTGCAAGCTGGCGATCGTCGAGACCAAGGCCCGGGCGGCCGAACTGATCGGCGAGCTCGAGCAGCGGATCCCCGAGCTCGACGTGCCGATCACGGTCAACGTCAACGGCTGCCCGAACTCCTGCGCCCGGATCCAGGTCGCCGACATCGGTCTCAAGGGCCAGCTGGTCCGCGATGCCGACGGCAACCAGGTGCCGGGGTACCAGGTCCACCTCGGCGGTGGCCTCGGCCTCGACGCCGGCTTCGGCCGCAAGCTGCGCGGCCACAAGGTCACCTCGGCCGGTCTGGCCGACTACGTGGAGCGGGTCACGCAGAACTACCTGAAGGAGCGCAACGAGGGCGAGCGATTCGCCCAGTGGGTCACCCGTGCGGATGAGGAGGCTTTGGCGTGAAGGAGCGACGCGAGTTCGCCATCCAGCAGAGCAGTGCATCACTCATCGTCGCCGCAGCGAAGCGAGGACGTCGATGAGTGAGCGAGCAGCACCGCTTTATTGCCCCTATTGCGGTGACGAGGACCTCCGGCCTTCGGAGGAAGGGCACGGCGCGTGGGAGTGCCGGCCGTGTGCACGGGTGTTCCAGCTCAAGATGATCGGACTGCGGGTGACGGTGGAATGACGACGGATCTGAAGACGCTCGCCGAAGAGGCGAACGAACGACTAGCCGACGCCTCGGCGCAGGAAGTGCTGGCGTGGGCGCGGGAGACCTTCGGTGACGAACTGGTGGTGACCGCCTCGATGGCAGACGGGGCACTCCCCCACCTCGCGGCCGAGGCGGCCCCAGGTGTGGATGTGCTGTTCATCGACACGGGCTACCACTTCGCCGAGACCATCGGCACCCGCGACGCGGTGGCGGCGACGCTGCCGATCAACCTGATCAACGCCACTCCGAAACAGACCGTCGAGGAGCAGGACGCGGAGTACGGCGAGAAGCTCTACGCCCGCGAGCCGGACAAGTGCTGCGCACTCCGCAAGGTCGAGCCGCTGAACCGGTACCTGTCCGGCTACAAGGCCTGGGTGACCGGCATCCGCCGCGAGGAGGCCCCGACCCGGGCGAACACGCCGATCGTCGAGTACGACGCCAAGCGCGACATGGTGAAGCTCAACCCGATCGCGCCGTGGACCCAGGCGGACCTGGACTCCTACATCGCCGACAACGGCGTACTGGTGAACCTGCTCCAGTACGACGGCTACCCGTCCATCGGCTGCGAGCCGTGCACCCAGCGCGTGGCACCCGGTGAGGACCCGCGCAGCGGCCGCTGGGCCGGCACCGGCAAGGTCGAATGCGGGCTCCACGTATGACTGTGCTTTCGGCCGGGCCTTCGGCGCCGGCGGGGTCATGGGGCCTTGGCTCCCGGCCTTCCCTCGTCGCTCCAGTCGCTTCGCTCCCTCCGCTCCTCAGTCCAGGCCGGGAGGCCCCATGACCACCACCATCGACGCCCCGGAGGCCACCCTGTCGACCACCGCAGTCACCGAGCTGGACGCTCTGGAGAGCGAGTCGATCTTCGTGTTCCGTGAGGTGGCGGCCGAGTTCGAGCGGCCGGTGATCCTGTTCTCCGGCGGCAAGGACTCGATCGTGATGCTGCACCTGGCCCGCAAGGCGTTCGCGCCGGCCGGGGTGCCGTTCGCCTTGCTGCACGTGGACACCGGGCACAACTTCCCCGAGGTGCTGGCCTACCGCGACTCGGTGGTCGAGCGGCTCGGCCTGCGCCTGGAGGTCGCCAGCGTCGAGGAGTACATCGCCGACGGCCGGCTGCGCGAGCGCTCGGACGGGACCCGGAACCCGCTGCAGACGATTCCGTTGCTGGACGCAATCAACGGGCACCGGTTCGACGCGGTGTTCGGCGGCGGCCGCCGGGACGAGGAGCGGGCCCGGGCCAAGGAGCGGATCTTCAGCCTGCGCGACGAGTTCGGCCAGTGGGACCCGCGGAACCAGCGGCCCGAGCTGTGGTCGCTGTACAACGGCAGGCACCGGCCGGGCGAGCACGTCCGGGTGTTCCCGCTGTCCAACTGGACCGAGCTGGACGTGTGGCACTACATCGAGCGGGAGCAGATCGAGCTGCCGAGCATCTACTACGCGCATGAGCGGGACGTGTTCGAGCGCGACGGCATGTTGCTTGCCGTGGGCCCCTACTCGCAGCCGCGCGACGGCGAGACCGTCACCCGGCGCGTGGTGCGCTACCGCACGGTCGGCGACATGTCCTGCACCGGCGCGGTCGCCTCGACCGCGGCGTCCGCGGCGGAGGTCGTGGTCGAGGTCGCGGCCAGCGAACTGACCGAGCGCGGCGCGACCCGGGCCGACGACCGGGTCAGCGAAGCGGCGATGGAAGACCGCAAGCGGGAAGGGTACTTCTAATGAGCACACTCCTCCGGCTTGCCACCGCAGGCTCGGTCGACGACGGCAAGTCCACGCTGGTCGGCCGGCTGCTGCACGACTGCAAGGCGATCCTGGCCGACCAGATCGCCCACGTGCAGACGGTCTCCGAGGCCCGCGGCGGTGACTTCGACTTCGCCCTCCTCACCGACGGCCTGCGGGCCGAGCGTGAGCAAGGCATCACCATCGACGTCGCCTACCGGTACTTCGCGACCGAGAAGCGCTCGTTCATCCTGGCCGACTGCCCCGGACACGTGCAGTACACCCGCAACACCGTGACCGGTGCGTCGACTGCGGACGTGGTGATCATCCTGGTCGACGCACGGCACGGCGTCCTCGAGCAGACCCGCCGGCACCTGGCCGTCGCGGGCCTGCTCCGGGTGCCGCACGTGGTTCTCGCGGTGAACAAGATCGACCTGGTCAACTACGACGAGGCCGTCTTCACCGGGATCGCCAAGGATGTCGCGCAGCTGGCCGACCAGCTCGGCATCGCCGACGTGCACGCCATCCCGGTGTCTGCACTGATCGGGGACAACGTCGTCGAGCGCTCGGCCGAGACCTCCTGGTACGACGGCCCGACGCTGCTGGAGTACCTGGAGAACGCGACCGGGCGGATCGACAACTCACAGCAGCCGCTGCGGTTCCCGGTCCAGTACGTGATCCGCCCGCAGACCGACGACGAGTACCGCGACTACCGCGGCTACACCGGGACAGTTGCCTCCGGCACCGTCTCGGTCGGCGACCCGGTGATCGTGCTGCCGGCCGGCCGCCGTACCTCGATCGCCGGGATCGACAAGCCCGTCGTCACCGCCACCTCGACCGCGGTCGCCGAACGGCCGTCCGCGGTCGCCGGTGAGGCCGTCACGGTCCGGCTGGCCGACGACATCGACGTCGCCCGCGGCTCCGTCATCGTCGCCGCCGACGCGTCCCCCGGCACCCGCCGGGAACTGGCCGCCACCGTGTGCTGGCTGTCGGACCGCCCGCTGACCGTGGGCGCCCGGCTGCTGATCAAGCACACCACCACCACCGCCCAGGCCATCGTGACCAAGATCAACGGCGCGCTGGACGTCACTGGCCAAGGCACGCTCTCCGTTCTGCCCGCCGACGGGCTCGAACTCAACGACATCGGCAAGGTGCAGCTCAAGGTCGCCGCACCGCTGGCCGCCGATCCGTACTCCAGCAACGCCATCACCGGATCGTTCCTGCTGATCGACGCCCACGACGGGTGGACGCTCGCGGCCGGCATGATCGACGACGAAGAAGGGGAACTGCTGTGACTGCTCCAGCGCTCGTGATCCTCGCCCACGGCAGCCGCGACCCGCGGTCGGCCGCCACCGTCCACTCGCTCGTCAAGTGCCTGCGCGACCTGCGTGACGACCTGCGGATCGAAGCCTCCTTCCTCGACCACTGCCCGCCCACGCCGTACCAGGTGATCGGCAAGCTCGCCGCCGAGGGTGTGGAGGAAGTCGTCGTCCTGCCGCTGCTGCTGTCCTCGGCGTACCACGCCCGGATCGACGTACCGGCCGTCGTCGACGAGGCCCGCACCCGGTTCCCGGACCTGCGGATCATCGCCTCCGAGGTCCTCGGGTACGACGAGTCGCTGCTCGACGTCCTGGATCGCCGGATGCGCGCCGAACTCAAGGACGGCCGGGTGCGGGAGCTGGACGCGCTCGTGCTGGCATGCGCCGGTTCGAGCGACTCGCAGGCGAACGCCAGCGTCACCCGCCTCGCGCGGCTGTGGGGTCAGCGGCACAAGCTGCCGGTGACTGCGGCCTTCACCTGCGCCGCGTCGCCGTCGCCGGCCGAGGCCGTCCTGCAGTGGCGGCTAGAGGGTCGTCGGCACGTGGCCGTCGGGTCGCTGTTCCTCGCGCCGGGTGTGCTGCCGGACCGCGCCGAGTCGACCGCCCGCCGGGCCGGCGCGGTGGCCGTGTCGCGGCCACTGGGTGTCAGCGCCGAGGTCGCGCGGCTCGTCCTGCTGCGGTACGGGGTCGCCGGTCTCGACCTGCTCACGCTGGCCCCGGCCCCGCGGCCGACGATCGTACGGCCTGAGCTGGTCCGCACCGCCTAGTAACGCGTGGGGTTGATGAAGGAGACGTCGGTGTACGGCGTCTCCTTCGTCGTGATCTGGGCCAGTAACTCACCGATACCCGCGCAGTGCTTGAAGCCGTGCCCGCTGTCGCCGCCGGCGATCACCAGGCGCTCGTCGCGCCGCCCGACCAGGAACTGGCCGTCGGGTGAGTCCGTGACCATGCACGGAATCACCTTCACCGGCTCCGGATCGAGATCGGGGAACGAGTCGGCGATGGCCGCCGCCAGCTCGCCGATGTCCTCCCGGGGGTGGATGTAGCGGTCGAGCTCGTCCGGGTCGAAGTCGGCGGCCCGTCGTGCGCCGTCGAGGCCGACCTTCACCAGGAAGTCCTCGTCGGATCCGTGACCCCAGAGTCCACGCCCGTCCGGGAACTCCCAGATGAACGCCGGGAAGTTCGTCAACTGGAACGCGTCCGACGCGGGGTCCTTGGGCTGGAACCAGAACAGCGGCGTACGGCGCGGTGACAGCGGCAGCGCGGGGACGAGCTTGCCCAACCAGGCGCCCGCACACACGACGACCTGATCTGCCTGGATGTCGACGGTCGGCGTCCGGACGGTCACGTGCCCCGGCCCGACGTCGATTCCGGTCACCATCGTGTGCGGGTAGACCGTGGCTCCCAGCCGCCGCGCCTCGGCGACGTGCGCACGCACGGTCGGCTCGGCGTAGCAGATCCCCGCGCCCGGATCCCAGACGGCCACGTCGTCCGGACGTACGGCGTACTGCGGGAAGCGGGCCGTCAGCTCGTCATGGCTCAGCTCGGTGGTCGGCGCACCGGCCTCGGCCGCGGCCCGGCGCGCGCCACTGACCGGGTGGCTGTCCGGACCGCCGACGTTGAGCGAGCCTGTCTGCCGGACGTAGACCTCCCCGGTCCGCTCCCCCAGCCCGGTCCACAACTCCAGCGACTTCCGCGCGATCGCGGTCAGCCCCGGATGTTCCATGCAGGCGACCCGGAACAGTCGCGTGCTGCCGTGCGAGGAGCCGAACGGGTGCCCGATCGCCTGCCGCTCGATGCCGATGACCTTCACCCCGCGCTCGGCCAACCGCCACAACGCGGCCGACCCGAACGCACCCAACCCCACCACCACGACGTCGGTCCCCAGGCTCTCCACCATGCGACCAATCCTGCACTGTCTCCGGATCCAGCTATCGTGATATCTTGCTATCCATGGCGAAGGAAGCGACGAAGAACATCCTGTTGCGGCTGGACCCGGACCTGGCCGAGCGACTGCAGACGGTCGCGTCCGTGGAGGGCCGTTCGGTGTCGGACGTGGCGCGGGAGGCGATCGCGGCGCTGGTGGACCAACGCCGTCAGGACCGCCGGTTCAGCCGTCTGCTGGACGAGACCCTCGCCCGCCACGAGGAGTCGCTGCGCCGCCTCCGCGGAGACGACTGATGCGGTTCCTCGACCAGTACGACGTACTCGCCGTGGCAGCCCGGGTGCTGCGCTGCGAGTCGGAGGACGCCGTACGCCGGACCGACCTCGACGCGGTCGATCGGGTCCTGACCGACGTACGACGGGCCAGCGGGCTGGCCGAGGCCGCCGGGGTGTTGCTGGCCGGACTGATTCAGGGACGGGCTTTCCGCGGGGCCAACCGGGTGGTGACGGTCGCGGTGGTGCTGCAGTTCGTCGCGGTGAATCACGCGGATCTCCGGCTCGAGCCGGTCGGCGACTGGGACGACCTGCTGGACCGGGTCGCCGCCGACCAGGCCACGCCCGCCGAGATCGCCGGCTTCCTCCGCGACCGGCTGACGCCGGACCGGGTCACCGCCGAGGATCTCCGTGAGCATCTCCGGGCCGAACTGCTGATCGAGGACGCGAACCTGCGCGGGCCCGGGGACGAGTTGCTGTGGAAGGGAGCCGGGATGTTCGAGAGGTTCGACGACGCGGCCCGGCGGGCCGTCGTCCTGGCGCAGGAGGAGGCGCGGCAACTCGGCCACGACTTCATCGGGACCGAACACCTGCTGCTCGGCGTGATCCACGAGGAGCACGGGGGCGGTGCGAAGGTGCTGACCGAGCCCCCGCACACGTCGCGCAGCAGTTGGGCTCGGCCGACCGGGATGGGCATCACCGTGCAAGCCGTTCGTGACCTCGTGGTGGAGATCGTCGGTTGCGGCAAGGGACAGGGCAGCAGCGGCACGATACCGTTCACGCCGCGGGCGAAGGCCACGCTGGAGCATGCTTACCACCAGGCCCGCCGCCTCGGGGCCGAGCAACTCGGCACGGAGCATCTGCTACTCGGTCTGCTGGACGACGGCGACGGTGTCGCCGCTCAGATCCTGAGGAAACTCGGCGCCGACCTCGACGACGTACGCCGCAGGGTCCAGGACTGGATCGACCATCGCCGTCGGATCGAGTCGGCCGTGTCCGGCTTCCTCACCGATGATGCTTCGACCGAGTGGAGCACCTTCGGCCGGCGCCACCACCTGCTGCACGAGCTCAACGCCGTACTGGACGAGAACGAACGGCTGCACGAGCAGGTCGCCGAACTCCGCGCCCTGCTCCGCCGCCACAACATCGACCCCGACTCCTGATCGGTGGTCAGGTAGTCGCCTGGAAGAGTTCCACCGGGTTGCCGGCCGGATCGTCGAGAAGGAGCTGCAAGTCGCCGCGGCCGGCTCCCGTTGCCCGTGCCACCTCGGCCGGTGGCTTACGGCTCAGGTGGCGGCGAGGCGCTTCTTTTCGGTGTCCACGTCGAAGTCGGCCGTCGGCCACGCCGGGTCGAGGGACCGGAGGGTCTCGAGCAGGATCGTGGTGACGGCCCAGTTGCGATACCACTTGCGGTCGCTCGGGATCACCAGCCACGGCGCCTCGGGGCTGTTGCAGCGTTCGAGGGCGGCCTCGTACGCCTCGGCGTAGGCCGGCCAGTGCTTACGCTCGTCGACGTCACCCGGGTTGTACTTCCAGTGCTTCGTCGGGTCGTCCAGGCGCGCCTCCAGGCGCAGCTTCTGTTCCTCCGGCGAGATGTGCAGGAAGCACTTCAGCACCGTCACGCCGTTCGCGGCCAACTCGGCCTCGAAGTCGTTGATCTGCCCGTAGCGGCGGTTCCACACCGGCGGCGCGACCAGGTTGCGGACCCTCGCGATCAGCACGTCCTCGTAGTGCGACCGGTCGAAGATCCCGATCATGCCCGGCTCGGGCAGCGCCTGCCGGATCCGCCACAGGAACCCGCGTCGCTTCTCGGCCGCCGTCGGCGCCTTGAACGACGTGATCTTCAGCCCCTGCGGATCCATCAGCCCCGCGCCGTGCCGGATGACACCGCCCTTGCCGGACGTGTCCATCCCCTGCAGCACCAGCAGCACGCTGCGCTGCCCACCCTTGCGGCCCTCGGCGTACAGGCGCTCCTGCCAGTCCGAGACCTCCGCGTCGAGGCCCTCCAGCGCGAGCTTGCCGTCTTCCTTGGAACCGGTGAACCCGGGCGTCGCACGCGTGTCGTACGTGCTCAGATCCACCGGCCCCGACGGCACTCGCAACTGCTCGAGCAACCCACCCCGGTTCGCCGCCTGGCTGTTCTTCTCCTTCGCCATCTGCCCATCCTGCCTCATCACAGCTGCTGTTGCCGCTGACGACGTTCCATGCCGGAGTTGGCCAGGGCGATCAGGCGGGAGAGGGCGCGGAGGTACTTCTTGCGGTAGCCGCCCTTCAGCATGTCGGCGGAGAACAGCTGATCCAGCGGGACGCCGCTGGCGAGCAGCGGAAGGTTCCGGTCGTACATCCGGTCCGCGAGCACGACCAGGCGGAGGGCGACGTTCTCGTCGGTCAGCGGACGGACTTCGGTGATGGCGACGGTCTCCACGCCGTCCAGCAGGGCGCCGTACTTGCTGGGGTGGAGTTCGGCGAGATGACGGTGCAGATCGACGAAGTGGTCGCAGGAGGCGTCGGCGCGCTCGGCGGCGGTGGTCTCGACCTGCTCGTCGGACCAGGGCTCGGGTGCGACCGGCAGGCCGCGGTGGCGGTAGTCCGGGCCGTCGATACGCCGTACGTCGAAGTGGGCGGCCAGGGCCTGGATCTCGCGAAGGAAGTCGATCGCCTGGAACCTGCCCTCGCCCAGCTTGTCGGGCAAGGTGTTGGAGGTGGCTGCGAGTTCGACACCGGCGGCGACCAGTTGAGCGAGCAGGCGGGAGATCAGCATCGTGTCGCCCGGATCGTCGAGCTCGAACTCGTCGATGCAGATCAACCGGTACGACGACAGCGCCTCGACCGCTGAACGTAGGCCGAGAGCACCGACCAGGTTGGTGAGCTCGACGAACGTGCAGTACATCTTCGGTCCGGACGCCTCGTGCCAGAGCGACGCGAGCAGGTGCGTCTTGCCGACGCCGAACCCGCCGTCGAGGTAGATGCCGGGCTTGCCGGGGTCTTCCGTGCGCTTGCGAAGCCGGGACCACAGACTCGGTTGGTGACGCGGCTTGGCCAGCGCAGCGGCGCGTTCGGTCAGGACGGCCAGGGCTTCGGCCTGCGAAGGTTCGTCCGGCGCCGGCCGGTAGGTGGAGAAACGTACGTCGGCGAAGCGCGGCGGCGGCACGCACTCGGACAGCAGCCGCTGCGAGCTCACCTCCGGCCACCGCTCGCTCAACCGAATCACCATGCGCCCAACCTTAGGTGTCCACCCCACCCGCGACCGTCTCGCCTGCCAAACCGCTCGGCAAACGCCTTCCCGTTGTCCGTAGGCTCCGGGCATGAACAAGGACTGGCTACGCCCTCTCGGCTCCACCGGCCTCACCGTCTCCGCCGTCTGCGCCGGCGGCAGCGGGATCGCCGGCATGCCCGCGGTCTTCGGGTACGACGTGACGCGGCAGGAGGCCGTCGACCTCGTACTGCGGGTGTTCGACAGCCCGCTCACGTGGATCGACACCTCCAACGGGTACGGCGACGGCGAGAGCGAACTGCGCATCGGCCAGGCCATCAAGGAGTACGGCGGACTGCCCGACGGCTTCCTGGTCGCGACGAAGGTGGACGCGCACGGCAACGACTACTCGGGTGCGCGGGTCCGGGCCAGTGTCGCGGAGAGCAAGGAGCGACTCGGGCTGGACGACCTGCCGCTGGTGTACCTGCACGACCCCGAGGCCCACGACTTCGAGTCGATGCGTGACGCGGTCGACACGTTGATGCAGTTGCGTGCCGACGGCGAGATCGGGCACGTCGGCCTGGCCGGCGGCGACACCCGCGAACTCGCCCGCTACCTCGACCTCGGCGGCTTCGAGGTGCTGCTCGTGCACAACCGCTGGAGCCTGGTCGACCACTCCGCGGGCGACCTGTTCCGGCGCGCGGTCGCCGACGGTCTCGGCGTGGTCAACGCGGCGATCTACGGCGGCGGGATCCTGGCGAATCCGCGGGGCTCGACGAAGTACGCCTACCGCGAGGCGGAGCCCGCCGTACTGGACGCCGTACGCGAGATGGACGACGCGTGCCGTGAGTACGGCGTCGACCTCGCGACCGCCGCGCTCCGGCACTCCACCGACAATCCGGACATCGCCGGCACCGTCGTCGGCATCAGCAAGCCGGCCCGGGTCGACGCGCTGCTCGCCGCACTGGAAACCGACCTGCCTGGCGAGCTCCTTAACCGGTTAGGTAGCCTGCTCCCCCAGGAGCGGTACTGGGTCGAGGGTCAGAAGGAGACATCGTGACGAACGGCTTCCCGCCCGGATTCACCTGGGGTGCGGCGACGGCGTCGTACCAGGTGGAGGGAGCGGTCTCCGAGGACGGGCGCGGCCCGAGCATCTGGGACACCTTCGCCCACTCACCCGGCACGATCGCGGACGGCACCACCGGAGACGTCGCCGCCGACCACTACCACCGGTTCGCCGAGGACATCCGGCTGCTGGCCGATCTCGGCCTGAAGGCCTACCGGTTCTCGATCGCGTGGCCGCGGATCATCCCGTCCGGCTCCGGCGTCACCAACCCGGCCGGCCTGACGTTCTACCGCCGGCTCGCCGAAACCTGCCTGGAGTACGGCGTCACGCCGTACGCGACTCTCTACCATTGGGACCTGCCGCAGCCGCTCGAGGATGCCGGCGGCTGGCTCGTGCGGGACACCGCCGAGCGCTACCGCGACTACGCGGCCGTCACGCATGCGGCGCTGTCGGACGTGCTCAAGCACTGGATGACGCTCAACGAGCCGTGGTGCTCGGCGTTCCTCGGCTACGGCAACGGCGAACACGCCCCCGGGCGGACCGAAGGCGCAGGCGCACTGAAGGCCGTGCATCACCTGCTCCTGGGGCACGGACTGGCTCTCGAGGCCATCCGCTGCCCCGAGGGTTCCTACGGGATCGCGCTCAACCCGGCGCCGATTCACGCCGCCTCGGACTCGCCCGCGGATCGCGACGCCGCCCGGCGGATCGACGGGTTGCGGAACCGGATGTTCCTGGAGCCGTTGCTGGCCGGCAAGTACCCGGCGGACGTCCTCGAGGACACCGGGATGACGGACTGGTTCGCAGAGCACGAGGCGGACCTGCCGCTGATCGGTGCACCGCTGGACTTCCTGGGCGTGAACTACTACTGCCCGACGACGGTGGCCGCGCCCGACGGTCCGGTCTCGTCGCCGGGCGGTCCGACCACCCAGCCGGGCAGCGAGAACGTCGTTGCCGTGGACACCGGTCTGCCGAAGACGCAGATGGGCTGGCCGATCCAGCCGAGCGGCTTGCGCGACATCCTGGTCACGATCAACAAGCTCGCCCCGGACCTGCCGCTGTACGTG
The DNA here is from genome assembly GCF_054784135.1 of Kribbella swartbergensis. NCBI lineage: Bacteria > Bacillati > Actinomycetota > Actinomycetes > Propionibacteriales > Kribbellaceae > Kribbella > Kribbella swartbergensis. The sequence goes on from NZ_BAAGPM010000014.1 coordinate 693,787, forward strand.
ACGGAGAACGGCGCGGCGTACCCGGACGAACTCACCGCGGACGGCACCGTCGAGGACCACGCACGGCAGGCGTACCTCGAGCAGCACATCGCGGTGTGCCGCGACCTGGTGTCCGAAGGCCTTCCGTTGAAGGGGTACTTCGCCTGGTCGCTGATGGACAACTTCGAGTGGGCGTTCGGCTTCAGCCGCCGCTTCGGCATCGTGTACGTCGACTACGCGACGCAGCAGCGCATCGTGAAGAAGAGCGGCCGTTGGCTGCGGGAGTTCCTGACCAGCTGACCTGGCGCGGCTTGACCTCAACTCTTCTTGAGGTTCTACCGTTCCGGGTGTGAAGACGATCAGATTGCACGAGTTCGGTCCGGCGGAGAACCTGCGGTACGAGGAGGCGCCGGACCCGGTGCCCGGCGAAGGCCAGGTCCTGATCCGGGTGGAGGCGGCCGGTGTCCATCTGGTCGATACGATGCTCCGCTCCGGGGCCGCGGGCGGCGGACCGATTCCCCTGCCGGAGCTGCCGACGATTCCCGGCCGTGAGGTCGCCGGCCGGGTCGAGGCGGTCGGCCCGCAGGTCGACCAGACGTGGATCGGCCGACGGGTCGTGGTCCACCTCGGCATGGTGCCCGGCGGGTACGCCGAACTCGCCGTCGCGAACGTCGAGTCGATCCACACACTTCCCGACCACGTCGACGCGGCCCAGGCGGTCGCCGCGATCGGGACCGGACGGACGACCGCCGGGATCCTGTCGCAGGCGAAGCTGACGGCGGAGGACGTCGTACTGATCACCGCGGCCGCCGGCGGGATCGGCAGCTACCTGGTGCAGGCGGCGCGCAATGTCGGCGCGACGGTGATCGGCCTGGCCGGAGGTCCGGAGAAGGTGGGGCTGGTCCGCGACCTCGGGGCGCACTACGCGGTCGATTACAAGGATCCGGACTGGACGGCGGCGCTCAAGCAGGAGCTGGGCGATCGGGCCATCACTGTTCTGCTGGACGGTGTCGGTGGAGAGAACGGTCAGCAGGCGTTCGAGCTGCTCGGGATCGGCGGCCGGGTGCTGATGTTCGGCTGGTCCGGCGGCGGCCCGATCCAGCTCACCACCGAAGACCTGATGGCACGCGGTCTCGCGGCGATCTGGGCGATCGGACCCAAGATGATGCCCAAACTCCGGGCGCTGGAGACCACCGCGCTCGAGGAGACGTTCTCCGGCCGCTGGCAGGCGGTGACCACCACCTTCCCACTGTCCGAGGCTGCCGAGGCGCACCGGGCGCTCGAGTCCCGCGCGAGCACCGGCAAGGTCGTCCTGGTCCCCTGACTTCCGACGCTAGTCGCGCGGCGCGTACATGATCACGGCGACGCCGAGCAGGCAGATGGCGGCGCCGAGGAGGTCCCAGCGGTCCGGGCGGAACTTGTCGACGGCCATGCCCCAGGCCAGCGATCCGGCCACGAACACCCCGCCGTACGCGGCGAGGATCCGGCCGAAATGCGGGTCAGGCTGGAAGGTCGCGACGAACCCGTACGCCCCGAGCGCGATCACACCGCCCGCGATCCACAGGATCCCGCGATGCTCCCGCCAGCCCTGCCAGACCAGCCAGGCACCGCCGATCTCCGCGAGTGCCGCCAGGACGAACAGCAGGACCGAGCGCAGGACGGTCACGGGCGCACGACGAGGTCGGTGAACGGGAGCGGGCAGTCCGGGTTGCCCGCGCAGGTCTCGAGGTCGTCGCAGCCGGCAGCGATCCCCGCACGCAGGCTGTCCGCGATCACGGTCAGGTCGGCGATCTTTGCTTCCACCTCGGCCAGTTTCTCGCGGGCGCGTGCCTGCAGCCCGGCTCCCTCGCCGAGCCGATGCCGATGCCGGGCCGCGTCCAGCAGGTCCGACACCTCGGTGAGGGTGAAGCCGAGGCGCTGGGCAGCCTTGATCACGCGCAGCGTGGTGACCGCCTCCTCCGGGTACAGCCGGTGGCCGCCGAGGCTCCGGTGTGGTTCCTCGATCAGCCCGCGACGTTCGTAGTACCGGAGCGTCTGCAGGTTCACACCCGCGGCGGCCGCGACCTGCCCGGAGCGGAGCCCGTCAGCCATAGCGTGCACTCAGGGCATCCAGTACGGCGACGTGCTGGGGCGGCACAGTGATGCGGAGGCGCAGCTGGTCGTCGTCCGGTGTGAGGTCGAAGGTGAAGAACGAGCAGCATGCGGTCTCGCGGGCGGTCAGGTCGGCCGTGCCCGCCTCCGCCTCGGCGGCAAGGGTCAGGTCGAGCGTGGTCGGGTCGATGCGCTCGGCGCTCTTCAGGTGCTCTGCGAACAGAGCGTCGAATTCCGCGACGCGGAGCGGCTGCTCGGCGGTCGGCAGGGTGCAGGCCTCCAGGGCCCAGTCCGTCGTACTCATGATTCGACGGTAAACCTGTACCCAAGTACAGGATGCAACTACTGATCTGCCCAGGTCAGCAGGTAGGCCACCGCACCGAAGCGGATGTGGTCCCCGGCCCGGACCCGGACCGGGGTGGTGATGCGCAGGCCGTTCAGGTAGGTGCCGTTCATCGAGCCGAGGTCGCGGAGCATCCAGCCGTCGCCGACGTGCCGAAGCTCGGCGTGGAACCGCGACACCGAGATGTCGGCCATCCGCAGGGTCGCGCCCGGACCGCGGCCGATCCGGACCGTCGGCGAGCCGGGCGGCGGCAGCGCGAGGCCGGGAAGCTGCACCGGTGGCGGTACGACGGCCAGCCGCGGGACGCGAGCCAGGACCGCACGGAACCAGGCGACCACACGAGGCTCGGAGCGCGGTAGGTCACGGATGGCGGCAGCGAGTTCACCACGGCTCTGCGCGCGCAGGACGAAGTTCATCCGCCGGATGAAGGTGTCGTGTGACAACCGCCCCGAACCGGCTCCGTCGCGCAGGATCGCCAGCGCCCGGTCGCGCTCCGCATCCGACGGACGCGCCCCCTGCACCGGCACCGATGTCATCCCCGCATTGTCGGCGTCCGCCGGCGCCTCTGTCCACCGATCCGAAACGGCGCCGGGGGTGGCGAGGGGTCCTGGAAGGTGGCCGGTCGGTGAGTGAGAATGACGGGATGCGACTGCCGATCATGCCGCCGGTCAAGCCGATGCTGGCGAAACCGGTCAAGGACATCCCTCGTGGCGCGTTGAGCTACGAGCCGAAGTGGGACGGGTTCCGGTCCATCATCTTCCGCGACGGGGACGAGGTGGAGATCGGCAGCCGGAACGAGAAGCCGATGACGCGCTACTTCCCCGAGCTGGTCGAGGCGGTGAAGGCCAACCTGCCCGAGCGGTGCGCGATCGACGGCGAGATCATCGTGATCGGCGAGTCCGGCGACCGGCTCGACTTCGAGCTGCTGCAGCAGCGGATCCACCCGGCCGCGAGCCGGGTGAACATGCTGGCGGAGATGACTCCGGCCCGGTTCGTCGCGTTCGACCTGCTGGCGCTCGGCGACGAGGACTACATGGAGCGCCCGTTCAGCGAACGCCGTACCGCGCTCCTCGACGCGCTCGCGGACGTGAAGGCGCCGGTCCACGTCACGCCGGCGACGACCGACCACACGACCGCCGGGCAGTGGTTCGAGCAGTTCGAGGGCGCCGGTCTCGACGGGCTGATCGCGAAGCCGCTCGACGGCCCGTACCAACCGGACAAGCGGGTCATGTTCAAGGTCAAGCCGGAGCGGACCGCGGACTGCGTGGTCGCCGGGTACCGCCTGCACAAGAGCGGACCGGACCGGATCGGCTCGCTGCTGCTCGGCCTCTACAACGACGACGGGACACTGGCGAGCGTCGGGGTGATCGGCGCGTTCCCCCTCGAGCGCCGCAAGGAGCTGTTCGAGGAGATGCAGCCGCTCGTCACCACCTTCGACGACCACCCGTGGGCCTGGGCGAAGCAGGAGGAGGGCGTCCGTACGCCGCGCAACGCGGAGGGCAGCCGGTGGCAGGCGGGCAAGGACCTGTCGTTCGTGCCACTGCGACCCGAGCTGGTGGTCGAGGTCCGCTACGACCACATGGAGGGCGTCCGCTTCCGCCACACCGCGCAGTTCGTCCGCTGGCGCCCGGACCGTACGCCGGAGTCTTGCACCTACGAGCAGCTCGAAGAGCCGATCAAGTTCGACCTGGCCGACGTACTCACCTCCGCCACCAGCTGACGTTCCCCGGACGACCGTCAACTGAATCGATCCAGTTAACGGTCAAACCGGGTCGATGGGGGGCATCATGGGGGTATACCGACTGGTACGAACCGGAGGTGCGAGATGTACGACGTCGTACTGCTCGTCGAGCAGGAACTGTCCGAGCCGGACGCGAAGCGCGTCGTCGAACTGCACCAAGACATGCCCGAGCCGGTCAAGTACCACGTGCTCGTGCCGTGCCACAACGCCGAGGCCGGGGTGGAGGCGTCGATCAGCGCGCTCGGCACCGCGGACCTCTACGGACCGGGCCTCGCCACCCAGCGCCAGGACCTCGCCGAGGCGCAGAAGGCGATCGACACCGAGGCGAAGGGCTGCACCGGGCGCAGTGTGCAACGCCTGCGCGACCTGGGTCAGCACGCCGACGGCGGGATCTCGCACGACCGCCCGATCGACGCGCTGATCGCCACTGTGGACAAGGTCAACGCGCAGGAGGTCATCATCCTCACCCGGCCGCACGTGGTCGCCGAGTTCTTCCACCTCGACTGGACGAATTCGGCCCGGCGGCATCTGCGGGTACCGGTGCTGCACCTGCTGGAACACGACCCGCAGAAGGCGTCCGCGTCCTAGTGCGGTAGCAGCGCGGCGTACGTGACTCCCCCCGGCGAGCGAGGCGATCAGCAGGGAGACGATCGTCCGCACGGTGTTGTCGCCAATCTTGCCGTAGTGGCGACCGTCCTCGGAGTGGTAGGCGAGTCGGAAGCCTGCGTAACCGGCGGCCAGTACCAAGGCGAACTTGACCATGGCGTGCCTCCCTGATGCGACGGTTTCACAGTACCCCTAGACATTCGCCGCGGCACCGGTCTCGGAGAACTGGGTGCGGTACAGCTCGGCGTACTCGCCGCCCTGGGCCAGCAGTTCCTCGTGGGTACCGCGTTCCACGATGTTGCCGTGGTCAACGACCAGGATCAGGTCGGCATTGCGGACCGTGGACAGCCGGTGGGCGATCACCAACGATGTCCGCCCTTCCAGCGCGGTGTCGAGGGCCTGCTGAACGGCGACCTCCGACTCCGAGTCCAGATGCGCGGTGGCCTCGTCCAGTACGACGATGCGCGGTGCCTTCAGCAACAACCGGGCGATCGCGAGCCGCTGGCGTTCGCCACCGGACAACCGGTGCCCGCGGTCGCCGACCACGGTGTCCAGACCGTCGGGCAGGGACGACACGAGTTCCCAGATCTGCGCGGCCTTCAGCGCCTCGATCATCTCGTCCTCTGCTGCGTCCGGTTTCGCGTACCCCAGGTTCCCCCGGATGGTGTCGTGGAACATGTGCGCGTCCTGGGTCACGTAGCCGATGGCGTCGTGCAACGACCGCAGGGTCACCTCGCGGACGTCGTGCCCGCCGATCCGGACCGCGCCTCCGGTCACGTCGTACAGGCGGGCGACCAGGTTCGTGATCGTGGTCTTGCCGGCGCCGGACGGGCCGACGAGGGCGACCATCTGACCGGGCCGGACGGTGAAGCTGACGTCCTCGAGGACCTGCGCCGACACCCGCTTGTCGAGGACCGCGACGGACTCCAGGCTCGCCAGCGACACCTGCTCGGCGGTCGGGTAGGAGAACGCCACATGGTCGAACTCGACACTCGTCGCGTCGGCGGGCAACGGCTTCGCGTCCGGCGCGTCCTTGATCATCGGCTCCAGGTCGAGCACCTCGAAGACCCGCTCGAAGGACACCAGCGCGGTCATCACGTCGACCCGGATGTTCGACAGCGCGGTCAGTGGGCCGTACAGGCGACCCAGCAGCGCGACCAGGGCGAGCAGGGTCCCCACGGTCAGCGATTCCCGGACCGCGAGATTGCCGCCCACGCCGTACACCAGAGCCGTCGCCAGCGCGGCGACCAGGGTCAGGGCGGTGAAGAACACCCGGCCGAGCATCGCGATCCGGATGCCCAGGTCGCGCACCCGGCCGGCCCGCTCGGCGAAACCCTGGTTCTCCAGTTCGGGCTTGCCGAACAGCGTCACCAGGAGCGCTCCCCCGACGCTGAACCGCTCGGTCATCGCGGTCGACATGTCGGCGTTCAGTTGCATCTGCTCGCGGGTCATCGCGGCGAGCCGGCGGCCGAGGATCCGGGCCGGGATCAGGAACACCGGCAGCAACAGGATCGCCACCACGGTGAGCTGCCAGCTCAGCAGCAGCATCGCGCCGACCACCAGGATCAGGCTGATGATGTTCGACACCACACCGGACAACGTCGAGGTGAACGCCTGCTGCGCACCGATCACGTCGTTGTTCAGCCGGGATACCAGCGCGCCGGTCTGCGTCCGGGTGAAGAAGGCGACCGGCATCTGCTGCACGTGCGCGAACACCTTGGTCCGCAGGTCGAAGATCAGCCCTTCCCCGATCCGGGCCGAGAACCACCGCTGCATCAGGCCGAGCGCGGCCTCGACGACCGCCAGCAGGGCCACCACCAGGGCCAGCGCGGTGACCAGGCCGGCGTTCCCCTTGATGATGCCGTCGTCGACGATCTTCTTGAACAACAGCGGGGACGCGATCACCAGGAAGGCCGAGACGATCACCAGCAGCAGGAACAGGGTGATCTGCCCCCGGTAGGGCGTGGCGAACCGGGCGATCCGCGGGAGCGTGCCCTTGGCCAGCTTCTGCCCGGCCACCGACGCGTCCTGCCGGCGCCAGCCGTAGGCGCCCATGCCCATGCCGCCACCCATGCCCCCACCCATGGGCCTCATGCCTGACATCCGGCTCCCTCCCCTGCTCTGCTCGTCAACGCTGACAACACATCCCGTCGCCCCAAGCTTCCCATCCGGCGTCGAGCAACCAATGGTTGCGCTTTGTGGCGAGTCGGCGTACCTTCATGTGCAACCAAAGGTTGCGAGACGACGGGAGAGTGGGATGGACCAGCGAGTCATCGAGCGGGAGATCCGGATCGACGCGACACCCGAGGTGGTGTACGAGGTCATCAGCACGCCGGAGCACCTGCGCGCATGGTGGCCCGACGACGCCGACGTCGAGCCCCGGGCCGGCGCGACGGGGAGTGTTTCGTTCGGTCCGGACAAGGTCGTGCCGTTGACAGTGGTCGAGGCAGATCCGCCGCGGCGGTTCTCCTTCCGGTGGGCGTACGAGGAGGGCGAGAGCGCGTCTGCGACGAACTCGCTGCTGGTGACGTTCGACCTGGTTCCCTCGGGTGCGGGTACGCTGCTGCGCTTCTCCGAGACCGGGTACGACGAAGCCGCCAAGCCCGACGAGGTGTACCGCGACCACGCCGCCGGCTGGGACCACTTCCTCCCCCGCCTCGCGCCGTACGTCGACCGGCTGGTGTCGATGCGATGAGCGATGCCATGAACACCGCCATGAGCAGCGCCGTCGACGACGAGCTCTGGTCGGCGGTCGGCGACCCGACCCGGCGTCGCCTGCTCGACCTGCTGCTGGCCGACGGCGGCGGTACGGCGACCAGCCTGAGTGACCGGTTGCCGGTCACCCGTCAGGCGGTCGCCAAGCACCTCGGCGTCCTCGATCGGGTCGGCCTCGTCCACGCGACACAGGCCGGACGGGAACGCCTCTACCGGGTCGACGAAGCGCAACTGGCCAAGGCGATCGCACAGCTGTCGTCCGTCCGCGACGCGTGGGACGGCCGGCTCCAGCGCATCAAGCGCCTGGCCGAGATCATCCAACACGAAAGAGAGCAGTGAAATGGTGGACATTCTGCACAGGATCGGCATCACGGCGTCGCCCGACGACGTCTACCGGGCCTTGAGCACGATCGACGGCCTGGCCGGCTGGTGGACCGAGGACACCCGGGGCGACAGCGGACCCGGTGGCGTCATCCAGTTCCGCTTCGCCGGCGCCCCGGCCCCCGGCGGCTTCGACATGTTGGTCCTCGACGCGAAGCCCGCCGAGCTCGTCCGGTGGGAGGTCGTCGCCGGCCCGGACGAATGGATCGGCACCCAGATCCGCTTCGACCTTTCCCAGGCCGACGACTACACCATCGTCCTGTTCCGCCACGAAGGCTGGAAGGAACCGGTCGAGTTCATGTACCACTGCAGCACGAAGTGGGCCACCTTCCTCCTCAGCCTCAAACAACTCCTGGAAACCGGCCAAGGCGCACCCGCCCCCAACGACGTACGAATCAGCAACTGGCACTGACCGCCCACGCGTGCTCCGCAGGCGCTCCCTTCGTCGCTGCGCTCCTCACCGCGCCTGCTACGCCCGCTCCCACCCCACCCCCCGGCTACCGCCGGTACTTCCCTTGCCGGCTACCGCCGGCGGTGGCGGGCTATCGCCCGCCGACTGCTTGGCCGGCGGCCGTGCGTGGACGGACGGGGATGACTCGCGACGGTGAAGGACCACCCACCTGAGCTTGGACGTCCGCAACCGCAACGCCGCTCCGAACTCCCGCCTTGCGGGCCAGGGAACCAGCTTGCTTCCGCACGTGATCGGCTCAGCCGAGGGTTGCCAGCAGGTCCTTCAGGCGTCGCTGTTGGGCCTCGCGTTCGGCCTTCAGTTGCTCGTCGTAGGTTCTGTCCGCTGCATCGAGCAGCAGACCCTTCGTCTCGCGCACCGCCCCCGCGAGCGGGGTCAGCAGCGCCTCGGACAGGTCCTTGACGGTGCCGGCCAGTTCTTCAGCGGGTACGACGATGTTGGCGAGGCCGAGCTCCCTGGCCTCGCCGGCCTCGACCCAGCGGGAGGTCGCGCAGATCTCGAGGGCCCGGGAGTAGCCGACCAGCTCGACCAGGGGCTTGGTGCCGCCCAGGTCGGGCACCAGGCCGAGCGCGGGCTCGCGCATGCTGAACCGGGCGTCCGGAGTCACCACCCGCAGGTCACACGCCAACGCCAACTGGAAGCCGGCGCCGACCGCGTGGCCCTGCACCACGGCGATGCTGACGAACTCGGGTCGCCGGAGCCAGGAGAAGCCCGCCTGGAAGGACGCGATGGTCTCGTGGACCTCGGCGGCGGGTTTCGCGCCGAGCGCGAGCAGCGGCTCCTCGCCGTCGGCGTTCTCGCCCATCATGAGCCGGCGGTCGAGGCCGGCCGAGAACGACGGGCCCTCCCCCGATACGACGACCACGCGGACCTCGGACGGCAACGTCGTGCCGAACTCCGCCAAGGCCCGCCACATCGCCGGAGTCTGCGCGTTGCGCACCTCCGGCCGGTCCAGCACCACCCGTGCCACCGGCCCGTCCACCGTCAACCGCAGTCCGAGATCCGTCATGACAGGAACATACTGCGGAGTAACTCAGGCCAGCGACACCAGGTCCGCGTAGTCCTTCGACCAGAGGTCCTCGACCCCGTCCGGCAGCAGCAGGACCCGCTCCGGCTCGAGCGCCTCCACGGCCCCCTCGTCGTGGGTGACCAGCACGATCGCACCGGCGTACGAGCGAATCGCGTTCAGCACCTCGGCCCGCGACGCGGGATCGAGGTTGTTGGTCGGCTCGTCGAGCAACAGCACGTTGGCGGCCGACACGACCAGCGTCGCCAGGGCGAGCCGCGTCTTCTCGCCACCGGACAGCACCCGGGCCGGCTTGTCCGCGTCGTCGCCGGTGAACAGGAACGAGCCGAGCACACTCCGGGCCTGCGTCTCATTCAGGTCCGGTGCCGCGGACTTCATGTTCTCCAGCACGGTCCGGTTCACGTCGAGCGTCTCGTGCTCCTGCGCGTAGTACCCGAGCTTGAGCCCGTGCCCGTCGATCACCTCACCGGTGTCCGCCTTCTCGATCCCGCCCAGGATCCGCAGCAGCGTGGTCTTCCCGGCACCGTTCAGCCCGAGTACGACGACGCGCGAGCCCCGGTCGATGGCGAGGTCGACATCGGTGAAAATCTCCAGTGAGCCGTACGACTTCGACAGCTCGCGCGCCATCAACGGCGTCTTGCCGCACGGCGCCGGCGTCGGGAACGCGATCTTCGCGACGCGGTCGGCCTTCCGCTCACCCTCGAGCTCGGACATCAGCCGCTCGGCCCGCCGCAGCATCTGCTGCGCCGCAGTCGCCTTCGTCGCCTTGGCGCGCATCTTGTTCGCCTGTTCGACCAGCTGTCCGGCCTTCTTCTCCGCGTTCGCCCGTTCCCGCTTGCGGCGCCGTTCGTCGGTCTCCCGCTGGGTCAGGTACGCCTTCCAGCCGACGTTGTAGATGTCGATCTCGGCCCGGTTCGCGTCCAGGTGGAAGACCCGGGTGACGGTCTCCTCGAGCAGGTTCACGTCGTGGCTGATCATGATCACGCCACCGGCGTACGACTTGAGGAAGTCGCGCAGCCAGATGATCGAGTCCGCGTCGAGGTGGTTGGTCGGCTCGTCCAGCAGCAGCGTCTCCGCCTGCGAGAACAGGATCCGGGCCAGCTCGACCCGGCGGCGCTGACCGCCCGACAACGTGGCCAGCGGCTGTCCCAGCACACGATCCGGCAGGCCGAGGTTCGCCGCGATCCGGGCCGCCTCCGACTCGGCCGCGTACCCGCCGGCCGCGTGCAGGTCCGCCTCGGCGCGCTCGTACCGCCGCATGCCCTTCGCGCGGGTCTTCTCGTCCGCGCTGGCCATCGACTTCTCGGCGCTGCGCATCCGCCGTACCACCTCGTCCAGACCGCGGGCCGACAGGATCCGGTCCCGCGCCAGCACCTCGAGGTCGCCAGTCCGGGGATCCTGCGGCAGGTAGCCGATCTCCCCCGACGACGACACCGAGCCGCTCGCCGGCAGTCCCTCGCCGGCCAGGATCTTGGTCAGCGTGGTCTTGCCGGCGCCGTTCCGCCCGACCAGTCCGACCTTGTCGCCCGGCCCGACCCGGAACGACGCGGGCGCGAGCAACTGACGGGCACCCACGCGGACCTCGAGGTTGGTGACAGTGATCATCGCGGAGGCAGGTGTCCTAGCAGTCGGAGGGTCGGTCTGTGGCGGGTCGGCAGCACTGCGTCACGACACACGGCAGATCCCCCGCACCGAGGTCTAGTCTAAGTGCTGTGAAATACAATCCGGATGCGGATCTCGACACCAGCGGGATCGAGGACACTCGCGGTAGTGGCGGAGGCGGCGGACTGCTGCCCGGCGGCATGATTCCGGTCGGCGGCGGCATCGGCGGCATCATCCTGCTCGTGGTCATCGTGCTGCTCAGCGGCGGCCTCCCCGGCGGAGACGGCGGCGACGAGCCGACGGCCCGCAACACCGCCCCCGGGAACCTGTCGTCCTGTGAGACCGGGAAGGACATCCAGACCAACCGCGACTGCCGGTTCGTCTTCTACCAGAACTCCATCGAGAGGTTCTGGGCCGCCGAACTGCCGCGGCGAGGCAAGAAGTACACCCGCGCACCGATGCGGGTGTTCAGCGGCTCGGTCAACACCGCCTGCGGCCCGGCGACGAGCGCGGTCGGGCCGTTCTACTGCCCGCCCGACAAGCGCGTCTACCTGGACCTCGGCTTCTTCGAGACCCTCCAGACCGACCTGGACGCCCGCGGCGGTGACTTCGCCGAGGCGTACGTCGTCGCGCACGAGTACGGCCACCACATCCAGAACCTGTACGGCATCCTCGGCCGGATCAAGACGCGCAACGGTCCCACCTCCGACGCGGTCCGCTCCGAGCTCCAGGCCGACTGCCTGGCCGGGATCTGGACCAACCACGCGACGACGGTGGCCGGCCAGGACGGCAAGCCCTTCATCCAGGACCTGACCGCGGACGACATCGCCCGGGGTCTCGACGCCGCCGCGGCCGTCGGCGACGACCGCATCCAGGAGAAGACCCAGGGCCAGGTCAACCCGGAGAGCTTCAGCCACGGCACCGCCGAGCAGCGCATGCGCTGGTTCAAGGCCGGGATGGACTCCGGCGACATGACCGCCTGCGACACCTGGTCCGCCGACACTCTCTGACCGGCCGCTTTCTCAACCATCCCCGACACCCGGCCCGAGGTGCCCCCATTTCAGGGGCCAACCCTGAGATTGCGGGTTGACCCCTGAGGTGGTGGGTGGGCCGAGGCGGGGGCGGGGCTGAGTGGGGTGGTCAGGCGACCGCGGCGGGGCGGTGGTAGCCCGGGAGGAGTTCGTCGACCAGGGCGTCCGTCTCGGCTTCGGGGCCGCGGGGGGCGCCGTGGCGGGCCAGGGCGGCGTACATCTGGGTCGCCACGTTCGTGACGTCGGCCGACGTACCGAAGTGGGAGGCGAGGCGGAGGGTGGCTCGCCACAGCTCCTCCGAGGCCGGTGAGAAGCTCAGGCCGGTCTGCAGAGCCGTGCGGGCCAGATTGCCGTCGTTGTGGTTCAGCGACGCCTCCGCCAGCTTCAGGGCCGCGTCGACGACCGCCTCCGCCATCCGGCGTTCGATCCCCGACGCGGCGAGCCACGAGTAGCGCCCGGCCGGCAGGTTCGACCAGGCCGGACCGTGCACCAGGCTCAGCGCCGTCGACAGCGGACCCCGCGGGTCGTCCATCATCGTCGCCTGCTTGGCCAGCGTGCGGAACACGTCCCAGTCCACCCGGACGACGCTGCGGTTCAGCATCCAGCGGCCGGACTCGTCGGCGTACATCGCGTCCAGCCCGACCCAGCGGCGGGTGTGCTCCAGCGCGGCGTCGCGCAGCTCCTCGCTGATGCCGCGCGGCCAGATCGCACCCGCCAGCACGTTCGGGTGCACGCCGTAGTCCTGGCTGGCCAGGAAGGCGATGATCTCGGTCGACAGCTGGATCCGGCCCTCGTCGATCGGGCCGCGGGCGTCCACCTCGACCGGCCCGAGCAGGTCGACCTCGACCGGCGCGGGCGCGCTGAGGTCGGTCGTGGAGAACTCGTACGCCGGCACGTCCTGCTCGGCCCGGCGCTTGTCCAGCGCATCGGCCTCGGCCGCCTCGAACAGCGCGACCAGGTCGGCGAACTGCGCCGGATCGATGCTGTGGGCATCGACCTCGAGGCCGAGCAGCCGGCAGACGGCCTGGTTCTTCTCGTCGACCACGAACCGCCACGGCGAGTTGATCACGTCGCCGACCACGACCACCGCGATGCTGCGCCGGTGGTCCGCGGCCAGCCGGTTCAGCTGGTCCTGCTCCTCCGGCGACGGCGGCGCGGACACGAAGATGATCTCCGCACCCCACAACGCCGGGTCCGGATACGCCATCCGGGCCTCGGCGACCGAGCCCAGGTTGCGCCGCGCACAGGCCTGCACCTGCGCCTCGGTACGACGGGCGACCTCGGCGATCGCGTCGTCGAGCCGTACCCAGTAGCTCAGCCGGCTCGGCGCCACCGAGGACAGGTCGTCGCCGAACCCGACCATGCTGATGTGCGCGCCCTCGGACCACAGGTTGGTCGCCAGTTCGACCGCGAGCGAACCGACCACGTCGCGGGACGCGTTGTTGACACCGCCGAAGCTGACGATCCCGTTCGCCGTGTCCAGGTCGACCAGCACGGTCGCGCCGTCGGCGTTCCGGCCGATCGTGACGAGCGTCGGGTACGGCGCCGGCGCGGTGACCTCACCGGCCGGCGCGTAGGCGCGGCGGAGCGTCCACCGGGTGCCGTCGGCAATGGCCTGCCACGGAGCGGGCGGCGGAACGTGGGCCTCGTACGGGTCGAGCACGAGCGTGAGCGCCCGGTCGGTGACCAGTGCGGCGACGACCTTCGGCATCGGCCGGCTCCCCTGGGTCAGGTCCGCACCGAGTTGCCGCAGCGCGTTGTCGACGAACTGCGCGGTCGGGATGTCCGCCGCGAGCCGCAGACCGATCTCGGTCTGCCGGTGACTGGCCGCCTTCGGGCCGGGCCCCTGCGCCCAGCCGCGGCGCCGCTTCAGCGCCAGCGCGAGACCCGCCGCGAGCAGGGTGGCGCCGAAGCCGTAGATCCCGGCCTCGGTGGCGTCGAACCCGCCGTCCTCGACCGCGACCGGAACCGGCTCGGGCACCTTCGTGCCGCCGGCGGCCGGTTCGCCCGGCTCGGACTGCGAGGTCCCAGGACCGTGCGGAGCGACCGAGATACCCGGCTCGCCCGGCTTCACGTTCTTCGCTCCCGGGTCGCGGGTCGCGCTGCCGATCCGGACCGACGATCCCTTCTCCGTACCCTGCTCCTCGAACCAGCGGCTGCCCGGACCCGGCTCGGTCTTGCTGCCGGTCGACGTACCCGTGGTCGCCTTGGAACCCGTCCCGGTCGTTGCCTTCGTACCGGTGGACGTGGACGTCTTCGTGCCCGTGGACGTCGAGGACTTGGTGCCCTTGCCGACCGCCGTACCGGTGCTGGTGTGGTCGATGTTCACCCGGACCGTGTGCACACCCGGCCCCTTGGCGTCGGCGGGCAGGCGGACCTGCCAGCCCGGAAGGATCAGATCCGGGTTCGTCAGCCGGCGGCCGTCGGGCTGCAACTTGTTCTTGTTGAGCTCGTAGATCTCCTTGTAGCGGCGGCCCTCACCCAGGTACCGCTCGGCGATGTCCCACAGGCAGTCGTAGTTCCGGCCCTGCGGCGGACGGACCTCGGTGTACTTGACCACCTGACCCTTGTCGTCGCTGTTGGTCCGTACGCCGGTGTGGGTGGTGCCGGCCTGGTTGCCGCTGAGCACAGTACTGCGCGCCTCGGTCTGCCGGAACGTGTCGCGCGATTCCTGGTCGCCGCCCTGCGTGGCGGTCGCCACGGTCGGAGTGCCGGTGTGGGTCGTGGTCACCGCGGTCGCGACCGGCACGCTCACGCTCGTGGCGGCACCGATCAGGACGACGGTCGAGACCAGGCGGCGGGCCAGACCCTGCGAGCCGCCGCCGAGTGGGATGCGCGGCGACAGCCCGTGGCCCCGGATCTCGGCCACCACCTCCGCGATCAGGCAGACGACGAAGTGCAGCCAGGCCATCCAGATGACGAACGCGATGATCCCCAGGACGGTCTCGATGCTCAGTTCGCTGAACAGCACGTCGCGGCTCGGCATCCGGTCCGGCCACGGCGTACCGAAGAAGCGCAGCAGGACGTACGGGACGCCGCCGACGATCGCCAGGATCGCGAGCAGCGCGAGGAAACCCTTCAGCCGGTCCGCACCCGGACTCCCCGACCGCCGCTGCGGCAACCGCGCGGTCCGCACCGGCTCATTCGTCCTTACCATCGTTCCTCCATACCCCCGCCATCAGCCACCGATAGCCTGCACTTCCTGCACAGGCAACCGCTGCACCGCTTCGACGTTCGCCCGCCCGATCGGCACCCAACCGTCCGACTGCCCGACCCAGTACGACACCTCCCAGGTGATCGTCAGCTTCACCGTGTACATGCCGTCAGGCTGGGTCGCGCTGGACCGCTTGTAGATGTGCTTGCACGTGCTCATCTGGTGGAACGGGTCCTTGGTCTCGTCGTACCCGTCGGCGTCGTCGACCGGAGTCGCGCCCATCTGGCACACGATCGGCTTGGAACCGTCTCCGGGATCGACCGTCATCTTCACGACCATCCCACGCATGGTCAGGTTGTGCGTCGGGTCGAAGAACCCGCTGTCCAGCTCCGGGTCCTTCCGCGGATCGTTCTTCAGGACCAGCGAACTGTCGGCCGTCAGGGAGAAATAGGCAGGCACGTTGACCCGGGGTGTGAACGTGGGCTTCACCTGCAGCACCGGCGGCGGATACTGGCTGTCGAAGCGCCACCAGAACTGTTCCATGTAGTCCGGGAACGGGCACTGGTTGCGCTCGGCCTCGTTCACCGGGACGTACGCGCGCTCCAGATGCGCGTTCTCGCCACCGTTGTAGGTGTCCAGGTTGTAGTCGGTGATCGTGATCCGCATGACCCAGGTCTTGCCCTCCGGTGCCTGCGGCAGCCGGATCCCCTTCGGGATGTCGAAATCCCGGCACGGGATGAAGGGCCGGCCGGCCAGCTTCTGCCGCCAGGTCCGCGGCGGCGGGCCTTCACCCGGGATGTAGTACTTGCCGGAGCTGCAGTACGCGCCGAAACCGATCGAGTTCACGTACATGCTGCAGACCCGGTTACCGCTGTGGATGGTGTCGGCCGAGGCCGTCGTGGCGGGGACGGCCATCAGCAGTGCGAGTACGGCGCTCAGGGCCACCAGCCCACGGCCCACTCGGTTGCGCATCCTCACTCCCCAGATCGTCTGTCCGCAGATTATCTTCGCCCAGGGGCATCATGCCCGTTGCTCTGTGCCTCGTCACCTTTTCGGAATGTGTGGTCCAGTTCCGACCTACGCCGGAAAGTTGACCCGCGCGCAGTTGACACCCTTGGTCGGCGCCAGCCGGTACGGCAACCAGCCGAGGCCGGTTTTGATCATGTCGATGACCTGCGGTGAGCCCTTCGGCGCGACCACGGTCCACTGCTTCGCCTTCGGATCCCAGTACTGCGTCGTCTGCGAGCGGCACGTCTTCACCCGCACGGTGCCGTCCGACTGGCTCTGGACGCCGAGAACGACCACGCTGCCGGGTGGGCGCATGATCCAGCCGTTGCGCTTGGCATCGACTATCGCCTGGGACGTGTCGGCGTAGAAGAACGACGGGAACGATTTCCGCAGAACGGTGTCGTCGCGGTCGACCAGGGCCTGGAAGTACAGCGGGTAGCTCTGCACGAGGCCTTGGACGGCCGGATTCGAGGCGAAGTTCCCGGCCATCATGTAGACCTGCGTCTTGCGCGCGGGCGTGCCGGCGCTCGGCACCGGCTGAGACGGCGGAGCCGTCGGCGTGGTGGCGCTCGTGCTGGGAGTGCTGGATGTGGTGGTGCTGCCGGAGTCGCCGCCGCCGACGGGGACCGGGCGTCCGCCGTCGTCGGCGTTGCTTCCGCCGCAGCCGGTCAGGAACAGGGCACCGGCCAGCACGGCTGAGGGGAGGGCGAGGCTTCGCACGGTCGGTGGTCCTTACGGTGTTTGGCGGCTCGGCGGGACGGACTGCGGCGGTGCGCCACCGCCCGGTGGCGCGGAGCTGGCCGGCGGGCCGGAGCTTCCCGGCGGATCGGTCGGTCCGGTCGACGTCTCGGTGTCCGTCGGAGACGGTGTGATGCTCGGTGTGCAGGTCGCGGGGAACGGCAGCGGCGACAGTGTCCAGACCGGTGTCGGAGAACCGATGGTCCAGGTCGGGCACGGAAGGTCGAGCGTCGGCGGTACCGCTGTGCTGATCGGGGCGCCCGGGTCGTCGGGCGTGGTGTTCACCACGATCGGGGGGATCGTGGGGCTGTCGTCGGCCTTCTTGATGCCTTGTTCGGGGTGGGCGGTGCCGGTGCCGGCGGCTTTGAGGGAGTGTTTGTTGATGAGGCCGAGGAAGGTGGTCTTGTTGTCGAGGGTGACGCGGATGTCGACCTGGTCCTCGGTGAGGGTGGTGGGGGCGCAGGAGGTGACGGCCGGGTCGTTGGAGGACACCTGGGCGCAGAAGGCGGCGATGGCGGTGGCCGCCTTGGCGGTGTCGATCTTGGCCTCGGCGGAGTTCAACTGGATGCTCGCGGCACCGACCCGGGCGGCCTCCTGGGCGTAGCCGACCGCGCGGGACCGGGCGCCGAGCTGGCGTCCGCCGTCGATGACCAGGCCGGCCAGCGTGAAGATCATCACCGCCAGGATCGCCACCGCAGGGCTCAGCGCGCCGCGGCCGACCGTCCGCCGGTGGTTGCCGGGAGCATCGATCCGGAAGAACTCGGCGACCCGGGACCCGCGCTCACGAGCCATCGCGGACACCTCGGTACGGGTCGACCGACGAGCTGAACCGCTTGGTGATCGTGGTGTCGCCACCGATGCCGAGCAGGCCGAGGTCGCGGTAGTCGATCGTGCAGGTGACCTCGACCGACAGCGGCGTACCGGCGGCGAACGCGGTGGTGATCGAGCCGCTCGCGGTGTCCTTGCACGACTTGAACGCCTGGCTCATCGTCCGGGCCACCGCGTCGTCGACGTACCCCTGCGCCTCGGCCAACGAGCGGGCCTGGCTGGCCGAGCGGGCGCCGTCCCGGGCGGCGCTCTCCAGCAGCGACGAGGTCTGGAAGTACCGGCCGCAGGCGAGCAGGAACATGAACAGGATCAGCAGGATCGGCGCCAGGACGGCGAGTTCGAGAGCCATCGTGCCCTGCTCGCTCGGTCGCCGGTGCCGCGCCGCTGCCCGCCGGCCGGGGACGCCCAGGTGCCGGACCACCGCGCGGGCGTGCCGGGGTGGGCGGCGGATCCCCAGCTTCCGCTCCATGATCTCGCTCACCTGTCGTCGGCCTCGAACTGCTCGATCGGCCCGGTCGCGGTGCGCTCCACGCGCAGCGTCAGACCGGGCACCAGCGACACCGTGTCGCCGGTCACCGTGAACGACACCATGCCCTCGGGGTTGTTGTACGACGGTGGCTTCACGTCGGTGTTGCGCAAGGTGGTGCCGCCGAGTTGCTCGGCGTACGCCTTGATGTCGGCCCGGACCTTCTCACCCACGCCGGTCGTGTACACCGGCGGCTGGACCAGGCGGAGGCGCGAAACCCCTTCCTGGGCGGCGTTCAGCGCGACCGACCGCCCGTACAGCCACAGCGCGGTCTGGACAGACATGAAGACCAGCGCCAGGATCATCGGCGCCAGGATCGCCAGCTCCAGTGAGGTTGCACCCCGCTCGGACCGCCGCCGGTGCCTGCCGGGCGACGGACGGCGTACGACGGACCGGCGCGCACGTGGACGCGACGGTACGGCGCGAGCGTGGCGGGGCGGCACCAGGGATCAGCCGTTCTCGATCTCGCCGGTGCGCTTGTCGATCACGCGACGGACCACCAGGCCGATCGCCAGAGCCGCGGCAACGAGGATGGCCGAGATGATGGCCCACTCCAGCGCGGACGCGCCGAGCTCGGTCCGCCCCTGCCGTGCCCGGGCCCGTTGGGCCTGGGCCCGCGCCACCGCGTAGCCGGCCATCGCGCGCCAGAACTGCAGTTCCGAGTTCATCCGTATGCCTTCCCAGTCGTGAGCCCGAATCGGGCCTCAGTATGCCTTGTACGACGGACAGATTCGCGTCCTGGATCCCTTGCCCCGATCACGGTCCGGCCTAACTTCCGAGGATCGCGACACCGGCCGGGAAGGCGAGGAACAGGAAGAACGCGGCGATCATGACCAGCTGCGCGACCAGCATCGACTGGGACCGCTCACCCGCCTTGCCTTCCACGTCCGCCAGCTCCTTGCGCCGCAGCGACGCCGCCCGGGCCAGCAGCGAGGCCCGGATCTTGGCGCCTTCGTCACCCGCCAGTGCCAGCGCCGACGCCAGGTCCCGCAGCTCTTCGACGCCGAGGTCCTCGCCCAGTTGGGCCATCGCGTCCCACGGCGTGATGCCAATCAGCCGGGCGTTCGCCAGCGCCTGCCGGATCCGAGCCATCGCCCAGTGGTCGCCGATGGTGGACGCCGTCATCAGTGCCTCGGGCAGGCCGCGCCCGCCGGCCAGGTTCATCGCGACCAGGTCGAGGAAGCTGCCGACCACGTGCCGGAAGTCGCGCCGCCGCGCCTCCGCCTCCTGCCGCAACGCCAGGTCGGGCAGGAAGAACGCGAACGCCATCGCGGCGAGCGTCACGATCGCCGGGGCGGCACCGGGCGCGGTGAGCCCGAGCATCGCGAACAGGAACAGCACGAGCGGGATGAAGATCATCGCACCGAGCGCGAAGAACACCTTGGTCGCGAGCATCGCGGCGAACGGCTGGTTCATCACCGCGAGATCGCGGCGCAGCTTGCCGAACGCCCAGCCGCGCGCGTTCGCCTCCAGCTCGAGCCGCCGGCCGAGCGACGCGCGGGCCTTGTCGAGACCGCCGAGTACCCGTTCGCCGGCCGCACTCGCGGTCGCCGCGTGGGTGTACCCGCTCCGGCCGGCGTCGATCCGGGCGATCGTGGACAGTACGTTCGCCGACGGCTTGACGAACATCCGCACCAGCAGATACACGCCGAGACCGACCAGGCCGCCGGTGATGAACGCCCAGGTCATCCGCCCACCACCTCCATCCGCTCGTCGCCGGCCCGCTTGGCCCGCTTGTCGTTGCCGCGGATCAGGAACCGCTCCGGGACCTCGATCTTGGCCAGCTTGCGCAGCCACATCAGGCCGAGCGCGTACAGCGCGATCACGATGAACAGGACGAACTGCCCGATGAAACTCGTGTACGGCGCCATGTAGACGGGGTTGAACAGCACCAGCCCCGCGGCCATGATCAGCGTGACCGCGACGACCACCTGCACGCTCCGCCGGGTCGACCGCCGTTCCGCCGCGACCTTCCGTCGTACGTCGAGTTCCTCGCGCGCCGAATCGGCCAGGGCGCTGAGCACCTCGCGCAGACCGGGACCACGGAGCCGGGCGTTCAGCACCAGGGCCGCGACGATCAGGTCCGCGGACGGGTCGTCGAGGTCGTCGGCGAACCGCATCAGGGCCGAAGGCAACGGCTCGCGGATGCGCAGCCGGTCGACCAGCAGATTCAGGCCGGGCTTGATCGCCGGGGCCGCGTTGACCGCGGTAGCCGGGATCGCCTGTTCCAGGCCGACCGCGCCGGCGATGGTGTCGCGCAGTGCCTCGGTCCAGGTGGCCAGCGCGTCGAGCCGTTCGATCGCCCGTCGTTCCTCACCGGTGCCGCCGAAGAAGCGGTCGGCGAGCGCCGCCAGCAGACCGAGCGCGACCGCCAGCACCAGCCAGCGGGTCACCACGAGGACGAGCAGTGCCACGCCGACGCCGGCGCCGAGGCGGGCGAGGTTCTTGCGGCCGTCCACGCTGCCGGCGCGGCGGAACAGCGACGGTGTCTCCTGCCGCGGCTCGGTGCCGCGGATGGCGATGACGAGCAGCAGCAGACCGCCGCCGACCACCGCGCCGCACAGCAGGGCGAGCAGGGTCCGGTCGTTCATCGCGGCCTCACCTCATGCCCAGGTTCCGTGCACGAGCGGCTGGTACCCGAAGTGCTCGAGCTCGTCCATGCAGGCGATCGGCGCGTGTGCGGCCGCCCGGCCATCCGGTCCCGGTGCGAACACCTCGCCGGACAGCACCCGGCCGTCCCAGCCGGTGACCTCCCGGATGCTCTCGACGTACCGCCGCAGGCCGCCGCCGTGCAGGTAGTCGTTCTGCTTGCGGACGAACACGACGAAGTCGAGCGCACCGGCGATCAGCATCTGGGTGGCCTCCATCGGCAGCCGCTCGGTCGCCTGGATCGCGTAGGTGCTGATCCGGTTGAACACCTCCATCGAGCTGTTCGAGTGGATCGTCGACAGCGAGCCGTCGTTGCCCTGGCTCATCGCGTTCAGCATGGTGACGATCTCGTCGCCGAGCACCTCACCGACGATGACCCGGGACGGGTTCATCCGCAGCGACCGGCGGACCAGGTCGGCCATGCTGACCGCACCGACCCCCTCGGAGTTCGGCAGCCGTTCCTCGAACGCGACCACGTTCGGGTGCAGGTCCTTGAACTCGCCGAGGCCGAGTTCGAGCGAGCGCTCGACGGTGATCAGCCGCTCGTGCGGCGGGATCTCGTTCGCCAGGGCGCGCAGCAGCGTCGTCTTCCCGGAGTTCGTCGCGCCCGCGATCATGATGTTCTTGCGCGCCGCGACCGCGGCCCGCAGGAACGAGCCGACGTCCTCGGACATGGTGCCGTTGGCAACCAGGTCGCGGAGGAACACCCGGCCCAGGCGGGCCCGCCGGATCGACACCGCCGGGCGCGCGGTGACGCCCATGACGGCGGACAACCGGGAACCGTCCGGCAGCCGCAGGTCGAGCTGCGGGTTGGCCGAGTCGAACGGGCGGCTGGTCAGCCCCGCGTGGGCGGCCAGCACCTGGATCAGCTCGACCAGTTCCTCGTCGCTCTCGGCGACCGGGCCCGGGTTCTCCTCGCGGCCGTCGCCGTACTGGACGAAGACCTGGTCGCAGCCGTTGATGTCGATGTTCTCGACCTCGGGGTCGTCGATCAGCGGCTGCAGCCGGCCGACCCCGAACAGCGCGGAGTGGATCGCGGCGGCGATCTGCGCGTCGTCCTCCGGCGTCGGCGGGGTCCGGCCCTCGGCCAGCTCGTAGCGGGCGTGGTCCTCGAGCACCTGGACGATCAGCGAGCGGGCGTACTCGCGCTCGTCCTCGGCGCTCATCGGCGGTACGCCGTTCACCTGGTCCCGGCGGCGTTGCTCGTTCAGCCGCTCGGCGACCTGGACCCGCAGCTTCCGCACCAGCTCCTGATCGGCGCTCATCTCTCCCACTCCCCGTTCGGTGGGAAGGCGGCCTGCGCCATGTCGAACTGCTGCGGCGGCGGCGCGGCCACGATCGCGGCCATCTCCGCGGTGATGTCGGCCGCCGACCGGATCAGCTGCGTCTTCTCGAGCCGGCCGTGGCCGCGCCCGTCGAAGAACGCCGCACCGGCCGGGTCGTAGGCCAGGTGCCACCGGTATCGCACCGGCACGGCCATCGCGTCCAGCACGGTCCACACCTGCTTGACGCCGTCACGCCGCTTCGGGTCCGCCACCACGACCACACCGAGCTGTGCGTCGACGTGGTGCACCAGCGACGACAGTCGCTCCCGCAGGTGCGCCACCGACGACCCGGTCGCCGTACACACCATGACGATCAGCCGGGCGGACTGGATGACGGGCAGCTGCGGGGACGCGGCGCCGATGCGCCCGCAGTCGGCCAGTACGTCGCCGTGCTGAATCTGGTTGAACGAGATGCCGAGCGGATGCCACAGACCGCCCATCCCGCCGACCTGCTCGGGTGAACGGACACCCAGCATGACGTCGAGACCGCCGTCGAGTTGCTGGCTGTGCGCGAGGATGACCTCGTCGCTGAGTCCCTTGCGGCTCGCCGCGGCCAGGCTGACCAGACCGCGGTCGGAGTTCAGCGGGGCGCCGCCCGGTGCGGTCATCCGGATGGCCACGTCGCTGCCGGCCGGGTCGCACTCGGCGACCAGCACCTGCCGCGGCCAGAGCGCGCCGAAGACGAGACTGGCGGTCGTCACCCCGGGCGAGCCCTTCGCGCTCGCCAGTGCCACCAGTGCCATCAACCGTCTCCGTCGGTGCGCGAGACCTCGGGCTTGGTGGCCGGGTTCAGCTTCACCAGGACCAGGGTCTTCGCCGCCGCGGCCGCCGCGACGGCGGTCGCCTTCTCGGTCGGGACCAGGACGGTCACGTTCAGGGTGGTGTTCGCCTGGGTCTTCACGTCCGCGATCGCCCCGGCGCTCGCGGTCACCTCGGCGGCGGTGACCAGCGGCGTGGCCGGCTGGCTGTCCTGGTTGGCGGTGGGGACGCGGATCACCGAGACGATGTCGCCGACCTGGATCCCGTCCGACGGCGCTCGGCCGCCCTCGAGGCTGACACCGACCAGCGCACCGCCGGCCGGGATCGGCTTCTGGGCGGTGAAGTTGTCCGGCGTGACGAACTGGTCCTTGTACAGCCGGGTCGTCGTGTACTGACCGATGTACTTCTCGGCCTCCGACCACGGGATCAGGCCGCCGGTCGCGCCGGCCAGGTCACCCCGGGACAGGTCCTTGCGCTCCAGCTTGTGACCGGGCCCGAGATCGCCGGAGACCGCGACGAAGTCCGACCGGTTGCCGCTGTTCACCGCGATCAGCGCGGAGCCGGCCGCACCGAGCAGGATCAGGATCACCGCGAGCGCGGCGAGGGCGGGGCGGCGTTCCCGGCTGCCCGGCAGGCGGTTCGTACCACTGCCCGCCGATCTGCCCGCTCCGCGGGTGCTCTGGGACGAAGTACGCGTGGAGGAGGAGAGACTCACGCGCCTACCGTAATGGCACCAGGGTGCCATCCGTGACGCCAGGTCAGCGCCGTCACCGCCGGGCGACCCGCTCGCGCTCCTCCGACGTCAGCATCTCGGTGAACGCCCCCGGTCCGCCGTACAACTGGTCTAGATAGTTGAACAACCCCTGGAGAGCCAGCCCGAGCTCCCGTTGCCATCCGTCCGCCTCCTGCAACTCCGCCGCGAGCACCCGCCCGTCGGCAAGTGTGACGGCGGCGTTGACCGGCTGCACGAGCCTTTCACCGTCCTCATCCGGTACGGCGGACCTGCCGCGAATCCGGCGCACGACGTCCGCGAGCGCCGATCGCTCCGCCTCGGGCAGGACCCGGTCGAAGCCGGGGGAACCGTGGAGCTGGTCGAGGTAGTCACAGAGAGCGAGAAACAACTCGACAGCGTCGTACTCCGGGCCGGTGGTGGCCACGTGCCGCAACTGGGCCACCACGTTCCGCGCCTCGGAGACACTCCACTCCGACGATCCCAACCGGTCGGTCATGTGACGATCGTAGGAGGCTGGGCAGGGGTCGAGCAGGCGTAAATCGTTAACAGATCGCGGAAGCTGAGTGGCTGGCCGGTAACCGAAAGTTTGCTAACGTCCGGGCAAGGAGGTCTCGGTGACCAATGGTGATCACCGAGACACGATTCGGGAGGGGGTGGGTCGTCTGACGACCCCTGTTGTCACCGCCCCGGATCCGGTCGCGCGCGCCCGCGCTGCGATCGGGACCGCACTGGGGATCGTGGCGCCGACCGCCGTACCTCTCCGTGACGGCCGGGTCTGGCTGACCAGCGGGCAGGACGTCCTGCCGGCCCATGTCGTGCGGGCTCTGGAGACCCAGTTCCAGCAGCGGGCGGCCGATCGGACCAGCGACGAGCGGATGCTCGCCGAGGCTGTCGCCCTCGTCGGCGCCGAGATCGCCCGGGCCCGCGGCGAGTCACCCGAGGCCGGCGCGACGAATGCCCTCGACCGGTTGCTGCACACCCCGGGACTGGACCAATCGCGCCGGATCGAGGGCGAGGCGATGCTCCGCCTGGCGCTACGGCTCGCTGCGCGGGAGTCCAGGGAAGCGGCGGCACGTCTGGCGACGCTGCCGGGCGAGACCCGGGTGCCGGTGGCCACCGAAGTCGTCGCGGCCTCGCAGCGGATCAGCCACGACGCCGGCCTGCTCGGAACCACGAGTCAGCGCCGGCAGCGGCCACAAGTCGGAGTGAACCACCGCCGCCGCTCGCAGCGTCAGACGCTCACCCGCGTCGTGCGCGGGACCGGGATGGACACGACCGATCCGGCGAACGCCGATCCGCACCAGAGCGAACTTGCGGCCCTCGCGGCGCTGGCCCGCCTGGGCGAGGACGATCTTGGCGCCGCCGTGACGAGCCGGCCGGCCGTGAACACGCAGGCCCGGCTGGCCGCGATGACGCTGACCACCGGCGACACACCGCAGTACTTCCGGGTCGAGATCCTGCCGACGGTCCGCGGTCTCCAGGCCCAAGGCCGCATCCGGTCGGGGACGGCCAACGACCCGCACGTACTGCGCATCTCCCCCGGGCTGTCCGCGGAGCAGTACGGCGACGTGTGGGTTCATCAGCTGAGCCTGATGACGCAGCAACTGGAGGCGGAGCGCGCCGGTAGCCCGACCGGGATCCTCGGCCGACTGCGTTCGGTCTTCAGCCACGAGCGGCGCGACCAGCGGACGAATGCCGACCTGGCGGTCTACCGGAAGCTGTCCAACGACTGGCAGCAGGCGCGGGAGGGCCGTCCGAACGGGTCGCGGAGCATCGCGGAGCTGGAACGCGACATCGAGGGTCTGGCCAAGGCCATCGAACGCCGCGGCGGCACCCGACCGGAGCGACCGTGGGCCGCCGAGTCGCTGTACTCCCCCGCCGCGGCCGTCGAAGGCCTCGCCGCGGAGCGGGCAGTCACCGAAGCCGATCCCGAACCGGCGACCCCCGCTCACCTCCGGCAGCAGGTGGTGGAGCAGATCGCGTCGCTGGAGTCCGTCGTCGCGGACCTCGAAGCCAAGGCCGAGCGCTGGACGACCAGCTCGGCCACCGCCGCCGACGTGGCGACCGGGAAACTGGACCAGGCAGAGGCCGAGGAACTCCTGCAGGATCGCGGTGCACCAGAGCGTGCCCGCCGGCTGCGCGTGGATGCGGAAGCCGCCTTCGGCAAGGCACGGCGTCACACCGAGATGGCGCACGCCTACCAGCAGGCCGCCACCGACGCCGGCCACGCGCTGGACGGCTACCGGACCCTGCTCGGCGCCCTCGACGACCCGAACCAGCAGCCGGAGCAGCTCGCCGAGCTGGCCCGCGAGGCGGCCGGGAAGACCGACACCTACCAGGAGAGCCTGCGCGAGGCACTGCCGGTCGACCACGTGGAGACCGGCGTACCGACCGATGAGCGGGTGGCGCTGCCGGTCGACGACATCAACGCGATGCTGGCCGAGCACGGCAGCAGCGGGCGGATCGCCGACCGTGGCCCGGTCCCGATGCCTGTCGCGCAGTACCGCCGATTGTTCTCGGACGGCATGGTGTTCACCGTCGGCGGCTCCCCCGACGACGACGTCAGCCAGGTCGCCCAGGTCCGGGTCCGGATGAAGGTCCGCGATCTGAACGAGGTGACCGGGCTCGACTACACCTTGGCCGAGCAGATGTCCGGCACCCTCGGTGAGGGCGGCCAGAGCAACGCCGTCACCGCCACGCACTCGTCCAGCATCAGCTACGGCGTCGACCTGCAGCCGTTCATGACCCTCGCTCCGGTCGGAAGTGCGGTACACACCGCGTCGCAGGTGTTCTCGCCGCGGGCCGACGTGACCACCGGCCAGACCCAGAGCGTGACCGCGGGCGCGAGCACGCACGCCCAGCTCGGCTGGGTCGACGTGTTCAAAGGCGAGTCGATCCCGTACAGCTGGAACGGCGAGTTCGAGATCCAGGTGCGGAACTCCCCCACCGAGCCGTGGTCACCGGTCCGCACCGTCGACGCCGGTGAGCAGCTGACCTGGGTGCCGAGCCCGTACACGGTCAAGCCGCCGGCCGAGACCGTCACGCTCGAGCAACTGGGCCGGGCGGACGAGGTCAGCACCGAGTTCCCGCGGCACACGGTGACCCGGATCAGCGGTCTGCACGACATCAACGACCGCCTGGTCGCCGAGCTCCAGGAGCAGCACGGCCGGCTCGACCGGGTCGGCTACGACCACATCACCGAGCTCGTCACCGAGGACCCCTACCGACTGCTCGGCGAGGCGGCCAAGCCCGGCGGCCTCAGCCGGACGATCCCGGTCGGCGGCGAATCGGAGTACGAGCTCACCCTCACGGCCAGGCCGGTCTGGCGCACGGCCGAGCTCACCGGTCAGTGCAGTGCCGAGATGGGTGCGGAGATGGTCCAGGTCGACTTCGCGGCCTTCAACGCGAGCCGCGACTCCGGTACGTCGCTGTCCGGCTCGGCGTCCCTGGCCTTTCCCGGCAAGCCGCTCGACCCCGTTCAGCCGGTGCCCGGGTATCTGCCGAGCCCCACGGCGTTGAGCGACCTCGGTTCCTCCACCGCGGATCTCTCACCGAAGGTCTCCGGTGGGCGGAGCGTCTCCCGTCACGGCGGGCAGAACCTCAGCACAACGGCGATCACGCCGGTGGTCGATCGCGACATGGCCCCGACCCAGGGGGTGATCCTCGACGTCGAGTTCACCGCCGTCGTGCGCAAGCTCCGTGATCCGAAGGCGAAGCCGATCGAGGTCAAGGGCACCTGCAAGGCCAAGCTGCGGTTGACGGCGAACCGCCTGCTCCGCACGGGCGCTCCGGCCGGCAAGGACGTCGTACTGCGTGATGACGACGGCAAAGTCCGGCTCGACCAGCGTGGGCGTGCACTACTGCTCGGCGACCCCGAACCGCCGAAGGGGCCGCAGACCCTGCCGCCCTGGCACGGCACGGGTGAGAACCAGCTGCGTGGCCCGGGCAAATCGCTGCCCGAGGACCTCCAGGGCGTCGACGAGGCCCGGAAGCAGGCGTTGACCAGTCTGAGCACGATGGGCCTGGTGCCTCCGCTGGACGCGAACCTCCAGCCGCAGTGGGACAAGTTGCCGTCGGACCTGCGGCGCCGGAACGGCCAGCTGGCGAACTACGACCGGGTGATCCAGGACATCACCGACTACCGGATCGCGGCCGGGATGAACACGGCCTGCCAGTCCGGCCTGGTCGTTCCGCTGGTCGACCACCGCACCGGCCATGCGCCGCGGACCCGCCTGTTCCGGCTCTCCACCACGCAGGACTTCGACGACGTCGAGCCCGCCGGGACAACGCCGTGGCGGTTCATCGCCCGGCTCGGAATCAGCTCCCGGGCCAGCCAGCAGACCTCCGGCCGGTCGAAGTCCGTGCCGATCTCCGGCGGCCTCGGCCTGACCAACGGCCCGGCCGAAGGACAGCCGGGCCTGGCCGGGCGACTGGGCCTCAAACTGAGCCGGAACGCGATCGGCCGGAGCTTCAACTGGAGCCTCGGCCGCCGGATCAACCGGGTCACGCTGAACGAGAGCACGGGCGAGATCGACAAGCTTCGTCAGGGCATCCGGATCACCTTCACCGAGATGACCGACCAGGGCGACTCCGAGCCGCTGGCCGACGTCCGCGGCAGCGTCGTACTGCCGTACGACAGTTCGCTCGCGAGGGCCGAGACACCGGTCTTCGAGGCCGACCCGAAGCCACCGAGCCGAGAGGCCGTCAGCCGGTCGATCCCCGTCGCGGTGGACGCCGGCAACCCGGCGGACCGGCTGTTCACGGCCGTCGAGGCGATCCGGGCGGACACCACCGCCTTCCTCCAACTGCACACCGCGCTGTCGCCGGAGACCCTCGTCTCAAACACCGAGTGGCTGAGCGGCCGGTACGAGCTGCCGCTGGTCATCACCCCGGCACCGGCGAACCCGGCCCGGGCCGTCGCGGACGGGCCCCTGCTCCCGCAGGAGTTCAAGGTCGTGATCCGCAGCGAGGCGGTCAGCCAGACGCTCGTGGCGATCAACGACCAGAACACCGCCAACATCAACTTCACCATGAACGACGTCGGCCACTCGTCCGGCACCTCCGTCGGCGGCGGGGTCGGGGTCGAGGGCGGCGGCGGACCGGTCGACGCCGACAAGTCCGCGATCAGCGGCAAGCTCGGCGTCGGCAGGATCGGCGGTACGTCGCAGTCGACCAGCACCAGCCAGACGACCGGCGAGGAGCGACTGCGGGTCAACGACGGCGTCCACTACGAGCTGATCGAGCGGCACCGGCTGGTCGCCGAGATCGTGCAGGGCGACAACGTCGTCCAGACCGTGCCGTTGCAGGACGCCCTGGTCCAGAAGGCGATGCCGGAGTTCACGGCTCTGGAGCTCTACGGCAGTGGGAAGTTCGACCTTCCGCTGCCGATCGCCGCCGACGTCGCCGAGCGGTACCTGACCGGCAAGGTGGAGCTCAGTCCCCGGACGGCGGCCGCGTTCGTACGGCGCTACAAGCAGGAGAAGGCCGGTGTGACCACGGGCCTCGCGGCCGAGCACACCGACGAGCGCCTGAACGCGAAGGTGCTGGACAAGTCCGGCGTACCGGCGTCCAACGCCCCGACCCCGGAGGAGCGTCTCGCGGAGACCTTGGCCCGGACCCAGCGGCTGGCCGAGTCCCGGCGCGTCGTCGGCCTGCCGGAGTCGTACGACACCAACCTGGCGTCGGCGCAGCCGTACACGATCACGGTGGAGGGACAACCGGATCAGGACGTCGACCTGCTCCCGCAGATTCATCGCCAGATCGAGGAGGTGTCGCCCGGACTGCTGGCCGGCGACGACCTGCTCGCACCGATCCTGGAGGTCGACCTGTCCAAGGACAGCTACCAGGGTCAGCTGGCCAACATGCTCGGTCCGCGGGGCTACACCACGCCGATCGAGATCCCGGTCGAGGGCCAGGCGCGATCCGACATCCTGCTGGTCACGGTCAAGGCGCACTTCGAGGGCGACGTCACGGTCGACGGTACGCCGGGGCTCACCAAGGCCGCGGCCATCGGCCTCGTGCAGAAGTACAACTACGTGGGACGGAACCGCTCGACCGGCCACAGCACGACGTACTCCGGCAGCGTGGAGGGCAGGTCCGAGGACGGCGCCGGCGGCGCGCTGTCCGGCGGGGTCGGGACCGACCGGATCCGTCAGGTCACGGCCGGCAGCGGCGAGCAGAACACGACCCTGGACCGGACCGGTGACTTCGACCTGACCCCGGTGCACCGCACGATCGTGTTCACCACCCAGGTCGAGCGCATCCACAACGCGGGCGCGGCACAGATGGCCGGCGTCCGGTGGCGGCTGAACCGGACCGCTCCGGCGACGCAGACCACGAAGTCCCAGCCGGCACAGCTCCGTGCCGATTTGATCGCGTTGGTACCGCGCGGCGTGGTCAGCGATCCCCCGGACGTCCCCGCTCAGCAGGCCGCCGAGGAGTTCCAGCCCGAGCACCGGTCGCTCGAAATGCCCGAGGGCGCGGCAGTCGAGGCCATGCTGCCGTACCGCAAGGGCGAGGCCGTCACCGACGAGCTGTACAACCGGGTGAACAGCCATCTGGCTCAGCCGGACGTGCTCGGGGCCGGCGGCCTCGCGACGTACGCCGCGGCGGTCGGGACCCAGCTGCAGCCGACAGCGCTGGAGGCCAAGTTCGAGGAGCTGACCAGCCCCCGGGGGCTGAAGCTCGAGCCGATGGCGACCCGAGGCAACGGCCGGACCACGGTCGGCGTGCAGATCAACGCCAAGCCGGTCGGCTGGGAGCTCATCAGCCGGCCGGTGCCCGGCCAGTCCGGCAAGGTCCGCCGTGACCAGCACCAGACCAGCACCTCGACCGCGGGGAACCACCTCACCCCGGTCACCGCGTCCGGCGGCCTCAGCGGCGGCATCTTCTCGGTCAACGGCTCGATCGGTGAACAGGTCAAGGAGCAGTCCTCCGACGCCTGGGGCACCCGGCTCGAGACCAGCGCCTTCCGCAACGGTGATCTGGTCACCGTCCGGGTGCCGGTGGTGTACGACGTGAAGATCGACCAGCTCACCGACAGGGGACGAGGCACTCCGGAGACCAAGCGGACGACCCACCTGAAGGACGCGGCGCGCGCCGAGTTCTACGTGAAGATGCTGTACCACGAATACCTCGAGGGTCTCGCGCAGATGGAGTCCGGCGGCGACGTCTCGCTGCAGAGCACCCGGCTGCAGGCGGTGCCGGAGAAGCTCGGCAAGCCCGACCTGCGGGCGACCGAGTACGGCCAGGACGGCTCGTACCAGCCCTACCGGCCGCTGCTGGCCGCGATCGACAAGGCCAAGGCGGACGGGAAGCCGGTGGTGCTGGCGGTCGAGGACGCCAACGGCAACGAGCAGCTCTACCAGGCGTTCGAGGACGGACGAATGCGCGGCGTACACGACGGCGGGTTCGCCACCGCGTTCGCCACGCTCGACCGGAACCTGGTGCTGATGGCCGAGGGACGGCTCGACCTGCGGGAGCTCTACAACACCTCCGAGCCGGGCGGCGACTTCAGCACCAAGGTCGCGGCCGCGCTCGAGCAGAGCGGCGTCCCGACGGCCATGCTGAAGGGGCTCACCCACTCCACGGCCGTGCGCACACCCGCCGAGGCTCCGAGTCAGGGTGCGAAGCCGACCGTCGGAGGTGCGGCGGCCGGCCGGACCATCAGCCCCAGCGCGAGCGGCCCCTCCTTGACGGGCCCGTGATCGGGCGACACGACGAAAGGGACGGTATGGCGTTCGCGGTGGCGCGCACCCGGGACGAGGCTCACCTCTACCTGGAGCTGCATCCCTGCCCCGACTGCGGTTCGGCCGACACGCCGTGGGAGCACGGCCTGGCCGAGGTCGACGGCGAGCTCGCGATCAGCTATGCCGGGATCTGCCCCGGCTGTGACGCGGAACGCGAGTACCTGTTCGGCCTGCCGGCGAAGGAGACCAGGGCGGTCGGCTGGCCCACGTTCGGCGGTCCGGAACCGTCGGAGCTGCTGGATCCGGGACAGTGGATGGCGGTGGCCGACCGGGCTGCCGCCGACGTCCCCACCGATCCAGCTGAGGCCGGTAAGGTGCTGGCCGTCGCCCGGGCCGCCGTGGACGAGGTGGTCAAGTTCGTGCCGGCCGGAGAGGACGCCGTACCGGAGGAGGAGTTCTGGACGCCGGAGGGCCGGGCGGTCCGGGACGCGGAGCCGGGCCGGTTCCGGCTGGACCGGCTGCTGGTGGTCCGCGACACCTACCGCGATCTGGGCCGAGAGACAGGAGCGAGATAACCGATGCTGACCGCAAGGACGCTGGCCGAGGCACAGGTCTACGTGAGCCTGGTGACGGCCGCCGATCCGGCCGCACCGGCCGTCGAGCCGGCGCCGGTCGAGCCCGGGTCGAACCTGACCGAGGGTGCGGACGCCTGGACCCTCACCACGCCGGCCGGTGAGATCGCGATCCCGTACGCGTCGGAGGATGCGGCACGCACGGTCGGTGCGCGCTTCGGGCTGGGCGTGTCACAGCTCGTCGACGCGGCGCAGTGGGCCGTGGTGGCGTCGACGTACGCACGCCGGGCGCTCGAGGCGGATATGGCCTACACCGGTGGCCCGGACCAGGACCGGGACAGTGTCGAGCTCAACTGGGAGTTCGCCGCCGACGCGGTCGGCGAGGCACTCAAGTTCCTGCCCGACGGCGCGGACACGGCACCGGACGAGGCCGTCTGGACGGAGTTCGGCCGGCAGGCCCGCACGCGCAACCCCGAGTTGGTGACGCGCGCGAAGCTCACCGACGACCTGGAGTACTACCGCGGGACCCTGGCCGACTTCCGGGCGCTCTACGGCGAGTCCTCCTGAGGTTCGGTCAGCCGGATCCGAATTGCTCGGGAATCCGCACCGGCCTGCTCGAGAACCTTCTGCTTGGGATCCGGTACGCCGAGGAACGGCGGCCGGACCAGGTTCGCCAGGTCCTTCAGCCGCGGATCCTCGAGCACGGTGTCGACCGCCCGGCGGTCTCCCCCGCACACGAGCGCGTCCAGCCGCGCCGGAGCCAGGATGCGTACGGCGACCTCGGTCGCGGCCGCGAACGCCTCCCGGGCCTGGTTGTCCCGCCGCCGCGCGTACCGCTGCTGCGACCAGCCGCCCGCCTTCGTCGTCCCCTGCACGTGGCGTGAGCCGACCTTCGAGTCCGTCAGCTTCGCGCCGGCGAACACGCCGGCTCCGTAGCCACCACGGCGTACCAGCAGCACACCGAGCCGGTGATCGGCCAGCACATGCGCGACGAGGCCCTCACGCGTGAGGGCCTCGAGCGGTGGGAACGGCACCTCGACGACGGCGACCGCCCCGTCCTCGGCGGACACGGTCACCGTTGCCGGCGTCACGTCGTACGACGCGGTGCCGTGCCGGTCGGCGAACCCGGTCAGCCACTTGTCCAGGCGTTCCGGCGCGACCGATACGACCCGGGTCACACGTTGAAGCCGAGGGCGCGCAGCTGGTCGCGGCCGTCGTCGGTGATCTTCTCCGGACCCCACGGCGGCATCCAGACCCAGTTGATTCGGAAGTCGTTGACCAGGCCGTCGAGCGCCATTCGGGTCTGGTCCTCGATCACGTCGGTCAGCGGGCAGGCCGCCGACGTCAGGGTCATGTCGATGATCGCGGTGCTGGTGTCGTCCACGGTGATGCCGTAGATCAGGCCCAGGTCGACCACGTTGATGCCGAGCTCGGGGTCGACGACATCCTTGAGCGCCTCGGTGACGTCCTCGACCTTGGCCGGCGACGTCCCAGGCTGAGCCTGAGCGGCCTCGAGGTCGACCTCGGGCAGCTCGATCTTCTCGTCGGTCTGGTCAGGCATTGGTCACTCCCTCTTTCTTGGCAAGCGCCTGGGCGGTGGCGTCCCGCCAGGCCGACCAGCCCAGCAGCGCACACTTCACCCGGGCCGGGAACTGCGCGACGCCCGCGAACGCGACGCCGTCCTCCAGAACCTCTTCGTCCGGCTCCACATTCCCCCGGCCCTGCATCAGCTCGAGGAACTTCTCGTACGTCGCCATGCCCTCGGCGACCGGTTTGCCGATCACCAGATCCGTCATCACCGACGTCGCGGCCTGACTGATCGAGCATCCGACGCTCTGGTGCGTCACCCCGGTGACCGTGTCACCGTCGAGCTCGACCCGGAGCGTGACCTCGTCCCCGCAGGACGGGTTCACGTGGTGCACCTCCACGTCGTACGGCTCCGCCAGGCCCGCGTGGTGCGGGCTGCGGTAGTGGTCCAGGATGATCTCCTGGTACAGCGCGTCAAGCTGCATGAAGTGTCAGGCCACCTTGAAGAAGGAACGGACGAAGCCGAGACCGTCGACCAGTGCCTCGACCTCCTCCGGCGTCGTGTAGAGGTAGAAGGACGCCCGCGTCGAGGACTGCACGCCGAACCGCTCGTGTACCGGCCGCGCACAGTGGTGCCCGGCCCGTACCGCGATCCCGCGGGTGTCCAGCACGGTCGCCACGTCGTGCGGGTGTACGCCGTCCAGCTCGAAGCTGATCGCGCCACCGTGATCGGTCGCCTCGGTCGGCCCGAGGATCGTCAGCCCCGGCACCGTCTTCAGCCCTTCCAGCGCGTACTCCACGATCGCGTGCTCGTGCGCCGCGATCTTGTCCATGCCGATCCCGGACAGGTAGTCGACGGCCGCACCGAGACCGACCGCCTGCGCGATCGGCGGCGTACCGGCCTCGAACCGGGCCGGCGGCGCGGCGTACGTCGAACCGGTCATCCGCACGACCTCGATCATCTCGCCGCCGCCCAGGAACGGCGGCAGTTCGGCGAGCAGGTCGTACCGGCCCCAGAGCACGCCGATGCCGGTCGGGCCGAGCACCTTGTGGCCGGTGAACGCGAGCAGGTCCGCACCCAGCGTCGACACCTCGACCGGGAACTGCGGCACCGCCTGCGACGCGTCCACGACCACGGTCGCGCCGACCGCGTGCGCCTTGGCGGCGATGTCGGTGATCGGGTTGATCGTGCCGAGCGCGTTCGAGACCCAGGCCAGCGAGACGATCCTGGTGTTCTCGGTGATCAGTTCGTCGATGGTGCTCAGGTCGAGCCGGCCCTCTTCGGTGACGCCGAACCACTTCAGCGTCGCGCCGGTCCGCTCGCAGGCCAGCTGCCACGGGACGATGTTGCTGTGGTGCTCCATCTCGGAGATCACCACCTCGTCCCCCGGCTTC
This sequence comes from Kribbella swartbergensis, assembly GCF_054784135.1. Lineage (NCBI taxonomy): Bacteria > Bacillati > Actinomycetota > Actinomycetes > Propionibacteriales > Kribbellaceae > Kribbella > Kribbella swartbergensis. The sequence goes on from NZ_BAAGPM010000014.1 coordinate 728,674, forward strand.
AGCGCCGCGCCGAGGGTGTGCGCGGCCAGGTTGAGCGCCTCGGAGGCGTTCTTGGTGAACACGATCTCGTTGCGCGACGGCGCGCCGATGAAGGCCGCGACCTTGTCCCGGCCGCCCTCGTACGCCGCGGTCGCCTCGGCACCGAGCTGGTGCATGGCCCGGGCGACGTTCGCGTTGTGCTTCAGGTAGTGGTCCTCGAGCGCCTGGACCACCTGGCGCGGCTTCTGCGACGAGTTGGCCGAGTCCAGGTAGACCAGCGGGAACCCGTTCGCCAGCTCGCGGGAGAGGATGGGGAAGTCCGCCCGGACCGACTGCAGGTCCAGGGGACTGCTGAACGTCCGGGCGTCGGTCACTTCGCGCCTGCCTTCAGGAAACGCTCGTAGCCGTTGGCCTCGAGCTCGTCGGCCAGCTCCGGGCCGCCTTCCTCGGCCACCCGGCCGTCGACGAACACGTGCACGAAGTCCGGCTTGATGTAGCGCAGGATCCGGGTGTAGTGGGTGATCAGCAGGACACCCTTGTCGCCCTGCGAGGCGAACCGGTTGACGCCGGTGGAGACGACCTTCAGCGCGTCGATGTCGAGGCCGGAGTCGGTCTCGTCGAGGATCGCGATCTTCGGGTTCAGCAGCTCCAGCTGGACGATCTCGTGCCGCTTCTTCTCACCGCCGGAGAAGCCCTCGTTGACGTTGCGCTGGGCGAACTCGGGGTCCATCTCCAGGTCGGCCAGGGCGGTGTTCACGTCCTTGACCCAGGTGCGCAGCTTCGGCGCCTCGCCGTCGATCGCGGTCTTCGCGGTCCGGAGGAAGTTAGCCACCGACACGCCCGGCACCTCGACCGGGTACTGCATCGCCAGGAACAGGCCGGCCCGGGCGCGCTCGTCGACGGACATGTCGAGCACGTCCTCGCCGTCCAGCGTCACCGTGCCGCTGGTGATGTTGTACTTCGGGTGGCCGGCGATCGAGTACGCCAGCGTCGACTTGCCGGAACCGTTCGGGCCCATGATCGCGTGCGTCTGACCGCCCTTGATGGTCAGGTCGACGCCGCGCAGGATCTGCTTCGGGCCGTTCTCGGTGTCGACCGACACGTGCAGGTCGCGGATCTCGAGTGTCGCCATGAGGTTTCTATCTCCGTCGCTTTACAGGGATGCCATCAGCTAGCACTGTTCAGGGGGTTCTTCACGTCGACGAGTACGTCGTCGCCGTCCAGCCGGACCGGGTAGACCGGCACCGGGTCGTACGCGGGCAGGCTGGTCGGCTCGCCGGTGCGCAGGTCGAAGCGGGACCCGTGCAGCCAGCATTCGATCTCGCAGCCGCCGACGTCACCCTCGGACAGCTGGATCTGCGCGTGCGAGCACTCGTCCCGCACCGCGAAGAACTGTCCCTCGCTCTTCACGACCGCGACTTCGACACCGCCGACCTCGACCGGGACGACACCCTCGTCCGGTACGTCGGAGACGGCGCAGGCGCGCTCGAACGTGTCACTCACCGGCCCACAGCCGCCTTCGCCGCTGCGCTCAGCTCCGCCGTGCGGGCGAGCTTCTCCTCGATCACGTCGTGCAGGTGCTCGGCCACCTCGGGGACGCCGATCTTGCCGATGATGTCGTTGAAGAAGCCGGACACCACCAGCCGCCGGGCCTCGTCCTCGGGGATGCCGCGGGCCTGCAGGTAGAACAGCTGCTCGTCGTCGAACCGGCCGGTCGCGGACGCGTGCCCGGCGCCCTCGATCTCACCGGTCTCGATCTCCAGGTTCGGCACCGAGTCGGCGCGGGCGCCGTCGGTGAGCACCAGGTTCCGGTTCAGCTCGAACGTGTCGGTGCCCTCGGCCGCGGCCCGGATCAGCACGTCGCCGATCCACACCGAGCGGGCGTTGTCACCGGCCAGCGCACCCTTGTAGAGCACGTTGCTCTTGCAGTGGGTGGCCTCGTGGTCGACGAACAGCCGGTGCTCGTGGTGCTGGCCGGACTCGGCGAAGTACACCCCGACCAGGTCGGCGTCACCGCCCGGACCGGCGTACCGGACGTTGGTGCTGACCCGGACGATCCGGCCGCCCAGGGTGACCGCGACGTGGTGCAGCCGGGCGTCCCGGCCGACCAGCGCGTCGTGCTGGGCGAGGTGGATCGACTCGTGGTCGCCCTGCTGGATCGAGACGACCCGCAGGTCGGCGCCGTCGCCGACGACGATCTCGACGTTGCCGCTGAGCTCACCGGCACCGGTGTGGTCGATGATCACGATCGCCTTGCTGTGCCGGCCGGCGTCCACGATCAGGTGGCTGAAGCCGCGGCCGCCGAGACTCGCGACGTTCACGTGCACCGGCTCGGTGAGCTCGGCCTCGACCGGGATCCGGACGGCGAGCGCGTCGCCGGCGTGGGTCCAGGCGACGGCGGCCGGCCGGTCCTGCGGCGTGCCCACCTTCAGCGCGTCGGCCGGGACCGTCTCGATCACCACGCCGTCGGGGCCGAAGGCGTCGATCTTCGGCGTCTCGGTGCCCGCCTCGTCGGCGAACAGCGCCTTCAGTGCCTTGACCGGGGTGAAGCGCCACTCCTCCTCGCGCCCGTTCGGCACCGGGAAGTCGGCGACGTCGTACGACGTCGGCCGCTCGCTGCGGGCCTGGAGCGGGACCGGCGACCCCGGTCCGTGGGAGTGCGCCCGGTTGCCGGTGGCAACCAGGGTTTCGCTCGAGGTCATCAGCCGACGGCCCCTTCCATCTGCAGCTCGATCAGTCGGTTCAGTTCCAGCGCGTACTCCATCGGGAGTTCGCGGGCGATCGGCTCGATGAAGCCGCGGACGATCATCGCCATCGCCTCGTCCTCGGCCAGGCCCCGGCTCATCAGGTAGAAGAGCTGGTCGTCGCTGACCTTGGACACGGTCGCCTCGTGTCCCATCGCCACGTCGTCCTCGCGGACGTCGACGTACGGGTAGGTGTCCGAACGGCTGATGGTGTCGACCAGCAGCGCGTCACAGCGCACCGTGGACTTGCTGTGGTGCGACCCCGGCGCGACCTCGACCAGACCCCGGTACGACGTCCGGCCGCCACCGCGGGCCACCGACTTCGACACGATCGAGCTGGAGGTGTACGGCGCGTTGTGCACCATCTTCGACCCGGCGTCTTGGTGCTGGCCCTCGCCGGCGAACGCGACCGACAGGGTCTCGCCCTTGGCGTGCTCGCCCATCAGGTAGACGGCCGGGTACTTCATCGTCACCTTGGAACCGATGTTGCCGTCGATCCACTCCATCGTCGCGCCCTCCTCGCAGGTGGCGCGCTTGGTGACCAGGTTGTAGACGTTGTTCGACCAGTTCTGGATCGTCGTGTAGCGGCAGCGGGCGCCCTTCTTCACGATGATCTCGACCACCGCGGAGTGCAGCGAGTCCGACTTGTAGATCGGCGCCGTACAGCCCTCGACGTAGTGCACGTAGGCGTCCTCGTCGACGATGATCAGGGTCCGCTCGAACTGGCCCATGTTCTCGGTGTTGATCCGGAAGTAGGCCTGCAGCGGGATGTCCACCTTGACGCCCTTCGGGACGTAGATGAACGAGCCGCCGGACCAGACCGCGGTGTTCAGCGCGGCGAACTTGTTGTCGCCGACCGGGATGACGGAGCCGAAGTACTCCTGGAAGATCTCCGGGTGCTCGCGCAGGCCGGTGTCGGTGTCCAGGAAGATGACGCCCTGGGCCTCCAGGTCCTCACGGATCTGGTGGTAGACGACCTCGGACTCGTACTGCGCCGCGACGCCGGCGACCAGGCGCTGCTTCTCCGCCTCCGGGATGCCGAGCTTGTCGTAGGTGTTCTTGATGTCCTCGGGCAGCTCTTCCCAGCTCGACGCCTGCTTCTCGGTCGACCGGACGAAGTACTTGATGTTGTCGAAGTCGATCCCGGACAGGTCCGCACCCCACGACGGCATCGGCTTGCGGTCGAAGAGCTTCAGGCCCTTCAGCCGCAGGTCGAGCATCCACTCCGGCTCGTTCTTGAGGGTGGAGATGCCCCGGACGACGTCGGCGTCCAGGCCGCGCTTGGCGACCGCGCCGGCGGCGTCGGAGTCGGCCCAGCCGTACTGGTAGTTGCCGAGGCCTTCCAGTTCGGGGTGAGCGGTTTGCGTCATCGTGCAGTCCTCGCAGATTCGCCGTCGTTGACAGGGGCAGTGAAACCGGGCCCAGCCTTGGGGGCGGGGATGTGCCCGGGGATATGAGTGGTGCAGACACCGTCGCCGTGGGCGATGGTGGCCAGCCGTTGGACGTGCTTGCCGAGCAACCGCGAGAACACCTCGGTCTCGGCCTCACACAGCTGGGGGAACTGCTCGGCCACGTGCGCGACCGGGCAGTGGTGCTGGCAGAGCTGGGCGCCGTGCCCGGCTTCCGCGGTGGAGGCGGCGTACCCGTCCGCCGTCAGCGCCCGGGCGAGCACCTCCGCCTTGTTGTTCTCGGGGGCCGCGTCGATCAGCTCCCGGTACCGCCGCTCCACGTCGGCGACCCGCCGCCGGGCGAACTCCGCGACCGCCTCGTCACCGCCGGCCTCGGCGATGAACCGCAGCGCGGTGGCCGCCAGGTCGTCGTACGCCTGGTGGAACGCGTGCCGGCCGGCGTCGGTCAGCACGAAGACCTTCGCGGGGCGGCCCCGGCCGCGCGGGCCGTAGACCCGCTCCTCGCGCGCCTCGACCAGGCCCTCCTCGAGCAGATGGTCGAGATGCCGGCGAACCGCCGCCGGGGTGAGCTCCAGGCGCTCCGCCAGCACCGCGGCGCTGGACGGACCGTTGGTGAGGATCGAGCGGGCGACCCGGTCCCGGGTGGACTCGTCCCGCGCAACCGGCACCGCGGCGCCCGCGGGCACCGGTCCGTTCGTCGCAGGATTTTTCACAACATCAGTGTCGCGTAATTCCTGGGGCCCTTCAAATAAGGGTCCCCTAACCGGTTCGCCCGCCCAGGCGGGGCGTGGAACCCGCCGTGACCAGCGTCACGCCGCCCGGGCCGATGCCCACCCGGACCGGCGGCCCGCGGGCGCGGTCCTAAACTGCTTGCGTGCCAGTCGCGGTGGAGATCGACAACCTCGTCGTGCGGTACGGCGAGAAGGCCGCCGTGAACGGTCTCAGTCTCACCGTAACCGGCGGCACGGTGACGTCCGTGCTCGGCCCCAACGGGGCGGGCAAGACCACCACCGTGGAGAGCTGTGAGGGATTCCGCCGGCCGGACTCCGGCCGGGTCCGGGTGCTCGGGCTGGACCCGGTCGCCGACCACGACGCGTTGATGCCGCGGATCGGCGTGATGCTGCAGGAAGGCGGCGCCTGGTCCGGGGTCCGCGCGATCGAGATGCTCCGGTACGTCGCCACGCTGCACAGCCATCCGCTCGACATCCCGGCTCTGGTCGAGCGGCTCGACCTGGGGACCTGCGGCCGGACGCCGTACCGCAGGCTGTCCGGCGGGCAGAAGCAGCGGCTGTCGTTCGCGCTGGCGATCGTCGGCCGCCCGGAGATCGCTTTCCTGGACGAGCCGACGACCGGGCTCGACCCGCACGGGCGGCGGGAGATCTGGCAGCTGATCCGCGACCTGCGTGACGACGGCGTGACCGTCGTACTGACGACCCACGCGATGGACGAGGCCGAGCAACTGTCGGATCAGGTCCATGTCCTGGCCGCCGGCAAGGTGATCGCCTCGGGCACTCCGGACACATTGACCGAGCACGGCACGAAGTCGCTCGAGGACGTCTACCTCGCGCTGACCGCGCCGCCGAAGCGGGAGTCCCGATGAGTACGACGTACGCGCCGCAGCCGGGAAGTGCGGCGTGGCCACGGAAGGTGCTGGCGCACACCCGCATGGAGTTTCGGCTGCTCATGCGCAACGGCGAGCAACTGCTGCTCGCCCTGGTGATCCCGCTGGGGCTGCTCCTCCTACTGGGTGGCACCGGCCTCGGCAACCGGCTGCCGCTGGGCGAGGGGGCGCCGATCGACGACGCCGTGCCGCGGGTGCTGGCGCTCGCCGTGCTGTCGTCGTCGTTCACGTCACTGGCGATCGCGACCGGCTTCGAGCGGCGGTACGGCGTGATCAAGCGGCTGGGTGCCTCTCCCCTGTCTCGCACCGGACTGCTGGCTGGGAAGATCGGTGCCGTGCTGGTCGTGCAGGCGATCCAGCTCGCCGTACTGATCGCGACGGGGTTCGCACTCGGCTGGGACCCGGCCGGAGGCCTGAACGCCGTCGTCGGTGTGGCGATGATGGTGCTGTGCGGGACGGCTGCCTTCGCGTCGCTCGGTCTCCTGATGGCCGGCGTACTGCGAGCGGAGGCGACGCTGGCCGCGGCGAACCTGCTGTACCTGCTGCTGTTGGTGGGTGGCGCGGTGCTCACGCCCGTCGACGAGTACCCCGCCGGCCTGCAGGGCGTCGTACGCGTGCTGCCGAGTGCCGCGTTGGCCAACGGGCTGGCCAACTCGACCATCGAGGGTGTGATCCCGTGGGCGGCCGCGCTGTCGCTCGCGCTGTGGGCGGGGGTGCTGGGATACCTGGTGTCCCGGACCTTCCGCTGGGACTGAGCAGCCCCTTCTCTAGAGTGTGCCGGTGATGACCACGGAGACCCCGCCCCGAGAGACCGAACCAGTCACCGGATTCTGGCGCCTGGTCCCCGAGCCGAGCCTTGACGTCGTACGGCGCTGGGGCTGGGCCTCGGTGGTGGCGAACATCGCCATCGTGGTGACCGGCGGACTGGTCCGGCTGACCGGCTCCGGCCTCGGCTGCCCGACCTGGCCGCAGTGCACCGACGAGTCGTATGTGCCGCACAGCGAACTCGGCATCCACGGCGCGATCGAGTTCGGCAACCGGATGCTCGGGTTCGTGGTCGCCGTGATCGCGATCGGCACCTGGCTCGCGGTGATGCGGTACCGGCCGGTGCGCAAGGACCTGCGCCGGCTGGCCACGGCGGCCGCGCTCGGTGTGCCGCTGCAGGCGGTCATCGGCGGCATCAGTGTGCTGACCGGGCTGAACCCGTGGATCGTCTCGGCACACTTCCTCGTCTCGCCGGTGATCATCACGCTGACCGTGTCGATGATGCGGCGGTCCCGGACGAGTCCCTACCCGCACACGCCCCCGGTGGTCCGGGCGCTGGCCACTGCCAGCGTGGTGGCGGTCTGGCTGGCTGTTGCCCTCGGCACCTTGGTGACCGGGGCCGGGCCGCACTCCGGTGATCCGTCGACCGGGCGGAACGGGTTCGACGAGGAGCTGATCAGTCAGCTGCACGCCGACGTGGTGTTCGCCCTGCTCGGCATCACGATCGCGCTGGTGATCGCGACCCGGGTGACGGCGACCTCACGGACGCTGCGGAAGCTGGCTGCCTGGCTGCTGGCGATGGAGCTCCTGCAGGGCGTTGTCGGCTTCACGCAGTACTTCACCGGATTGCCTTGGGGCCTGGTGCTCGTCCACATGTTCTTCGCCGCGGTCCTGATCGCGTTGGTCACAGCGGTGTACGGCGAACGCGGCACGCCGGCCACCTAGCTGGGACCCGGGGCGCCCGGTCCGGTGAGTGGACCTGACGCCCCGGGTTGCTCTCAGCGCTTCGCGACGACCTGGTAGACGGCCCCCGACCCCGGTGGACCGAACAACGGTGCCGTCACGTAGACCTTGCCCGACCGGCTGATCGCCGTACCGCCCGGCAGGGTCAGCTTGCCTCGGGCAAGCTCCTTCCGCGGCCCGGCCTTGTGCCACTTGCCCGGGAACTGCAGGTAGAGCGAGCCGATGGCCGAACCGCCCAGCTCCCACTTCAGCCAGCTCTCCCGGGCCAGCTCGACCACGGCGAGCGTGCCGAACGGTCCGCCGGCCAGGTCGACGATCGACGTGTAGCCGTCGGCGTACCGCTGGCACTTGCCCTGGTGCGGCTTCGCCGGGTCACAGACCGCGCCGTACGTGCCGGGCTTGATCCGCCAGATCTGCGACGTGCCCGGTGTCGCCGGGAAGCCGCGGAGCTCACCGACGTACCAGTAGCCGTCCGAGCCGACGGTGACCGAGGTGGACACCGACTCGCTCGGGATCCTGGTGCCGGCCGGCGGCAGCGGGCTGCCGTCCGGACCGGTCGGCGGCAGGCCGGTCGGGACCGCGACGACCCGCGGCTTGAACCGGGCGACCGTCTTCACGTAGCCGTTCGGCCAGACCCGGAGCAGGTCGTTGCCGGCGGCATCCGCGACCAGGACCGTGCCGTCGGCCAGCGCGGCCACGCCGAACGGGTTGGACTCCGTCGGGTTCCCCTCGAGGTCGTACGGGTCCGGATCCTTCTGCTGGTACTTGCCGATGTCGGCGATCTTCAGCGGCGACTTACCGGGCCGCAGCTTGAACAACGTCGTGCTGCCGGGCGCCGGCGGCGCACCCGGCTCGCCCCCCGCGCCGGTCAGGGCGTAGGTCACGCCCCACTTGTTGGTGTCGATCGCCGGCGGGAACCCGCCCGGGACCTGACCCAGTTTGCGGATCTTCTTGCCGTTCGCCCAGGCCTCGTAGACCGAGCCGTCACCGACGCTGTAGACGATCTTCCCGCCGTACGTCGCCACCCCGCGCGGGCTGGTCAGACCCGAGACGATCGGCTTGATCGTCGTTCCACCGCCACCTGCCTCGGCCGGCGCGGCGACCAACGCGGACCCTGCGAGCCCCAGCGCCGCGATCGCGGCTATACGTGTTCGTATCCCCACTGCGAACCCCCTGAATCTGTGTCTCCCCAGGCGTGGATCCCCCTCCACAGACCCTGACAGGCAACACCGAGATCACGATCAGGTCAACGGGAAAACTCCCTGCGACCGCAGGGTGACGCTCAGTGGAGCAGCGGGTCGACGGCCGCGGCGATGAAGAGCAGGGCCAGGTAGATGTTCGAGAAGTGGAACAGCCGCATCGGCCGCAGGGCGGCGCCCTCGGCGCCGGTGTGGGCGCGGAGCAGCAGCGCGCGGGCCTCGCGGAGGAAGACGACGCCCAGCGCGATCGCGGCCAGCGGGTACACGAACCCGGTGTCGGCGACCGGCCAGAGCGCGATCGAGGTGATCACCATCACGACCGAGTACGCCATGATCTGCCGCGCGGTGGCGACCGGGGTGGCGACCACGGGCAGCATCGGTACGTCGACCGACGCGTAGTCGTCGCGGTAGCGCATCGCCAGCGCCCAGGTGTGCGGCGGGGTCCAGAAGAAGACCACTCCGAACAGCACGAACGGCGTCCAGGCCAGCTCGTTGGTCACCGCGGTCCAGCCGATCAGCGTCGGGAAACAGCCCGCGATCCCGCCCCAGACGATGTTCTGCACGGTCCGGCGCTTCAGGAACATCGTGTAGCCGAACACGTAGAACGCGTTCGCGGCCAGCGCCAGGATCGACGACAGCCAGTTCACGAAGAACCCGAGCTCGAGGGTGGCCAGGACGCCGAGGACGATGCCGAAGATCGTCGCCGACCGCGGGCTGACCGCATGCCGCGGCAGCGGGCGCCGGCGGGTCCGGCGCATCTGCTCGTCGATGTCGCGGTCGAGCACGCAGTTGATCGTGTTCGCGCTGCCGGCCGCGAGGATCCCGCCGACCAGGGTGGCGGCGACGACTCCCAGGCCGGGTACTCCCCCGGCGGCCAGGAACATCACCGGCACCGTGGTGATCAGCAGCAGCTCGATGATGCGTGGCTTGGTCAGACCGACGTACGCCTTCACCACGTCGCGTACCGACGGACTCAGAACAGCTGTGCCGTCCGGCAGCGGCGCCGGATACGACGTCGTCGCGGCTGGACGCGGGTCGACGGCCGTCACGAACACCTCGAACTCAGTGGATTGACGCCGCAGACCGGCGCTGACGGTTCGACAGTCTACGACGCCCCGTAGGAGGGTCCGGCCACCCCCCTGGGCGAGTCACCGTGTGACCTGCGAGACGGCGGGAACAAGAAGGACGTGGTCCGGGTTCCGAGTCTGTGGAAGGCGCCGACGCCCGGGCGAGTAGGCTCGCACACGGTGACGCGCGGGGGCGCGATCGGAACCGGCCGACTGGTCCGGGAGCGATCCCCTCGACGCTGACCACAGGGAGTTTCGCAGCCATCGAGAGGAGCGCCGCCGGCGTGACGGAGAAGACCAGCCCCAAGCTTGAATGGACCGAGCTCGACCAGCGCGCGGTCGACACCGTACGGGTGCTCGCGATGGACGCGGTCGAGAAGGTCGGCAACGGCCACCCCGGTACGGCGATGAGCCTGGCGCCGGCGGCGTACCTGCTGTTCCAGAAGGTGATGCGGCACAACCCGGCGAACCCGGAATGGGCCGGACGCGACCGCTTCGTGCTCTCGGCGGGTCACTCCAGCCTCACCCTCTACATCCAGCTGTACCTGGCCGGTTTCGGCCTCGAGCTGGACGACCTGAAGGCGCTGCGCACCTGGGGCAGCCTGACCCCGGGCCACCCGGAGCACGGCCACACCAAGGGCGTCGAGACCACCACCGGCCCGCTCGGCCAGGGTGTCGGCAACGCGGTCGGCATGGCGATGGCGGCCCGGCGCGAACGCGGCCTGTTCGACCCGGAGACACCGAAGGGCGAGAGCCTCTTCGACCACCAGATCTACGTGATCGCCTCCGACGGCGACCTGGAGGAAGGCGTCTCGGCCGAGGCGTCCTCGCTGGCCGGGCACCAGAAGCTCGGCAACCTGACGGTCCTCTACGACGCGAACCAGATCTCGATCGAGGACGATACCAACATCGCGTTCTCCGAGGACGTGACGGCCCGCTACGCGGCGTACGGCTGGCACGTCCAGGACGTCGACTGGACCGTCGGCGGCACCGGCTACGAGGAGAACGTCCAGGCGCTGTACGACGCCCTGCGGGCGGCCGAGGCGGTCACCGACAAGCCGAGCTTCATCCGGCTGCAGACGATCATCGGCTGGCCGGCCCCGAACAAGCAGAACACCGGCAAGATCCACGGCTCCGCCCTCGGCGCCGCGGAGGTCGCCGCGACCAAGAAGGTGCTCGGCTGGGACCCGGAGCAGACGTTCCAGGTGGCCGACGACGTGATCGAGCACACCCGGAGGGCGCTGGAGCGCGGCAAGGTCGCCGAGGAGGAGTGGAACACCCGGTTCGACGCCTGGAAGGCCGCGAACCCGGAGCGGGCCGAGCTGTTCGCCCGGCTGGACAAGCGTGAGCTGCCGGCCGGCTGGAAGGACGCGCTGCCGAGCTGGGACGCCGACGCGAAGGGCGTCGCGACCCGCTCCGCGTCCGGTGAGGTGCTGACCAAGCTCGCGCCCGGGCTGCCCGAGCTCTGGGGCGGATCGGCCGACCTGGCCGGCTCGAACAACACCACTCCGAAGGGCCAGCCCTCGTTCGTCCCCGCGGAGTTCTCCACCAAGGAGTTCCAGGGCGACGAGTACGGCCGGGTGCTGCACTTCGGCATCCGCGAGCACGCCATGGGCTCGGTCCTGAACGGCATCGCCCTGCACGGCGGCACGCGTCCGTACGGCGGCACGTTCCTCGTCTTCAGCGACTACATGCGCCCGGCGGTCCGGCTGGCCGCGCTGATGAAGCTGCCCGTCACCTACGTGTGGACGCACGACTCGATCGGCCTCGGCGAGGACGGCCCGACCCACCAGCCGATCGAGCACCTCGCGGCGCTGCGGGCCATTCCGGGCCTGGACGTCGTACGGCCCGCCGACGCGAACGAGACGGCGGCCGCGTGGGCCGCGATCCTCGAGCACACCGACCGCCCGGCCGGCCTGGCGCTGACACGGCAGAACGTACCGGTCTTCCCGCGCGGTACCGACGGTTTCGCCGGCACCGAGAACGTGAAGAAGGGCGGTTACACGCTGCTGGACACCGACGGCACGCCGGACGTGATCCTGATCGGCACCGGCTCCGAGGTGCAACTGGCCGTCGAGGCCCGCAACAGGCTGGCCGACGAGGGCATCAAGGCCCGGGTCGTGTCGATGGTGTCGCGCGAGTGGTTCGACGAGCAGGACGACGCCTACCGCGACTCGGTCATCCCGCCGCAGGTGCGGGCGCGCGTGTCGGTCGAGGCCGGTGTCGCACTGGGCTGGCGCGAGGTCGTCGGTGACGCCGGCCGCAGCGTGAGCCTCGAGCACTTCGGCGCCTCCGCCGACTACAAGGTCCTGTACGACGAGTTCGGCATCACCGCCGACGCCGTCGTCCAGGCCGCCAAGGACAGCATCGCCGCCGCCGCGGAACTCGGCGGCTCCGGGGTTCCGGCCGGCCGCCGCCCGGCGGGCGGGATCGGTCCCGGCGACGACCCGGCGGTGAGCGCCGACCCGAATGCCGACGCCACCAACGAGCGCAACTGACAACTCCACAACAGAACATTCGGAGGCTTCGGACATGAACGATCGCTTGAAAGCACTCGCCGACGCGGGTGTCTCCATCTGGCTCGACGACCTCTCCCGGCAGCGGCTGACCAGCGGCGGCCTGGAGACGCTGATCCACGACTCCCACATCAGCGGGGTGACCACCAACCCGACGATCTTCGCCAAGGCGATCTCCGACGCCGGCACGTACGCCGAGCAGGTGTCCCGGCTGGCCGCCGAGGGGGTCTCCACCGACGAGGCCATCCGGGTCATCACCACCGACGACGTCCGGGACGCCGCGGACCTGTTCAAGCCGGTGTACGACGCCACCGACACGGTCGACGGCCGGGTCTCGATCGAGGTCGAGCCCGGTCTGGCCCGGGACACCGAGAAGACGATCGCCCAGGCCAAGGAGCTGTGGGAGACCGTCGGCCGGGACAACGTGTTCGTCAAGATCCCGGCCACCAAGGAGGGCCTGCCGGCGATCACCGAGACGCTGGCCGCGGGCATCAGCGTGAACGTGACGCTGATCTTCTCGCTGCAGCGCTACCGGGCCGTCGCCGACGCGTTCCTGACCGGCGTGGAGAAGGCGATCGAGAACGGCCACGACGTGACCAAGCTGGGCAGCGTCGCGTCGTTCTTCGTCAGCCGGGTGGACACCGAGGTGGACAAGCGGCTGGACGCGATCGGGACCGACGAGGCGAAGGCGCTGAAGGGCAAGGCGGCGATCGCCAACGCCCGGCTCGCCTTCGAGGCGTACGAGGAGATCTTCTCCTCCGACCGCTGGCGCGAGCTCGAGAACGCCGGCGCCAAGCCGCAGCGGCCGCTGTGGGCGTCCACCGGCGTGAAGGACCCGGCGTACCCGCCGACCCTGTACGTCGACAACCTGGTCACCCGCGGCGTGGTCAACACGATGCCCGAGGCAACCATCAAGGCGGTCGCCGAGCACAGCGAGATCACCGGTGACACGGTCCGCGGCAACTACGACGCCGACCGCCAGGTGATCGCGGACCTGGAGAAGCTGGGCATCTCGTACGACGAGGTCGTCCAGGTGCTCGAGGACGAGGGCGTGGCGAAGTTCGACGCGTCCTGGTCGGAGCTGCAGGACACCGTCACCGCGTCCCTCAAGGCGGCGGCCAAGTGACCGAGAAGCTGACTGTCAACGCGTACGGCGAGGGCTGGCGCGAGGCCGTCGACCGGCTCGTCGACGAGAAGATCGCCTCCCGGATCGCGGCCAAGGACGCGACCACCTGGGGTCCGGAGGCCGAGTCGGAGGCGTCGATCCGGCTCAGCTGGGTCGACCTGTACGAGTCTTCGCGCCCGCTGCTGGCGGAGATCGAGGCCCTGCAGGCCGACCTGCGGTCGGAGGGCCTGGACCGGATCGTGCTGTCCGGGATGGGCGGTTCGTCACTGGCGCCCGAGGTGATCACCCGGACCGCCGGCGTCGACCTCGTCGTCCTGGACTCGACCGATCCGAGCGTTGTCGCCCGGGCGCTGGCCGGGGACCTGCAGAAGACGGTCGTGGTGGTGTCCAGCAAGTCCGGCGGCACGGTGGAGACCGACAGCCACCGCCGGGCGTTCGTCAAGGCCTTCCAGGACGCCGGGATCGACCCGGCGGGGCGGATCGTCGTGGTCACCGACCCGGGTTCGCCGTTCGAGAAGCTCGCGGCGGACGAGGGCTACCGCAAGACCTTCCTCGCCGACCCGAATGTCGGCGGCCGCTACAGCGCCTTGACCGCGTTCGGTCTGGTCCCGTCGGCGCTGGCCGGCGCGGACGTCGCGGAGCTGCTCGACCAGGCCGCCGAGGTGGCCCCGTCGCTGCAGGCCGACGACGCGTCGAACCCTGCCCTCGTTCTCGGCGCCGTACTCGCCGCCAGCCCGGGCCGGGACAAGGTGGTCATCGCCTCCGGCGGCTCGTCGATCCTCGGGTTCCCCGACTGGGCCGAGCAGCTCATCGCGGAGAGCACCGGCAAGAACGGCACCGGTGTCCTGCCGATCGCGGTGGAGAGCCTCGAAGCGCCTGAGCTCCACAGCAGTGCGAGTGATCTCGTGCACGCCCTGCTGGCGGCCGACAGCAGCGCCGCGACCGTCGCCTCCGGTACGCCGACGGTCGTGACGACCGGCTCGCTGGGCGCGCAGTTCCTGCTGTGGGAGACGGCCACCGCGGTGGCGGGCTACCTGCTGGGAATCAACCCGTTCGACCAGCCGGACGTGGAGAGTGCGAAGGCTGCCGCTCGGGGGCTGCTCGACGCCCAGCCTGAGCCAGAGTCTGCAGCATTCACCGACGGGTCCGTCGAGGTGCGCGGGTCCGAGGGTCTGCTGGACGGCGTGGACTCGGTGCAGGGCGCTGTCGACGCGCTGCTGGGCAAGCTGGACGACAAGGGCTACCTGGCCGTCATGGCGTACCTGGACTCCGAGCGCGACGCCGACCTGGCGGGTGTCCGGCCGGCGCTGGCGACTCGCACCGGCCGTCCGGTCACCTTCGGCTGGGGTCCGCGGTTCCTGCACTCGACCGGCCAGTACCACAAGGGCGGCCACCCGGAGGGCGTGTTCCTGCAGATCACCGCGGCACACCCGACGGACGTGGAGATCCCCGACCGTCCGTTCTCGTTCGGCACCCTGATCTCGGCCCAGGCGGCCGGTGACGCGAAGGTGCTCGCCGAGCGCGGTCGCCCCGTCCTGCGACTCCACCTGACCGACCCGGCAACCGGCGTACAGCAGCTCTTGTCCCTTTTCAGCAACTAGAGAATCTCGGAGGGAAGCGGCTGATGACCGCTGAGCTCGACGAAGAGCCGACCGGCCCGGCCAACCCGCTGCGGGATCCGCAGGACCGGCGGCTGCCGCGGATCGCGGGGCCGTGCAGCCTGGTGATCTTCGGTGTCACCGGTGACCTGGCCCGCAAGAAGCTGATGCCGGCCGTGTACGACCTGGCGAACCGGGGGCTGCTGCCCCCGGGCTTCGCCCTGGTCGGGTTCGCCCGGCGCGACTACACCAACCAGGACTTCGCCCAGATCGTGCACGACTCGGTCAAGGAGCATGCCCGGACCCCGTTCCGCGAGGAGGTCTGGCAGCAGCTGGCCGAGGGCTTCCGGTTCGTGCCGGGCGACCTCACCGACGACGAGGCGTTCAAGCGGCTGCGCGAGACCGTGGACGAGCTCGACGTCACCCGCGGCACGGGTGGCAACCACGCGTTCTACCTGTCGATCCCGCCCGGCCTGTTCCCGCAGGTCGTGCAGCAGTTGTCCGAGCACGGGCTGACCGACGAGGTCCCCGGCTCGTGGCGGCGGGTGGTGATCGAGAAGCCCTTCGGTCACGACCTGCAGAGCGCGCGTGAGCTGAACCGGGTGGTCGAGTCGGTGTTCCCGCCGGAGGCGGTGTTCCGGATCGACCACTACCTGGGCAAGGAGACCGTGCAGAACATGCTGGCGCTGCGGTTCGCCAACGCCATGTTCGAGCCGGTCTGGAACAGCCACTACGTCGACCACGTCCAGATCACCATGGCCGAGGACATCGGCATCGGCGGCCGGGCCGGGTACTACGACGGCATCGGCGCGGCCCGGGACGTGATCCAGAACCACCTGCTCCAGTTGCTCGCGCTGGTCGCGATGGAGGAGCCGGTCAGTTTCGACGCCTGGTCGCTGCGGCAGGAGAAGAAGAAGGTCCTGAACGCGGTGAAGCTGCCGGAGCGGCTCGACCTGCACACCGCCCGCGGTCAGTACTCCCCCGGCTGGGCCGGCGGGGTGAAGGTGAAGGGCTACCTCGAGGAGGACGGTATCCCGCCGGACTCCGCGACCGAGACCTTCGCCGCGCTGCGGCTGGACGTCGACACCCGCCGCTGGGCGGGCGTGCCGTTCTACCTGCGGACCGGCAAGCGGCTCGGCCGCCGGGTGACCGAGGTCGCGGTGATGTTCAAGCGGGCGCCGCACCTGCCGTTCACCAAGACCGAGACCGAGGAACTCGGTCAGAACGCCCTGGTCCTGCGGATCCAGCCGGACGAGGGCATCACCATGCGGTTCGGCGCCAAGGTGCCCGGCACCGCGATGGAGATCCGCGACGTGAACATGGACTTCCAGTACGGCGGTTCGTTCACCGAGTCCTCGCCCGAGGCGTACGAGCGGCTCATCCTCGACGTCCTGCTCGGCGACCCGCCGCTGTTCCCGCAGCACACCGAGGTCGAGCTGGGCTGGAAGATCCTCGACCCGGTGATCGACTACTGGGCCAGGCACGGCAAGCCGGAGCAGTACGCGTCCGGCGGCTGGGGCCCGGACTCGGCGCACGAGATGCTCGCCCATGACGGACGCGCCTGGAGGCGGCCATGATCATCGACCTCACCGACACGACGTCGAGCGAGATCGCGTCGGCGCTGCTGCGGGCCCGCCGGAACGCGGGCTCACCGGCCATGGGCATGGTCGGCACCATCGTGGTGGTCGTCGACGAGGCGTCCCACCACGATGCGATGAAGGCCGCGAACGAGGCCGGCCGCGAGCACCCGTCCCGCGTCCTGGTCGCGATCCTGCGGCCCGGCCGCGGCGCGTCGGGCCTGGACGCCGAGGTCCGGGTCGGCGAAGGCATCCCGGGCGAGGCCGTGCTGCTGCGGCTGCACGGTGAGCTGGCCAAGGTGCCGGAATCGGTCATCACTCCCCTGCTGCTGCCCGACTCGCCGGTCATCGTCTGGTGGCCGGGTGGCGGGCCCAAGGTGCCGGCCGACGACCCGCTGGGCCGGCTCGGCCGTCGCCGGGTCACCGACGCGGCCGCGACCCGCCGGGCATCGGTCGACTTCACCGCGCGGGCCGAGGGTTACCAGCCCGGCGACACGGACTTCGCCTGGACCCGGCTGACCCCGTGGCGTGCGCTGATGGCCGCGGCGCTCGATCAGTACCCGGCCAAGGTGACCGGCGCCGAGGTGGTGTCCGCCAAGGGCAACCCGAGCGCCGATCTGCTGGCAGCCTGGCTGCAGCACAAGCTGGGCGTTGCGGTCGAGCAGAAGACCTCGCGTGGCCCGGGCATCACCGCGGCCCGGCTGTTCACGCCGACCGGTCCCATCTCGCTGACCCGTCCGGACGGCGCGGTGGCGACGTTCAGCATCCCCGGTCAGCCCGATCGCCCGGTCGCGTTGAAGCGCCGTACGACGTCCGAACTGCTGAGCGAAGAGCTTCGGCGGCTCGACCCCGACGACGTGTACGCGCAGACGCTGGCGTGCATGGTCGAGCGGGAGAACATGCCCGACGACGACAAGAAGGTCAGCGCTGCGGACCGGCGGTCGACCCAGACCGCGGCCACGAAGGCGGCCGCGCGCACGGCTGCCGAGTCGGCTCCCGAGACGGCCACTGCGAAGAAACCGGCGGCCAAGAAGGCAGCTTCGAAGCGGACGCCCGCGAACAAGTCCATCGCGAAGAACTCCGCCGCCAAGAAGGCCGTGACGAAGAAGGTGGCCAAGAAGGCGGCCAAGAAGGTGGCACCGAAGACGTCGGGCAAGAGGGTGGCGGGGCGGTCGTGAGCTCCCCGTCGATTCTGGTCAACCGCGACGCCGAGGCCCTGGCCCACGCCGTCGCGGCCAGGTTCATCACGCGCCTGGTCGACGTACAGAGCAGCGGCAAGGTCGCGCACGTCGTGCTGACCGGCGGCCGGGTCGCCTCGGTCGTCTACCGGGCCGTCGCGGAATCGCCGGCCCGGAGCGCGATCGACTGGCGCCAGGTCGAGTTCTGGTGGGGTGACGAACGCTTCCTGCCCGAAGGCGACCCCGAGCGGAACGAGACGCAGGCCCGGGACGCCCTGCTCGACCATGTGGACGTGGACCCGGCGCGGGTTCACCCCATGCCGGCCGACACGGGTCAGGGCGCCGAGGCGGCCGCGGCCGCGTACGCGTCCGAGTTGGCCAAGGCCGTGGGCCCCGGTGATCGCGACGGCGTACCGACGTTCGACGTACTGCTGCTGGGTGTGGGCCCTGACGGGCATGTCGCGTCGCTCTTCCCGGAGCACGCCGCGCTGTACTCGGAGGACGTGTCGTCGATCGCGGTCCACGGCTCCCCCAAGCCGCCGCCGACCCGGATCTCGCTGACGTTCCCGGCGCTGAACCGGGCGCACGAGGTCTGGTTCGTCGTCTCCGGCGAGGACAAGGCGAAGGCCGTCCGGCTGGCCCTGTCCGACACCGGCCGCCTGCAGATCCCGGCCGCCGGCGTCAAGGGCCTCAACCACACCCTCTGGCTCCTCGACGAGGCATCCGCCCAGGAGATCCCGAGCACCATCCGGGCACCACGGACCTGAGCCGCCGACGCTGATCGTTCGGCCGGTGCCGAACCGTTCGGCTGCGAGGATGCCGGTATGACGTTTCGCGAGCTGCACAACGGATTCTTCGTCATGCCGAACGCCTGGGACGCGGGCAGCGCGGTGGTGCTCGCCGATGCCGGATTCCCGGCGATCGCGACCACCAGTGCCGGGATCGCGTTCTCGCTGGGCAAGGGTGATCACACCCTCCCGGACGGTGCTCCGGCCGTGTCGCGGGAGGACATGTTCGCGCGCGTCCGGGAGATCACCGAGGCCAGCGCCGTACCGGTGAACGGCGACCTCGAGGACGGCTACGGGCGGGAGCCGGAGAAGGTCGCGGAGACCATCACTCTGGCCCGCGCGGCGGGTCTGGCCGGCGGGAACATCGAGGACTACGACGGGCGAGAGTTGTACGACGTCGAACTCTCGGTCGAGCGGATCGTCGCAGCCCGCGAGGCCGCTGGGCCGGACTTCGTTCTCACCGCCCGCACCGACGGCCAGTTGCTGCGGACGCCGACCTCGCTCGCCGACTCCATCGACCGCGCGAACCGCTTCCGCGCAGCCGGCGCCGACTGCCTCTACGTCCCCGGCGTCAACGACCTCGACGCGATCCGCACGCTGGTGCGCGAGATCGACGGCCCGCTCAACGTCGTCCTCGGCCTCGGCACGTCATCGCTCACCGTCCACGACCTCCAGGCTGCCGGCGTCACCCGAGTGAGCCTCGGCGGCAGCATCGCCCGCGCCGCTCTCGGCCTGGTACGCCGCGCCGCCCAAGAACTCCTCACCACCGGCACCATCACCTTCGCCGCCGTCCAGATCCCCCAGGCGGAGCTCAACCAACTCTTCGCCGGCCGGCCGTGAACACCAGCGGCCCGGAGCAGCAGGCTCCGGGCCGCTCAGCCGCACCCCGAGAACGCCGACAGCCCGGACCGATCCAGGACCGGTCCGGGCTGTGAGGCGTCGTACTAGAAGATGACCTCGCCGCGGGCGCGGCGGGCGCGGAGCTTCTCGAGGGCCTCTTCGAGGATCTCGTGGGCCTCCTGCTCGCTGCGCCGCTCCTTCACGTAGGCCAGGTGGGTCTTGTAGGGCTCGATCTTCGGGGGCGGGGGCGGGTTGTTCACGTCGGTGCTGGTCGGCAGACCGCACCGCGGACAGTCCCACGCCTCCGGGATCGACGCGTCCACCGCGAACACCGTCGCGGTCTCGTGCCCGTTGGCACAGAAGAACACGATGCGCTGCCGGGGCGCGGTGTCGCCGCGCTCCGCCTCGCCCATCGGACCCGCACCGACCCGGCTGCCACGGATCGCACTGCCACCACCAGCCACGGGAACCTACTCCCCTCAGCCGAGCTTGTAGAGCAGGCCGAGCGCGACGATGGCGGCGAACCAGATCAGCCCGACGCCGATCGTAATCCGGTCCAGGTTCCGCTCGGCGACCGAGGAGCCGCCCAGGCTGGACGAGACACCGCCACCGAACAGGTCCGACAGACCGCCACCGCGGCCTTTGTGCAACAGCACGAGCAGCGTGAGGATGAGGCTGCAGACGATCACGACGATCGAGAAAGCGAGAATCACGAGGAGTAGCCTAACTGAAGGTCCAGGTAACGGCAGATGCCGGCGAACTCGTCCACCTGAAGGCTCGCACCTCCGACCAGGCAGCCGTCGACATCCGGTTGGGCCATGATGCCACCTGCGCTGGCCATCTTCACCGACCCCCCGTAAAGAATCCGCACCGAGTCGGCCACCGACGGTGAGATCGTCTCCTCGATCCGGCCCCGGATCGCCGTGATGACCTCCTGCGCGTCCTCCGGAGTGGCCACCTCGCCGGTGCCGATCGCCCAGACCGGCTCGTAGGCGATGACGAGCTTGCGGACGTCGTCCTGCTTCAGGCCGGCCAGCGCACCATCGACCTGGGCCAGCGTGTACGCGACATGCTCGCCGGCCTTGCGGATCTCGAGCCCCTCGCCGACGCAGACGATCGGGATCAGCCCGTTCTCGAGCGCCTTGGTCGTCTTCGCGTTGACCAGCGCGTCGCCCTCGCCGTGGTACTGCCGCCGCTCGGAGTGGCCGGCCAGCACGTAGGTGCAGCCGAGCTTGGCCAGCATCGACGCGGAGATCTCACCCGTGTACGCGCCCGCGTCGTGCTCGGACACGTCCTGGGCGCCGTACTTGATCTTCATCCGGTCGCCGTCGATCAGCGTCTGCACGCTGCGCAGATCGGTGAACGGCGGCAGCACGGCCACCTCGACCCGCTCGAAGTCGTGCTTCTTGTCCTGCAGCGTCCACGACAGCTTCTGCACCAGGTGCACGGCTTCGACGTGGTTGATGTTCATCTTCCAGTTGCCCGCCATCAACGGCGTGCGGGCAGCTGCTGCATTGTCAACGGCAGTCATCCGGACTCTGTTCCTTCTTCCAGTACGGCGAGACCCGGGAGCTCCTTGCCCTCCAGGTATTCGAGCGACGCCCCACCACCGGTGGAGATGTGCCCGAACCGGTCGTCGGCGAAGCCTAGCTGGCGGACGGCCGCGGCCGAGTCACCGCCACCGACCACGCTGAGGCCGTCAACCTCGGTCAACGCCTGCGCGACCGCCTTCGTTCCGCCCGCGAACGCCGCCATCTCGAAGACACCCATCGGGCCGTTCCAGAACACCGTCCTGGCACCGGCGATCTCGGCGGCGAACGCCTTGCCGGACTCCGGTCCGATGTCCAGGCCGAGCTGGTCGGCCGGGATCGCGTCGGCGGCCACGACCGTCGCCGGTGCGTCGGCCTTGAATTCGGGCGCGACCACGATGTCGGTCGGCAGCACGATCTCGACACCCTTGGACTTCGCGGTCTCCAGGTAGCCCTTGACCGTGTCCAGCTGGTCTTCCTCGAGCAGGCTCTTGCCGACCTCGTGACCCTGCGCCTTCAGGAAGGTGAAGACCATCCCGCCGCCGATCAGCAGCTTGTCGGCCTTGGCCAGCAGGTTCTCGATCACCGCCAGCTTGTCCGACACCTTCGCGCCGCCGAGCACGACGACGTACGGCCGTTCCGGGTCCTCGGTGAGCTTCTTCAGGACCTCGACCTCGGCCAGCACCAGGCCGCCCGCGGCGTGCGGGAGCTTGCGCGCGACGTCGTACACACTGGCCTGCTTGCGGTGCACGACGCCGAAGCCGTCGCTGACGAACACATCGGCCAGCGCCGCCAGTTCCTCGGCCAGCGCCTCGCGCTCGGTCTCGTCCTTGCTCTCCTCGCGCGAGTCGTACCGCACGTTCTCCAGCAGCAGCACCTCGCCCTCGTCCAGGTCCTGTACGGCGGACTGGGCGCTGTCACCGGTGACGTCGGAGGCGAAGTGCACCGTGATGCCCTCGGGCTGCAGCAGTTCGCCGAGCCGCTTGGCCACCGGGGCCAGGGTGAACTCCGGGTTCGGCTTGCCCTTCGGGCGGCCGAGGTGCGCGGTGACGATGACCTTGGCGCCGGCCTTGGCCAGCTTCACCAGCGTCGGCACGCTGGCCCGGATGCGGCCGTCGTCGCCGATCGTCTCGTCCTTGATCGGCACGTTCAGGTCGGAGCGCACCAGCACCCGCAGGCCGGCCACGTCCCCGAGGTCTTCGATGGTCTTCACAGTTCAGCAATCCTTGCGGCTCAGGCATGAGCCTGCGCCCGGCGCCGGCACGGAGCCGCCCCGGACGCAGGCTGTCGCGAGTGAAGGGGTCAGAGCGAGGCGCCGACGTGGTTGACCAGGTCGACGAGGCGGTTGGAGTAGCCCCACTCGTTGTCGTACCAGCCGACGACCTTGACCTGGTTGCCGATCACCTTCGTCAGGCCGGCGTCGAAGATGCAGGAGGCCGGGTCGGTGACGATGTCGGTGGAGACGATCTCGTCCTCGGTGTAGGTCAGGTAGCCCTTCAGCGCACCCTCGGTGGCGGCCGCCTTGTAGGCCTCCTTGACCTCCTCGACGGTGACCTCGCGGCCGACGGTCACGGTCAGGTCGGTGGCCGAGCCGGTCGGGGTCGGAACGCGCAGCGCGTACCCGTCCAGCTTGCCCTTCAGCTCCGGCAGCACCAGGCCGATGGCCTTCGCCGCACCGGTGGAGGTCGGCACGATGTTCAGCGCGGCGGCGCGGGCGCGACGCAGGTCCTTGTGCGGGCCGTCCTGCAGGTTCTGGTCCTGGGTGTACGCGTGGATCGTGGTCATCAGACCCTTCTCGATCGTGAACGCGTCGTGCAGGACCTTGGCCAGCGGGGCCAGGCAGTTGGTGGTGCAGGACGCGTTCGAGATCACGGTGTGCTTCTCGGCGTCGTACAGCTCGTGGTTCACACCCATCACCACGGTCAGGTCCTCGTTCTTCGCCGGGGCGGAGATGATGACCTTCTTGGCGCCGTTGTCGGCGTGCGTCTTGGCCTTGGTGGCGTCGGTGAAGAAGCCGGTCGACTCGATCACCACGTCGGCGCCGACGTCGGCCCACTTGAGGTTGGCGGGGTCGCGCTCGGCGAACGCCTTGATGCTGTGACCGGCGACCGTGATGTCGTCCTCGGTCGCGGAGACCTCACCCGGGAAGCGGCCCAGGATCGAGTCGTACTTCAGCAGGTGAGCGAGGGTCTCGTTGTCGGTCAAGTCATTGACGGCGACGACCTCGATGTCGGCACCGGACGCCTGCACGGCGCGGAAGAAGTTACGGCCGATCCGGCCGAAGCCGTTGATACCTACGCGTACGGTCACGGGACTGCGTCTCCTCAAACTAGCTATGAGCACTGCCGCTACAGCCCGAACACTAGCCGAAGAGCCCACTCGATCAACTGGTACCGTCCACATCAGACCACCGGCGTCTCAGGGGGTGTGCCAGACCAGACCACCTGCTGGTACACGCCGCTCCCGCGTGCGCTCCCCCACCCGTCCGCGTTCCGGACCCTCCAGGCATGCGTACGGCGGCCTCCGGACACCTGCCGAAGACCGCCGAACTGTGAGACAGGGTCAGGCCGGGTCGAGCATGTCCGGGGTGAGGTTGGCCTCGGTGTTGGGGATGCCGAGGTCGGCGGCGCGCTTGTCGGCCATCGCGAGCAGGCGGCGGATCCGGCCGGCCACCGCGTCCTTGGTCAGCGCCGGCTCGTGCAACTGGCCGAGCTCCTCCAGGCTGGCCTGCTTGTGCTCCAGCCGTAGCTTGCCGGCGACCTGCAGGTGGTCCGGTACGTCGTCACCGAGGATCTCCAGCGCCCGCTCGACCCGCGCACCCGCGGCCACCGCGGCCCGGGCCGAACGACGCAGGTTCGCGTCGTCGAAGTTGGCCAGCCGGTTCGCGGTCGCCCGGACCTCGCGGCGCATCCGCCGCTCCTCCCAGGCCAGCACCGACTCGTGCGCACCCAGCCGGGTCAGCAGCGCACCGATCGCGTCGCCGTCGCGGATCACCACGCGGTCCACGTTGCGCACCTCGCGGGCCTTCGACCCGATGCCGAGCCGCCGGGCCGCACCGACCAGCGCCAGCGCCGCCTCCGGCCCGGGGCAGGTCACTTCGAGCGAGGACGACCGGCCCGGCTCGGTCAGCGAGCCGTGCGCCAGGAACGCACCCCGCCACGCCGCCACCGCGTCGCAGGACGCACCCGAGACCACCGCCGGCGGCAGGCCGCGGACCGGGCGGCCGCGGTTGTCCACCAGGCCGGTCTGCCGGGCCAGCGCGTCGCCGTCGCGGACGACGCGGACGACGTACTTGGTCTGCTTCCGGATGCCGGACGGGGAGATGACCACCACGTCCGACGGGTGCCCGAAGATCTCGGCGATGTCCTTGCGCAGCCGCCGGGCCGCGGCACCACTGTCGAGTTCGGCCTCGACGACGATCCGTCCGGACACGAGATGCAACCCGCCCGCGAAGCGGAGCACGGACGACACCTCGGCCTTGCGGCAACAGGGTTTCGTGACCTGAATGCTGGTCAACTCGGACTTCACCTGTGCTGTCATCGCCATGAAGGCATCCTCCCACCGTTGTCAAAGACCCTCAGGCCGTAATCCTCCAACTGAGACCGTCCGAACTGTGTTACGCCGGTCTGCAACCCAACCGGCCGCCGGCCGCGTTCCATCGGCGACACTGCTGACAGGAGGGGACCGGATGCGAAGACGCGACGACGACGAGTTCACCGAGTTCGCGGCGATCACGATCCGGCGGTTGCGGCGTACGGCGTACCTGATGTGCGGCGACTGGCACCGGGCCGAGGACGCCGCCCAGGACGCGCTGGTGAAGGTCTACCGCCGCTGGCACCGGATCAGCCGCGGCGACGCCCTGATCGGCTACGCGCACAAGGCCGTCGTCACCGCCGTACTCGACCAGTCGAGACGCCCCTGGCGCCGCGAGCACCTGGAAGACCCCGGTGACTCCGGTCCGGCGGCTCCCGACCCGCTGCAGGCGGTGGACGACCGCACGGTCGTGATCGAGGCGCTCGCCCGGCTCGCTCCCGGTCAGCGGGCCTGCGTCGTACTGCGCCACTACGCCGACTTCAGCGTCGAGCAGACCGCCGAGATCCTCGGCATCAGCCCCGGCGGCGTGAAGAGCCAGACCTCTCGCGGCCTCACCCACCTCCGCGAACTCCTCGGCCACTCCGAAAGGAGCGCCTCATGAGCACCGACATAGAACGCCTCCTCGCCGCGGCCGCCGACGACTCCGACCGGCCGCTGCAGACCGACATCGACACCATCCTCACCCGCGGCCGCCGCTCGGTCCGCAGCCGGCGCATCGCCGCCGTCACCACCGCCGCACTCACCACCGCGGCCGTCATCGGCGGCCTCACCACCTGGTCCTCGACCCGGACCGACAGCGAGGGCCCGGCAGGCACCGAGAAGGGCCAGACCATCACGATCGACGTGAACACCGGCCGGATCGTCGACAACGAAACCGGAAGGACAGTCGTGCCGGCACCGCCGGTGAGCCCGTTGTCCGACGCCGAGGTCCTTCGCCGCTGCCAGCAGTACGACCGC
Source organism: Kribbella swartbergensis (assembly GCF_054784135.1). Lineage (NCBI taxonomy): Bacteria > Bacillati > Actinomycetota > Actinomycetes > Propionibacteriales > Kribbellaceae > Kribbella > Kribbella swartbergensis. The sequence continues at coordinate 754,124 of NZ_BAAGPM010000014.1, forward strand.
GAGAACGTCGAGTTCCTCCGGGAGCGCAAGGCCAACCTCTGGGACACGGCCGGCCCCATCGACGCCCGGTGGAAGGTCGCCGTGAAGAGCGGCGACCAGTCGCTCCTCTCCGCGGCGTTCCTGTCACCGGACAAGTCGATCGTCTCGACCTGCACCATGGATGCACCCGAGAAGCCATCCACCAACGGCCGCCACAGCGTTACGGAGGTGCTGCCCTCCAGCCGGAACAAGATGCCGGACGCTGTCGAGGCCGCCCTGCGGGTGCCGGTCCCCGGCGCCGTGCGCGTCCTGGTGGAGAAGACCGGCGACGAGAGTCCGCGCGAGGCGCTCGTCGGCACCGACGGGTTCTACACCCTGGGCTACGACGGCACCAGGAACGTCCGGAGCGAGGTGAAGCGGGTCCGGGCATACGACGCCACCGGCAAGAAGATCTGGGAGCTCGAGCGGAAACCTGCCACGGCGCGGACGATGCCGACCGTGGATCCGAAGATCACGATCAGGACGGCCGACCCGATCGAGCCCGTGGTGGCGGTGACGAAGGACCCGCAGACCGGGAAGCCGTTCGCGCCGGCGCCGCCGGTCAGTCCGCTGACCGACGACGAGATCCGTACCCGGTGCAAGACCCCGGACGGCGCGTACTTCAAGAACTCGGGCGGGCAGCCGGCCGGAGACCGGCGGACGTACGACGCCGGACCGATCACGACGGACTGGGAGGTCGTCCTCAAGACCGGGACCGGTGCCGACTTCACCGCGCTGCTGGTGTCACCGGGGCGCAACGTCGTCGCCTGGTGTCACGTGCTCGGGCGAGGTGACTACGACTACGGCCGGTCAGGCGTCCAGGCCGACGGGAGGTTCGCCGACAGCTTGGGGTGGGCCATGGTCCCCGACGGGGTCGCGCAGATCGTCGTCGACCTGCCGAAGTACGGTCCGACCCGTGCGCTGATCTCGAACGGCTACTACATCTGGGGCCTGACCGGCGGGAACTCCGACATCCAGACGGTCCGGGTCCGCGGGTACGACGCCCAGGGCAAGCAGGTGTACGACAAGCGGCAGCAGGTCGACGCCAGTTAGGCGAAGATCTCGCGGTAGACCTTGGCGAGTTTGTCCGGGGCGTGGTGGAGGAGACGGTCGTCGTCGGCGATATCGGCGATGACCAGCTCCGCGCCGAGGGACTCCGCCGTACGGTGCAGCGATGCCGGATCCGGCACATGCCCCTCGTCCGCGAGCACCACGTCGATGCGCAGGTCGGGCGCGTGCGCCGCCAGCACCTCGAGGTGGGTCTCCGGCGAGAAGCCGTCGGTCTCCCCCTTCTGCTCCCCCAGGTTGAGCGTCAGCACGCGGCGGGCGCTGGTCTGCTCCAGCCCGCGGCACAACGCCGGGACGAGCAGATTCGGGATCACCGACGTGAACCACGACCCGGGACCGACGACGACCCAGTCGGCCTCCGCGACGGCCACCAGCGCCTCCGGACAGGCCGGCGGGTCCGCCGGGTCGAGGGCGACGTCGATGACGTGCCCCTCGGTCGTCGCCACCTCGGCCTGGCCACGGATCTCGGTGATCGCCTCCGGACGGTCCGGGTCGAGCCCGAGCACCCGGGCGGTGATGTCCAGCGGTACGGCGGACATCGGCAGGACCCGGCCCTGGGCACCGAGCAGCCGTGCGACCCAGTCGAGCCCGTCCACCGCCTCGCCGAGCAACTCCCACAACGCGACGATCAGCAGATTGCCGACCGCGTGGTCGTGCAACTCGCCGTCACTGCGGAAGCGGTGCTGCAGTACGTCGGCCCACGTCCGGCCCCACTCGTCGTCGCGGCACAGCGCCGCCAGCGCCATCCGCAGGTCACCCGGCGGCAGGACGCCGAGCTCACGGCGCAGCCGGCCGGACGAGCCGCCGTTGTCCGCGACCGTGACGACCGCGGTCAGCTGGTCGGTGACATGACGAAGTGCGGACAGGGAGGCGGCCAGACCATGCCCCCCGCCCAGTGCGACGACCCTGGGCGCTCGTGACACTGAGCGTGGGCCTGGGGGTCCCCCAGACGACACGCCGGACCCGCCCGGTCCGTGCTCTCCGCGGGCAGGGGTGTCCCAGTGGCTCTCGCTCACTCGCGCCCCAGATCCCGGTGTACCACCAAGGTCGGTGACCCTCTCTCGCGCAGCCTCCGGGCGATCTCCTCGGCCATCGCGACGCTGCGGTGCTTACCCCCGGTGCAGCCGATCGCGACGGTGACGAAGCGCTTGCCCTCGTTCAGGTAGCCGGTCCGCAGGGTGTCCAGCACGTCCACGTAGTTCTGCAGGAACTGCTGGGCCAGCGGATGGCCGAGGACGAAGTCTGACACAGGCTTGTCCTGCCCGGTCATCGGGCGCAGGTCGGGCTGCCAGTACGGGTTCGGCACGAACCGCATGTCGGCCACCACGTCGGCGTCCACCGGGATGCCGTACTTGAACCCGAACGACACCACGGTCGCCCGCAGCTCGGCGTTCTCCTCGTCGCCGAAGGCGTTCACGATCTTCGCGGCGAGCTGGTGGATGTTCATGTTCGAGGTGTCGATGACCAGGTCGGCGCCGGCCCGGATGTCGCCGAGCAGTTCGCGCTCGCGCTGGATGCCGGTCAGCAGCCGGCCCTCGCCCTGCAGCGGGTGCGGCCGGCGGACACTCTCCTGCCGGCGCACGATCACGTCGTCGGAGGCCTCCAGGAACAGGGTCAGCGGCCGGTACCCCTTGGTCCGCAGATCCTGGATCGCCGAGCTCAGCTCGTCGAAGAACAGCCCGGTCCGTACGTCGACGACGACCGCGAGCCGCGGTGACGCGCCGGTGCCGACGACCTGCTCGACGATGGTGGTGAGGAACATCGGCGGCAGGTTGTCCACCACGAACCAGCCGAGGTCCTCCAACACGTCCGCGACCGAACTCCGTCCCGCGCCCGACATGCCGGACACGATGATGAGATTGCCGCCCTGGTCCGCCATCAGTTCTCAGTTCTCCCTGGATCCCCGTCGGGCGCCCCGGCCGGCGCCGGGACGTCGTCGTCCAGTATCTCGCCCGTGGTCATGTTCACCGCCGGCGCCCGGCCGGTGTCGGCCTTCGTTGCCGCCGTGTTCACCGCGATGACCACGGATTCCGCGGTACGGCGACCGAAACCGGGCAGCGCGGCCACCTCGTCGACCGTGGCCTGGCGCAGCTTCTTCAGCGACCCGAAATGCCTCAGCAGCGTCTTGCGGCGTACCTCGCCCAGCCCGGGGACGTCGTCGAGGACGCTTTCCACCATCGACTTCGAGCGCCGGCTGCGGTGGTGGGTGATGGCGAACCGGTGCGCCTCGTCGCGCAGCCGCTGGAGCAGGTAGAGGCCCTCCGAGGTCCGGGAGAAGATGACCGGGTCCTCGTCGTCGGGCAGCCACACCTCCTCGAGCCGCTTGGCCAGGCCGCAGACCGGGATGTCGCCGAGGCCGAGCTCGTCCAGCGCCTGCCGCGCGGCCGCGACCTGCGGCGGACCGCCGTCGACCACGACCAGACCGGGCGCGTAGGAGAACTTGCGCGCCCGGCCGGTCTCCGGGTCGATCAGACTGGCCGCCGGGTCCTCGTCGTCCTGCAGGGTCGCGCGCTCGTCGAGCAGCCGCCTGAACCGCCGGGTCAGCACCTCGGCGATCGAGGCGACGTCGTTCTGCCCGTCGACACCCTTGATCACGAACCGCCGGTACTCGCTCTTGCGCGGCAGGCCGTCCTCGAACACCACCATCGAGGCGACCACCTCGGTGCCCTGCAGGTTCGAGACGTCGTAGCACTCCAGCCGCAGCGGCGCCTCGGGCAGGTCGAGGGCGGCCTGGATCTCCTCCAGCGCCTGGTTGCGGGTGGTCAGGTCGCTGGCCCGCTTGGTCTTGTGCATGGTGAGCGTCTGCAGCGCGTTCCGCTCGACGGTCTCCATCAGCGCCTTCTTGTCGCCGCGCTGCGGCACCCTGATGAACACCTTCGAACCGCGCAGCTCCGACAGCCACTCGGTCAGCGCGCCGGCGTCCTCGGGCTCGGTCGGGACCAGGATCTCGCGCGGGATCGCGTCGCCGGAGTCCCCGGCGTACGTCTGCTGGATGAATCGCGAGACCAGGTCACCCGTGGTCGCCGTACCGTCGGCCTTGTCCGCGATCCAGCCGCGCTCACCGCGGATCCGGCCGCCGCGCACGTAGAAGATCTGCACCGCGACCTCGAGCGGGTCCTCGCTCAGCGCGATCACGTCGGTGTCGGTGCCGTCGCCGAGGACCACCGCGTTCTTGGCCAGTGCCTTCTCCAGCGCGGCCAGGTCGTCGCGGATCTTCGCGGCCCGCTCGTACTCGAGCTCGGCCGCGGCCGCCTTCATCTCCTTCTCCAGCCGGCGCACGTAGGTCGCGGTCTGACCAGAGAGAAATGCGGCGAAGTCGTCGACGATCTTGCGATGCTCCTCCTGGCTGACCTGACCGGTGCACGGCGCCGCGCACTTGCCGATGTAGCCCAGCAGGCAGGGCCGGCCGATCTGGCGGTGCCGGTTGAACACACCTTTGCTGCACGAGCGCATCGGGAACACCCGCAGCAGCAGGTCTACGGTCTCACGGATCGCCCAGGCGTGGCTGTACGGGCCGAAGTACCGGATGCCCTTCTTCTTCTGGCCGCGGCCGACCATCACCCGCGGATAGTCCTCGTTGAGGGTGATCGCGAGCCACGGGTACGACTTGTCGTCGCGGTACTTCACGTTGAACCGCGGGTCGAACTCCTTGATCCAGGAGTACTCCAGCTGCAGCGACTCGACCTCGCTGCCGACCACCGTCCACTCGACCTTCGCGGCCGTCGTCACCATCGCCTGGGTGCGCGGGTGCAGGTTGACCAGATCCTGGAAGTACGACGACAACCGGGCGCGCAGGTTCTTCGCCTTGCCGACGTAGATCACCCGCCCGGCGGCGTCGCTGAAACGGTAGACACCGGGCGAGTCGGGGATCGACCCGGGAGCGGGACGGTAGGACGACGGATCAGCCACCCGTCCACCCTAGTTCGCCGTACGGACAAACCCGGAATTCCGCCAAAGTCTCCACTGCTGGTTCAATGACAGACTTGAAGGTATGACTGCTGAAGAGATGGACCTCCTGATCCGGAGGTACGACGGCGTGCGCGCGCTCGAGGCCCAGGGCGACCTGTTCTACCTGTACGACCCGGAGGTGGACCTGCCGCCGGAGCGCCAGCAACCGTTCGCCACCATCGTGACCGGCGACCACTACGACAACGTCTCCCGGCTCGACGAACCAGGGGCCTGGCGGCTCAACCTCGGCCTGACCAAGGCGACGTACACCTCGCTGTTCGGGGCGGTGCCGACCGAGCGGGACGCGGACTGGGTGCTGGACTCCGGTCACGACTACGTCGAGCGGGACAAGTTGATGCCGCACCCGTTCTACGCCTCGCAGCACTGGGTCGCCATCGTGTCGCCGACCGATCTCGCCTCGCTCGAACCGTTGCTGGCCGAGGCGTACGAGTTCGCCGTCCGCAAGTACGACAAGCACCGGGCACGGCAACCCCACTGATGTTTTGCGGTCGTGTTGCGGCTTGCCTCATAGGCCCGGTTTGACCCCCGGTTGGGATGAGCGGACTGCGTAACGTGTCGCCCAGGGTAGATGTGCAGGACCTTTGCGTGAGGCAACTGGGCCTTGCGCTGACTCGAGGGAGCCGCCCATGTCCCCCATCCGTAGACCGCGGGCCGTCCTGGCAACGGTCGCCGCCGCCGTGCTCGCCAGCGCCGGGATCGTTGCCACCCCGGCCGGCAGCCAGGCCGCGCCGGAACCCGGTGCGACCATCCGCGGCGCCGGCACCACGACCGCGATCCCCGGTAGCTACATCGTCGTCCTGGCCGGCCAGCGCGGGCAGGCCGAGACGCGGGCCACCAACCAGAGCCTGGCCGGCACGTACGACGTCGAACTGCGCAAGCAGTTCGACTCGTCGGTGAAGGGCTTCTCGGCGGCGATGAGCGAGGAGCAGGCCCGGAAGCTGGCCGGCGACCCGCGGGTCGCGTTCGTCCAGCAGAACCAGCGGATCACCGTCAGCCAGGACGACCCGCCGTGGGGCCTGGACCGCAGCGACCAGCGTGATCTCCCGCTGGACAAGAAGTTCGAGGCCTCCAGCACGGCCGAGAACGTGAACGTCTACGTGATCGACACCGGCATCTACGCCGGGCACAAGGACTTCGGCGGCCGCGCCTCGGTCGGCACCGACACCGTCGGCGACGGCCAGAACGGCGTCGACTGCATGGGTCATGGCAGTCATGTGGCCGGCACCATCGCCGGGACGACGTACGGCGTGGCCAAGGGCGCCAAGGTGTTCGGCGTCCGGGTGCTCGACTGCAAGGGCTCCGGCTCGACCGAGTCCGTCGTCGGCGGGATCGACTGGGTGACCAAGAACGCGAAGAAACCCGCGGTCGCGAACATGAGCCTCGGCGGTGTCGCCGACGACGCGCTGGACGCGGCGGTCAAGGCGTCCGTCGACGCCGGCATCACCTACGCCGTTGCCGCCGGCAACGAGAGTTCCGACGCCTGCGCGAGCTCGCCGGCCCGGGAGCCGTCCGCGATCACGGTCGGCGCGACCGACGACCAGGACCACAAGGCGACGTTCTCGAACTGGGGCAAGTGCGTCGACCTGTTCGGCCCCGGCGTCGACGTCCTGTCGGTCGGCATCACCGACCCGGAGTCGACGCTCAGGATGAGCGGTACGTCGATGGCCACTCCGCACGTGGCCGGTGGGATCGCGCTGTACCTGGCCGACCACCCGGAGGCCAAGCCGGCCGACGTGACGACCGCCCTGCTCGGTGCGTCGACGCCGGACAAGGTGGTCGACCCGGGCACCGGCTCGCCGAACAAACTGCTGTATCTCGGGAAGGTCGACCCGGCCGCGCAGCGCTGATGTGCTGAACGAGGAAGAGCCCGGCCCCCGAAGGCCGGGCTCTTCTCGTTGCGGCGTCAGGCCGACTGGACGATGTTGGAGCCCTCGACCGCGACGTTGACGGGCGGCAGCGGGGCGTTGGCCGGGCCGCTGACCGGGCTGCCGTCGGTGATGCTGAAGTGGCTGTTGTGGAACGGGCAGACGATCTGGCCACCCTCGACCGAGCCGATCGGGTTGCCCTGGTGGGTGCAGACGGCCGAGAAGCCCTTGTACTGACCGGCGGACGGCTGCGTGACCACGACCTTGGCCTCGGGGTACACCTTCCCGCCGCCGACCGGCACCTCGGAGGCCGGACCGAGCACAGTCCCGCCTGATGCCGGTGCACTCGACGACGGGGCACTCGACGGGGCCGAGCTTGCGGCGGAGGTCGGTGCGCTACCGGGCGCCGAGGTCGTCCCGGCTCCGCCGGCCGAGCCGGTGTCGTCGCCGCCGCAGGCGGCCAGGATCGGCGCGCCGGCGCCGGCCAGCGCGACCATCGCCGCGCAGCGCAGGACCGACCTCCGGTCGCGCAGGTCGCCGGCGGCGGGCGTCGCCTCCGGGGCGGTGGGTGGGGCCATCGTGTCATCGCTCATGAATCTGGACCTCCAAGAGCTTCCGGGTCAAAGTAGTTGAACGCTGTGCTTCCTTGATGTCTACCCCACCCGTCGAACTGCGGGGCGGATACCGGGTGAAACGACCAGATCGGCCAAACGGTTCAGCGTTTGAGCAACTTCGCCGGATTCAACCGCAGTTTGAGGCTTTCCGGTGAGCCGGCTGTGGGGTCAGCCGGCCGTCCGGGTCACCGTCTCGACCACCCGGGCGGCCAGATCGAGAACGGCCCGGCGGGTGCCGGACTGCAGCTCCTCCATGTGCAGCGGCCAGGACTGGGCGATGTGCAGGTCGAACGGCAGCACGAGCGGCTCCATACCGCGCTGCCGGAACGCTTCCACCAGCCAGGTGACCGAGGCCGGGTCGACGTTCTCGACCAGGCTGATCACCACCACACCACGGGTCAGCAGCACGTCCTGACCGTCCGGCGTGAGCTGGTCGAGCTGCGCGAGGCAGTACTCCGCCACGTGCTGCACCGACGGAAGGACAACGACGACACAGTGTCCGGAGCCGGCCATCTCGGCGCTGATCTCGTCGAACAGGCCGCCCGGGCAGTCGACCACGGCGAGGCCGACGTCGCGTGCTCCCTGGGTCTGTGCCTCGGCGAGCGTCGTACGCACGGCATCCGCGGTGCTCTCGCTGCGGAGCAGGCTGACCCGCTCGATCGGTCCGGCGCCGACGGTCAGCTCGAGTCGCCGGGACAGCTCGGCACCACCCGGGTCCGCGTCCACCGCGACCACCCGGTCGGAACGCTGCGCCGCGAGCATCCCGGCGAGCAGTGCGGTGATTGTCGAAGTACCACCGTTGGTGACGGGGCTCAGCACGCCGACGCGTCGCATGATCGCGATCGGCCGGCGGATCGTCGCGATGTTGTCCACGTCGCGCTGCATCCGGCCCGACGCACCGACCAGGTACGCCGCCTCGGACGCGATCCGGCGGAACCGGTCGAACACCGAGTCGCCCTCGGGAGCCGGCATCGGCCTGCCGATCTGATCCGACTGAGGCGTCGGCGGCGGTGGGCCCCAGCCGTCGGTGTGCTGCGGTGCAGGTCCCTGGTACGGCGGTTGCTCGTAGTAGTCCTGGTGCGGCACCTGCCCGGGGTGCTGCTGATCCTGCGGCGGGTACTGCTGCTCGTACACCGGCTGATAGGCCTGCGGCTGCGCGTACGGCGGCGGCTGCTGCGGCGGGTACTGCTCGTACGACGCCGGCTGATACGGCGCGACCTGCCCAGGCGGAGCCTGATAACCCTGCTGCGGCGGGTACTGCTCGTACGGCGGCGGGGCGTACTGCTGGTCGTACGGACCCGGCTGGTACGGCGGCGGCTGCTGGTAGCCCTGCTGCGGATACTGCTCCGGCGGATAGGGCTGCTGCGGCGGGTACGGCGGGTGAGGCGCGTACTGCTCCGGCGGATACGGCGGCTGCGGTGGGTACTGCTGAGGCTGGTACTGCTGTGGTGGGTACTGCTCCTGCGGGTACGGCGGCTGGGGGTAAGGCGGTTGCTGGTACGGCGGAGCCGGTGCCGACTGCTGTTGTGGGTAAGGCTGCTGATACGGCCCCTGCTGCTGATAGGAACCCTGCTGCTGCGGCGGCACGCCCTGCTGCGGCACGCCCTGCGGCGGCACGCCCTGCTGCGGACCGCCCTGCTGCTGCACGCCCTGGTGCGGATGAACCCTTTGCTGTGGTGGAACGCCCTGCTGGGGTGCGGGGGGCACAACTGGACCGCCCTGCCCGGCAGGGGCCGCGGGTGGTGCGGCGGGGGCCGGTGCGGGCGGGTTCTCCGGGCGGTCCGGGGCTTCGGCCGGTGACTGCTCCGCCAGCTGGCGCAGCATGTCACCCTGCCAGTTCGATTCAGTCATTCCATCCGGTCGTCAGAATGCGTGCAGCAGGTCGGAGTAGACGCCGAACACTCCCAGCGCCAGGGGCACGGTCACGATGATCGCCCCGACCTCAAGATAGTCGAGCAGCTGGGTGAGCCGCGCACGGACATGCTCCGCCGGTGCGAAACTGAGACCGAACGCGCAGAACATCGCCACCAGCACCAGCAACCCGAGCGCGATGAACGCGCCGCCCTGACCGTTGACCGCCGCGATCAGCACACACCCCGACACGATCGTGAACGCGGCCGCGAACAGAACGGCGACCTCGCTCACCAACGGGTACAGCCGCGACCGCGATGCCAGCAGGAACGCAAGCACCAGTGCCAGTGCCACCGACCAAGCACCGCCTTGGCGCAGCAGCATGATCCCGGCCACCGCGGACGACACCGCGATCGGCACGACCGCCAGTGCCAGGCCGAGGTGAGCCGCATTCAGAGCGCTCTGCACGTCCCCCCGCATGATCTCCTGACCGGCAGCACGCCGATCGTCCAGCCCGGACAGCCCGGACAACGCCAGCGCCAGCCGCGGCAGCAGACCGAGCAGCAGCACCGCCAGCAAGGCCGCGAGAGCGCCCGTGCGTTCCGCGGCGAGGCCAGTGCCGCTCCCGATCATCCACACCGCCACGAACAGCACCGACGTGGCGCCGGCGACCACACCGCCACCGGCCACACCGGCAGCTGCGTAGAACATCGGACCGAACGCCAGGCAGAGCGCCCCGACGGTGATGGACAGACCGAGCTCCCATCCCGCGTCCAGTGCCCAGAAGGCGGCGGTGAGGGCCAGTACGACGGTCGCCACCGTGACCAGCGGGATCGCGACCACGTTGTTGCCGGATCGGCCGAGCGCAATGCCGATGAAGGCGCAGATCGCGGCGAGCACCAACAGGATCACACCGGTCAGCGCGTTCGGCGCGGCGACCAGCAGCGAGATGGCACCGGCGACGATCGAGAACACCAGTCCGGCGCCGGCCAGGACCCTGCGGTGCGCGGGCTTGAACGTCGATGCGCGCCGCTTGAGGTCCTCGACGGCTTCCTCGGTCACGTCGTACACGGTCGGCGGCGGCGGCAGCTCACCCTCGGAGGCCAGCCGCAGTACCGCGCCGTCGATGATCTGCGCCGACGCGAGCGTGCCCTCCGGCGGCACCAGCGCACCGGTCGCGGTGGTCAGGAACCGCCGCTGCGGCGTCTGTTGCAACGGCTCGTCCAGCATCCGCAGCAAGTCCGGGAGCAGTACGCCGAGCGGCTCGTCGGCCGGCAGCACCGCATCCAGCCGCTTCCGCTGCCCGATCACCGTCACCCGGCTATAGATGCCCATCTGTGGAGAACTCCTGTTCTGGTAAATCCGCGACGACTGTTCGGGGAGGTCAGCGGCGACCGGTCACGGCCTCGGCCGGGACGAGCTTCTTCATCAGCCTGGCGTAGATCTCCCAGTCGCCCGGGGTCCGCCCGTCCCCGATCGGGTACCAGACCGCCGGCGCGTGCGCGGGTCCGATCGCCAGCGCCCGCCTGATGCCGTCGACCTTCACCATCTCCGCGATACCGGACGCCCGGACCGCCTCGTTCCCGGCGGCGATCCCGATCGGGCAGGCCATGCCGAGGAACCGCGGTTCGTACGTGCCGTCCGCGGCGCCGTACGAGCCCATCACCATGGCCGAGATCAGCTCGAAGTCGTCGGCGATCTCGTCGATCCACTCGCCGACCTTGTTCGGGTCCGGGAACTCCAGTCCCGGCTGGGCGACCGCCAGCGTCACGGTCTCGTCCAGACCGGACTGGGTCCGGCGTGCCTCCAGAGTGCCGACCGAGGGCCTGAACTCCGCTCCCGGCTGACCGGCGAGGACGAGCCAGGTCGGTTGCGGCGCCCGGTCTCGGCAGTACTCGGTCAGCGCCTCCGGGCTCCAGGGCTGCGTCACCGGTTCCGAGGTGGACCAGCCGGCCGGGCCACTCCCGCTGGTCGCGGTGAACAAGCGTTCCGCGACGCGGCCCAGGACCAGGCTCGCGACCGGCTTGTGCCGGACCCGCACGGTGAGCTGCAGCTGCGCGAACGGCTGCTCCTGAACGACGAAGTCGGGGTGCAGATCGGCGTTCTGCTCGCCCTGGCCGACGGTCGACCGGGCGATGAACATGTCGCCGTTCCACTTCAGCCGGGTGCCGTTCAGCCCGTCGAAGTACTCGCCGTCGTCGCCGGTGACGACCCACCGGGAGTACGGGTTGGCGAACAGGGTCGACCGGACCGGCCAGGTGATCCTGGAGCTCTTCGGCGTGACCAGTTGCACCTCGCGGCCGGCCGCCTTGGCCGACGCCGCGGCGTCACTGAGCCAGGCCGACATGCCGATCACCGGGCGGTCCTGCATGACGACGGCGACCTTCTCGGTGATCAGGTCGACGCCCGGGCTGAAGATCAGTTCGTTCGGCATCTCAGTCGGTTCCCTCGCTCGTACTCGCCGCTGTCCCGTCCTGCGGCGTCAGGATCCCTCCGGACGCCCAGACCTTGCCGCCGAGGCGGGCGACCAGGGTGCTCGCGTACTTCTCCGCGAGCTCACGGGCCCCGTCGCGCGCGGTCGCCCGGATCTCGACCCACCAGGCCGGGGTCTCGACGGTGCCGACCTCGGCGCCCAGCATCCGCTCGACCTCACCCGGCACCTGGACCAGCAGCGGCAACTCGATCGACACCAGCGGCAGAGCCTCGTCGTCGCACAGCTGGATGACAGCTCCGCCGCTTACCGCGCGAACCCCGAGGTCCTCCCCCGCGGCCGCGAGTCCGGCCAGAACGTCGTCGCTCGACGGGCGCCCGTCGACCAGCGCGATCAGGTCATAGGTCATGTGGCCTCCCGGCCTTGGCTGACGAACACGGTGAGCCCGGTCGTGGGGCCTCCCGTCCTGGACTGAGGAGCGGAGGGAGCCCGGTCATGGGGCCTCCCGTCCTGGACTGAGGAGCGGAGGGAGCCCGGTCGTGGGGCCTCCCGTCCTGGACTGAGGAGCGGAGGGAGCGAAGCGACTGGAGCGACGAGGGAAGGACGGGAGCACGAGCCCCAGGACCCGCCGCGCCGGAGGCGCGGCAGTCAACACAGCGACTGGAGCGACGAGGGAAGGACGGGAGCCAAGGCCCCACGACCCGCCGCGCCGGAGGCGCGGCCAATAGCAGGGTCATGTCGTTCCTCCGCTGCTCGGGCTGACGGCCTGGACCGGATCGGCCATGGCCGTCTGGACCAGCTGTGGTCCGTCGCCCCGTCGTACGAACAATCCACGGCCGGGCGGGTAGTCGCCCGGGTACGCGCCGGTGAAGAGCTGTCCCTCGCTGCGGTCACCGGACAGCACCAGGCCGGCCGCCCCGGATTCGAGCACCGCGGACAGGAACGGCTCGTACAGCTGCCGCGACGCACCCGACGCGCGCCGGGTCACGATGAAGTGCAACTTGATGTCCCGGCCCGCCGCGACGTACGGGAGGAACGGGTCCATCGGAGACTGCCCACCCGAGGTCAGCAGGTCGTAGTCGTCCGCGAGCACGACGATCCGCGGCCCGCCCTGGCCCTCCGCCGGAATCGCGCCGGTGTCGTCCGGCATCCGCTTCGCCAGCTCCTGCGACACGCCGGCCGCCAGCCCGGCAGCGACCCGGCCGGTCGGCGCGTAGCCGCCGACGTACGCCTCCGGCACGAACTCGCGCAGACCGCGCCGCGGATCCATCACCGCGAACACCAGCTGGTCCGACGTGTGCCGCTCGATCAGCTGCTGCACGACCAGCCGGACGATGTTGGTCTTGCCCGAGCCGCTGTCGCCGAACACCACCAGGTTGGTGTCCCGGCCGGCCAGGTCCAGGTACACCGGTGCCAGCGCGCGCTCGTCCACACCGATCGGTACGACGGCCGGCTGCCGGACCTCGTCCGCCACCTCGGCGCGCGGCAGCTGCAGCGGCAGGATGCGGATCTGCGGCGCGCGCGGACCCTGCCAGGTGGACCGGACCGACAACGCCTGGCCCTCGAGCACCTCGGCCAGGTTGTCGTCGTCGGCGACACCGTCGATCCTCGGCAGCGCGAACTGGGCGAACAGCTTGCTGCCCGGCACCAGCATCCGGCCGGGACCGGCCTTGCGCAGCACCTCCTGCAGGCGCCGGTCGATGTTGGAGTCGGACGCGTCGTTCAGGCGGAGCTCGAGCATCGTCCCGAACATCGCCTGGTTCTGCATCCGGACGTCGTTCCACCGCATCATCGACGTCACCACGTGCACGCCGTAGCTGCTGCCCCGCTGGAGGATGTCGCTGATCGGTTCGTCCAGCTCGTCGAAGGTGGTCCGGATCGCGCCGAAGTTGTCGATCACCAGCACGACGTCCGCGCTCGGCAGCTCCGGGATCCGGCCTTCCGCATGGTCCTCGCGGAGGGCTTCCATGGTGTCGATGGCGTGGTTGCGGAAGACGCGTTCGCGGTGGTCGATCATCCCGCGGACCTCTTCGACCGTCCGCCGGATCCGCTCCCGGTCGGTCCGCAGCGCCACCCCGCCGACGTGCGGGAGCTGCGACAGCGCCTGCATACCGCCACCCGCCAGGTCGAGCGCGTAGATCGCGACCTCCTGCGGGGTGTGGGTGTGCGCCAGCGAGGTGACCAGCGTCCGCAGCGCAGTCGTCTTGCCGGACTGCGGACCGCCGACGATCGCGGCGTGCCCGCCGGCCCGGGTGAGGTCCAGCCGGAAGACCTCCTGGCGCTGGTTGGCCGGGTCGTCGATCACACCGATCGGCGGCATCATCTGCGGTGACCGGACGGAAAGCTGCAGGCCGCGACCGTCCACGTAGTCCACACGGCCGGCCAGCCCGTCCAGCGTGCACGCGGTCGGCAGCGGCGGCAGCCAGATCTTCAGCACCTGCTCGGCTGCACGGCGCAGCTGGTCGACGAACACGTTCAGCTCCGTCGGCCCCGTCGTACGCTCCGTCGCCTTCACCTCGACCGGCTGCGTCGCCTGCAGCTCCGCCTCGGTCAGCTGGTACGGCGTCAACTCCTGCGGCCGGGCGTCCGTACCCTCGTCCTCCAGGACCTCGTCAGCCGGGGGAACGTACGGTCCGGACACGTACGCCGCCCGGAACCGCTGGTAGACACTCGTGTCCACCTTGAGGAACCCGAAGCCGGGCAGCGGCGGCAGGTGGAACGCGTCCGTCGTGTCCAGCACCGTCCGGCTCTCCTCCTCGGAGAACGTCCGCAGGCCCAGCCGGTAGGACAGGTAGGTCTCCAGGCCGCGGAGCTTGCCGGACTCGACCCGCTGGCTGGACAGCAGCAGGTGCACACCGATCGACCGGCCGATCCGGCCGATCGACAGGAACAGATCGATGAAGTCGGGCCGCTCGTTCAGCAGCTCGCCGAACTCGTCGATGATGACGAACAGGTGCGGCAGCGGCGGCAGGTCCGGCTTCTGCTGCCGGTGCAGCCGGTAGTCGGTGATGTTCGCGATGTTGCCCGCGTCCTTCAGCACCTGCTGACGGCGCAGTACCTCACCTTCCAGGCTCTTGTACGCGCGCTCGATCAGGCTCGCGTCGTCGCGCAGGTTGGTGATGATGCCGGCCACGTGCGGCACACCCTCGAACGGCGCGAACGACGCGCCACCCTTGAAGTCCACCAGGACGAACGAGAGGTCCTCGGGACCGTGCGTGGCCATCAGCGCCATCACCATGGTCCGCAGTACCTCGGACTTGCCGGAACCGGTCGCACCGACGCACAGGCCGTGCGGACCCATACCGAGCTGGGCCGACTCCTTCAGGTCGACGAGTACGACGCCGCCGTTGTCGTCGATGCCGAGCGGCACGCGCAGGAAGGCCCGGTCGGGACGCGGCTGCCACAGCTGGCTGAAGTCCAGCCGGGCCACGTCACTGATGCCGATCAGGCTCATGAAGTCGACGTTCTCGCGCTGCGCGTCCTCGTCCAGCGACTCCGCGGACAGCCGCAACGGCGCGAGCTCACGGGCGATGCCCTCGGCGACCGGAGCCTCCATCCGGTCCACCTGGCCGCTGGCGACCATCGGGTACGGGCCGCGCAGGTCCTCGATCCGGATGTCGTCGCCGTACACGGTGATCCGCATCGTCACCGAACTCGGCTCCTGCACGCGGTCCGCGACCAGGTGCAGGACGGTGACGCCGAGCTCGCCCGGCAGGAGCGAGTCGTCGGCCTGCGGGCGGACCTCGGCGGCGACGTCGCCGTACGTGTCGTGCAGGACGAGCAGGCGCCGGGTCAGCCGGCGGCGATCCTCGAAGTTCACCGATCCACGGCGGGACTCGGTCGCCCACTGGACCCGCTCGGACAGGTCGTCGGAGAGCAGCTGCGACAGCCTGAGCGGCGTCTCCGCGATCCTGCGGAACGGCATCGGGCCCTGCTTGCGCTCAGGGTCCTGGACGTGCGGCAACCAACTCATCCAGTGCCAGTCCGGCATCGACGCGGGCGGATAGCACGCGGCGATCGCGACATCCTCCGGCGCGTGGAACACCGCCGTCTGCACGAGCAGCGACCGAGCCACTCGGACGACGCCCTCGCGGTCGCCGACGATACTGACGTTGCCGACGTGGTCGAGCGGAACGGTGAGCGGCATGTTGGGTATCTCGGTGAACCGCCGTACCAGCGCGTTCGCCTCGGCCATCATGAACTGGTCCGGCGGCTCCATCGCGGATCCGCCCTGGCCGACCACCGCCGGCACCACCGGGACCCGGCCACTCCCGCAGCGCGGCTGGAGAAAGTCGCTGTCGGTACGGCGCCGCTCCCACAACCGGGACACGTCCGCGACACAGTCCAGCAGCCCGTCCGGCGGCGGGTTGAGCTCGAGCGCCTGCGCGCGAGCCTTGCGCTCCTCCAGGGAGAACTCGTCGCGCATCCGCTCCAGGTAGTCGAGGTAGCGGGTGCGCTGGTTCTTCCGGTCCTTGCCGCCGCGGCCGCGGGAGGCCAGCATGCCGCCGACCGACCCGACCAGGGTGAGCGCCAGCATGCCGATGCCGACCATCACCATCGGACCGGACCGGCCCATGGTCATCATCGCGACCGAGCCGACGCTGCCGACCATCGGCAGCAGCATCTGCATGGCGCCGCCGCCACCCCCACCGCCGCCACTTCCGCCGAGCGACGGTGCGGCTTCGATCACACGCTGCTGCTGCACCCCGGGGGCAGGTGTGCGCCGCGCCGGGCGGTGCACGATCCGGCTTGCCACTAAGGTTTTCCTCCGCTGGACCGGCCCGCGGTTGCGCGGGGGGACTTCCTACTTCTTACCGACGGACGTGCGAGACACTGTAGTGGTGGGTGAGGTCACCGGATGACAGAGACAGACGATTCCAGCGTGGTCGAAATGATTGCGGAGCTGGCACCGATCTGGTTGCCGGGCTGCGTCGTGGACTCCGCAGAGCGCACGGTCGAGGTCGGCTGGGGACGCGGTGCGCTGCAGATGTCCGCCGTGGTCGGCGTCGGCGAGATCGTCGATCGTTGCCTTCAGCTACCACAGGAACGCTGGCCGGAACGGATCGAGGCCTGGCTGCGTGCGGTCGTGGCCGAAGGTGAGCTCGCCACCGAGGAACATCGGTACGGCGACGTCGCCGAACGCCAGCGCGCAGTGCTGGTGCAGCGCGGCTGGTCGGCGCGGACGGCCGGCCCGGTCGCCGACGCGCTGCTGCCGTTCGGCGACCACTTCGAGGTGGTCGTGTTCATCCGGACCGGCGACGAACTCCGGCGGCTGACCGTCGTCCGGCGGTCCATGCACGGACTCGGTGATCCCGGCGTACCGTCGCCGGTGCGGCTCAGCCTGGCCGAGATCGCGGACCTGAAACCACACGAGCACAACGGTTTCTCCGTCCTCAGCCGTGAGGGCGATCCGCTGGTGTCGATGGCGATCGTCGACCGGGAAAGGTTGTTGCCGCAGGCATCCACAGGCGCGGGTGTGCTGATCGGCGTACCCCGGTTGAGCACGGTCGCGTACTGCCCCGCCGACGCCGGCCAGGACCGCGCCGACGCGTTGGCACGGTGGATCGCCGACAGCTACCGCGGCGCGCCGGACAAGTGCTCGCCGGATCTCTACTGGCTCCAGGGTGACCAGATGGTCCAGGTCCCGGTCACACTGGCGACGCCGCCGACCGCCGTACTCCCACCCGCACTGAAACCCCAGCCCCGCCGCACCTGGCTACGCACCCTCTTCGGCCGCTAGCCCCCACGCCCTGGGCGCCAACGGCTCACGCCTGGTCGTCGCGCGGCCCGGTCACCTCGGCGCCAAAGGCTCACCGCCTGGTCGTCGCGCGCCCGGTCACCTCGACGGTGACGGGCTCACCGGGCCGGATGTGGTTGCGGTGGGCGTGGGCTGCTGGTTCTGCTTCTCCTTAGCCTGTGCCGACTTGAAGTACGACACACCAGCGCATCCGGCACACGCCACCGCACCGATCATCACGCTCGCGAGCACCTTCCCGGTCTGCTCGTTCAACGTGTTCTTCGCCCGCTCGGCCCCGAACAACCAGGCCTCCCGCAACCGCCGCCGCCGAACCGCCACCGACTCGATGACCTGCGTCCCATAACTACCCGACATCAGTCCACCACCCACTCCCGCCACTTCTCAGCGTCGGGCGCATCCACCGTCGTACCCGCAGGGAACTCATGGACACCCCGGCCGGGGAGATAAGCCGCGACGACCAGGTCGAGGTCGTGGCAGAGCAGCATCGGCACGTCGGGCCGCGCCTCGACCAGACGGTCGAAAACCAGCCGCGCCTCCTTCAACTGGACCACCTCGTCGCGGCCGAGCCAGATGTCGATCTCGATCGGGTACCCGTCGATGGCCTGCACGTCGTCCGTGCCCCGGTCCGGCGCCGCGAGATCGTTCGGCTGGATCACAAAGCCCAGTACACCCTCGACGGTCCGCGCCGGGCCGCGCAGGCCGTGCTCATCCGGACCGGCGCCCGAGGTGTCGGGAATCGGCTCCAGATCGAGCAGCTCGCGGAGCACCGTCGCCGCCTCCTCGGCTGTCGCGGACGACCGCAGGAAGATGTTCTCCTGCTCGGACATCAGTCCCTCCTCACGTAGGTCACCATTCGGCCGTCGCCGAGGATGACGTGCACCTTCGCAGCTCGCGTGTCGCCATAATGCTCCAGGACCGCGAACGCCTGGTCGGCGTTCTCCTTCGTGAGGTCGACGTTCCTGCCGTCGATGACCACCTCGCCGTCCGACGGAACCTGCTTGCTCGCCTTCTGGATGTTTCGCTTGACGGCGGTCCACTCGCCGCTCTTCAGCGTCTTGTACTCGGTGATCACACCCTCATCGGCCGGATCCTTGCGGACCATGGACTCCGGGTTCTTCATCGATTTCTTGGAGTCGTCCTGCGGGCGTGCGTCGACCCGCCATCCTTCCTCGTGCAGGCGGTCGGCGATCACCCTCTCCTTCGGCAAGAACTTGCCTTCCGGGTCATGTACGCCGGGCGCCCAGTCGTCCCCGAGCGCCTTGTGGTGGAAGGCCGGGTCGAAGCCCGGTTTGGTGCTCACGCCGAATCTGGCATCGCCCGGCCGCCAGTCTTGTCCGTCGGTCGAACCAGCCTGCGGACCGTCGTGCGCCTGCGGTCCAGACTCCGCCGGCTCGTTGGATTCAGCCGGTCCTTCCCGCTCTGCCAGCCTGCCGGATTCCGCCGGTTCGCGGGAACCCGCCGTTCCGTCCGGCTCCGCCGAGCCGTTGGCGTCTGACGAGCCGTACGAATCGGGCTGTGAGCCGTATGGGTTCGGCTGCGAGCCGTACGCGTCGGGCCGGCTGTGCGGCGGCTGGGCGCCGTACTGCTGTGGAGCGCCATGCGGCGGCTGCTGCGGCCCGCGCGGCTGCTCCGACTCCGGTGTGTGCCGAGCGGACGGGCCGTACTCATCCGACCGATACCCCGGCTGCTGGTACGCCGACTGCCCCGGGTGCTCACCGGGCTGTCCCGGCTGCTGGTACGGGTCCGGCCGCCGCGGGTCGTACCCCGGCTGCTGCGCCGGGTGCGGACCTGGCCGACCAGGCTGCTGATACGGCGACTGCCCCGGGTACGGACCCGGCTGACCAGGCTGCTGATACGGCGACTGTCCCGGGTGCTGACCGGGCTGTCCCGGCTGCTGATACGGGCCCGGCTGACCCGGGTCGTACCCAGGCTGCTGGTGCGGCTGACCCGGGTGCCCCGGCTGTTGGTACGGGTCCGGCTGGCGCGGCGGGAACTGCTGCGGCTGCTGCCGCGGGTCATACGCCGGGCGCTGATGCGGCTGACCTGGGCGGGCCGGCTGTTGATGCGGCTGCCGCGGGTCGTAGCCAGGCTGCTGGTGTGGGTACCCCGGCTGCTCCGGCTCCCGATGCCCCGGCCCGAACGGCTCCTGCCCAGGGTGCGGCTGCTGCCCCGGGTGCGGCTGCTGTCCAGGGTGCGGGTGCTGCCCCGGGTACTGCTGCGGTTGCCGAGGGTCGTATCCCGGCGGCTGATGCGGCTGCCGGTGCGGCGCCGGTGCCTCGAACGGACGCTGCCCCGGGTGCTGCCCCGGCTGCTGGCTCGGGTGGCCCGGCTGCTGGTTCGGGTTCGGCTGCCGCCCCGGGAACTGCTGGGGTTGCTGCGGGTCGTATCCAGGCTGCTGGTGTGGGTACCCCGGCTGCTCCGGCTGCCGATGCCCCGGACCGAACGGCTGCTGCCCAGGGTGCGGTTGCCCCGTCGGACCGAACTGACCTTCCGGCTGCCCCGGACCGTACGACGGTTGTTGCTGCCCCGGACCGTGACCGGGCTGTGGCTGCCCCGGGAGGTGTCCCGGCTGCTGACCGGGGTGATAACCCGGCTGCTGCAACGTCGGGCCGAACGGCTCCTGCCCGCGGTGCGGCTGCCCCGTCGGACCGAACTGACCGTCCGGCTGCCCCGGACCGTACGACGGTCGTTGCTGCCCCGGACCGTACGACGGCTGCGGCTGCCCCGGACCGTGACCGGGTTGTGGCTGCCCTGGACCGTAGGGCTGCTGCTCCCCCGTCGGATCGTACGACTGCTGCGCCTGCCCGGGACCGTAACCGGGCTGATGCGGCTGACCGGGACCGAACGACTGCTGTGCCCCGGGAGCGAACGGGTCTACCGGCTGCTCCGGACGAGAACCGGACTGACCTGGACCGTAAGCCGGCGGCTGCGGCGGCCCGTACTGCGGCTGCTGTGGTGGGCCGTACTGCGGGTGCTGCTGATCCGGACCGTACGACGGGGTCGGCTGGGGTGGCGGGCCGTAGTCGGGCTGGCCAGGACCGAAGGGCGCCGGCTGACCGGGACCGAACGGCTGCTGTGGCTGGCCGGTGGTGTACGGGTCCGCAGGGTTCTGGGGGTGACCGGTCGGGGCTGGGTGCTGCGGCGGTGCGTAGCGTGCCTGGGCGTGCTGCTGCCAGTACGAGTTTCTGGTGTCCGGCTCCAGCGTGATCGGCGCCATCCGTTCGGCCGGCGGGATATCCACCGGCCCGCTGTGGTCGCGGACGTGCACGTGCCAGGTGTTGGTGTCCTCGTCGAACTCCAGCTTCGTCGGATAGAACGGCGTGTGCGGCGGGTGGATGACTTCGTCGACACCGAGGGCCGGATCACGCAGGAACGACATGTCCTTGCCGTGCCGGGCGTCGATGTGCATGACGACCCTGGCAGGGGCGTAATCCCCGCCGCTGAAGATCTTGGCGCCGTCCGGATCCTTGTCCGAGTGCGTGAACGCGGGCTCGTGGACGGAGTTGCCCGGCCGGTACCGGTTCAGGAACGCCTGCAGGTCCTCCACCGTGTCGAAGGTGATGCCCCGGTGGATCTCGCCCACGTGGTCGGGCAGCTTGTTCATCGCCGACGTCGCCATCCGGACGAGCGGCATCCGCTCGACGCTCGGGTCACCCGCGCGGAAGGCCCGGTTGATGTCTTGGTGCGGCATCCCGAGCATCTCTTCCATCGCGTTCAGCTCGAGGTCGGAGAAGTCGTCGATCCGATCACCGAGCTGCGCCCGGCCGCGTCCCCGGTGCTCCGCCATCTTGCCCGCGTCGATCGACCTCAAGGTGGCGCGGTACGCCGCCTCGTCCGCCGCCGAAGCCCGGAACCTACGATCAGCCAACTCCGACCGCGGTCCCCCGCCCGCCTGCCCAGGCATGTCCCCCGAACCGTACGGCTCAGCAAAACCCGCCTCCGACGCACGCGCGTCCGGGGTGTTCGCATCCGGCGTACGCCCGTGCGGCGCGTTGGTCTCGGTTCCCCGCGACTCCGGTCCATGCGTCTCCGGTGTACGCCCGTCGGGAGCCTGCCTCTCGGGAGCCCGCGACTCCGGTGCACGCGTGCCCGGGGTGTCCGCCTCCGGCGTACGCGCATCCGGCGCGTTGGTCTCGGTTCCCCGCGACTCCGGCGTACGCGTGCCCGGGGTGTTCGCCTCCGGCGTACGCCCGTCCGGCGCGTTCGTCTCGGTTCTCCGCGCCTGCGGTTCGTGCGTCTCCGGTGTACGCCCGTCGGGAGCCTGCGTCTCGGGAGCCCGCGACTCCGGTGCACGCGTGCCCGGGGTGTTCGCCCCCGGCGTACGCCCGTCCGGCGCGTTCGTCTCGGTTCCCCGCGACTGCGGTTCGTGCGTCTCCGGCGTACGCCCGTCGGGAGCCTGCGTCTCGGGAGCCCGCGACTCCGGGGCAGGCGTGCCCGGGGTGTTCGCCTGCGGCGTGCGCGCATCCGGCGTATGGCCGTCGGGGGCCTGCGGCTCAGGAGTTCCCGAGTCTGGCGTGCGCGTGTCTGGGGTGTTTGCCTGCGGCGTAGATGGCTCGGGGGTGTGGCGGGTGGTGGAGGGGGTGTCGAGGCCGGCGAGGCGGTCGGCGATCGAGAGGCCTTCGGGGTTCCGCGCAGGTGGGGTCGGCGCGTCCGGTGGGTTCGGATCCGGTGTGTGAGTCCCGTGGGGGTTGACACCCGGTGTGCCGAAGACGTTGCCGGTCGGGGGCTTGGCGATCGGGGGGATCTGGGGGCGCATGTGCTGCCGCTGCGAGGCCGGCGGGGTGTTGGGGCTGCGCGGGGGGCCTTCCCAGCGGCCGCCTCGCTCACGTACGGCGAACTGGATCGACGTGATGTCGACGTCGTACGGGTTCTTCGGATGCGGGCCCTGGTGACCGTCCGGGAACGCGTCGACGATCTTGCCGCCCGGCGGCTGTACGTCGAGGAACTTGACGTGGCCCGCTTCGTCGACGAACGCGTTCAGGACGTGACCACCGCCTGGGATGGCGGGGTTCGGGGACCGCCAGCTCACGAAGATGACCGCGTGCGTGCCCGGCGGACGGCCGGCCAGCGCGTCGTACACCTTGCGGTAGGCGGCGTTGGTGAATTCCGCCGGGTCGGCGGTCCAGTCCTGCAGCCCCATCTTGTGGTCCGGCGGGAAGTCGTCCAGATCCATCCACTCGAGGGTGTCTTCCGGCCACTCGCCGCGCCCGAACTTCCGGCCTGCGGCCAGGTCCGGTGTCTCGCCGTTCAGGATCGCCGCGGCCTTGCGCGAGCCGTCCGCGCAGTTCATCCGGTACTGGTGGCTCAGGCCGTAGTCCGGGTTGATCTTGCCGGCCCAGTCCTCGGGGTTCCGCTCCGGCGGGTCGCCGACCGAGTCGCGCAGGTCGCCCCGGCGAGGATCCCGCGGGTCCGCCTCGACGAACTGATGCGGGTCGATCTTCGATCGGTCCTTGCCCGGTTCCGGACGGAGGTAGTCCGGCTTCATCTCGTCGAGCACCTTCTGACGCTCGAGCGGGTCGTCCCACTTCGGGTCGTTGCCGGCGTCGGGCGCGTCCGGCTCCCGCCCTACCTTGGCCGGGTCGTACCTGGGGTCGTAGTTCTGCTCCGAGTACGAGCGCGGCCCTTGCTGGTCCTCGAACGGCTGCGACTTCGGGTCGCTCGGGTCGTTGTCCGGGAGTTTGTGGTCCGGGTCGTGCCACGGCGGCCGGTTCGCGTTGCTCGGCCCGTGCCACGGCGGTGTCGAGTCCGCCTGGGTCTTGGCGTGTTCGCCGGTACGGTCGGGGTCGCGGTAGTCCGGCGACTCCCAGCCCTCGTGCCTGCGGTCGCCGGTCGGGTGCAGCGGATCCTCGCCGCGGGAGCGCGGAGGCTGACCGTCCGGTGTACGACGCGCCGCCGGCGACTCCACGCGACCGGGCGCGTTCGGCGCGCTCGTGTGACTGGGTTGGTTCGGCGCGCTCGTGTGACTGGGCTGGTTCGGCGTCGCGGTGCGGCCGGGCTGATTCGGCGCGCTGGTGTGGCTGGGCGCGTCCGGCGTACCGGCATGACTTGGTACGCCGGGATGCATCGGCATGACCGGGGTGACCGCCGGGTCTGCATGCCGCGCCGCGACCGGCTCCGGAGCGCGCGTGGTGCCGGGTGTCGACGGCGTGCTCTCAGGTGTCCGCCTGGTCCCAGGCGAGGTCTCCGGCGTGCGCGGTGTCTCGGGGGTCCGCGGTGTCTCGGGGGTCCGCGACGTCTCCGGCGTGTTTGGGGTCTCGGGGGTCCGCGGTGTCTCGGGGGTCCGCGACGTCTCCGGCGTGTTTGGGGTCTCGGGGGTCCGCGGTGTCTCGGGGGGCCGCGACGTCTCCGGCGTGTTTGGGGTCTCGGGAGTGCGCGACGTCTCCGGGGTGCGCGACCTCTCCGGGGTGCGCGAGGTCTCCGGCGTGCGAGATGTCCCCGGGGTCTGGGAGGTCTCTGGTGTGCGAGACGTCTCCGGCGTGCGAGACGTCTCAGGGGTCTGGGAGGTCTCCGGGTTACGCGTCGAATCCGGCGTCCGCGACGTGTCCGCGGTTCGCGTGGTCGAGTCGGGCGTGCGGGTTCCCGGTGACGTAGTTGAATCGGGCGTACGTGTGCCGGGACCCGTGGACGACTCCGGCGTACGCGTGCCAGGAGCCGTGGACGAGTCCGGCGTACGCGTGCCAGGGCCAGTGGTCGAGTCCGGCGTACGCGTGCCAGGAGCCGTGGACGAATCCGGCGTACGCGTGCCCGGAGCCGTGGACGAGTCCGGCGTACGCGTGCCGGGAGCCGTCGTCGAATCCGGCGTACGCGTAGCAGGACCCGTGGTTGAGTCGGGGGTGTGCGTCGTGGGCGAAGTCGTGTCCGGGGCGCGGTTGGTCGGCGTGGTCGTACCGGGGTCTGCAGGAGAGACCGGGGTGGTGGTCCCCGGATCCGGGGAAGAACCGGGTGTCGTCGTGACCGGGTCCGCGTGAGACACCGGCGTCGTGCCCGGGTTCGTGTGAGAGACCGGGGTAGTAACAGGGTCCGCGTGAGACACCGGCGTTGCCCCAGGGTCCGTGTGGGACACCGGGGTCGGTGGGGAGTCGACGGTCGGAGTTTGGGTTGTGGTGGGCGCGTTGGCGTCGGGGGTGCTCACCGACGAGGTGTGCGACGACGGACTGTCGACCGAGACGTCCGGGGCATCCGTCGACGTCGGGGCGTCCGCGGAGACGTCCGGGACATCGACCGACGACGGTACGTCGACCTTCGGGACGCCCTGCATCTTGAAGGTGTCGCCGACGATCGGGATCTTCGCCAGTCCCCCGATCACGTCACCGACCTTAGGGATCTTCGTCACCGCGCCGAGGGCGGCGTCGTGCAGGCCGGCCCGCGTACCCTGCAACTTCGCGGCCACCCCGGCGACCCGCGACACCGCCGTACTCGCGGCACCGAACTTGCCGGCCATCGCCGCGGTCTTCACCGCACCGGCGCTACCCCCGCTGGCCACGGTGGCGACGATGTTGGTGAGCGCCATGCCGAGTGCCTTGCCCGGGTTCTTCGCCCACTCGTCCCAGGCGACGAAGCCCTTCACCATCTGCTCGCCCATGTTGACGCCCAGTTCACCCCAGTCCTGAACCCACTGGGGCCGGGTGTCCAGACCGGTGATGGCGTCGAACCCCCACCAGGCGAGCTGGAGCGGAGCCGTGGCGACCTGTCCCACGAACGTGGCCAGGCCTTTCCAGGAGTTCCCGAAGTCCTCCCAGGTCGGGATGTCATAGCCGATGGTGTCCTTCAGGAAGTCGCGCACCCCGGGGATGCTGCCGAGCAGCGGCAGCACCGGCACCAGCGTCAGGACGCTCTCGAGCGTCTCACCGACGACTGTCGCCACGCCGACGACGAAGTTCACCGGGAACTCGACGATGTCCTGCCAGAGCGGCTTGTCACGCTCCTCAGGGCTACCCCACGGAGACTCCTTCGGTTCCTGGTCCTCGTCCGGTGGCGGGGGCGGCTGCTCGCCTTCCCGGACGCCGGTCTTCGGGTCCCAGGTCTTGCCGCCGTGGAGCTTGACGATCTCGTTGGCCGCGGTGAAACAGAGGTTGGGCAGTTCCTCCTTCATGATCCGCTCGACATCACCGAACATCCGGTTGTTGTCGTCGATCATGTCCTGGTCGTTCTGCCACTCCGGGTTGCCGTTCTTGCGGCGGTGCCACTCGTAGGCCTCGTCCCGAATGTCCCTCAGCTTGCCCAGCCGGCTGCGCACCTCGTCGGCGAGCGTGCTCAGGTGCCCGGACATCTTCGGCAGGCTCGGGCCGAACTCGGTGAGGTTGGTCTGGATCTTCTTCGTCGAGTTGACCAGCACCTCGCGTTCCGGCGCGTGGTACACCCCGTTCAGCCGCTGGAACGTGTTGTGCACACCGTTGCCGACGTCGGTGAAACCCTGCCCGAGGCCGCTCAGCTTCGACACGTTGTTGTCGAGGGCCGAGACCACTTTGCTCAGCTCAGTGATCGGGATGCCTTCGGGTTTGATCATGTCAGCTCAGTCCTCGGTCACACGCGGGGTCAACGATTGCTTCGGGTACGGCGTACGGCCGCGATCACGACTGCGGCCGGGCCGCCACCATCGCCTGCTCGAGCGTCTGCTCACTCGGCGCGAAGGAACTGATGCCGTGGTCGGCCACGAGGAAGATCAGGTTGGCGTACCCCGGCGGAACGAAGACGAGAAACTCCTCCACCTGGTACGCCGGCCAGTCCGCCAGTTCCTCGGGAGTCGCGCCGAGCTCCGGACTCGGCGCCTCGGCGGTCAGCCATTCGGCCAGCCGTACCCGCCCGGCCTGGGCCACGTCGTCCGGCGCGACGGCCGGGTCCTGATTCGTCATACCGCCTTGTTCCCCCCGGTCGGCTGCCTGTTCGACCCGCCGGGCGGATCGGGGATCACCCCGTTCCCCGCGGCCCGCTGGGCGTTCAGGGCCATCTCTTCCTGCCCGTTCATGTAGGCCATCACGGCGTTCTGCGCGCCCGTCAGTGAGGCACCGACCTGCTTCGCCGCGGCGTCCAGGGTCGGCGCCCAGTGCTGGGCGTACTCGCTGACGGCGACCGCGACGACGGTGAAGACGTCGTAGTTGAGGCCCTCCATGATGGCGGTCAAATTGTCGCCGTACGACTTCGCCAGCGCGTCGAACGGTTGCGCGGCGGTCGACGTGTCGGTGAGGACCTTGTTCACGCCCTCGACGTCGATGTCCCAGTCCACTGTCACTCCTCAGATCTGCCGGGCCCTGCCCACGACAAGCCCGGACGCACCCCGTCGACCGGGGACGTCCAGGGCCTGTGATGCTGTGTGACCGGCGGTCAGCCGCCGATGCCGTCGACCGCGGCCGAGGCCTTCTTCAGGGTCGCGGCGGCGGTCGCGTCGTTCTGCGCCAGGGTGTCCTTGAGCGACTGGATGATCGCCAGGGTCTGGTCGGCCGCCTTGTTGAAGCGGTCCTCGACGGCGCGGTAGTTCTCGGTCACGCCGCTGGCCGAGGCGTCCGACAGGGCCGCGGTCACGTTCTGCTTGTGCGTCGCGATCAGGCCGGAGATCTGACTGGCGAGGCTGTTGATCTTCGTCTGGACCTCGCCGGAGGCAGCGGTGTCGTAGCTGTTGCGGTTGGCCATTGTCGGTTCCTCTCTCAGCGCTTGCCGAACTTGGCCGCGTTGAAGTCGGCCGTGCCCTGGTTCTTCTTCGCGGTGTCGGCCATCTCGCTGTCACCGGTACGGAAGGCGGCATCCATGCCCGACTGGCCCTGGTTGATGGCCGCCAGACCGGCGTTCAGGTCGGCGGCGATCCCGTCGACGTTGGCCTTGAAGGCCATGAACGCCTGCTTGCCGGCGCCGTTCATCTTGCCTTCCAGCGGCTGCGCGGCGGCGACCAACTGCTTCACCAGGCCACCGAGGTCCTGGGTTCCGGTAGAGGTCTTCTTGGCCAACTGGCTCAGCGTGTCCTGGCCCATGTCCCAGCGTCCGGTCACAGTCTCTCCTTCGAAGTGTGGTTGCGCCGCAACGTCACGATAGTCGGCACACCGGGTCACCCGAGCCGCTCAGGCGACCTGGCGCACTCTTTCCGTCCAGGTCGAAAAGCTTGCCGTCCGCCGCCACCTGTGCCACCCGGAACTTGTTGCCTCAGCCAACCAGTTCCGGTCGGCGCCGAGGGGTCAGCCAGCCGCGCGTTTCCGGGTGGCGCCGACCTTCTTCGCGGGTGCCTTCTTCGCTGCCTTCCTGGCCGCGCCCGCCGTGGTGGCTGCGGCCTTCTTGGCCGGGGCCTTCTTCGCCGGGGCCTTCTTGGCCGTCTTCGCCGCGGCAGCCTGCTGCTTGGCGCTCGGCTTGGCGGCCCGCCCGCCGAGGATCTCGGCGAGGAACTGCCCGGTGTACGACGCCGGGTTCGCCGCGACCTCCTCCGGGGTGCCCTCGGCCACCAGCGTCCCGCCGCGACGGCCACCGTCCGGACCGAGGTCGATGATCCAGTCGGCGGTCTTGATCACGTCGAGGTTGTGCTCGATCACGAGCACCGAGTTGCCCTTGTCCACCAGGCCGCCGAGGACGCCGAGCAGTTTGCGGATGTCCTCGAAGTGCAGACCCGTGGTCGGCTCGTCGAGGACGTACACCGTCCGGCCAGTCGACCGCTTCTGCAGCTCGGAGGCCAGCTTCACCCGCTGCGCCTCACCGCCGGACAGAGTCGGCGCCGGCTGGCCCAGCCGGACATACCCCAGGCCGACCTCGGTCAGCGTCTTGAGGTGCCGCGAGATCGCCGGGATGGCGGCGAAGAACTCCGACGCCTCCTCGATCGGCATGTCCAGGATGTCCGCGACCGTCTTGCCCTTGTAGTGCACCTCGAGCGTCTCCCGGTTGTACCGGGCGCCGTGGCACACCTCACACGGGACGTAGACGTCCGGCAGGAAGTTCATCTCGATCTTGAGCGTGCCGTCACCCGAGCAGGCCTCGCACCGGCCGCCCTTGACGTTGAACGAGAACCGGCCCTGCTGGTACCCGCGGACCTTCGCCTCCGGGGTCTCCGCGAACAGCTTGCGGATGTGGTCCCAGACCCCGGTGTAGGTCGCCGGGTTCGACCGTGGCGTACGGCCGATCGGCGACTGGTCGACGTGGATGACCTTGTCGACCAGCTCCATCCCGGAGATCTTCGTGTGCCGGCCGGGCACCGTCCGGGCTCCGTAGATCTGCCGCGCCAGCGAGGTGTAGAGGATGTCGTTGACCAGCGTCGACTTGCCCGAGCCGGACACTCCGGTGACCGCGACGAACACCCCGAGCGGGATGGTGACGTCGATGTCCTTCAGGTTGTTCTGCCGGGCGCCGTACACGGTGAGCTCCCGGCCCTCGGTGAGCGGCCGGCGGACCGGTGGGATCGGGATCTCCCTGCGGCCGGAGACGTACTGGCCGGTGATCGAGTCCGGGTGGTTCTTCAGGTCCTCGACGGTGCCGGAGACGACCACCTGGCCGCCGTGCTCACCGGCGCCCGGGCCGATGTCGACGACCCAGTCGGCGTGGTCGATGGTGTCCTCGTCGTGCTCGACCACGATCAGCGTGTTGCCGAGCTCCTTCAGCCGGACCAGGGTGTCGATCAGCCGCCGGTTGTCCCGCTGGTGCAGACCGATCGACGGCTCGTCGAGCACGTACAGGACGCCGACCAGGCCGGACCCGATCTGGGTCGCCAGCCGGATCCGCTGGGCCTCGCCGCCGGACAGCGAACCCGCCGGCCGGCTCAGCGCCAGGTAGTCCAGCCCGACGTCGAGCAGGAACCGCAGCCGCTCGCCGATCTCCTTGATCACCCGCTCCGCGATCTGCTTCTCCCGCGGCGTCAGCTCCATCTGGCGCAGGAAGTCGTGCACCTCGTCGATCGACATCGCGCTGATCTCGGCGATGTTCTTCCCGCCGAGGGTGACCGCGAGCGAGATGGGCTTCAGCCGCGCGCCGTTGCAGGCCAGGCACGGCACCTCGCGCATGTACTCCTCGAACCGCTCCCGGCTGGTGTCGCTCGACGCCTCCGCGTGCCGCCGCTCGACGTACGGGATCACCCCCTCGAAGGTGGTGTAGTACGACCGCTCGCGGCCGTACCGGTTCTTGTAGGAGACATGCACCTGCCGGTCGTGGCCGGTGAGCAGTGACTTCTTCGCCTTGGCCGGCAGCTCGCCGAACGGCGTACTGGTCTTGATCTTCAGGTCCTTGGCCAGCGCGGCCAGCAGCCGCTCGAAGTACTGCGAGACGTTCGCGCCGGCCCACGGCTGGATCGCGCCCTCGTCCAGGGACTTGGACGGGTCGGGGACCAGCAGCTCCGGGTCGACCTCCATCCGGGTGCCGAGACCGGAGCACACCGGGCAGGCGCCGTACGGCGAGTTGAACGAGAACGACCGGGGCTCGAGCTCGTCGATGGCGAGCGGGTGATCGTTCGGGCAGGCGAGCTTCTCGGAGAACCGGCGCTCGCGATGCGGGTCGTCCGCGGGCAGGTCGACGAAGTCCAGCACGACCAGTCCGCCGGCCAGGCCGAGCGCGGTCTCGATGGAGTCGGTCAGCCGCTGCTTCGCGGAGCTCTTCACCGCCAGCCGGTCGACGACCACCTCGATGGTGTGCTTCTTCTGCTTGTCCAGCTTCGGCGGCTCGGTCAGCTGGATCGTCTCGCCGTCCACCCGGGCCCGGGAGAATCCCTGGCCGCTCAGCTGGCGGAACAGGTCGACGTACTCCCCCTTGCGGCCGCGGACCACCGGCGCGAGCACCTGGAACCGGGTGCCCTCGTCCAGCTCGAGCACCCGGTCGACGATCTGCTGCGGGGTCTGCCGCGCGATCGGCTCGCCGCACTCCGGACAGTGCGGACGGCCGGCCCGGGCGAACAGCAGCCGGAGGTAGTCGTAGACCTCGGTGATCGTGCCGACGGTCGAGCGCGGGTTGCGGGAGGTGGACTTCTGGTCGATCGAGACGGCCGGGGACAGACCCTCGATGAAGTCGACGTCCGGCTTGTCCATCTGACCGAGGAACTGGCGCGCGTACGCCGACAGCGACTCGACGTAGCGCCGCTGGCCCTCGGCGAAGATCGTGTCGAAGGCCAGGCTGGACTTGCCGGACCCGGACAGGCCGGTGAAGACGATCAGGGCGTCCCGTGGCAGGTCGACCGAGACGTCCTTCAGGTTGTGCTCACGCGCTCCGCGCACGATCAGACGGTCAGACACAAGCTCACTCTCAGCCGTTCTCGAGGGGTTCCGGGTGGTTGTCGGGCATGCCCGGTCATGCTAACGAGGCCCACCGACAAAAGCTTCCGGCGCCGGGTCGGGCGCCCCGCTCCGGCCGGCTTCGAAAGTATATTCGACCGCGGCGCGTGGTTTCTCCACCCCGCGCGGACATGACCCGGGAGCGCGATCGGTGCGAGGATCGGTCGCAGGACCGACACCCAGGAGGGCAGATGGCGGAGTACCACGGGAACGTCAAGGTCGGCGGGCCGGTGCAGACCCACGAGCTGGCGGAGCTGATGATCACCAAGGTCGCCGTCGGGCCGATGGACAACAACGCCTACCTGCTGCGCTGCCGGCGTACCGACGAGCAGGTGCTGATCGACGCGGCCAACGACGCGCAGACGCTGCTCAGGCTGATCGGCGACGGCGGCCTCGAGCGGGTCGTCACCACGCACCGGCACCAGGACCACTGGCAGGCGCTCGCCGAGGTGGTCGCCCGGACCAACGCGACGACGGTCGCCGGCCGGTACGACGCCGAGGGCATCGGCGTACCGACCGACGAACTCGTCGACGAGGACGACACCATCCCGGTCGGCCGGTGCTCCCTCAGGGTCATCCACCTGGTCGGCCACACCCCGGGCTCGATCGCACTCCTGTACGACGACCCGGCCGGCGCACCCCACCTGTTCACCGGCGACTCTCTGTTCCCGGGCGGCGTCGGGAACACCCAGGGTGACGCGGAGCGGTTCACGTCACTGATCAACGACGTCGAGACCAAGCTCTTCGGTCGCCTCCCCGACGAGACCTGGGTCTACCCCGGCCACGGCGCCGACTCCACCCTCGGCAAGGAACGGCCTCATCTCGCGGAGTGGCGCGAACGGGGCTGGTGAGCTGCAGTCTGCGGCTCAGCGGCTGAGGTGCACGATGGCGTAGCGCCAGGTTCCGTCCGGGCCACGTCGTACGACGTTGACCGCCAGGTCACTGAGGATCAGGGCGGTGCCTCGCGACTGGAGCACCGTTCGCGGATCGGCGACGTACAGGTGCTGGTGGTCCCACAGGTCCAGCACGAGGCGCTCGATCTGGGCCCGGCCGTGGGCGGGGCTGCGCCACCCCTCCGGGTGCAGCAACGCCTCGGGCTCGAACAGCTGTGCGAGCGCCTCGTGATCGTGCAGGACGAACGCGTCTTCGAGCATCAGCTCGAGCTCTTCCGGCGTCCGCGCGACGGCCATCGGGACACCTAGAAGATCAGCTGGTGCCGCTCGGCGATCGGCATCGTGGCGCCGAAGTCGACCTCGCAGCCGTAGCTCGCGGCCAGCGCCGGCAGCGTGTCCGGGTCGTACTCGCCGCCGGGCTCGGCCAGCTTGCGGAACAGCACCTCCAGACCGCCGGGCGAAATGATCTCGAGCAGCCTGAGCGGCTCGTCACCGGCGTTCCAGAAGGTGTGCCACTGCCCGCGCGGCTTGTAGATCAGCGTGCCGGCGTCCGCGAACACCTCGTCGTCACCGAGCCGTGCCCCCAACCGGCCTTCCAGGACGAAGCTGTACTCGTCCTCGCGGGTGTGAAGGTGCAGCGGCGCCGCCAGCACGTGCGGAGCCAGAATGTGCTCCACGAGGGCGAACCCCCCGCCGGAGTCCGCGCTGTCGATCAGGTACCGGTCGGCACGGGCTCCCGCCTCGTCTTTCGTCGTCACGCCGTCTCGCGGTCCGACAACACGTACATCGGTCATGGCCCCTCCCAGCTGGATCGGATACGGCCGACGCTACGACCGGGACCACCTGCCGCCCATTCCAGAAATCTGGTATCACGCAAACCGGCCGAGCCGCCGTACCGTGGGTGGTGTGAGCGGGTACGCGAAGGAGCGTGCGAGCAACCGGATCGCGGCACTGACGCGACAGGGGCTCGACCTGCCCACGCTCTGGCGCGAGGCGACCGACGCCCTCCGCGGCGCGGTCCCGCACTACCAGGCGCCCTGCTGGTTCACGCTCGATCCGGCCTCGCTGCTGGTGACCAGTCACTTCAACGAGGGCATGCCGGAGCTCCCACAGGAGTGGATGGCCGAGGAGTACTACGACGACGACGTCAACAAGCTCGCCGACGTCGCCCGGTCGCCGCGGGGGATCTCCACGCTGCACGAGGCCACCGGCGGCAACCCGGCCAGCAGTCCGCGCTGGCACCAGAACATGACTCTCGGTGGCGATCAGGAGCTGATCGCCTGCCTGCGAACCAGGTCAGGCGAGGTCTGGGGCGCGCTCAGCCTGTATCGCGAGCCCGGCCGGCCGTTCTTCGACGACGAGGACCTGTCCTTCATCCGGACCGTCGCCCCCGTCCTCGCGGCCGGCGCCCGCAGCTCGCTGCTCCTCGGCGAGGCCACCGACCCCGAAGGCAACGACGCGCCCGGCCTGATCGTCGTCACCGAGAGCTGGGAGATCGAGTCGGCCACCCCAGGCGTCGACCGCTGGCTCGACGAACTGCCCGACGGCGACTGGGCCGCGGGTCGCCTGCCCTCGGCTGTCCTGGCGATCGCGGGCCAGACTCTGCGTACGGCGATGTCTCCGGACGCAGGTGAAGTCGCCCTCTCCCGGGTGATGTCCCGGTCGGGCCGCTGGATCGTGCTGCACGGGACCTCTCTGGTTTCATCGACCTCACGCCGGGTCGCGGTCATCGTCGAGCCCGCTCACCCCGGCCGCATCGCTCCCCTGCTCATGGCGGCGTACGGGCTGTCCGACCGGGAGCAGCAGATCACCCGACTGGTCCTGCAGGGCAACTCGACCACCGACATCGCCGAGCGCCTCGTCGTCTCCGCGCACACGGTTCAGCAGCACCTGAAGAGCGTGTTCGACAAGACCGGCGTGCGCAGCCGGCGTGACCTGGTCGGCAAGATCTTCTTCGCCCACTACGAGCCCCGCGTCCGCGACAACGAGCGCCGCGCGGTCGACGGCCACCCCCTCCGCGGCGGTCCCGTACGGACCTGACTAGCGGTCGGTGAGTTCGGCGGGGAAGGCAACGACGTCGACCAGGGCGCCGTTGCGAATAGCGGTGATTTCTGTGCGGCGGCTGATCGCATCCTCGAAGAGTTGGCGCTGGAGGGACTGCGCGTCGCGGAGTGGTACGCCGTCGACCGCGAGGACGAGATCGCCTTGGCGCAGACCGGCCTGGGCCGCCGGACTTCCGGAGATCACCTCGACGACGCGGAGTGCGCTGCGCTGGTCGAACCGCTCGGCGAGTTGCGGGCGGAGCGGCGCCGGCGTCGTCACGAGTCCGAGGTAGGCGCGCCGTACCCGGCCGTCGTGCAGTAGCGCGTAGATGATCCGGCGAGTCGTCCGGTTCATCGGGACCGCGAGCCCGAGACCGATGCCGGCCACCGCGGTGTTGATGCCGACCACCCGGCCGTTGCCGTCGGCAAGCGCTCCCCCGGAGTTGCCCGGGTTCAGCGCCGCGTCGGTCTGGATCACGTCCTCGATCATCCGGCTCGCGTTCCCGGTCCGGACCGGCAGCGACCGGCCGAGCGCGCTGACCACGCCGGCGGTCACACTCCCGGCCAGGCCCAACGGGTTGCCGACCGCAACCACCAGGTTCCCGACCCTCAACTGGTCCGCATCGCCGTACTCGGGCGGATCCGGGATCTCCCGGTCGGACCGCAGTACGGCGAGATCGGACAGCCGGTCGACCCCGACCACTCGCGCCTGCGCCGTCGTACCGTCCGCGAACTCGGCCGTCGCCAGTAAGCCGTCCCCGACCACGTGTGCGTTAGTGAGCAGGTGACCGTCCTCGGTCAGGACGACGCCCGACCCCGAGGAGTCACCGCGCCGGCCCGGGATCCGCAGGCTGGCCACCCGCGGGATCAAGTGCTCCGCCACTCCCGAGACCACCCGGGAGTAGGCGTCCAGTACGTCGTCCCCAGCCGTCTCTTCCGCCATCTCTCGCCTCCCGATTACAGCATTACACCGCAAGCAAATCGGCGACAGTACGTGAAGCGGACCACAGAACTGACCGATCGGTTGAAAACTGGCCGATCGGTCAGGACGATGGCTGACATGGCAGTCACCACCCCCGCCCGGGAGCGGACCAGGCACGAGATCGTGCGGCAGGCGATGGACCTGTTCCAGGCCAAGGGCTACAACGCGACGTCACTGCAGGACATCGCGACCGCGGCCGGATGCTCGAAGGCGACGGTGCTCTACCACTTCAACGGCAAGCCCGCGGTGCTGGCCGCCGTACTCGAACCGGCCGCGGCCGACCTTGCCGCCCTGGTCCAGGCCGCCGACCAGCTGTCCGATGCCGAGGCGCAGGAGCTGACCATCCGGCAGTTCACCGACCTCGCCGTGGTGCACCGCGGCGTCATCGACGTGATCCAGGACGTGATCCCGGTGATCGACGACATGCCGGAGGTCGCCGGACTGGTCGCGGACGGCATCAAGCTGACCCGGCACATGGCAGGGTCGGACGACCCGCTCGAGAACGACCTGGCCATGTTCGCCATCAACGGCCTGCTCGGCGAGTGCCGGCATCCCGGTGAACGCACCGACGACGAACTCCGAAGACTCTGCGACATCGCGCTGCGGCGACTGCTCATCCGCGCCTGATCCCGCCCGCCGCTGACTCCCGCGCGGTCAGCTCGGCTCTCCCTGCCCACACGAACGGACGCATCCCGATGGCCAATCTGCTGTACCGGCTCGGCCGGTTCTCGTACCAGCGCCGGCGGCTCGTCGCCGCCGTCTGGGCGGTCTTCCTCGTCCTGCTGGGGGTCGGCGCGCTGACCCTCGGCGGCAAGACGGCGAACACCTTCTCGATCCCGGGCACCGAGTCGCAGCGCGCGCTCGACGCCCTGAAGACCGAACTGCCGGCGGCCAGCGGCGCCTCGGCCACCGTGGTGGTCAAGGCCGCCGAGGGCAAGAGGCTCACCGACCCGGCCGTGAAGGCCGCCGTCGGCACCGCGGTCGCCCAGGTCGCGAAGGTGCCCGAGGTGATCGCCGCGGTCGATCCCTTCAGCAGCAAGGCGATCAGCCCGGACGGCACCACCGGCCTGATCAGCGTCCAGTTCGACAAGCCGGCCGACGAGCTGGCCAAGGCAACCACCGAGGCGTACGACGCTCTCGGCGGACTCAGCACGGGTGACCTCCAGGTCGTCCCGGGCGGCCAGATCGTCGGCGGCGTCCCCGAGATCGGGGCGACCGAGGTGATCGGGGTCGCGATCGCGGCCGTCGTACTGGTCGTCACCTTCGGATCGCTGGTTGCGGCGGGGATGACACTGCTCACCGCGCTGCTCGGCGTGGCGGCCGGCATGGCCGGGTTGTTCCTGGTGACGGCGTTCACCGAGGTGTCGTCGACCGCGCCGATCCTGGCGCTGATGCTGGGACTGGCGGTCGGTATCGACTACGCGTTGTTCATCAGCTCGCGACACCGGACCCAGCTCGCCGAGGGGATGGACGAGGCGGAGTCGGTCGGCCGGGCCACGGCGACCGCGGGTTCTGCGGTGTTGTTCGCCGGAGCGACCGTGGTGATCGCGCTGGCCGGGTTGAGTTTGGTCGGAGTTCCGTTCCTAACCGCGATGGGGCTCGCTGCGGCTGCGACCGTACTGACCGCGGTGCTGGTCGCCTTGACGTTGTTGCCGGCGATGCTCGGGTTCGTGGGCCAGCGGGTGCTGCCGCGCAAGCTGCGGAAGGAAACGGCGGCCGCGCCGGCCGAAGGGTTCGGTTTCCGGTGGGGCCGGTTCACGACGCGCTTCCGCGTGCCGATCGTTGCTCTCGGCATCATCGGTCTCGGGGTCCTGTCGATCCCGGTGACAGACATG
The DNA here is from genome assembly GCF_054784135.1 of Kribbella swartbergensis. NCBI lineage: Bacteria > Bacillati > Actinomycetota > Actinomycetes > Propionibacteriales > Kribbellaceae > Kribbella > Kribbella swartbergensis. Next base: position 790,673 of record NZ_BAAGPM010000014.1, read on the forward strand.
CGGCTCGCGTTGCCGGACGGTGCTTCGGCGGCGGCCGGGTCGAACCAGCGGGTCGCGTATGACCTGACCGCAGCGGCCTTCGGGCCGGGCGCTAACGGCCCGCTCGTGGTGGTCGTGAAGAGCGCCGATGCCGCGACCTCGGGTGCGACGGTCGAGCAGGTCCTGGCGAAAACCCAAGGACTCGAGGGCGTCGTCGCAGTGCAGCCGGGTCCGGCGAGTGCGGACGGGTCCACACGGTTGCTGCAGGTGATCCCGGCGAGCGGTCCGGCGACCGAGCAGACCGCGGACCTGGTGAAGAATCTGCGGGCCGCCGTACAGACGCTCGCGACTGGCGGGACGACGATCTCGGTGACCGGCAACACCGCCGTCGGGGTCGATGTGTCGAACAAGCTGTCCGACGCGTTGCCGACGTACCTGCTGGTCGTCATCGGCTTGTCGTTCCTGCTGTTGCTGCTGGCGTTCCGGTCGCTGCTGGTGCCGTTGAAGGCGACGCTCGGGTTCGTGCTGACCATCGGCGCGACGTTCGGGATCACGGTCGCGGTGTTCCAGGAGGGCTGGGGTGCTTCACTGCTCGGCGTGGACTCGCCCGGGCCGCTGGTCAGTTTCCTGCCGATCATCATGATGGGCGTGCTGTTCGGGCTGGCGATGGACTACGAGGTGTTCATCGTGTCCCGGGTCCGCGAGGAGTTCGTGCACGGCAAGGAAGCCGCCGAGGCGACCGTCGAGGGCCTCGGCCACGGCGCCCGCGTGGTGACCGCGGCGGCGCTGATCATGGCGTCGGTGTTCGCCGGCTTCATCTTCGTCCACGACCCGATCATCAAGGCGATCGGCTTCGGCCTCACCATCGGCGTCCTGATCGACGCGTTCGTGGTCCGCATGACCCTCGTCCCCGCGGTCCTCAGCCTCCTCGGCAACCGAGCCTGGTGGTTCCCCACCTGGCTCGACCGCCTCACCCCCAAGGTAAACATCGAAGGCGAATCCCTCCGCGTCCCCACCGAGCCGGAACCGAAGCACCTGGTCACCGTCGACTGAACGCAAAAGAGGGGCACCGGCAAGCGGTGCCCCTCTGCTGTCGGGCTGACAGGACTTGAACCTGCGACCCCCGGTCCCCCAGACCGGTGCGCTACCAAACTGCGCCACAGCCCGAAACTCGCTGGCAGCAGCGAGCCGGGGTAAACCTTACCCCATTCGGCCGGGGGTTTCTGACCGGGTTGCGGGTCAGCGTTTGGGCTTCTTCTGGCGGGGGCGGATCTGGACGTGGACCGGGCTGCCGACGAAGCCGAAGTCTTCGCGGAGGCGGCGTTCGATGAAGCGTTGGTACGACGGTTCGATCGGGCCGGAGGTGAAGATCGCGAACGTCGGCGGCATCGTGGTGGCCTGCGTGCCGAACAGGATCTTCGGCTGCTTGCCGGAGCGGACCGGGTGCGGGTGCGCCGCCACCAGCCGGCCGAGGAACGCGTTCAGCTGGCCGGTCGGGACGCGGGTCTGCCAGCCCTCCAGCGCCGCCTCGATGGCCGGCACCAGTTTCTCCATGTGCCGGCCGGTGAGCGCGCTGATGTTGACCCGCGGCGCCCAGCGGAACTGGACCAGGTCGCGGTCGATCTCGCGCTCCAGGTAGTAGCGCCGGTCCTCGTCGACCAGGTCCCACTTGTTGTACGCGATCACCAGCGCCTTGCCGGCCTCCTCGACCGCGTTCATGATCCGCAGGTCCTGCTCGGACATCGGCTCCGAGGCGTCGATCACGACCACGACGACCTCGGCCCGCTCGATCGCCGCGTTGGTCCGCAGGGACGCGTAGTACTCGTGTCCGGTGGCGTTCTTCACCTTCCGCCGGATGCCGGCGGTGTCGATGAACCGCCACTCCTTGCCGCCGAGCGTGATCAGCTCGTCCACCGGGTCGACCGTCGTCCCGGCGACGTCGCTGACGACGACCCGGTCCTCCTTGGCGACCTTGTTCAGCAGCGAGGACTTGCCCACGTTGGGCTTGCCGACGATCGCGACCCGGCGCGGCCCGCCCGCCTCGGCGTCACGCTCCGGCGGCGCCTCGGGCAGCGCGGCCAGGACGGCGTCCAGCAGGTCGCCGGTGCCGCGGCCGTGCATCGCCGACACCGGGAACGGCTCGCCGATGCCGAGGCTCCACAGGTTCATCGCCTCGGACTCGATCCGCTGGTCGTCGACCTTGTTCGCGGCCAGTACGACGGGCTTCCCGGACTTTCGCAGGACCCGTACGACGGCCTCGTCGGCGTCCGTGATCCCGACCGTCGCGTCGACCACGAACAGCACCGCGTCGGCGGCGTTGATCGCGACCTCGGCCTGGGCGGCGACGAGCGCGGCCATCCCGACCGCGTCCGGGTCCCAGCCGCCGGTGTCGACCACGGTGAAGCCCCGGCCGGCCCAGTTCGCGTCGTACGAGACCCGGTCCCGGGTGACGCCCGGGGTGTCCTCGACGACGGCCTCGCGGCGGCCGATGATGCGGTTCACCAGCGTGGACTTACCCACGTTCGGCCGGCCGACGATCGCGAGCACGGGCAGCGGCCCAGTGTCCTCGCGGTCGTGCGTGGGCTCGGCAAAGTCGTAGCCGGTGGGCAGGTCACTCATCAGGATCCTTCGTGTCTGGCGCACCCGGGAGCGGGTGGCCGGTAGCTTCGACGGCCGCCCTGACATGGGCCCGCAGCACGTCGCCGATCTGGTCGGCAACCGCCCGTACGTCGGAATGCCTCCTCGGAAAGGGTACGCGGTCGATGGTGAACGGCTCGCCGTAGACCACGTCGATCCGGCTCCCGGCCGGTGGGAACCGCTCGACGTCACCGTGCGGCAGCCGCGTGCCGAGCAGGGCCACCGGCAGGATCGGAGCGCCGGTCACCATCGCCAGGTAGGCCACCCCGGTCCGGATCCGGCTGAAGTCGCCGGCGCCGCGGGTCCCCTCCGGGTAGACGTTCAGCACCCGGCCGTCGCGCAGCACCTGGATCGACTGCCGGATGGCGCGGACGTCGTACGCCGATCGGTCGACCGGGATCTGGCCGACCCGGCGCAGGAACCGGCCCTGGAGGCCGCCGAAGGCCTCGATCTTGCCGAGCTGGTGCAGCATCCGGGGCGCGATCGCACCGAGCAGCGGCGCGTCGAGGAGGCTCAGGTGGTTCGGGGTCATCAGCACCGGACCGGTCCGCGGGAACCACTCCTCGTGGTGAACGGTCAGCTTGTACTTGCGCCGGAAGTGCACCCTGGCGATCATCCGGACCGGCAGTGCGAGCCGATAAGGCAGCCGGGGCAGGTCGTCGGTGCGGGGCAGCTCCAGGTGCCCGATCAGTTCGGCTGTCATGACTCCCGGTCGCCGGTGTACCTCTCGGCGGCCTCGGCCTCCTTCGCGAGCCGGCTGATGACGTCGACGACCTCCTCCAGAGTCAGGTGTGTCGAGTCGATGGTCACCGCGCCGTCCGAGGCCACCAGGAACTGCGAGACGGTGGCGTCGTCCGCGTCGCGGCGGACGATCTGGTCCCGCAACTGTTCCGCGGTCACCGCCCCGGCCGCCAGCTCGGCGCCGCGACGGGCCATCCGCGCGTCCTGGTCCGCGGTGAGGTGCACCTTCAGCTCCGCGTCGGTCGCGACCACAGTGGCGATGTCGCGGCCCTCGACCACGATCCCGCCGGACGGCTGGGCGTCGTCGATGATCTCGCGCTGCCGCCGGATCAGCTCCTTGCGGACGTCCAGGTTGGTGGCGATCTTGCTGACGGACTCGCTGATCCGGGGCTCCCGGATCGCGGTGGTCACGTCGACACCGTCCGCGATCACGAACTGCCGGCCCGGGTCGGTGCTGACCTCCAGCCGCAGTTCGCGGGCACGCTCGGCCACCGCTGCCGTGTCGTCCAGGTCCAGGCCGTGCTCGAGCGCCGACCAGGTCACCGCGCGGTACGTCGCGCCGGTGTCGAGGTAGCGCAGTCCCAGCCGGGTGGCGACGCCTCGGGCGGTGCTCGACTTACCGGAACCGCTCGGGCCGTCCACAGCGATGATCATGGCCCAGAGATTACCCGTGACCGGGGACCAACCCGGCGGCTACCGGTGCACCACCCAGCCACGCTCGGTCAGGACCTCGACCAGCTGGTCGACCGAGCCCGGTTTGACCGCAAGCTCGACCTCACCGACCGGGCGGCCCGGGCTGTGGTCGATCCGCAGGTCCTCGACGTTGGCGCCGGACGCGGCGGCGTCCGCGAACAGCCGGGCCAGCTGCCCGGGCCGGTCGGGGATGGTGACCAGGACGGTGACAAGGTCGATGTGCGGCGCACCGTGCTTGCCCGGCACCCGGACCGCACCCGAGACACCCTGGCCGAGCACCGAGGTGAGCTCCTCGGCCGCCTCCTCCTTGCCCAGGGCAACAAGAACCCGGTCCAGCTCGTCGCGGATCTGCTCCAGCAGGCCGGTCAGCGCGGCCGAGTTCGCGGACACGATCTGGGTCCAGAGCTTCGGGTCGCCGGCCGCTATCCGGGTCACGTCCCGCACCCCCTGCCCGGACAGCTGCAGGTGTGACTCGGGCGCGTCGGCCAGCGTCCCGGCGGCCAGCGCCGACATCAGGTGCGGCAGGTGCGACACCCGCGCGACGGCGAGGTCGTGGTCCTCCACCGACAGCTCGACCGTCCGTGCCCCGGACGCCTCGGCCAGCCGCCGGACCAGCTCGACCGCCTCCGGTGCGCTGGTCTCGTGCGGCGTGACGGCCCAGGTCGCTCCGTCGAACAGGTCGGGGCGGGCGGCGAGCGGGCCGTTCCGCTCCGAACCCGCCATCGGGTGGCTGCCGACGTACCGGCTCAGGTCGCCGGTGAGCCGGCGCGCGTCGGCGAGCGGCTTGGACTTCACACTCGCCGCATCGGTGACGATCGCGTCGGTCTGCTCGAGCTGCTCGGCGACCACTCGGCCGACGTGATCCGGCGGTACGGCGACCACCACGAGCTGCGGCTCGATCTGGACCAGCCGGGCCCCGGCCCCGATCCGCTCGGCCATCAACGCGTTGTCCGGGTCGGCGTCGACCAACTCGACCACCACACCCAGCCGGCCCAGCGCCAAGCCGATCGACGTACCGATCAATCCGGTGCCGACGATCCGGACCGGGCCGCGCAGCTCGGTCACCGTGTCCTCACTCGGCCCGTCACTGGGCGCCTGTCAGGTCCGGACGCAGAGCGACCGCGCCGTGCAGGTAGACGTGCTGGATCTTCTCCCGGGACCGCGGCGACTCGGCGTGCACCATCATCCGGACCACCCGGGGCAGCGCGTGCGGGACGTCGATCTCCTGCATGCACATCAGCGGTACGTCGGTCAGCCCGATCTGCCGGCCCGCCACCGCGGGAAACTCCGAGTGCAGGTCCGGCGTGACGGTGAACAGGATGCTGATCAGGTCCTCCCGGTCCAGATCGTTCGCCTCCAGGACCGCCTTCACCAGCTCGGCGGACCGCTCGAGCAGGTGCTCGCGCTCGTCCACCTCCAGCTGGGTGGCACCCCGGATCGCCCGTACCGCCACGTTCCCGCCTCCTTCACTCGTCTGCCTCAACCCTAGGGCAGAGTAGTCAGACCGTGGACAGCCGTCTCGGATTGTGCCTCGGCGGCGTCGAGGGACTGCTCCAACAGGAGGGCGATCGTCATCGGCCCGACTCCACCCGGGACCGGCGTGATCAGGCTCGCCACCTCGGCCGCCTCGTCGAAGTGGACGTCGCCGACGTTGCCCTCGTTGTATCCGGCGTCGACCACCACCGCGCCCGGCTTCAGCCAGTCGCCGCGGACGAAGTTCGGCCTGCCGACCGCGGCCACCACGATGTCCGCGGTCCGGACGATCTCCGGCAGGTTGCGGGTCCGTGAGTGGGTGTAGGTGACGGTCGCGTTCGATGCCAGCAGCAACATCCCGGCCGGCTTGCCGAGGATCGGGCTGCGGCCGATCACGACCGCGTGCGCTCCGGCGATCGGTACGTCGTACGCCTCGAGCAGCCGCATGATCCCGCCCGGCGTGGCCGACCGGAACCCGGGTTCGCCGAACGCCATCGCGGCGAACGACCGCGTGGTCACGCCGTCGACGTCCTTGGCCGGATCGATCGCCTCGAACGCGGCCCGCTCGTCGATGTGCGCCGGCACCGGGTGCTGCAGCAGGATCCCGTGCACCTCCGGGTCCGCGGACAGCTTCCGCAGCTCGCCGACCAGTTCCTCGGTCGTGGTCCGCGCGGGCAGTACGACGCTCCGAGACGCGATGCCGGCCTTCCGGCTCCGGTTCTGCTTCATCCGCACGTACGTCGCCGAGGCCGGGTCGTCGCCCACCAGCACTGTCGCCAGGCACGCCTGGACACCGGTGTTGTCCCGCAGTACGCGGGCCCGCTCAGCCGTCTTCGCCACCAGTTCGGCGGCGAGGTCGGTCCCGATCATCAACTTGGTCATCCGGCGCGCTCCTTCGGGCCTAGAGGTCAGGTGCCCAGGCGCGCGGCTCAGCCGGTTCGTCCGGCGGACCGTTCCCCGGTGGTCCTCCACCTCAACGCCAGTCGCGGTCCGCCGTCCACACTACGCGACGAACCACGACCGGCGTGCCTCCAGGCCGATCACCTCGACCCGCGCGGCCGGCTGCCAGTCCCCGCGGGTGACCCGCAACCGCCGGACCGGCGGCGAACCCTAGTTGCCGGCCCGGTGCAGCACCACCTCGTGGACCTTTGGCGGTACGGCGCCGGGCGACCAGGTGATCCGGATCTGGTCAATCGTGGTGACCGGGATCGTCGCCGCGCTGTACGCAGCCTTCACCTGGCCTACCTCCTTCCAGCCCTCGCTGGTGCGGACCTCGAGCCGGCCGGACGCGTCGGCGGACTGCAGGACCGTGATCCGGTCGACTGCGGTGGGCGCGGACAACGTCACGGTCAGCGCGTCGCCCGCCGCCGGTGCCCGCTCGGCGACGTACGCCGTACGCACGTCACCATCGACCGCATCGCCGAGCGACGAGCCCGCGGCCGGCGCCGGCGTGCCAGTTGCCGTCAGCACCAGTTCGGAGCCGTCCGTCACCTCGATCGCGAACTCACGCACCACGAGCCAGTACGACGGGTTGTCGGCCAGCGCCCGGTAGCGGACGTACCGCGCCGTAACGTCGGCGGTGAAACGCACCTCGGCCGTGGTCGCACGGGTCAACTCGGTCCATGTCTCGCCGTCGGTCGAGTACTCCAGGACGCCGGAGTGGATGTAGTCCCGCGGACTGGTCGCCTTCCCCATGAGTACGGCGATGTCACCGATCGCCCTGGGCGCGCCGAGGTCGACCCGGATCTCGTCGCCGGCCACCGGGGCACCGTTGCTCCAGTAGAACGTCGACTCGTCGCCGTCGATCATCCGCTCGGGGACGTTGTCGGAGTACGTGCCCTGCGAGCTGGACGCCGTACGGCCCGGCTCGATACCCATCCACTGGTCGTGGACCCGGCCGGCCTCGGCGAGGAACGCGTCGGCGACGCCCTCGCCGATCCGCGGGTAGGTGTTGGAGTGCGGCAGCCGGATGTCGCGGATCGCCTTCGCCTGGCTGACCAGTTGCTCGATCCGCTGACGGCTGGTCCAGGCGGCCGATCCGTTGCCCTCGGCCACTTGCTCGAGGAGCCGCAGCGATTCCTGCAGTGCCTGGCCCCACAGCACGGTCGCGTCGAGCCACGCCTTGGCCTCGTCGGCGAACGCGGGGTCCGTCACCCCTTCACGAATCTGCGCGGGGGCCTTCTCGACGGCGGTGAAGTAGGGCTTGATCGCTTCGATCGCCGCGTCCCGCTGGCCTGCCTGCCAGGTCTTCCAGAACGCGGTGGTCCGGGCCGCCAGCACCGGCGCGCTCTCCGGGTGCAGCGTCGAGTCGTAGGTGTTCAGGTCGGCGAAGACCTCCAGGGCCGCGATCGTCCGGCGGTCTCCCCCGGCGCGTTCCGCGATCGCCCGGTGCCACGAGGCCTCCTCGTCGTACCGGGCCGGGTTCCAGCCCAGCTCGGCGAACGAGTAGAGCGCGAGCTTGCTGACCGCGGCCTGGTTCATCGGGTTCGAGATCACGCCGGCGACGTGCTCGGCGATCCCCGGCTCACGGCCGCTGTAGTCGGCCAGCAGGATGCGGCCGGCCGCGTAGTCGTTGACCGGGTAGTTGTCCCAGATCAGGATGTCGTGCCCGAACACCGCCCGCGCCTGGGCCGCTTGTGCGCTCGTGATCGTGCGCGGCACGACCCCGATCCCGGTCCAGTGCACGACCACCGCACTGTCGAGCTGCTCCCGCAGGGCCTTCTTGTACGGCGTCTCGGACACGTTGTAGTACTCGGTCGGGACCATCTGCAGCGGCGCCAGGCCCGGCTTCGACGCGACCCACTCGCGCTGGATCCGGTTCAGCAACTCGCTCTGCGCCCGACCGGCCGCGCCGCCGCCGGTGCCGTACTTCGCCCGGTCCTCCGGGCAGTGCCAGGTGTTGTAGTCGATGTCGTCGAGCGGCACGTTGAAGGCCCGCGCGCCCAGCGCGTAGAGCGCCTCGAACTTGGCGATCAGCGTCCGGTAGTCGCTGTCGGACGTGTAGCAGATCGACAGGCCGGGTGAGAGCGCGAAGGTGAAGTCGACCTTGTTGCTCCTGGCCCGGTCGATCAGCTCACCGAGTTCGGCCAGCTTGTCGGCCGGGTACGGGTCGCGCCACCGCTCCCGGTGGTACGGGTCGTCCTTGGGCGCGTACTCGTAGGTGTTCATCCGGTGCGCGCCGAGGTAGTCGATGTGGTCGAGCCGGTCGGCGTGCGACCACGGCGTGCCGTAGAACCCCTCGATCGAGCCGCGGTAGCGCATCGTCGGCCAGTCGCGGATCTCGACGCCGTCGACCCGGTTGCCCTCGACAACCTGCTCGAACGTGCGTGCGGCGTAGTACGTCCCGTCGGTGTCGACGCCGTCGAGGACGACGTGCTTCCGGCCGATCGCGAGCACATACCCTTCGGCCGGCAGCCCGTCGGCGGGCTCGACGTCCAACTCGCGCAGCGCCTCGTCGCTACCACCCAGCCAGATCGTCACCGCCGCCGGTCCATCGTCGACCGTCCGTACGCCGGCCCGCGCGAGCGTCTCGCGGACGACGCGCTCGGCGTCGGGATCGGTGGTCGGGCCGTGCACCAGCCCGACGGTCTTGCCCAGGTCGAACCCGTCCGGGCGGGTGCTGGTCTGTTGAGGCTCCGGCGACAACGGCGCCACCTCTTTCGTGGGACCGGCCGTGGCGACCGGGACGGACAAGGTGTGGACGACGAGTGCGAACAGGACGATCAGGCTTCGGCGCATGGGCAACTCCTCGGGCGGAAGGCGCTTGCAGCTCCCATCCACTCAGTGCGCAGACCTGTTCGTCAAGCGCCTGGCGTGACCAGTTCCAGTCAAAGCATTCTCGCGTGGTCGAGGGCCAGGTAGGCGGCGTCGACGCCGGTCATCGCGCCGGGTGTGCGCAACTCGGCCCGGAACTGCTCGACGGTCAGCTCGACCGGTACACAGTCCTCGAACTCGTCGAGCGCCTGGCGACCGTCCGGCCGGCAGCCGCGGGCGATGCCGATGTACTTGCGGTAGATCGAGGACGCCGCCGCCCAGCTCCAGGTCACGACCTCGAACGACTCGCACGTGTAGCCGGTCTCCTCCTCGAGCTCACGGACCCCGGCCACGGCCGGATCCTCGCCCGGCTCGACCAGCCCACCCGGCAGGTTCGTGACCACCCGGTCCGGGCCCGGCCGGAAGATCCGGATCGTCACAATCTTCCCTTCCGGCGTCACCGGCAGAACGGTGATCCCGGACGTGATCCCCGACGACGTCTTCGGCCCGAACACGTCCCAGTCGACCTCACGCCCATCCGGCAACCGATACCGCCGCCGCCTCACGCTCAAAAACCCGTCAAACCCCACCCGCTCCCCCACCAACACCCATTCCCCAGGATCCCCACCCCGCACATCCCCCACCACACGGCTGATGCCTGGTGGGACCGGACCGGCCGCCGGGGACGGGGGGTCCGCGGCGGCCGGGTTGGGGTTTGGCGAGCTGTTGGTCACAGGGGGCGGTTGTCGTCCGGGTCTTCCGGTGGGGCGACCGGTACGTCGTCCTGCGGTGGGGCGACCGGGGTGTCGTCGGCTGCCTTCGCGCTGCCGTCCGCGTCCGGCGTCGCGGCCGCGGGCTCGGTGGGCGTGGTGTCCGGGCGGGACTCGGACAGGATGCGCGCCAGGGTCTCCTCCGAGATCCGCTTGAACTTGCGAGCCTGGGTCCGGGTCCGGTCCAGCACCGCGACCTCGAGCTGGTCCGGGGTGAGCTGCCGGACCTCGTTGCTGTCGTGCCCGAGCGCGTCCACCGCCAGCCGGAGCGCGCCTGCCAGCGAGATGCCCTCCTTGTAGTGCTCGCCGACGTAGTCCGCGACCTGCTCGGCCGGGCCGCCCATCACGGCGTACCCGCGGACGTCCGCGATCGAGCCGTCGTAGGTGAGCCGGTAGATCTGGTCCTCGGCGCTGTTCGCACCGATCTCGGCGACCAGGATCTCCACCTCGAGCGGCTTCTCGCCGCCGGAGGAGAAGATCGCGCCCAGCGTCTGCGCGTAGGCGTTGGCGAGCGCTCGGCCGGTCACGTCACGCCGGTCGTAGGAGTACCCGCGCATGTCGGCCAGTCGCACGCCGGCGATCCGCAGGTTCTCGAACTCGTTGTACCGGCCGACCGCGGCGAACGCCATCCGGTCGTAGATCTCGGCCACCTTGTGCAGCGCCGGCGAGCGGTTCTCCGCGACGAACAGGATGCCGTCGGCGTACTGCAGCGCGATCGCGCTGCGGCCCTTGGCGATGCCCTTCCGGGCGAAGTCGGCCCGGTCCCGCATCAGCTGTTCGGGCGAGACGTAGAACGGAACGCTCATCGAAGGTGTCGTCCTCTATTCGATCGGGATCAGGTCAGGTCAGGGACGCCGAGGCCGGGCCGTCGGGGCGATTGTGCCGCTCGGCCCAGGCGCGGTCGACGATGTCCGCGACCTCGTCCTCCGGCAGCCGCTGGTAGCCGTCCGCGGTGACCACGCCGACCACCGGGAAGATCCGCCGGAGCATGTCCGGCCCGCCGGTCGCGGAGTCGTCGTCGGCCGCGTCGATCAGCGACTGGATGGTCACCGTGACGCAGTCGGTCGCGGACAGGTCGTCGCGGTACAGCTTCTTCAGCGCGCCGCGGGCGAACAGCGAACCCGAGCCGACGCTGTGGAAGTGGGTCTCCTCGTACCGCCCGCCGGTCGGGTCGTAGGAGAAGATCCGGCCGCCCTTGATGTCGGGGTCGTAGCCCGCGAACAGCGGCACCACGGCCAGTCCCTGCATCGCCATCGCCAGGTTGCCCCGGATCAGCGCGCTCAGCCGGTTGGCCTTGCCGTCCAGGCTGAGCGTGGTCCCCTCGAGCTTCTCGTAGTGCTCCAGCTCCACCTGGAACAGCCGGACCATCTCCAGCCCGAACCCGGCCGAGCCCGCGAACGCGACCGCGGAGTACTCGTCGGCCGGGAACACCTTCTCGATGTCACGCTGGGCGATGATGTTGCCCATCGTGGCCCGCCGGTCGCCGGCCATCACCACGCCACCGGGGAAGGTGGCCGCGACGATCGTCGTACCGTGCGGAACGTCGTCGGAAAAATCGGCCGACCCCAGGCTGCGCCGTCCCGGCAGCAGGTCGGGCGCGTGCCCGGCCAGGAAGTCCATGAAGGACGTGCCGCCTGGGGTCAGAAAGGCTTCCGGCAACCGGCCGGAGGCATCGAATGTCATCGAGCGGTTCACTCCCCACCCTTTTGCACGAACCCGCGGACGAACTCCTCGGCGTTCTCCTCGAGCACCTCGTCGATCTCGTCCAGGATCGAGTCGACGTCCTCGTCGAGCCGCTCCTTGCGCTCGGCGACGTCCTCGGACGTCTCGACCTGCTCGATCTCTTCCTCGGTCGTCGAACGCTTCGGCTGCTTGTGCTGCTGCCCGCCGTCCTTCGCCATGGCACACACCTCCTAGAACCGCTGCAAGAGGAGACGCCCAACCGTCCCCTCGAGTGCATCTACAGCGACCCTACCCGGCGGCACCCCCAGTGATGGTGCGAACCAGGTCACTCGCGGTGTCGCACTGGTCCAAAAGCGCTCCGACATGGGCCTTCGTGCCCCGCAACGGGTCCAGGGTGGGGATCCGCTGGAGCGACTCCTTGCCCGGCAGGTCGAAGATCACCGAGTCCCACGAGGCGGCCGCGACCTGCGGCGCGTACTGCTGCATGCAGCGGCCGCGGAAGTACGCCCTGGTGTCGGTCGGCGGGTGCGAGACCGCCATCCGGATCTCCTCGTCGGAGACGAGCCGCTGCATCCGGCCGGCCTTGACCAACTTGTGATACAGGCCTTTGTCCGGGCGCAGGTCGGCGTACTGCAGGTCGATGAGGTGCAGCTTCGGGTCGTCCCATTCGAGGCCGTCGCGGTCGCGGTAGGACTGCAGCAGCTTCAGCTTCGCCACCCAGTCCAGCTGGTCGGCCAGCTTCATCGGGTCGGTGGCGAGCTGGTCGAGCACCTGCTCCCAACGGTGCAGCACGTCCTTGGTCTGCCGGTCGGCGTCGTCGCCGTACTTGTCCTCGACGTACTTGCGGGCCTGCTCGAGGTACTCCGTCTGCAGCTGGACCGCGGTCAGCTTGCGACCGTCCTTGAGGGTGATCAGGTGCGTGCAGGTGGGGTCATGGCTGACCTCGTGCAGCGCGGTCACCGGGCGGTCCACGCCGAGGTCGTCGGTCAGCCAGCCGTCCTCGATCATCGCCAGCACCAGGCTCGTCGTGCCGACCTTCAGGTACGTCGAGATCTCGGACAGGTTCGCGTCACCGATGATCACGTGCAGGCGGCGGTAGCGGTCCGGATTCGCGTGCGGCTCGTCGCGGGTGTTGATGATCGGCCGCTTCAGCGTCGTCTCCAGGCCGACCTCGACCTCGAAGTAGTCGGCCCGCTGGCTGATCTGGAAACCGTGCGCGGTGCCGTCCTGGCCGATTCCGACCCGGCCGGCGCCGGTGACCACCTGACGGCTCACGAAGAACGGGGTCAGGTGCCGCACGATCGACGCGAACGGGGTCGACCGGCGCATCAGGTAGTTCTCGTGCGAACCGTACGACGCGCCCTTGTTGTCGGTGTTGTTCTTGTAGAGGTTCAGCGGCGGCGCTCCGGGAATCTGCCGGGCCTGCCGGGCGCCCTCCATGATCACCAGCTCGCCGGCCTTGTCCCAGACGACGCAGTCGCGCGGGTTGGTCGTCTCGGGTGCGGAGTACTCCGGGTGGGCGTGGTCGACATACAACCGGGCGCCGTTGGTGAGGATCACGTTGGCGAGGCCGGTCTCCTCGTCGGTGAGCTGGCTGGAGTCGGCCACTTCCCGGCTCAGGTCGAAGCCGCGCGCGTCCCGCAACGGGTGTTCCTCGTCGAAGTCCCACCGCGTCTTGCGGGCGAGCGGCTGCGTCTGCGCGTAGCCGTTCACCACCTGGCTCGAGGTCAGCATCGGGTTCGCCCCGGGCTGGCCTGGGACCGAGATGCCGAACTCGGTCTCGGTCCCCATGATCCGCCGAACACTCATGCGAACGAGCCTACGCGGTGGAGGGCGTGAAAGCCGTTGCTGTGTCCACCTGGTTACGTGTGAAACTGCCGGGGTGGACGAAATGGTGGCCATCCTGGGCGAGGACAATCAGGTGATCGGGTCGGTGCCGCGGTCGGTGATGCGCCGGGACAACCTGCGGCACGCGGCGACCGGCGTACTGGTCCGGAATCCGGCCGGCGACATCTACGTACACCGCCGGACCGCCACGAAGGACGTCTTCCCGGCGTGTTACGACTTCTCCGCGGGTGGTGTCATAGCCGCCGGCGAGGACCCGTACGACGCCGTCGTCCGGGAGTTGGCCGAGGAACTCGGCATCACCGGTGTGGAGTTGGTCAAGCTCCCGGAGGGCGACTACGCCGACGAGTCGACCAACTACCACGCCTACCTGTACACCTGCGTCTGGGACGGCCCGGTCACCCACCAGCCCGAGGAGGTCGACTGGGGCGCCTGGATGGCCCCGGAAGAGCTGGTACGGCGTCTGGACGAATGGCCCTTCGTCCCGGACACCACCGCCCTCCTGGGGCCGTACGTCCGCAGCCTGGTCGACCTGCCCTCCGGCCCCGCCTAACGCGAGTTGCGGCGGTTGGCGGTCCAGGCGAAGTTGATGCCCACCAGACCGGCCCAGCTGATCAGCATGCCGGCGAGTCCGGTCAGGTCGGCGGCGATGGCGGTGATCGGGATGGCGGCGATCACCGAGATGATCGCCAGCGCCAGCCCGCCGGGATCCGATCCTTCGCGGCGCTTCAGGCCGGCCGCCTCCAGGAGCTGGTCCTGTCTGCGGAGTTCGATGTCCTGGCCGTGGCGCTGCGCCTCGCGGGCGTCCAGCTTCTCCAGGAAGCTGTCGATGATCTCGGCCTCGTACTCCGGCCCCAGCTCCTGCCGCGCCGCCACCGCAGCCCGCAGGTCCTTGCGCACCTCGTCCGTCGCCATAGCAGCAAGGTAGGCCCGGACCGGCCTGGCCGAAATCAGGGGAAACCCCGGTCCCACCCTTCAGCTGTGCTGGACCTTCAGGTCGAAGATGTGGACCTCGCCGTAGTTCGACGCGCTGCACGGCGAGGACTTCTCGCAGTTCGCCTGCGTGTAGGCCCCGGCCTTGAAGTAGGCGCCCGACAAGGACTTCTTCAGCGTCGTCTGCAGTACGCCGTTGTAGTACGCCTTCACCTGGCCGCCGGACACCACGAACTTCGCCTCGAACGGCGTCCCGAGCACGTAGTTGCCGGTGACGAGCTTGTGGTGCGGGTTGTCCCCGTCGGTGACGTAGAGCTTGGTGCCCTCGAGCCGGAACACCGTCACGTCGTCGTCCCCGCCGTGGATCTGCGCGCCGACCACGTGCGGCTTGCCGGCCGGGAGCTTGACGAAGGCTTCCTTCACGGTCAGCGTGTGCGTGCCCGAGGTGGACGACCAGGCCGCGTTCTTCGTCCCGTTCGCGGTCATCTCCCTGAGTTCGGCCCGCGGGTAGCTCGACCCGCTCGTCGTCACTCCGTTGACCGGCGCCCGGAACTGGACGGCGTTGCCGTTCACCGTGAAGTAGGGATCGACCGTGTACGACGCCAGCTGCGGCTGCTTGATCTCGGTCGGCTTCTCGTCTCCGCCGGTCGGCAGGGTGACCTTCCAGTTCGTCAGGTCCAGCACCTTGGCCGGCACGTCGCCGCGGGGCGGGCTGGTCGGCGGAGTCGGCGGATGGGTGGGGCCGCCCTCGCCCCATACCTGGACTTCGGTAAGGCTGTTCCAGGCCCCGTGCTCGTCGTCGTCGACCAGGGTGTGCCCATGCCCGACGTACCGGACCTTGGAGGCGCTCACGGCGGCGAAGGAGAAGGTTTGGAGTCCGGTGGTGGTACCGCTGCTCTCGCCGTCGTACACGGTCTTCCAGCGGCCGCCGGTCAGCACCCGCAACTCGAAGTCGTTCCGGCGCTCGTCACCCTTGTAGACGGCCAGCTTGACCGCCGACACCGTCCTCGTCGTGCCCAGGTCCAGCTCGAGCCAGGCGCCGTCGCCCTTCCCGGACCACCGCGTCGCGAGGTCGTCGTCGATCACGTTGGCCGGCACGTTGTCGTCGCTCGTGCTCGCCCGCACCGCGCCGGCCGTCGGCGTGAGCTCGCCGGTGGCCGCCTCGGTGGCCGACAGCCGGCCGGACCACACCACCCCGCCGGCCGCGGTCATGGCCACCATCGCGGCGGCGGCCAGGACGATCACAGGTTTCCTCATCGTCAATCTCCTCAGCTCGGACGCCGGCCTGTTCGCCGGCCGCCTCATCGTCGCGAGCTGCCGCGCCCCGCCGGGCCCGGTTGCACCTTCCTGCCACCAACAGCGACTGCCCCCGGACAGTGGATGTCCGGGGGCAGTCGTGGTACGGCGGGTTACAGGTACTGACCCGTGTTGGTGGCCGTGTCGATGGAGCGGCCCGGCTCGGTGCCCTGCTTGCCGGACACCAGGGTCCGGATGTAGACGATCCGCTCGCCCTTCTTGCCGGAGATGCGGGCCCAGTCGTCGGGGTTCGTGGTGTTCGGGAGGTCCTCGTTCTCCTTGAACTCGTCCACGCACGCCTGCAGCAGGTGCTGCACGCGCAGACCCTTCTGGTTCTCGTCCAGGTAGGCCTTGATCGCCATCTTCTTGGCCCGGTCGACGATGTTCTGGATCATCGCGCCCGAGTTGAAGTCCTTGAAGTACAGGACCTCCTTGTCGCCGTTGGCGTAGGTGACCTCGAGGAACCGGTTCTCGTCGGCCTCGGTGTACATCCGCTCGACCACGCGCTGGATCATCGCGTTGACGCACTCGGCCGGGTCGCCGCCGAACTCGCTCAGGTCGTCGGCGTGCAGCGGCAGGGTGGGGGTCAGGTACTTCGAGAAGATGTCCCGGGCCGCCTCGGCGTCCGGCCGCTCGATCTTGATCTTCACGTCCAGCCGGCCCGGCCGCAGGATCGCCGGGTCGATCATGTCCTCACGGTTCGAGGCACCGATGACGAGTACGTTCTCCAGGCCCTCGACGCCGTCGATCTCGCTCAGCAACTGCGGGACGATGGTGTTCTCCACGTCGGAGGACACCCCGGAACCGCGGGTGCGGAACAGTGAGTCCATCTCGTCGAAGAACACGATCACCGGCATGCCCTCGGAGGCCTTCTCCCGGGCCCGCTGGAAGACCAGCCGGATGTGCCGCTCGGTCTCGCCGACGTACTTGTTCAGCAGCTCCGGACCCTTGATGTTGAGGAAGAACGACTTCTGCCCCTCCACCCCGGTCCGCTCGGCCACCTTCTTGGCCAGCGAGTTGGCCACCGCCTTCGCGATCAGCGTCTTGCCACAGCCCGGCGGGCCGTACAGCAGGACGCCCTTCGGCGGCTTGAGCTCGTGCTCGAGGAACAGGTCCTTGTGCAGGTACGGCAGCTCGACGGCGTCCCGGATCTGCTCGATCTGGCCGGACAGGCCGCCGATCTGGGTGTAGTCGATGTCCGGCACCTCTTCGAGGATCAGCTCCTCGACCTCGGACTTCGGGATCTTCTCGTAGACATATCCGGACCGTGGCTCCAGCAGCAGCGAGTCACCGGCCCGCAGGGGTACGTCGAGCAGCGGCGACGCCAGCCGCACCACCCGCTCCTCGTCCGCCTGCGCGATCACCAGCGCCCGCTCGCCGTCGGCCAGCAGTTCCTTCAGCATCACCACGTCGCCGACGACCTCGAACTCGCAGGCCTCGACCACGTTCAGCGCCTCGTTCAGCATCAGTTCCTGGCCGAGCTTCAGCGCGTCCAGGTCGACCGACGGGCTCGCCGCGACGCGGAGCTTGCGGCCCCCGGTGAACACGTCCAGCGTGTCGTCGTCGTTGCGGCCGAGGAAGGTGCCGAAACCGGACGGCGGTTGCGCCAGCCGGTCGACCTCCTCCTTCAGGGCGATGATCTTCTCTCGCGCCTCCCGCAGCGTCTCGGCCAGCCGCTCGTTCTGAGCGGTGACACTCGCCAGGGAAGCTTGGGTTTCGGACAGTCTGCTCTCGAGCGACCGGCTGTCCGCCGGGTGCTCCAACAGCCGACGCCGCAGCGCTGCGACCTCGGCTTCCAGGTACCGGACCTGGTTGCGCAGCTCTGCCGCGGTAGGACTCTCGTCTCCAGCCACGATCATCACCTCACCATGTGGGGCTCGACCCTATGGACCTTACCCAGAAAACCTCCCTGGGCAAGCTGAATCCCATCACGTGTCGGTTGCGGATCAGTCCGTTGCTCTCGGCATGTCTTGCGGTGTCTCCGCGCGCCGGGGCCCGGCGTAGTCGTCGCCGTAGGCTCCCGGGGCCGGACGGCGCTTCTTCCGGGGAGCCTGGACCCCGTGAGCCATCCTCCTGGAGGTCACCAGGAACGCGGTGTGGCCCTGCATCCGGTGCCCCGGCCGGACGGCCAGGCCCTCGACGTGCCAGTCCCGCACCAGCGACTCCCAGGCCCGTGGCTCAGTGAACTCGCCATGTGCCCTCAGCGTCTCCACAACACGGCTCAGCTGGGTCGTGGTGGCGACGTACGCGCAGAACACCCCACCCGGCGACAGAGCCTCCGCGACGGCGTCCACGCACTCCCAGGGCGCCAGCATGTCCAGTACGACGCGGTCCACGTCCCGCTCGTTCAGCTTCTCGACCAGGTCGCCGACCTCGAGCCGCCAGGCCGGGTGCTCGCCGCCGAAGAACCCGGTCACGTTCTTCCGCGCGACCTCCGCGAAGTCCTCCCGTCGTTCGAACGAGATGACCTGGCCGTGGATTCCGACGGCGCGCAACAGGGCGGTCGTCAGCGCACCGGACCCGGCACCGGCCTCGACCACCTTCGCGCCCGGGAAGATGTCGGCCATGGTGACGATCTGAGCGGTGTCCTTCGGGTAGATCACGGCGGCGCCGCGTGGCATGGAAACCGAGTAGTCGGCCATCAGGGGCCGCAGGGCGAGGTACTCCACACCGCCCTTGGACTTGATCACCACCGCGTCCGGCCCGCCGATCAGGTCGTCGTGCGCGATCCCGCCCTTGGTGGTGTGGAAGATCTTCCCGCTCTCCAGCAGCACCGAGTGCCGGCGGCCCTTGGAGTCCTGCAGGGTGATCCACTCCCCCGCTTGCAACGGCCCGTGGTGGACACCGGAGAACGCCTGGTCAGGGAAGTCACGCAACTCAGCCATAAGGCGCTCACCCTAACTTTCCGTCACCTGTTCGGCGTAACCCAGGTTCCTTCAGCGGGTGCGGAAGGCCTGTTCGATGTCGGCGGTGGCGAGGACGCCGTACACCGAGCCGGTGGCGTCGAGGACCAGGTACTCCGAGGCGGGGTTCTCGCGGAGCGTCTTGAGGATCTCCTCACCGGTGTCGTTGACACCGATGATGTGGCCCGCGCTGATCCGGGTGGCGACCTCGCTGACGTTGGTCCACGGGCGCTGGTTCGGCGCCACCTTGGCGACCGCGGACTCCGACACCAGCGCGTGCGGCCGGCCCTCGCCGTCGATCACCACGACCGCCCCGGCCTGCGCCTCGCCGGCCAGCCGGACGGCCTCGGAGATCGGCGTGTTCGAGTGGACGGCGATCGCACGCCGGGCCAGCGTACGGACCTGCAGCGCGGGCAGCTTGCGCTTGAGCCGGGCCTGCATCAACGAGGCGGTCGACCCCATCCAGAGGAAGAACCCGACCGCCAGCGCGATCAGGAAGTCGATCATCGTCGGCTGCCGGCCCCAGATCTCCTCCAGCAGGATCGGCGCCGCGAGCACGGTGATCGCCAGCAGCCGGCCCGCCCAGGCGGCCACGATGGTGCCGGTGTGCATGTTGCCGGTGAGCTTCCAGACCGCCGCCCGGAGCACCCAGCCGCCGTCCAGCGGAAGGCCCGGCAGCAGGTTGGTGACCCCGACGATCAGGTTGGCCACACCCAGTTCCCACAGGGCGACGTACGCGACGCCCTCGTCGAGCCCGCGCGAGCCGAAGTAGGCCAGACCGCCGACCACCAGCGAGGCGATCGGGCCGACCACCGAGACGGCGAATTCCTCGAGTGGTGACTTCCGCTCGCCCTCGATGTGCGTGCCGGCCGCGAAGAAGCCCAGGTTGATCTCCGACACCCCGATGCCGAACCGCATCGCCATCAGCGCGTGCGCCAGTTCGTGCACCAGGATCGACACCGTGAACGCGACCACGAACGCGAACGCGGCCAGGTAGCGCCAGCTGCCCAGGGAGGGGAACTGCTGCCCGATGATCGCGGCGAACCCGATCGCCAGCAGCATCGCCACCGGCAGCCAGGTGAAGCGCATGGTCAGCCGGATCCCGCGGACACGGCCGAGGACCCAGGTACCGGGCGGCGGCGGGCCGGCCGGCTGGGCGGGGCTCTGAGGATCACGCGGTTCTGGCATCGACCCAACGCTACTTGCCCGCTGGTAACTCCGTGCTACCTACCCGGCTCACACGCCGACATTCAGCTTCGCGACGTACCCGCTGCCGCTGTCACCGGTGACGGTGGCGAGCTGGTGGACGCCGCCGTCCTCGCCGAACACGTTGTCGTCCTCCAGCGAGGTCCGCTCCATGTTCCGTGCGCTGCCGTCGTACCCGTCGGTGGCGTAGACGGCGTCGCAGACGTCCTTCGGGAAGGCGAGCTGCGAGGTGGCGCTGATCCTCCCTGCGGCGGTGGCCTCGGACAGGCTCGAGTACACCTCGAAGTGGATGTGCGGCCAGCGGCCCGGGTACGCGGCCGGGAAGATCGAGGTGAAGGTGACCTTGCCGCTCGCGTCGGCGGCCTGGACGCCACGCAGATAGTTCTCGTCGGTGGCGCCGTCGGAGTAGAGCGAGTAGCGGCCCTCGGCGTCGCAGTGCCACAGGTAGACGGCCGCGCCGGGCAGCGGCGTGTCCTTGGCGGCGTCCAGGATGGTGAGTTCGACGGTCAGCGGTACGCCGGTCGCGACACCCGAGGCGGAGCCGAAGGACCTGGTGATGTCCCTGCGGACGATGCCGGACTCGGTCAGCACGTTCGGGCCGTTCGAGCCGTCACCGGGGTACGGTCCGGCGGTCTCCGCCGGGATCTCGTCGACATCGGTCGTGCCGGTCGTCGCACTCGCGGACGGACTGCTGGAGGTCGCGGTGGCCGACGGGCTCGTGGAGGTGGGACCGGCGGTGGGCGAATCGGCCGCCTCGTCCGCCGAGCAGCCGGCGACGGCGGCGAGGCCGGCGCCGGCGAACAGGCCGAGGAAGCGGCGGCGGCGCAGCGTGCGCAGGTCGTACTCCAGGCCCAGGTCGTGTTCACGGGGTGGCTTCGGTGGTGGCGTCATGGGACCAGCGTGGCAACTCGAGCCGATGGTTTTCCGAAAGTCCGTCGGGAGTTCCCTGGGAGGTTTTCCACAGGCTCGGGGTGTGGGCACCCCAAGTGTCGGTGGGCTCGCCTAGTGTTCTGGCATGAGCGTCGCACTCCAAGCCGATCCGCACGGGCATCCGCGCGGGGCGCTGTCACCGTCGCGAGCCGCGGACTTCATGAGCTGCCCGCTCAAGTACCGGTTCCGCGTGATCGACCGGCTGCCCGAGAAGCCGTCGACCGCGGCGGTCCGGGGCACCGTCGTGCACGGCGTGCTGGAGCGGTTGTTCGACCTGCCGCGCGGGCAGCGGACGCTGGAGCGGGCGGCGGAGATGCTGGAGCCGCAGTGGCAGCAGGTGCTGGCCGCCGAGCCCGAGGTGGCCGAGCTGTTCGCCGAGGACGCGACCGGCGAGGAGCTGGCCGGCTGGCTGGCCGAGGCGCACCAGTTGCTCGGCAAGTACTTCACGTTGGAGGACCCGAACGCTCTGGAGCCCGCCGAGCGGGAGCTGTACGTCGAGACCGAGCTCGACTCCGGCCTGGTACTGCGGGGCTACGTCGACCGGCTCGATGTCGCACCGACCGGCGAGATCCGGGTGGTCGACTACAAGACGGGTCGTTCGCCGTCGGAGTTCTTCGAGGCCAAGGCGCTGTTCCAGATGAAGTTCTACGCGCTGGTGCTCTGGCGGCTGCGCGGCGTCGTCCCGGCGATGCTGCAACTGGTCTACCTCGGCAACGGCGAGATCGTCCGCTATGTCCCGGACGAGGCGGATCTGCGCGCTTGTGAACGCAAGGTGTCGGCGCTGTGGATGGCGATCACCCGGGCGCTCGAGTCCGGCGACTGGCGCCCGAGCCCGGGCCCGCTCTGTGAGTGGTGCGACCACAAGGCGCTCTGCCCGGCCTGGGGTGGCACACCCCCGCCACTGCCCAACCGTTCGGTCGAGGAGGTCGCCGCCGAGTCGGCCGGCGTGGACCTCGTCGGCGTCGACGGCTGACGCCACCATCGGGGTTGTGCGGCCGGAGGAACCCCGGGTGGATAGCGTTCGTCGCATGAGCGTGGCGGTGCGGGCGGTTGGATTGTGGAAGCGGTACGGCAGCGGCCAGACGCAGGTGGACGCGCTGGCCGACGTGAGTGCCGAGTTCGGTCAGGGCCGCTTCACCGCGATCATGGGCCCGTCGGGCTCCGGGAAGTCAACGCTGCTGCACTGTCTGGCCGGGTTGGACAAGCCGACCGACGGGCAGGTCTTCATCGGCGACCTGGACATCACCCGGCTGCCCGAGAAGCACCTGACCCATCTGCGCCGTGACCGGATCGGGTTCGTGTTCCAGACGTTCAACCTGGTCCCGACCCT
This sequence comes from Kribbella swartbergensis, assembly GCF_054784135.1. Lineage (NCBI taxonomy): Bacteria > Bacillati > Actinomycetota > Actinomycetes > Propionibacteriales > Kribbellaceae > Kribbella > Kribbella swartbergensis. Next base: position 812,845 of record NZ_BAAGPM010000014.1, read on the forward strand.
CACCGCCCTGGAGAACATCACGCTCCCCCTCGACCTGGCCGGCCGCAAACCCGATCAGGAGTGGCTCGACACCGTCATCGACACGACCGGCCTGAGGGATCGCCTCGGCCACAAGCCGTCCGAACTGTCCGGCGGGCAGCAGCAGCGCGTCGCCTGCGCCCGTGCGCTGGCCTCCGGGCCCGATGTCGTGTTCGCCGACGAGCCCACCGGCAACCTCGACTCCCGGTCGTCGGCCGACGTACTCGCGTTCCTGCACCGGTCCGTTCGCGACTTCGGCCAGTCCGTCGTCATGGTGACGCATGACCCGGCCGCGGCGTCGTACGCCGACCGCGTGCTCTTCCTCGCCGACGGCAGGCTCCGGTCCGAGCTGCTCGACCCGACCGCCGAGTCCGTGCTGGACACGATGAAACGGCTCGACGCGACTGCGGCAACGGCCGGCTGATGTTCAAGCTCGGCCTCCGGTCGGTTGTGGCCCACCGGCTGCGGTTCGTCCTGTGCACGGTCGCGGTCGTGCTCGGCATCGCGTTCGTCGGCGGCGCGATGGTCTTCACCGACACCCTGTCGGCGGCGCTGAAGAGGAACTTCTCCGGCAGTACGGCGGACATCACCGTGACCCCGGTCGACCCGGTCGGCGTCCGATCCGGCCGGCCGGCGACCTTCACCTCCGACACGGTCGAGCGGATCGCGGCCGTCCCAGGGGTGGCCGGCGTCAACCCGGAGATCCTGGTCAGCGACGTCCAGATCCTCGGTCCGGACGGGAAACCCACCGAGACCTACGGGCTGCCGACGTACGGCGGCGCCTGGCCGAGGGACGCCCGGACGGCGCCGTTCCGGCTCCTCGACGGGAGACCGCCGTGGGGTGAGTCCCAGCTCGCGCTGGACCAGTCGACCGCGACGCGCGAAGGGTACGTCGTCGGCGACCAGGTCCGCGTCGTCACCGCGACGGAGGCCGTGACCGCCGAGCTGACCGCGATCACCACCCCGACCATCGCCGGCCCGGCGGCGGGCGCTCCCCTGGTGACGTTCGATCCGGGGACCGCTCAGCGACTCCTCCTCGGTCAACCGGGCTGGACCTCGGTCGGCGTGGCCGTGACCGCCGGATCCGACCCGGAAACCGTCAGCCGGGCGATCGCCCGGACCATCGGCGACACCGTCAAGATCCGCACCGCCGCGCAAGTGGCGGCCGATGGGGAGAACGCGCTCGACACCGCGTTCGGCGGGTACAGCACGGTGCTGATGCTGTTCGCCGGGCTCGCGCTCTTCGTCGGCGCGTTCCTGATCGTCAACACGTTCGCGATGCTGGTCGCTCAGCGTTCCCGGGAGCTCGCCATGCTCCGCGCGATCGGCGCGTCCCGCGGCCAGGTCACCGCCACGGTTCTCGTCGAGGCGCTGGTGATCGGTGCGCTGGGCTCGACCCTCGGCCTGCTCCTCGGGATCGGGGTCGCCGCGGGCCTCCGGTTCCTCTACCGGATGCTCGAGCTGTCCATCCCCGATTCGTCGCTGCAGATCAGCGCCGCCACCGTCGTCGCGTGCTACCTGATCGGGATCGGCGTCACGGTCGCCGCGGCGTACCCGGCGGCGCGGCGGGCGGGGAAGCTTCCGCCGATGGCCGCGTTGCGCGACGACGTCGCCCTGCCTGAGCGCTCGATGCTCGTCAGGCTGCTCATCGGCGGGTTCATGCTGCTGATGGCGGTCACGCTGTACCTGATCGCTCTGCAGACCCGAGGCCTGCCTGGGGCCGTCCTGCTGGCCTTCGCGGCCGCGATCACGTTGCTCGGCATCGTCATGACCAGTCCGCTCGTCAGCCGGTACGCCGTACGCGCTCTGCTGTGGCCGTTGGGCCACAAGGCCGCCGTCACGCTGGGCCGTCGCAACGCCGAGCGCAATCCACGCCGTACGTCGGCCACCGCGTCGGCGCTGATGATCTCGGTCGCCCTGATCAGCGGCCTGATCGTCATCGCCGCCTCGGCCAAGGCGTCCATCGAGAAGACCATCGCCGACGAGATCGGTACGTCGGAACTCGTCGTCAACTCCGACGACCCGGCGTCGTTCAGCCCAGCGGTGGCCGACCGGATCGCCAAGGTCCCCGGCGTCGAGTCGGTCCACCGGGTCCGGCAGCAGCAGGGCAAGGTCGGTGACACGAAGGTCCAGGTCAGCGGCGTCAGCGACGGCACCCTGAACGGCCCGATCACCGTGAAGTTGGAGTCCGGCTCCCTCGACGGACTCGGCTCCGGCCAAGCGCTTGTGCCCCGCACGCTGGCCACGTCCCTCGCGTTGCCGGTCGGCGGCACGTTCGACCTGACCACGACCACGGGCGAACACCGACTCACCGTCGGCGGCATCCTCGCCCCGAACCGGCAGCTCAACGCGGTCGTCCTCTCGCTCCCGGCGTACGACGCGATCAGCGGGGCACCGACCGATTCGGTGCTGTACGTGGACGTCGCGCGGGGCACCGACGCGACACAGGCCGGGCAGGCGATCCTCGGGGAATTGAAGGACTACCCGACGATCCAGGTCCGGGACCAGCAGGCGTACGTCGCCGATGCCCGCGGCCCGGTCAACGTCGCACTCGGCGTGATCGGCATGCTGCTGGCGCTGGCGATCCTGATCGCGATTCTCGGCATCGTGAACACGCTGGCGCTCGGGGTGGTTGAGCGCACCCGGGAGATCGGGTTGCTGCGCGCGATCGGGATGGACCGGCCGCAGCTGAGCCGGATGCTGCGGGTCGAGTCGATTGCGATCTCGCTGCTCGGTGCGTTGGCGGGACTGGTGATCGGTGTGCTGTTCGCCGCGTCGGTGCAGCGGGTCATGGTCGACAACGGTCTCGGTGTGCTGGACATCCCGGTGCTGCAGTTGCTGCTCGCCGTACTGCTTGCCGGTGCCGTCGGCGTACTGGCCGCGGTGTGGCCCGCACGCCGGGCCGCCCGCCTCGACGTCCTGCGAGCAATCGCCACGGAGTAAAGGCATTCGCCCGACGTGAGGTGAGGCAAACCTCCAGGTTCACAGGTAGCCTGCCACTGTGCCGGGCACTGTGCAGTCCATCGAGCGGGCTGCCGCTGTGCTGCGACTGCTCGCGGCCGCGCCCGACGGGCTCGGGGTCGCCGACGTCGGACACGCGCTCGGGCTGCCGAAGACGACCGTGCACGGGATCCTCCGGACCCTGCACCAGGTCGGGTTCGTCGAGCAGGACCACAGCGGCGCGCACTACCACCTGAGCGACGCCTTCGGCCGGCTCGGGGAGACCTACCTGGACCCGAACGAACTCCGCAGCCGCGCGATCAACTGGGCCGATTCGCTCGCCTCCCGCAGCGGCGAGGTGGTCCGCGTCGGCAGGCTGGTCGAGGGCAAGGTGGTGGTCGTCCACCACGTCTTCCGCCCCGACGACAGCGACCAGGACCTCGACGTCGGTACGACGCTCCCGCCGCACGCCTGCGCCCTCGGCAAGGCCGTGCTGGCGTTCGACACCAGCGGAGCCGCCCGCCCGTCCACGCTGGAGGCCTACACCACCAGGACGATCGTCGACCCGGCGCGCCTGGCCGAGGAACTGGCCGCGGTCCGGGCCAGGGGCTGGGCCGGTGAGTGCGAGGAGTACACGGTCGAGACGGCCAGTATCGCGGCGCCGATCCGGGGGCTCGGCGGACTCGTGGTCGGCGCGGTCGGGATGACCGGCCGGATCGAGCGCATCTGCGACAGCCGGCTGCGTCATCGCGCCGACCTGGTCGGCATGGTCCGGGCCACCGCCGAGGCCATCGGCCGCGACCTGCGGGAGGACAGGTGACGGTTCGCCGGGGGTGCAGTCATGGCTGAGCAGTACGTGGCGGCAGTGGACCAGGGGACGAACTCGTCGCGGTGCATTCTGTTCGACCGGCGCGGCCGGCTCGTCTCGGTCGCGCAGCGGGAGCACCGGCAACTGTTCCCGCGGCCGGGCTGGGTCGAGCACGACGCCGCGGAGATCTGGCGGAACGTGACCCGGGTGGTCCCGGCCGCGGTCCGGCAGATCGGCGCCGAACCGTCCCAGATCGTTGCCATCGGCATCACCAACCAGCGCGAGACCAGTCTGCTCTGGGACCGCCGGACCGGCCGTCCGATCGGGCACGCGGTGGTCTGGCAGGACACCCGGACCGATCGCCTGGTGACCGAACTGGCCGGCGACGAGGGCCCGGACCGGTTCGCCGATCTGTGCGGGCTGCCGCTGACGACGTACTTCTCCGCACCGAGGATCCGGTGGATGCTCGACCACACGCCTGGGCTGCGGCAGCGCGCCGAACGCGGCGAGGTGCTGTTCGGCACGATGGAGACCTGGCTGATCTGGAACTTCACCGGCGGCGTGAACGGCGGCCTGCACGTCACGGACGTGACCAACGCCAGCCGCACGATGCTGATGAACATCGAGACGCTGCAGTGGGACGAGACGCTGCTGCAGGCGTTCGACGTACCCCGGGGGATCCTGCCGGAGATCCGCCCCTCCTCCGGTGTGTTCGCGACCGCGACCGAGGTGTTGCCCGGGGTCCGGATCGGGGCGGCGCTCGGGGACCAGCAGGCTGCGCTGTTCGGCCAGACCTGCTTCAGCGCGGGTGAGGCGAAGTGCACCTACGGCACCGGCTCGTTCCTGCTGCTGCACACCGGCCAGGAGATCGTCCGGTCGAAGCACGGCATGCTCACCACGGTGGCCTATCAGATCGGCGACGAGCCGGCGTCGTACGCGCTGGAAGGCTCGATGGCGGTGACCGGGTCGCTGGTGCAGTGGTTCCGCGACGGGCTCGGGCTGATCCACACCGCGGCCGAGATCGAGACGCTCGCCCGGACGGTCGAGGACAACGGCGGCGCGTACATCGTGCCCGCCTTCTCCGGGCTGTTCGCGCCGCACTGGCGCAGCGAGGCCCGTGGCGTGATCGCGGGACTGACCGGTTACATCACCAAGGGCCATCTGGCCCGGGCGGTGCTGGAGGCGACGGCGTTCCAGACGCTCGAGGTGGTCGACGCGATGAACGCCGACTCCGGGATCGAACTGACCGCGCTGAAGGTCGACGGCGGGATGACGGCGAACAACCTGCTGATGCAGTTCCTCGCCGATCTGCTCGACGTCCGGGTGGTGCGGCCGATGGTGACCGAGACGGTCTCACTCGGCGCGGCGTACGCGGCCGGCCTGGCGGTCGGCTACTGGCCCGACCTGGAGGGGCTGCGCAGCAACTGGCACCGGGCCGGTCAATGGCTGCCGCACATGGACCCGGCCCGCCGCGCCGCCGAGTACGAGAACTGGAAGGCCGCGGTCCAGCGAACGTTCAACTGGATCCGCCCGGAGGACTGAGCCTCAATCCGTGATCGGTGCCGCGTGCGCTTCCGCGAAGCCGGCGGCGGCCAGCCGGTCGAGGGTCTTCTCCAGTACGGCGGTGTCCTCCAGCGTCCGCACCTCGGTGATCTTGCCCCACTTCATCCGCAGGAACTGGTGGACGACGTTCTGGTAGCGAGAACCGTCCGCCACACCGACGTCGACGGTCACCGCGGTCGCAACCCGGGTGTCCCACGGCCATCCGGCGACCAGTACGTCGTGCACGTCGAACCGCGTGTCGGGGAGCAGCCGGAAGCACCGCTGCCACCACCGCCGCAGCGCGTCGTGCGTGTGCCGCTCACCGGCCAGCGCATGATCGCCGTAGAACCGGTAGGTGAACGTCGGCGCCATCCCGGCGACCATCGCCTCCCAGTTGCCGGCGCTGATCTCCGCGAACGCCTTCCGCACCTGCTTCGCCACGAACCGGTGATACATGACCCCAGCCTAGGGAGAGTGAGTTCAATGACGCAACTGACTACGATGGTGACATGCGGAACACCAGCTTCGCCTCGATGCACTGCTCGCTCGCCCAGTCCCTGGAGATCATCGGCGACTGGTGGACTCCCCTCGTCCTGCGCGACCTGTACCTCGGTCTCGACCGGTTCGACCAGCTCGTCTCCGACCTCGGCATCTCGCGGAACCTGCTGACCGACCGGCTCGCCACCTTGATGGACGGCGGCCTCGTCACGCGTACGCCGTACCAGGAGAACCCGGTCCGGTACGCCTACCGGCTGACCGAGGCCGGCCGCGAACTCGTGCCGATCCTGCTCGCGCTCACCGCGTGGGGCGACCGGCACGCGACCCCGCCCGCGGGTCAGCCGATGCGATTCACCCACGACACGTGCGGAAAGGTGACCACGGCAACTGTCTGCTGCTCCGAGTGCGGCGAACCGCTCGACGCCGCCGAGGTCAGTCCGTCCCCCGGCCCAGGTGGTCGAACTGCCCCCGGGACGGCGCTGATCGCCACCGTCCTCGCAGCAACTGGACACTGACGACGATGACCCACACCCAGAACAGGGCGTACGGGATCAGCCAGATCGGCGTCGTCCAGAACGCGCGGCCGGCCAGGAAGCCGACAGCCGTGACGGCGGCCCACCAGCCGAGCCAGGACGGCAGCGATCGAGACGCCAGGATGATCCAGGCCGCGGCCGCCAGGAAGCTCGCCAGCCCGAGCCACGCGTTGGCGAAGCCCAGATTGCCCTGGTCGAAGGCGAGTCGGGCGAGTTGCGCGTCGACCCCGTCGTCCACGCGGAAGCCGGCCAGATCCCAGCCCGGGCTCAGCACCGGGACCACGACCACGATCCCCGAGGCCAGGGCGACCACGGAGCGCCAGGCCGGCTGACCCTCGGCGTCCCGCAGCACCACCGAGAAACCGGCGAAGAACCAGAGCAGCGCCAGGGCGGCGATCACGCCGAGGAAGGATCCGGCGGCGTACAGCGTGTCGTTGCGGGCCTCGAAGAAGCTCAGGATCTCCTCCGCCGGAGCGTCGAAGGCCGGCTCGGCACCGCCGACCTGCACCAGCGCCTGGCTGCCGGCCACCAGCACGAGACCGGCCAGACCGGCGATCCCGGTGGCAACCGACAGCGTCCGCGTGTTCGTTGCGTCCGGCCCCATTCCGCCCTCCCCTGGCTCACTTCGAGTAAGCCACGGGAGGGCGCGGTCGTCCAGAGGTCGGGCCCGGACCTAGGCCGGGGACACGATGTCGGGGGCGGCGAGGCGGACCTTGTCGGCGGACTCGTCGTCGGGCTGGTCCTGGGAGTCGCGCTCGGACTGGACCCGGCGCAGGTAGAACGACACCTCGCGCTCGATCGTCGCCTCGTCCCAGCCGAGCACCGGGGCCATCAGCCGCGCCGCCGCCTCGGCGGCACCGACCCCACGGTCCCAGGCCTCGATCGAGATCCGGGTCCGCCGGGCCAGCACGTCGTCGAGGTGGCGGGCGCCCTCGGCCTTGGCGGCGTACACGATCTCCGCCTGCAGGTAGTCCTGCGTGCCGGGCAGTTGCTCACCCAGCGACGGGTCCTCCTCGACGAGTTGCAGGACCTCCTCGATCATGGCGCCGTACCGGTTGAGCAGATGCTCGATCCGGGCCACGTGCAGGCCGGAGCGCCGGGCGATCAGGTGCCGCTGGTTCCACAGCGCGTGGTAGCCGTCGGCACCGACCAGCGGGATGTTCTTCGTGGTGCACTTCGGCACCCGCCCGTCGAGGGCGTTGGCGACCGCGTCGATCGCGTCCTTGGCCATCACCCGGTACGTCGTGTACTTGCCGCCGGCAACCACCACGAGCCCCGGCGCGGCGTGCGCGACGACGTGCTCGCGGGACAGCTTCGACGTGCTCTCCGACTCGCCGGCGAGCAGCGGGCGCAGGCCGGCGTACACACCCTCGACGTCCTCGCGGGTCAGCGGCGTGGTGAGGACCGCGTTCACGTGGTCGAGCAGGTACTCGATGTCCTTGCTGGTCGCCGCCGGGTGGGCCTTGTCCAGGTTCCAGTCGGTGTCGGTGGTGCCGATCAGCCAGTGCCGGCCCCACGGGATGATGAACAGCACGGACTTCTCGGTCCGCAGGATCATCCCGGTGCTGGACTGGATCCGGTCCTTCGGGACGACCAGGTGAATGCCCTTCGAGGCGCGGACGTGGTACTGCCCGCGCTCGCCGACCATCGCCTGGGTGTCGTCGGTCCACACCCCCGTCGCGTTGACGACCTGCTTGGCCCGGACCTCGAACTCGCGGCCGGTCTCCAGGTCCTTCGCCTGGACGCCGGTGACCCGCTCACCCTGCCGGAGGAAGCCGGTGACCTTCACCCGGTTCGCGACCAGGGCGCCGTACGACGCCGCCGTACGGGCCAGCTCCATGGTGTGCCGGGCGTCGTCGACCTGGGCGTCGTAGTACTGGATCGCGCCGACCAGGGCCGACTTCTTCAGGCTCGGCACCAGCCGCATCGCCCCACGCCGGGTCAGGTGGCGGTGAAGCGGCAGTCCGGCGCCGTGCCCGGAGCTGAAGGCCATCCCGTCGTACAGGGCGACACCGGCACCGGCGTAGAACCGCTCCCACCAGCGGTGCTGGAGCGGGTAGAGGAACGGCACCGGCTTCACCAGGTGCGGCGCCAGGCGTTGCAGGAGCAGGCCGCGCTCCTGCAACGCCTCGTGCACCAGTCGGAAGTCGAGCATCTCCAGGTAGCGAAGGCCACCGTGGACCAACTTGCTGGACCGGCTGGAGGTGCCGCTCGCGAAGTCGCGCGCCTCCAGCAGTCCGGTGGTCAGTCCGCGGGTCGCGGCGTCGAGGGCCGAGCCGGCGCCGACCACCCCGCCACCGATCACCAGGACGTCCAGTTCCCGTCCGTCGGCCATCGCGTCGATGGCCTCGGTCCTCGCTTGCGGCGACAGAGCCACTACGCGCACTGTGCTGTTCCTTCCGATTCCGTTGTGTTGCCTACCGAGCCGGCCTGGTCAGTCGACGTCGACCCAGTCGAGCGTGCGCTGGACGGCCTTCTGCCACCCGGCGTACCCCTTGGCCCGCTGCTCGTCGTCCCACTGCGGCTCCCACCGCTTGGCCTCGTTCCAGTTCTGCACCAGCTCGTCCTTGTTCTTCCAGAACCCGACCGCCAGACCGGCCGCATAGGCCGCCCCGAGCGCGGTGGTCTCCGCGACGACCGGCTTGCTCACCGACACGCCGAGGATGTCCGCCTGCAACTGCATGCAGAGCTCGTTCGCGGTGACACCGCCGTCCACCTTGAGTACCTCGAGCTTCACCCCGGAGTCCTTCTCCATCGCGTCCGCGACGTCCTTGCTCTGGTAGCAGATCGCTTCCAGTGTTGCTCGGGCCAGGTGAGCGTTGGTGTTGAACCGGGACAGCCCGACGATCGCGCCCCGGGCGTCGGACCGCCAGTACGGCGCGAACAGGCCGGAGAACGCGGGGACGAAGTACACCCCGCCGTTGTCCGCGACCTGCCGGGCCAGCGTCTCGGTCTCACTCGCACCGGAGATGATGCCGAGCTGGTCGCGCAGCCACTGCACCGCCGAGCCGGTCACCGCGATCGAGCCCTCGAGCGCGTAGACCGGCGCCTCGTCGCCGAACTTGTAGCACATCGTGCTGAGCAGGCCGGCCTTCGACCGGACCAGCTCGGTGCCGGTGTTCAGCAGCATGAAGTTGCCGGTGCCGTAGGTGTTCTTGGCCTCGCCCGGGTTGAAGCAGACCTGACCGACGGTCGCGGCCTGCTGGTCACCGAGGTCACCGGTGAGCGGCACCACACCGCCGAGCGGTCCGTTGGCCAGCGTCTCGCCGTACTTGCTCGGGTCCGACGACGGCCGGATCTCCGGCAGCATCTGCCGCGGGATACCGAAGAACGAGATCAGCTCGTCGTCCCAGTCGAGCGTCTCCAGGTTCATCAGCATGGTCCGGCTGGCGTTGGTCACGTCGGTGATGTGCACACCGCCGTCCACGCCGCCGGTGAGGTTCCACAGCAGCCAGGTGTCGGTGTTGCCGAAGACCGCGTCACCGGCCTCGGCCGCCTCCCTGACTCCGTCGACGTTCTCCAGGATCCACTGCACCTTGCCGGCCGAGAAGTACGTCGCCGGCGGCAGGCCGGCCTTCTGCCGGATCACGTCTCCCTTGCCCTCGCGTTCGAGGGCGGACGCGATCCGGTCGGTCCGGGTGTCCTGCCAGACGATCGCGTTGTAGTACGGCCGCCCGGTCCTGCGGTTCCAGACCACCGCGGTCTCGCGCTGGTTGGTGATCCCGAGCGCGGCCAGGTCACTGGCCTGCAGACCCTGCGCGTTCATCGCGGTCCGGATCACCGAGCTGGTCCGCTCCCAGATCTCCACCGGGTTGTGCTCGACCCAGCCGGCCTGCGGCAGGATCTGCTCGTGCTCCAGCTGGTGGATCCCCACCTCGTTGCCGGAGTGGTCGAAGATCATGAAGCGGGTGCTCGTGGTGCCCTGGTCGACGGCACCGACGAAGTCAGCCATGGAAAGTCCTCTCCTCACAAAGCGTGCTCAGGGTCATGCTGCCTTCTCCTCGGGGATCCGGCCCGGTTCCTCGTCCTCGTCGGCGATCGGCAGGTTGCGGCCGACCAGCAGGTCGTACAGGAACGCGCCGACCAGGGCCCCGATGATCGGTGCCACGATCGGCACCCAGAAATAGAGATCCCCGAACTGGTCCTTGAACGCCCCGCCGTACCCGGTGAAGAAGGAGGCCAGCCGGGGGCCGAAGTCACGGGCCGGGTTGATCGCGTACCCGGCGTTGGTGCCCCACGCCATCCCGATGCCGACCACCACGAGGCCGACGATGAACGGCGCCAGGTTGGCCGCCGGCGACGTGTTGCGCAGGTCGACGATCGCCAGGATCAGGAACATCAGGATCGCCGTACCGATGATCTGGTCCCGGAAGCCGTCCCACATCCCGACGCCGAGATCCAGGCTGCCGTTGCCCGGCAGGGTCGAGAACACGCCCTGGCTCTTGATCGTGAGCCCGGGGTCGAACTTGTTCAGTGCCTCGGTGTAGTTCCAGCGAACCACGAGCGCCGCCAGGAACGCCCCGAGGAACTGCGCCACCGAGTACGGCAGCACCTTCTTCCAGCTGAACCCGCGGAACGCCGCCAGCGCGATCGTCACGGCCGGGTTCAGGTGCGCGCCGGTCATCCGGCCCGCGGTGTAGATGCCCAGGGTCACGCCGATACCCCACGCCCAGGCGATGGAGTCGTGGTCCCCGAGTCCCTCTCCCCCGGCCACCACCTGCGCCACCACACCGCAGCCGAACAGGATCAGGATGAACGTGCCCGCGAGTTCGGCGGAGCACTCCCCCAGAAGGGTCTTCGCTTTGACCGCTTCGGTCGTAGCCATGCCTTAGCCTCCCTTCCACACCGTGACGACCACGGCTGGCTGGAATCTAAGAGCGATCGCGAGGCGGCACAACGCTCGTCGTTCGACATTGTCGAACGACTGGGATCGCCGGACGCTACGACACTCGGTGATCTCCCGGCCCACGAAGACGCCAGGTTCAGCCTGGCCCCCCGGCGAGACCTGAGTCGCCCGTGCCAACCAGTCGGTGGACGTCGGCGTCTGGGATTTGGGTCTATCGACTTCTGGAGGTATCGGGTGAACGTGTCGCTGCTCGGGGGTTGGTTTCCGGTAGTGCTGGACGTCGTCGCCGCCACGGCGCTGTTGGTGGCGGTGGGGTGGCGGGACCGGCCGTGGCGGTCGCGGTCGGTGCCACTGATCGCGGTTGGGGCCGCGCTGGGCACGCTGATCGCGGCGTACTCCGGGGCCCGCTGGGTCGGGCTCACTGATCCGCTGCCGTTCAGGGTGTGGGTGTGGTTCGGGGTCGGCCTGGCCGCGCTGATCGTGCTAGCCGTCGGGTGGCGGACCGCGCGGTGGTGGCGGCGTGGAACGGCGGTCGTCGCGATCGGGCTCGCGGCGCTGGTGTGCGCCAACCAGATCAACCAGTTCGTCGGCTACTACCCGACCATCGACTCAGCGGTGAACGACTGGACCGACACGCCCCTTCCTGGCCAGCTGTCCATGTCGGGGCTGGCCCACGACGCCGGCACCGGGAAGCTGCCGCCGGCCGGACGGCTGGTCGCGGTGAACATCCCACCGGCGTACAGCGCGTTCCGGCACCGGCAGGAGCTGGTCTACCTGCCGCCGATCTGGTTCCGGAGCCCGCATCGGCCGGCACTGCCGGTCGTGGAGATGATCGGCGGCGAGCGCGGCGCTCCGGGTGACTGGGTGCGCCTCGGCAACGCCGTACAGGTGTCCGACGCGTACGCACGCCGTCACCACGGATACGCACCCATCCTGGTCTTCACCGACCCGATCGCGAAGTTCGACAACGACACCGAATGCGTGAACGGCCCGCGCGGCAACTCCGCCGACCACCTCGACGAGGACATCCCGCACTTCATCGAGAACACGTTCGGCGCGTCCCGGGATCCACGGCAGTGGGCGGTCGCGGGCTTCTCGATGGGCGGCACGTGCGCTCTCGACCTGGTCGTCGAGCACCCTGCGACCTTCACCCACTTCATCGACATCTCCGGTGACCTGTTCCCGAACAGCGGCGACGGGGCCCAGACCCTGCGCGACCTGTACGGCGGCAACGTGGCCGCCGAGAAGGCGAACGAACCGCTCCTGGTGATGCGCGCCCACGGGCCGTACCCCGACGTCAACGGCCTCTTCCTCACCAGTACGTCGGAGATCCGCCACCAGCACGAGGCCGAGGAACTGTCCCAGGCGGCGGCCAAGGTGGGGATCTGGTCCCGGGTCGAGATCTCGCCCGGCTCCCACGTTTGGCAGTTCGCGGGACCCGCCTTCGCCACCGCCTATCCATGGCTCGCGAACGAGCTCACCGTCCACCCCGAAGCGAGGTCTTCCAAACCGGCGTGATCTCCAGACTGCGACGGTTCACCACCGCGCTGCTCCTCATCGCACTCGTTGCCCTGGCGGGTGGCGGTGCGGAGGCCGGCAGCAGCGCGGTGCCCGCAGCCCTGCAGACCACTGGGCAACTCCACGTCGTCGCCCTCGGAGACTCCGTCAGCTCCGGCACAAACTGCGGCTGCGTCGCCTTCCCCAGCGTGTACGGCGATCTCCTGCATGACCGGACCGGGGCCGCCGTATCAGTCACCAATCTGGGCCTCGGCGGCCAGGACTCGACCGACCTCCTCAACCAGCTCGACCGGCCGGACTCCCGCACCGAACGCGCGACCGGCACAGCCGACGTCGTACTGATCACGATCGGCGCCAACGACTTCGGCGACCACCACGCCAACGTCACCAGCGGCCAGTGCCCCACCGACTGCGTCGCCGAGGAGCTCGCGCGACTCACCAGCAACATTCAGCGCATCCTCACGCGCGTCCACACCCTGCGCGGCAGACTACCGATCACCATCCTGGTCACCGGCTACTGGAACGTCTTCGAGGACGGCGAGGTCGCGCGCCGTGCCTTCCCCGCGACCGGACGCGCCGCGACCGACCGGCTGACCCTGCGGGTCAACTCAGTCATCGCGGCCGCGGCCCGGACCGGCGACGCGACGTACGTCGACATCTACACGCCCTTTGAAGACAGCCCGGCCGACGTCACCACCCTCCTGGCCTCCGACGGTGACCACCCCAACGCGGCCGGCCATACCCTGATCGCGCGGCTGCTCTACGACGCAACACCCAACCTTTTGGCGGCGTCCTCCCATCAGGGTGGGTAGATCGACCCAACCGGCCGACCGAGGGGATCCGATGGCCGACTCCGCCGAGCTCGCGGAATTCGCGACCAGCAGGCATGGCGCCCCGTACCGCTACGCCTACCTGCTGGCCGGCGAGCGCGGCCTGGCGGAGGACCTCGTCCAGGAGGCGTTGGTCAAGACGTACACCGGGCGGCGGCGCGTGCGTGACCCCTGCCAACGCGGAGGCCTACACACGCCGCGTGATCACCAACACCGCGATCGGCTGGTGGCGGCGTACGTCTTGGTGGGCCGAACGACCCAACGACGACGTACCCGATCGGGCCGTGGACACGGATGACGCGACCGTGCGGATCTGGTTGTGGCACGAGCTCCAGAGACTGCCGCCGCGACAACGGGCGGCGCTCGTACTGCGGTACTACGAAGACCTGACCGAGGTCCAGACGGCCGAGGTTCTCGGCTGCTCCGTCGGCACGGTGAAGAGTCAGGTCTCCGATGCGCTGAAGAAGTTGCGCTCGCGTCTGGGTGCCGACGCCGTAGCGCCCGCCTTCTCCAGCTTCACGTTCAGCGCGACACCGCCGCGCACGACGCCCTTCGCCGTTCCGGCCGGCAGCCCGATTTACGACCTGTTCAGCTGACCGGGTCTTGCCTGGTGGCTGCTGGGTCCTCCTTGGCGGCGGCCTGCGCAGTGGCCTCCTGGTCCGGGGAGGCGTTCTCCGGGAAGTGGCAGGCGCTGCGGTGGCCCGGGGCCAGCTCGACCAGCGGGGGTTCGATGGTTTTGCAGATGTCTTGGGCTTTCCAGCAGCGGGTGTGGAAGCGGCAGGCCGGAGGCGGGTTGATGGGGCTGGGGACGTCGCCTTGGAGGCGGATGCGTTCCTGCTTGGCCTTGCGCTTGGTGTCCGGGACCGGGACGGCCGAGAGCAGCGCGACCGTGTAGGGGTGCATCGGCTTCTCGTACAGGTCCACCCGGTCGGCCAGTTCGACGATCTTGCCGAGGTACATGACCGCGACCCGGTCGGAGACGTGCCGTACGACGGACAGGTCGTGAGCGATCATCACGTAGGTCAGGTCGAACTCTTCCTGCAGGTCCTCGAGCAGGTTGACGACCTGGGCCTGGATCGACACGTCCAGCGCCGACACCGGCTCGTCGGCCACGATCAGCTTCGGCCGGAGAGCGAGGGTGCGGGCGATGCCGATGCGCTGACGCTGGCCGCCGGAGAACTCGTGCGGGTAGCGGTTGTAGTGCTCCGGGCTCAGGCCGACGAGCTCGAGCAGCTCCTGCACGGCCCGCTTCACCCCGTGCTCGGTCTTCACATTCTGCAGCCGGTACGGCGCGCCGACGATCTTGCCGACGGTGTGCCGCGGGTTCAGCGAGCCGTACGGGTCCTGGAAGATCATCTGCACGTCGCGGCGCAGCGGGCGCATCTTGCCTTCGCTCAGGTGACTGATGTCCCTGCCCTCGAAGACGATCCGGCCGGACGTCGGCTCGAGCAGCCGGGTCAGCAGCCGGCCGGTGGTCGTCTTCCCACAGCCGGACTCGCCTACCAGCGACAACGTCTCGCCGCGGGTCACGTTGAAGGTCAGACCGTCGACCGCCTGGACGGCGCCGGTCT